>NZ_JBWDTL010000002.1:255000-422624 GCF_056312395.1 Pseudomonas sp. C7.1 | reverse complement strand
AGTGGGAGTATTGGCACAGGCCGGGAGGCGTGCCGGAAGATGCCGGGTGATGGCGGGCGGCCAGGCATGGTGCGGGGTTAAGGCCGGTAGGCCGTTGGCGGCGGGCCGGAACAGTGCCAAAACTGCAAAACGGCCACCTAGGCGGTTTTTGCGGCGGTTATGGCACAGCTCTAAGCGGCGCATTAAATCAGCCAGCCGCCTGCCCATACCGCGCGGCCGACGATGTGCAGCTCGGCCAGGCGATCCTTGGGGACGATCACCGGCTGGTACTCCTTGTTGTGGCTGATGATGCGCACCGAGCCATCGAAGTCGCGCTGTAGCCGTTTGGCGTACAGGTGGTCATCGAGCAGCACCACATAAACACCCTCACCCTCAAGCGCATTGCGGCTCTGGTCGATCATGACCGTGTCGCCGTCTTCCAGCAGGCCTGTCATCGAGTCGCCATCTACGTGAAGGCACGCCAGGTCAGCGGGCGTCAGGCCCTTCTTGCGCAGGCTATAGCGCGTAAACGACAGCTGCACCAGGACGCGGGAACGCTCATTCCATGCGCCGTTGCCTGCACTGCAGCGGGCGTCGTAGAGGGGTACGAAGGCATAGACATCGTCCTCAACGCATACTTTCTGCTCTAAAACATCTTTAGCGACGTAGCTGCTTCCGTCAGCTAGCCAGTCAAGCGAAACCCCCGCTGCTCTAGCCATCACCCAGGCCCGCTCAATGCTCGGCAGGGAACCACCACTCAAATATTTCCGTACAAGGCTCTCGGATATGCCGCACTTTTTGGCGAATGCATACGGGGTCTGAGCGCCAATAGCTTCCTTTAGCCTGATCTCGAAGCCGTCAAAGTTCATAGGGCTTACCTTGACCAAGAGCCAACGCCCGGTCACTAAAGTCAAACAAACGATAAGCAATTGATTTTATTGGGATTTCTCCAAAGGCAATCAAATTTGCCGGAAAACTAAACATTGACCACTCATATTTGCTTGCAAGCATCTTAATTTGACTGCATTCTTGTGTCGTAAGAAACGTTAAACACCCCAAAAAACCACCCTGCCAGGTGGTTGCAATGGACGCCAAGCATGAACACAGCCGATATCCCCCTTGACCCCGCCCTGCGTTGGGAATGGATCAAGTACCAGCTCCGCACCAACGGTACGTCACTGGCCAAACTCGCCCGAGAGCTGCACGTATCCGGCCCAGCCCTCAAAAACGTGAAGCGTACTGCTTATCCGCGCATGGAACGGGCAATCGCCAAGGCCCTTGACCTGAAGGTCGAGAAGCTCTGGCCGGAGCGTTGGAATGCCGATGGCACCCCAAACCGTATCCGCACCAAGCGCCCAGAAGCTATGCCAGCGCGTATGCAAAAGCATAACCCAGCTTGTGCCCTAGGGCACCGTAAAACCGGCGCGGAGGCCTAGACATGCGCCACGGAAAAGACGACCGCACGTTAGACATCTTCGAAGTACCACGCGCGGTGCTGACCGTGCCGGGCTGCGGCAACTATGCCGCCCAGGTAAGCGAGCTGGTCAGCGAGATGCTGAAAGGCTCCGAGCTGGATCGCTATGAGATTGCCGCCCGTATGTCGCGCCTGAGTGGCGACGACGTGAGCAAGAACATGCTCGACGCCTGGGCCAGCCCGGCACGCACTGACCACAACCTGCCTTTTTATAGAGCGACGCTGCTTGAGGAGGTGTGCGCCAGCCATCTGCTGACCGACTGGCAGGTAGCGCTGCGCGGTGGCCGGGTGGCCTATGGGCGCGATGCCCTGCTGGCCGAACTGGGCCGCCTGGAGCGTACCCGTGATGAGTCGGCGCGCCAGGCGCGGGAACTCAAGCGATTGATGGGAGAGCAGCAATGAGCGAAGAACCTGTAATCACCAGCCCCAAGATGCTTGCAGCGCACGAACGGCGTCTTGCCGAGCAAATGCAGCGCTTGGTTCACCACGCACGCAAGGCTCTAAAAAGACAGGGGCATGACGGCTGGGAGGCTGTGGTGCATCCACTGCAGGCAATGCTTACGTTGGCCCTGCTCGAACGCTGGGGTGCGACTCGTCTTCTGGATGAAGCAACGGCGCTGGCGACTGTCGTCGCGCCGGATATGAGTCTTGACGAGACCGTCCGCGCGGCCTGGGTGGCAGCAGGTAAAACCTTTGATGCCACCAGTATGGTGTGTGGTCTGGTCGCTGCTTATAAGGCTGCGGGTAAGGGTGAAGGCCATGCGTAAGTGGTTCACCGCTCAGGAATTGGCTGGGTTGCCGGGACTGCCGAGCACGCCGCAGGGGGTCAACCTTCGAGCTAAGCGCGAAGGTTGGCCGTCAAAACGTCGCACGGGCACTAAAGCTCGCGAATATGCCTTGCACGTCCTGCCAACAGAAGCGCAGCGCACCGCCGAGCCAGGGGCATTCCAGGCTGATGTTGCACGTCCGGCCGATGAACTGGTCGCGCTGCGTGCTCTGTTGGATTTGGCGCTGGTAGAAGGCTGGGACGCGGCTCGGTTCAAGCAAGTAGCCGGGAAGTTGCTTGCACAAACCAAGAGTGGTGCAACTGACCGACCGCGGATTTATATCCCGCGCGATTCACGTACAGAGCCAGGCTGCGCCCCGTCCCAATGCCTCAATTTATGGTCGGAGGAGCATCTAGGTAAAGCGTCTCCAGTAACTCTGAAAGAAAGTCTTTGGCGGCGCGTGACTCGTATGGTTCGAGGCGATCGCAAGCCGGATGGAGATCAGCAATGAGCGCTGCTGTATCGATCACTCCGTCTCTGTGCAAGCGCATGAGCAAATTGCCTGTCACGAACTTCGCGGCAAAGGCGTTGCGCCGGGCGAAATACAACTGGTCTTCCAAGGTAAGTAGCCACTGCTTGGCAGCTTCCAGTGTGAAGGGTTCGTCGCCTGTTAGCTTTTTCATTGGGGGTTCCTCGGTTGGTGTGGGTTTGGTTGGCACCGTCCAACCTAACCGAGAACTGAGCCCCCGCCTATATAGAGGTGGTGACCATGCGTAAGTGGTTCACCGCCCAGGAACTTGTCGGCTTACCGGGCATGCCAGCATCTGTTAGCGGGCTTATCCGCCTTGCGAAGCGTGAAGACTGGGAGGCGCAACTGCGTCTAGGTCGAGGCGGTGGCCGTGAATACTCCTTCGCAGTGCTACCTGTCGAAACTCAGGCGGGCCTACTGGCGCGCTTGGTGCAGCAGGAACAACCGCAGGCCGATACCGTTCCGAGCGTAGTACATACGCTCAATGTGCCTAAGCGTGATGCCGTTTCAGCGTCACGCTTAAACGATGATCAACGCGATGTGATGGGTGCGCGGGTGGTGCTCATTCGCGAACTTGAGCGCATGAGCCAGATGGTCAGCCAGCAACGGGCCATCATGACCCTGGTCGGCCTGGCCCGTGATGGGCAGCTTAGCCCCTACCTGGCTGAGCGTGTTGAGCGTGCCAACGACCGCAAGAACCCTGACCGCAGCCTCAGTGAGCGCACCCTCAAGCGCTGGCTAGCGGACTTTCGCAAGCATGGCGAGATTGCTCTGGCACCGGCCCGGCGCAAGCCAGATATGAGCATGCCGACCTGGGCCCCAGCTTTCCTCAAACACTACCAGCGTCCACAAAAGCCCAGTGCCGAAGCTGCCTATGCCGCGTTTAGCGCTGAGAATCCAGGCTGCCCGAGCATTCATGCGGTGCGGCGGTTTCTGGCCAAGCTTAGCCCCGAGGCTCGCGAAGCCGGCCGCATGAGCCCGCAGGAGTTGAAGTCGCTCCAGGCATTCCACCGCCTGGGCAGCGACCACCTGTGGCCGAATGATGTATGGGTGGCGGACGGCCATAAGTTCGACGCCGAGGTCATTGACCCGAGAACCGGCAAAGCCTTCCGGCCAGAGATCACCACCTGCCTGGACTGGCGCACCCGCCGCGTCGTGGGCTACGCCATCAACCTGGCCGAGTCGGCGCTGGCCACGCTGGACATGCTGTGCAGCGGCATTGCCCGTTGCGGCATGTTCCGCGAGTTCTACGTGGACAACGGGTCGGGCTTCGACAACGCCCAGGTGCGTGAGGTGATTGACCGCCTGGGTGGTGGCATGACCAACGCACTGCCCTACAACAGCCAAGCCCGTGGCGTTATCGAGCGCTCGCACAGAACCATCCTGGTGCGCCTGGCGAAAGAATTCGACAGCTATATCGGTGCTGATATGGACAAGCAGGCGGGTACTCGCGTGCACCGCATCAGCCGCAAGGCACTCAAGGCCGGTGAGCAGCCGAAAGAAATCCCCACCCTGTTCGAGTTCTGGCCGCGCCTGGCTGCCGCCCTGGATGCCTACAACGACCATCCACACCGTGGCCTGCCGAAAACCCGCGACCCGCAGACCGGAAGGGTGCGCCACCAAACGCCGAACGAAGCCTGGGCCGCAGCCGTGATGGAAGGTTTCGAGCCGCTGACAGCATCGCTTGACCTGGTGACCTCGCTGACGCGGCCGCAAGAAGTGCGGTTTGTTGACCGAGGCCAGGTGCGCATTAACGGCGGCATCTACTTTCTCCAGGATCTGGTGGCCCTGCATGGCGAGCAAGTACGCGTTGCTTGGGATTACCGCGATGCCAAGCAAGTGGGCATTTTCAGCCTGGACGGCGAACACATTGGTGAGGCCGTACTCAACGGCAATGTGCGCCCCGTGTTCACCAAGCTTGAGCGTAAACAGGACACACGCATCAAGGGCCAACTGGCACGACTGGGCACCAAGGGCGAAACGCTCACCGGCAAAGAGGTCGAGGTGCGCGTGATTGAGCGGCCTACCTCCGATGACGGGATTTACCAGCAGCGCCTAGTCGAGGCCAAGGAATACACCGCCCGACTGGGGCAGGCCGAGCCGGAGTTCGTGATTCCCGGCGACTCCATGGCCCGCTACCGCCTCTGGGAAGAACTCGACGGACGCCAGGCCACTGGCGGCGAACTGACCGACGACGAAGCGCGTTGGCACGCCAACTACCCCAAGCACCAAGACTTCAAATCCATTCAACGCATGTATGAATTCGCGGACGAACAGGCCCGCGCTTGACCAAGGGAGCTACAACAATGAGTGTTTCTAAAATCGTACCTTTGACCAATGTGGGCCTGCTGGCCAGCGCCATCGAGCGCGCCATGTTGCGTCCGCAGGGCTTGCCAGGCTTGATCGTGATGTATGCGGCCAGCGGCCTTGGTAAGTCGGTGGCTGCCACCTGGGCGGCGAACCAACACCGCGCGTACTACGTTGAGTGCCGCGACACCTGGACGAAAAAGGCCTTTCTGCTGGCCATCCTTCGCGACATGGGCATCCTGCCAGGACGCACCCTGAGCGAGATGGTTGACCAGATCGCCGAGCAACTCAGCCGCAGCGGTCGCCCGCTGATTGTTGATGACGTGCAGTACCTGCTGGACAAGGCCGCCGCCAACGTCCTGACCGACCTCTATAACGCCAGCCAGGGCACCATCGTGCTGATCGGTGAAGAGCGCGTGCCCGCCAGCCTGGCCAAGCTGGAGCGCCTGCATAACCGCGTGCTGGAGTGGGTACCAGCCCAACCTGCCACGACAGTGGATGTGCAACAACTGGCCCGCGTTAGTTACCCGAAAGTGAGCATGGCTGACGATTTGTTGGCCGACCTGCACCGCGAGGTCAAAGGCTGCCTGCGCCGCGTGGCGGTCAACCTGTACCGCGTCCACAGCGAAGCCCAGGCGCTGGGTCTGAACAGCATGGACTTGGCCACCTGGGCTAAGCGTGGCTGGTACAACGGTCAGCCGCCACGGAGGGGGGTGTAATGGCGACAGGACGCAAGCCCGCTGACCTGCAAATGCTGGGCGGCAAAAGCAACCGCCAGCGCATTTGGGAAGCCCTGCGCGAGTGCCGTGACGGTGCCAGCGTGTACAGCCTGGCCCGAGCAGCAAAGGTTGAAGACGACACCGTGCTGACCTTCCTGCGTTGCCTGATTGCTGGTGGCTACGTGCTGAAGAACGGCAAAACTTACGCTGCTGCGACCTACACCTTGCAAAAGGACGTAGGAGCCGAAGCACCGAAGCTCAACCGCGACGGCACGCTCAACACTCAAGGGCGCGGGGTCGAGGCCATGTGGCGCAGCCTACGCATCCTGCGTGAAGTGGACGCCCGCGACCTGGTGCAGAGCACCCTTGCCTGCGGCGAGGCCGTGAGCCTGAACACGGCCAGGTCTTACCTGCAATGGCTGCATAAAGCCGAGTACCTGGTGCTGGTTGTGGTCGGTAAGCCCGGCACTCCTGCGACCATGGCGCGCTACCGCCTGGCCCATGGTGCAGACACCGGCCCACGACCGCCGATGATCCAGCGCGTTGGTCAGGTGTTCGATCCCAACCTGGGTGAAGTGGTTTATCGCCAGCCAGCCGAGGTGGACGAATGAACGCCGTCCGCCTTGAAGCCTGGGGCGAGCAGCCCCCGCTGTTTGTGCAACTGCTGGGGGCCGAGGTGGCCCGCAGCAACATGACCAAAACCGGTCAGCGCATCGGCATGAGCCGCACCGCTGTAAGCCTGGTGCTCGCCAACCGCTACCCATCACCCAGCACGGCTGGCGTTGAACGCCGCGTAATGGATGTGCTGGGCCGTTTGGACTGCGTGGCCCTGGGCGAGGTTGTCACCAGCGCGCAGTGCCAAAGCTACCGCGAAAAAGCAGCGCCAACCCACAACCCCAGCGCGATGCAGCACTGGCGCGCCTGCCAGTTCTGCGCAAACAACCCCACCTGCACCGCCCAGGAGAACGCCCATGCACGCATCCACTGAACGGCCGTTGAAAGTGCTTACCAAGGACCACCGCGCCCAGGTCGCCAACTTCAACCAAGCCTGCCGCGAATTACAGCGCCAGGGCGTACGCCTGCACCGCATTGACCTGCAGGGCAACCGCCTGGAAATCGACCACGAAGCCGGCCGCCGTCTGGTGAGCCAGCGCCAGGTGCTTGGGCTCACACGCCGCGCAACGGCGGGCAGCACCGCCTTCACCGCGCTGTTTCAGGGCGTATTTCTGGAATGGCGCGAACCCATTAGCTACCGCGACAACCTGAACACCGCCGCCCCGGCTGGCATCGACCTGACTTTTCACTGAGGACAATTACATGCAAGCACAACAAATTCAGATCCCCGAAGGCTGGGTGCGCAACGCCGTAGGCGGCTTGGTGCACGAAACCGAGATCCGAGAGCAGGACAAGCTGCGCGATGGAGTTGTGACCGAAATCGCCACCATGGCAGTGACCCTTAGCGCCGCACTCAAGGTGCTGAAAGCCAAAGCCCTGGCTGATATTGATGACCTCATCAGCATCGCGGGCGAGAAGTACGACATGAAGCTTGGCGGGCCGAAGGGCAACGTCACGCTCACGAGCTTTGATGGCAGCTACAGGGTGCAACGGGTCTCCGCAGACCGCATCACCTACACAGAGGAAATGGAGGTCGCCAAGGCCAAGGTATTCGAGTGCATCCGCTCCTGGAGCGATGAATCGAACAAGCACCTGGTCACCATCGCTACCAATGCATTTCGCCTCAATCGCCAGGGCGAAATCAGCGTTTCCCGCGTTGCCGAAATGATGCGGATAGAGATCGATGACCCCGAGTGGAAAAAGGCCATGGAGGCGGTCAAGGACAGCCTGGCCGTATCTGGCAAAGCGATCTATGTCCGAGTGCAGGAGCGCCAGAAAGACGGGGCTTACAAGACGGTCAGCCTTGATATTGCGGGGGTGTGAGATGGGACTTCTGACGAAAATGACCTGGCCGAGCACCTCTTTGCTCAATCTGCTTGATGACGCTGAAAAAAGCGAGGCGGATGTCTTCGACGTAGTGCACCTGGAGTTGAACAGCGGTAGCGATTACCTAGTGACGGTTATCACTGGCCCGAAGGCTGAGAAAGCGGCCGAATTGCTTGAGCGCCTGCGTTCCGAGGAGGACTAAACATGAGCTTGGAATACATCCGCACCAACTACCACGTCGCGGCCAAAAAAGGCGGCCGGGTCAATGCCTACGGCAAGCCTGGAACGATTACCGGCGCCAGCGGCTCGCACTTGCTGATCAAGCTGGACGGTGAGAAGCACAGCAACCCGTACCACCCACGTGATGGTATCGAATACCTGGATCAAGCCGTCGAGCCTAAGCCCAGTACCGCCAAAGTCATCGCCTATTGCTTCGCCTCCGGGCACATCCAGTTCGGCTCGTCTGTGCCCGATGGAGCCATCGGAATCGCCACGGGCACAGACCAAAAGGTCCGCGACACCATCGAGGTCACGGCGCGCTTATCTCGTCACGACAACGAAACGCTGTTCGTGCCTGGTGTCCCTGAGGCAGCGAGTCAGCGTGAAGGGATGACCGCTCTTGCTCGCTACATCCAGTACCTGGGCGAACGCAATGGGCCGGGTTTCCGGGCGCTGGGGGCTTGAATGCAGCGCTACAACGAAACTCACAACCATCCACTGCCGGAGCGTTCCGCGCATCTGGAAAACGAGGCACTGCGCATTGAACAGGCCACCGAGGCGTTTCTGGCCAAGGGCGGAAAGATCGAGCAGATCGGCTACCAGATGAGCGATGCGCCAGCGGTATTCGTCATCAACGCCGAGAAGACGCCTGTCTACGCCCACCTGTTCCAGGCGGCACCAGCATCAACGGCACCTGCAACGGTTGAGCCTGCTAAGCCGCAGCCTGAACCAGCACCAGATACGGCCAGCGACCTAGAAACCAAGCAGGCCGCGCAGATCATGGCGCGCGCCGCCCTGGGCGAACCGCCGAAGTGGATCGCCAAGCAGCTGCACATGACCGAAAAGACCGTGCGCCAAAGGGCTCGCGATTATCACATCAGCTTCAAACACCAACGCTAGGAGGCCCACGCCATGGCTCAACACACCATCACCATCAACGACCTGGACGGTGGCATTTCCATCCGTCACGAAGGCAGCGGCGAAGAAACGGCAGCGGCGCTGCTCGCCAAAGGCCTGGTCGAGGTCGCCCAAGGAATATTGAACAAGGCAGCCAAGCGGCCGTGCCAGTGCCCGAAGTGCCAGGCCAAGCGCAATGCAACTACCACCGAACCCAAACCAACCCTGCACTAAGCGAGGAATCACCATGCAACTGACGCAAAAAGACCTGATCGACACCATCACCCAGGAAGTGGGTGTAAGCGGTACGCCGATCAATAAAACCCAAGTCGAGGCGGTGCTTAACCGTCTGTCCATCATCGCCACCCGCACCCTTAAAGCCGGGAGCGACGTGCCGCTGCCCGGTCTCGGCAAACTCAAGGCCAGCCAGCGTGCCGCCCGTACTGGTCGCAACCCGGCAACCGGCGCGGCCATCGAGATCCCGGCCAAAGTCACGGTCAAGCTGGCCACCGGCAAAGCCCTGGAGGACGCACTGAACCCCTAAGCGAAACCGCCCCGGCCTAGCCGGTGGTGGTCTGCCCAGCGTGGTTGCTGGGTACTGATGAGCAGCCGAGTACGGAGAGCAACATGGATCACAAGAAAGCCCTGGACAAGATCAAGAAGTGCTTGAGCCTGGCCAATAGCAGCAACCCGCACGAAGCCGCTGCAGCAATGCGCCAGGCCCGCGCGCTGATGGAGAAGTACCAGCTCGAACAGTCGGACGTGGACATGATCGACATCGAGGAGCACGGCACCCGGAGCGGCTCGAAAATGAAGCCCGTGCAGTGGGAGGCGAACTTGGCCGGCACGGTGGCTAAAGCCTATGCCTGCCGCCTGCTGTTTATGGCTGGACTCGGTGAGTGGCGCTTTATCGGTGAAATGGCCGAGCTGGCCAGTTACACGATGGCAGTGTTGCTACGTCAGGTACGCCAGGCGCGTCGCGACTACATCGGCACGGCGCTCAAGCGCTGTAAGTCGACAACCAAAACCAAGCGCGCCGATCAGTTCTGCGAGGCCTGGGTGTGGGGAGTCAGCTCCAAGGTCTCCGAGTTCGCAGGGGCTGAGCCATCGCCTGCCGCTGATGCGTACATGCTCAAGCACCACCCCGAGATCGAGAAGGGCAAGACGGTGGATCGCAATGCCAAAACTAAGGCTTTGAGCCAGCGCGCCATGGACGATGCAGCTGCTGGGTTATGTGCTGCCAGCGATGTACAGCTTAACCATGGTGTCCAGGGGCAAGCGCCACTAGCACTGCACTAAGCGAAACCTCGCCCACCAGGGCGACGGTCTGCCGGGTGTGGTTGCCCGGTACTGATGAGCAGCCAAGATGAGTAAGACAAAACGGACGGAGCGCATCCGCAAGCAGGATGCCGACCGCCAACAGGACAAGCGCAACCGCGACGCGGCGCATCGAGAGCGTGTGGGCGCGGAAGTGACAAAACTGACCACCTACCGGGGCACCCGTGCCGACTGGGCGCTGATGCAGCAGGTTGGTGAGTATGAGGAAGTCGAGGAAGTGATAACGCTTATGACCCGCTACATGGCGGGCATGGCCAGGCGCGACCCGCAGGCATTCCGCGATGCCATGAACCCGAGGAACCCGGTATGAATGTTCAACCTGCCGATTATGCGACGCCCACTCAACGAGCCGCCTGGTATGGCCCGGAAAAGCTATGCAGCAAGTGCAGTGAATACTGGCCTGCTGACGAAGAGTTCTTTTTCCGGGAAACGCGGAGAAAGGACGGCTTAGCCGCCCATTGCAAGGCGTGTTACTACGAAACTCCGTCAGTTCTGAAGCGTCGCGGGCGGCTGCAATGAGCCTGGCTAAAATCCATATTGCCAAGCAGCAGCTCGGCCTCGATGACGACACCTACCGGGCGTTGCTGTTTCGCATTGCCCGCGTGCGTTCGGCAAAAGACCTGGACAAGCGTCAGACCAGTGAGGTTCTGGCCGAGTTTGAGCGCCTGGGCTTTAAGCCAGCCCCTGCGAAGAAAGCCCGACGCGCAGCCCCCAAGCCAGCACCTGACCGTGCCGCCCAGGTATCCAAGATCGAGGCCTTCCTAGCCGAAGCTAATCGCCCCTGGAGCTATGCCGATGCGATGGCCCTGCGCATGTTCAAGGTTGAGCGTGTCGAGTGGTGCGACGCCGACCAGCTGCGCCGCCTGATTGCTGCACTGACCTACGATGCCAAACGCCACGGGAGGCCTGTACAGTGAATATTGAGCAGGTACGCGAGTTGTTGCCGGAGACTGTCCGCCGTATTGCCGACATTGCAGGGCTACCAGCGGCGATGAAGCTGGTAGACGAAATTGGCGGCACGTCCTGGTTCTTTGCCAAAGGCTTTGGCCCATCGGGGCAGGCGCGGGTTGCCGCCTTGGCCGATATTGTGGGCGAAGAGGCCGCGCAACGGCTGACACAACTCATGCCAGAGCGTGATGATGTGTACATTCCCCGGTGTGACGTGGCACTACGCCGGTTGCGCGATCTTGAAATGCATCGCCAGTTTGAACAGGCTGTGCGTGACGGTGTTTCCGCTAATACGGTGGTTGCAGAGCTCGCCCGCACGTATCGTCTGAGTGATCGCCGCGTCTGGATTATTCTCAAGCAGCCTTTGAGCAGCAGCCAATCAGGGTTGTTCGATTAGCCGCCTGCTTGGGTTGCGAGGGGTCTCGCGTTAAAGTTGCATTGACTGTTAAGGAGGGAACCATGCGTCTATTGCTTGCTCTACTGTGCTGTACAGCGCTGCCGGCTCAAGCGGCCACCGTGTTCAAATGTGTGGATGCTTCAGGAAAAGTGACATTTACTCAGCAGCAGTGCCCGGACGGAAAGGTGCTGGCCGATGTGGTGCGGGCTCACAATGCTGCCCCCAGTGGTAGCAGCACACCGTCAACGATGGCACCGGAGCCAGGCAGTCGGCGAGACTTACTGCGCCAGGAGTTCAAGCAACTGGCCGATGATATGCGAGCCCCCCGGCCTACCTCTGGAGGGGTTACGGTGGTGGGTGGATCAGTCGCGCCGCCCCCTTGCTCTACAGGGTTGTCTGATCGCGATCTACGCACCGCGAAAGTGCGTGGCGAGGTGGTGCCTGGCATGACTCGCAAGGATGTGGAAAGCATGTATGGCAAGCCCAACAATGATGGCGCGCAGGGTGCCGGTAGCAGCACCTACTGGAAAGATAAGTACCTTGCTGTCACTCACGTAAGTTATGACAGCAATGGTTGTGCACGCTCCAGCTATCAATCCGGCCATAAACCCTAGCCGCACCGCTGAACCCCATCCTCTAAAGCCTCCCCTCTCATGCCGCCGACTATGGCGGCATGAACATTCAAGCCCCCGTATCCCAGCCCAACCCGCGCGACCTGGCCGCCGCCATTCTGGCCGAGCCGGTGTTGGCGCAGCGCCAATTGATGATGGAGCGCTGCCCAGCCGAGTTGCGGCCGTTGGTAGAGGAATACGTGCGGATTGGCTTTGCCAAGGTCAAGAGCTACCGGGCACACATCGACCGTCGCGCGCAAAGCGCACGCGAAACGCCACCAGCGGCCCCCCGTCGCGAAGCCAAAAACAGCGTCATTCACCACACCAGTTCCGCGCCTGAGTTCGGCAATCAGCGCCTGGCCGAGCTACGCGCGCTGATCGGAGGTGCACCCCGTGGGCATTAAAAGCCGCATCGCGCTGGCAATCGTTGCCGCCACACCCGTTGTCGCCCATTACGAAGGTCGCAACCTGCTGGCGTACCTCGACCCTGTAGGCATCCCGACAATCTGTGAGGGCTGGACGTATGGCGTGCGCCTTGGCGACGTGGCGACAGATGCCGAGTGCGACCAGAAAACCCAGCTCGCGCTCCAGGAGGCAGCGGAGGTTTTTGAACGCTGGGTGCCCATCAAGGTTATCGCGAGCATGGATATCAAAAGCATCGCGGCCTTTCTGTCCTTTATCTACAACGTCGGCCCCGGCAAACCGGGCGTAAAAGACGGCTTTGTCTGGCTCAAGAGTGGCCGCCACTCGACCCTGCTGCTGCATCTGCAGGCTGGCCGTATCCAGCCAGCCTGCGCACAGCTCAGTTACTGGGTGAGCGCCGGTGGTCGCAAACTGGGTGGGCTAGTGCTTCGCCGTGCGGCCGAGCGCAAGCTTTGTGAGGCGGGCCTATGAGCGCTTTCAGCTCGACCTGGTTCAAGGCAGGCTTGGGGCTTGGCCTATTACTTCTTGCACTCTCGTTCTTTCTGTCAGCTCTGCAAGATGCCTACGACCAGGGGCATGCCCAAGCCAAAAGTGACGGCGCGCTGGCCCTAGAACAGCTGCGTCTGGAGCATGCAGGGGCGCAACTTGATATGACCCGCCGCGCTGCCGCCAGTGCCAAAGCAGCCGCCAAACGCCTGCAGGAAGAGCAAGCCCACAACGACAAGCTAGCCGCCGACCTGGCCGAGCAGCAGCGCACCCACCGAAAAACCACAGACCGCCTTACAGGGGAGATTGCCCGTGTTAACGACCTCTATCGTGACGCCCTCGACGCGCCGCCTAAGCCTCTGCCTGCTTGCGTGTTCACTGCTGGTTGGGTGCGCGTTTATGACGAAGCAACCGGAGCCGCCGCCCCCGGAATGCCCACGGCCTCAGATACCGGCCGAGCTGCTGCGCAAGTCGCCGAAGGCCGAGCCGCTGAGCAACTCGATTCAGGCATCAGCCAGCGCGACGTCCTGGAGCACCACACTCGCTACGCCGAGCAGTGCCGCAACACCGCCGCGCAGCTTGACCTTCTGATTGATGCCGTACAGGAGACGCACTGATGCAAATGGATTTAGGCACCGCCGCCACGTTGATGGGTGTGTTCGCCACGATCATCACCGGGCTGGTCAAGTTGCTGCTCTGGCAGTTCGAGAAGCGTCTTGGTGAGCGTTTCGCTGGCCAGGATGAGGCGCGAAAGATCGCCAGCCAACACTGGGAAGATAGCTTCGCCAAGGTATTGCAGCGTCAGGACAAGGACGCGGAAGCATTGCAGAAACTGGACCGCGCGTTCCTCCACTTCAAGGCTGAACTGCCGCTGGAATATGTCCGGCGCGAGGATTGGGTGCGTGGCCAGTCTGTGATCGAGGCCAAGCTGGATGGCTTGGCGCTCAAGTTTGAAAACATCCTGCTCAAAAGGAACGCGCAATGATCGATGCAGCCAAAGCACGCCGGGAAACCCTGCGCTGGTACATCCTGCTGACCCTGAATACCTCGCGCCCGGTTGACCCGCATGAGGCGGTGGTGCTGTCTACCATCCAGGGAATCTATCCAGACGCCACGCAGCTGGAGCTGCGCCGCGAGCTGGACTACCTGCACGACCGCCGCCTGGTAACGCTGAAGAAACAGCCGTCCGGCCCGTGGGTCTGTGGCCTGACCCACTATGGAGTGGATATCGCCGAGTACACCATCGAATGCAATGCAGGCATTGCTCGCCCGGAAAAATACTGGAGCGCTTGACCTATGCCACCTAGAAGCAAGGTGCTGGCGCTCCCGCCCGAGGTAAAGGCGTGGCTTGACCAGGCGTTGATCGAGAACAATTTCAGCCAATACGAGCTGCTGTCCTCTGCCTTGGCTGAGCGCGGCCACAGCATCGGCAAATCAGCGCTGCACGAATATGGCCAGAACTTCGAAGGCCGCCTGGCCGCGTTGAGGACAGCCAGCGAGCAGGCAAAAGCCATGGTAGCGGCCGCCCCTGATGATGAGGGTGCAGTCAACGAAGCGTTGATGCGCCTGGTGCAGGAACAGATTTTCAACAGCCTTATGGCTCAGGACGGCAAGGTCGATCTGGCGAAGATGGCCAAGGCCGTGGCCGAGCTGGGCCGCGCATCCGTTGTGCAGAAAAAATGGCAAGCCGAGGTGCGTGAGCGTGCCGAAGTCGCCGCTAATGCCGTGGAGAAGATCGCCAAAAAAGGAGGCCTCACCGCCGATACCGTGGCCGAGATGCGCCGTGAGATCCTTGGGGTGGCCAAGTGAACCTTGCCGAGCAAATCCCCAATACCGCCGACCTGGATGTGCCGGCCGTCCTGCTGCCGTACCAGCAGGAGTGGCTCGCCGAGCAAGGCCCGCTGGTGGTCATCGAGAAAAGCCGGCGCACCGGCCTCACCTGGGCCGAAGCGGCAGACGATGTGCTGCTGTCCGCCTCGGCCAAGGACGCGGGCGGGATGAATACCTACTACATCGCCTACAACCAGGACATGACCATTGAGTACATCCAGGCCTGTGCAATGTGGGCGCGGATGTTCAACCACGCCGCCAGCGAAATTGAGGAAGGCATCTGGGAGGATGGCGACAAGCACATCAAAACGTTCGGCATTGCCTTCCCAGGCAGCGGCCACCGTATCGTGGCGCTGACCAGCCGGCCGTCCAACCTGCGCGGTCGACAAGGTCGGGTGGTGCTCGATGAGGCGGCATTCCACGAACAGCTTGATGAAGTGCTAAAAGCCGCCCTGGCGCTGCTGATCTGGGGCGGCCAGCTGCGCGTTATCTCGACCCATAACGGGGTGAAGAACGCCTTTAACACCCTGATTCAGGACATCCGCGCGGGTAAGCGCAAGGGCGTGGTGCAGCGCATTACCTTTCGCGATGCGGTGGCCCATGGGCTGTACCGGCGCGTGTGCATGCGCCTGGGTAAAGAGTGGACGCAGGCCGCCGAGGACGCCTGGGTCGCTGATGTGTATGCGTTCTATGGCGACGGTGCGGCCGAGGAGCTGGATTGCATCCCGGCCGAGTCGGCAGGCGCTGCACTGTCGCGCGCCCTGGTCGAGTCGCGCATGGTCGAAGCGCCAGTGGTGCGCCTGAAAATGCCGGATGAGTTCACCCACTGGGATGAGCGCCTGCGTGAGGCCGAGATTCGTGACTGGTGCGAGCGCGAGCTGCTGCCCCTGCTCAAGCTACTCGATCCGCAGCAGCTGCATGCCTTTGGTGAAGACTTCGGCCGTACCGGCGACCTGACTGTGATCGCGCCCTATGCGGTCGGCCTCGATCTGCGTTGCCGTGTGCCGTTCCTGGTCGAGCTGCGCAATATGCCGTATCGCCAACAGGAACAGGTGCTGTTCTACATCGTCGACCGCTTACCACGCCTGATGGGTGGGGCCATGGATGCCACCGGCAACGGCGGGTATCTGGCCGAAGCCGCTGGCCACCGTTATGGCGGCTGCATCCAGCAAGTGAAGCTCTCCGACCGCTGGTATATGGACAACATGCCAGCGTTTAAGGCGGCTTTTGAGGACGCCTTGCTGGAGATACCGCGCGATGCCCTGGTGCTCGATGACTTGCGAGCGCTGCAGATGATCGACGGCATCCTCAAGCTCGGTAAGAGCCGCACCCAGGGCGAAGGTGGCCAGCGCCACGGCGACGCCGCGATTGCTTTGGCACTGGGTTATGCCGCCACACGTCTTGAAGTTGAAAGCTATGGCTATGAACCCGTGCGCCCTGACCGCAACAACAAACCCGGATTCGATGATGACAACGCCGACCCGGTGAATACCTGGGCGGCTGGAGGTGTTCTGTAATGGATGAGTCGCCAATCCTGGACGCGAGCGGTAAGCCGTTCCCGAAAAAGTCCATGCTGCAAGAGGTGATCCAGGCCACTACAACCGGCGTTCACCAGGCCTGGGGCGTTGATTCGGTATCGTCGTCGCTCGACCCGGCGCGCCTGCGCACCATCCTGCAGAACGCTGCTACCGGCGACATCCTGGAGTACCTGGTACTCGCCGAAGAGATGGAAGAGAAAGACCTGCACTATGCCTCGGTGTTGGGCACCCGTAAGCGGGCTGTAGCGGGCGTGCCGGTCAGTGTTGAGGCCGGTGGCGAGGATGCCCGGTCAGAGGAAATCGCCGACGCTGTGCGCAAGCTGGTAGATGCCCCGGAGTTTTCCGACCTGGTGAGCGATCTGCTCGATGGTTTGGGTAAAGGCTTCTCGGCTGTAGAGCCCGGCTGGGAGCTGAAAGGCGAGCAGCTGTGGCCGGTGAAATACGATCACCGTGACCCGCGCTGGTTCCAGTTCGACAAACTGACCGGCCGTAAGCTGCTGATCCGTGAGGAAGCCGGCGAAGGTCGCGAGATTCCGCCCGGCCGGATGATTATCCATATCCCCAAGTTAAAGTCGGGCCTGCCGATCCGTGGCGGGTTGGCGCGCCTGGTGGCCGTGTCGTATATGTGCAAGGCATTCAGCCTCAAGGACTGGATGCGCTACACCGAGCTGTTTGGCATGCCGCTGCGCATTGGCCGCTATGGCCCAGGTGCTAAGCCGGACGATATTGCCGTGCTACGTCGCGCAGTGGCCCAGCTCGCCGCCGACGCGGCGGCCGTGCTGCCGAAAGAAATGCTCATCGAGTTTCAGGAGATCGCCAACTCAACAGGCGGTGCCGAACTGTTCGCGCGCCTGGCCGAGTGGCTGGACAGGCAAGTCAGTAAGGCCGTACTCGGCCAGACCATGACCACCGATGATGGGTCGAGCCAGAGCCAGGCCACCGTGCACAACGATGTGCGCCTCGACATTCTCAAGGCCGACGCCAAGCAACTGGCCGCAACGATCAACCGCGATCTGGTGCGCGTGTTTGTCGATCACAACTTCGGCCCTCAGGAAAACTACCCGAGCGTCGCATTCCAGGTCACAGAGCCAGAGGACTTGAAGGCCCTGGCCGATGCCCTGACGCCGTTTATTGATCGCGGTCTGCAAGTCGAGCAGTCGGCGATTCTGGGGCGGTTCGGCCTATCCGCCCCGGCTGATGGCGCGCAGCTGCTCAAGCCTACGGGCCAGCAGCCAGTTGCAGCACCTGCCCTCAATACCGAACAGCGCTGCAGCTGCCCAGCGATGCGGTGGCCACCGCCAGGCGCTCAACCAGGAACAGAAAGCCCCGCGACAGCCTGGACATGCTTGTAGATGAGGCGGCCGCCGACTGGGTGCCTGTGATGCGGCCGGTGCTTGATCCGGTGTTGCAGTTGGCCAAGGACTCTGACGACTTCGATGCCTTCCGCGCTGGCCTGGCCGGCTTGCTTGAGCAGATGGACGATAGCGTCTTGATCGAGCAGCTCGCCCGCGCGGCCTTTAAGGCGCGCGGCCAAGGCGATGCAGGCGACGCACTGTGAGTGGCCCAACCAAGGAGCATGTGCCCGTACCAGTGCCAAAGGATGCGCTGGAGTACTTCCGCGCCAAGGGTATCAAGGTCGGCTTTGATCACCGCGACGTATGGGCCGAGGAACACGCCACGTCCTGGACGGTGGCCAAGGCCATGCGCCTGGACATCCTGGAAGCGATCCGCTCGCACGTCGATGAAATGATCGAGTCAGGTCAGGCCTTTGCCCAGTTCAAGCGTGAGTTGCAGCCGCTGCTGGAGAAGCTGGGTTGGTGGGGCCGTGGTGAGCTTCTCGATCCGCTGAGTGGCGAAACCCGCGAGGTGCAACTGGGCAGCCCGCGCCGCCTGCGCACCATCTATGACGTAAACCTGCGCCAGGCTCATGCGGCCGGCCAGTGGCAGCGCATCGAGCGCACCACGGCAACGCAGCCTTATTTGCTGTACCAGTTGGGGCCAAGCCGCGAGCACCGGCCAGAGCATGTGGGCTGGGCCGGGATCATCCTGCCAGCTGACCACCCGTGGTGGCAGTCGCACTTTCCACCCAACGGCTGGGGCTGCAAGTGCTGGGTGCGCCAGATCAGCAAGCGCGAGGCCGAGCGCCTTATTGGCACTGGCAAGTACATGACCGAAGCGCCCGACCTGGGCATGCAGGAGTACATAAACCAACGCACCGGCCAGGTAGTCAGCGTGCCCAAAGGCATCGAGCCAGGCTGGGACTACAACCCCGGAGCCGTGTCCAGGAAGGCCAGAGCACAGCAGCTCCTGGAAGAAAAACAGCCGGAAACTAACACCGCCTAAAACGCCGTCTAAGCGCTGTTTGGCGGCGAGGGAGCCACCAAGGTGTGGGGTTGGTGGCGTTTTGCGTTTCTAACGGGGGTCTAACGCCCCTTGTGATCGTTCAGGCGAGAGACGCTGGTATGCAATATCGAAGGAACACGCCTCGCACTTGCTGGGCGAACTAAAGGAGAACGCAGTATCGGGGGACGCCTTGAGTGGCGTGAAGAACAACTAGAAAGGCTGGCCGCCCTTAGCGGCCATAAGAAAGGGCCGACCGGCCGAGGTGTTCCACCACCTTGGCCGGCCGCCGAACCGCAGAACCAGCCTGCAAGCCCAGCTAAGGCCCCCGCCTCGTCGACGAAGCGCGGGCAAATTAACACTGTTTAGACATACAGTTAAAGGCTTGCCGTGATTGATATTCGCTGCGGTGGCTGTGGCCGTTTACTGGCCAAAGCCGCTGGCTTCACTTTGTTGCAAATCAAGTGCCCGCGTTGCCGGGTCATCAATAGTCAGACAGCCGTGAGCTGCCCGAATCCAGAGCGCCTTAGAGCGCCTCGATCCGAGGTAGCTCATGGCGACAAAGAAAGACCATCACCCAGCCCAGCCGGGTGAGTACACACCGCCGACCACTGACCAGGTCGGCTATTTCAATGGCCAGTTGGCGCTTGCAGGCTTTGGATGCAGCGCCTTCTATATCGCGTTGATCCCGCGCGCCGAGGCAAACCGCATCATCATTGCCAATCACTATTCAGGCCGCATCGTTATGAACTCCTATATCCACTTAGGGGTATGGGTCGAGGGCGTGATGCGCGGCGTGTTGCAGTTTGGCTATGCGCTAAACCCGGTGGCCGGTGCGCAGAAGATCGTGGCAGGCACCCAGGTTGATCAGTACCTGGAGCTAAACCGTATGTGGCTGGATGACATAGCACCGCGCAACAGCGAAAGCCGCGCCCTGAGCTATGCGTTCAAGTTCATCAAGCGGGCCTGCCCAAAGGTGGCCTGGGTGCAATCGTTTGCTGATGAGCGCTGTGGTGGCTGGGGCGTGGTGTACCAGGCGGCCAATTTCCTGTACCTGGGCCACCACCGCACCAGCTTCTATGAGCTGGACGGTGAGGCCTATCACCCAATGCTGCTCACTGCGCACAAGAAGGCTGGCCAGCGTGGGGAGTACTTGCGGGGCAATTTGCACCGTGCTGTGCGCCGGAACTTGTTGCAGTTCCGTTATATCTATCTGATCAAGCCAGGCTGGCGAGCCAGGTTCAAGAAAACCCCGCTGCCATACCCGAAGCCTGGGCAGCCCTTGCCGGATCGCAGACGGCGTAACGCCCCGCTTACCAGCCCTAGCCAGTTACTGAACCCCTTCCTCTAATCCCGCCCCCGTCATGCCGCCGAAACTAGCGGCATGAACACACAAAACGCCCCCCACAATCGCGCCACCTCCACAGCCCTCTGTTTTGAGCTGAGCGCTGATGTGCCTGAATGGGTCGAGGTGCTGCCGCCTGGCCCGTCCGTAGTTGGCCGCGACAGCCGCACCTGGACGTATGACCCGGCCGAAGTAATGGCCAACACCCTGGCGCATAGCAAGGGAGCTGACCTGCCGTTTGACTACCTGCACGCCACCGAGCTGAAAGCCCCCCAGGGCGATGATGCCCCGGCATCCGGCTGGGCGCGGGAGTACCGGGTAAATGAGCGCGGCGCGCTTGAAGCCCGCGTGGACTGGACGGCCAAAGCCCGCAACGCCATCAGCGAACGCGAATACCGCTACCTGTCGCCCGTCTTCACCTATGACGACACCGGGCGCATTCACCGCTTCTCCAGTTTCGGCCTAACCAACAAGCCGAATCTGTTGATCAAGGCGCTTAACGCCGAACAAGTCCCATCAATGGAGAAACCCCCGATGCTCACAGAAGCCATCCGGGCAGCCCTCGGCTTGCCTGAAAACGCCACGGAGGAACAAGCCGTGGCGGCAATTCAAGCGCTTAAAGATGCCAAAGAAACGGCGTTGAACAGCGAGAAATCCCCGTCCCTGCAACTGTTTGTGCCGCGTGGCGATTACAACGCCCTGGAGCAACGCGCCAAAAACGCCGAGCAGGCCCTGACCCAGCGCGACGAAAAAGAGCTGGAAACCGCCATCAATAGCGAGATCACCGCCGCGCTCAAGGCCGGCAAGATCACCCCTGCCACCAAGGATTACCACGTCAAAGCGTGTAACCAAGAAGGCGGTCTGGAGCGCTTCCGCGAGTTCGTAAAAGCCGCGCCATCCGTCACCGAGCAGGTGCTCAGTGATGAGCTGCCAAAAACCACCACTGCTCTCAACTCCGAGCAAAAGGATGCCGCGCGCCTGCTCGGTATGTCCGAGGCGGAATACCTCAGCTTGATCAACCCGGAGGCTAAATAATGGCCGTTGTAACCCCCGCACTGCTGCAAGCATTGTTTGTCGGCTACCGCGCTGACTACCAACGCGGCTTGGCGTCTGCGCCAGGTCTGTTCAAAGAAATTGCCACGGTGGTGCCCAGTACCACTGCGAGCAACACTTACGGCTGGCTAGGCCAGTTCCCGAAACTGCGTGAATGGATTGGCGCGCGTGTTCTCAAGGACATGGCCGCCCACGGCTACTCCATCACCAACAAGAAATTTGAAGGCACCGTGGCCGTTCCACGCACCGCCATTGAAGACGACGCCGCAGGCATTTACCGCCCGATGTTCGAGGAAATGGGCCGCGCTGCTGCTAGCCACCCGGACGAACTGATGTTTGCCCTGTTGGCCGCGGGCTTTAGCACGCTGTGCTTTGACGGCCAGAATTTCTTCGACACCGACCACCCGGTATTCCCGGAAGTTGACGGCACAGGCTCGGCCGAGTCGGTCAGCAACGTCGATATTCCCGGCGCTAGCCCTGGCCCTGCGTGGTTCCTGCTGGATACCACCCGCGCCATCAAGCCGCTGATCTACCAGGAGCGCATCAAGCCTGAGCTTGAGAGCAAAACCGACCCGACCAAGAGCGATCACGTCTTTGACCATGACGAATACGTGCATGGCGTGCGTGCCCGTAACAACGGCGGCTTTGGTTTCTGGCAGATGGCCTACGCCTCGCGTCAGCCTCTTACCGGTGAGTTTTATGGCAGCGCCCGCGCCGCTATGGGTGAGTTCAAGGCAGACGGTGGCCGCCCGCTAGGCATTACGCCAAACCTGCTGGTGGTTCCGCCGCGCCTGGAAGGTGCCGCGCGCAAGCTCCTGGAGAAGGATACCGACGACGGCAACGAGTGGTATCACACCGCCAAGGTGCTCGTTTGCCCGTGGCTCGCATAAGGGGTCGCCGCCATGATCATTCGTATCACCTCGAAACTGGACGGCTTCCGCCGCTGTGGCATCGCCCACAGCAAAGTCGCCACCGATCACCCGGCCGACCGCTTTACCGAGGCCGAGCTGGAGCGTTTGCAGGCCGACCCGGTGCTTACCGTTGAGCTGCTCGATGGTGAGCTGGCCGAGCCGGACGCTGTTGGTGGCTCTACCTCGGCTGACCCTGGCAAGGATGCCAAACCAGCGGCAGCGGCCAAGCCCGCGAAGGCCCCAGCCGCGAAAGCGGCCAAGGCTGGAGGCAGTGCCAAAGCAGCCGCGAAAAAGCCGGCCGCCAAGGCAGCGGCTAAACCCGCAGCGGCCCCCGCTACTGAGCCTCCACCTGCCTCCAAGGACGGCGAGCAGAAAGACGACACGCCGCCAGCTGACCCTCAGGGCGGCGAGGCTTAACCCATGGCCTACGCAACCCTGGCGGGCTTTATCAAGCAGTACGGCGAAAACGCCGTGCTGCTGGTGGCCGACCGTGATGATGACGGGGTGATTGATGCTCTGGTGGTTGAGGACGCACTGGCCCGCGCCAGTGCCGAAATCGACAGCTACGTCAGCGCCAAGCATCGCTTGCCGTTGCCGGTGGTGCCTGAGCGCTTCCCCGGCCTGGTCGGCGATATCGCCCTGTACCTGCTTTCGAGCGAGGGCGGTGCGCTGACCGAGGACAAGCGCAAGCGCTATGAGGACGCCATCAGCTACCTGCGTCGGGTGGCATCGGGTGACGCAGGCCTTGGCCTGCCAACCCCGCCCGAGCAGGCAAGCAGCGGCGAGGCCTGGTTTGAAAGCCAGCCCAAGCGCTTTGGTGACCTGCTGTGACTGGGGCCGCCATCAGCACCAACCTAGCGTTTGAACCACGCCTGGCTGGCCGGCTGGAGCGCTTGGCACAACTGGACACCGCGCCGCTCCTGGAAGGGATCGGCGCAGAGGTCGAGAGCCAGACGCGGCGGCGCATTGCGGTTGATAAAGCCAGCCCAGGCGGCCAGGGATGGCCGGACTGGTCGCCCGAGTACGCCGAAACCCGGCACAGCGGCCAGAGCCTGTTGCAAGGCAATGGCCACCTGCTGGACAGCATCACTTACGAGGTGCAGGGCGATAGCGTGTTGGTGGGTAGCCCGCT
Organism: Pseudomonas sp. C7.1; assembly: GCF_056312395.1. Taxonomy (NCBI): domain Bacteria; kingdom Pseudomonadati; phylum Pseudomonadota; class Gammaproteobacteria; order Pseudomonadales; family Pseudomonadaceae; genus Pseudomonas; species Pseudomonas sp. C7.1. Next base: position 399,440 of record NZ_JBWDTL010000002.1, on the reverse strand, counting down.
GATTTATGCGGCCACACACCAGTACGGCGACCCAGACCGAGGGATCGAGCAGCGCGAGTTCCTGGGCCTGGAAGGCCAGGACCGCGATGACGTTGTGGGTTTGATTGATGACTACCTAGAGAGCCTGGCCAATGACTGAGTTAACCGCTGACCAGGTGCTGCAAGGCATCGAAGCCTGGGCCGCTGAGTTGTACCAGGGCGTTACGCCCAAGGTTGAGGTCGCGCTGCATGGCGGGCGGTTCAGCCCGGCCGACCTGGAGCGCTACGCAACCAAAGCCCGCGCCTGCCGCATTGCCCTGGAGGGCTTGAAGTTTGAGGTCAATGGCCGTGGCCAGCTAATCACCCACGGGCATGCTGTTGTGGTGGTGCTGGCCGGTGATGCCAAGGGCCTACCCCGTGCCCTGAATGTGCTGCAGGTGGCCAGCACCCTACAGGCAGCGTTGCCGGGCAGCCGATGCGGCCTGGCGCTGGAGGACAGCATCAACGCCAAGGATATGCGCGCCGCCAATCTTTACCACGCCGGGCTGGATAAAGCCGGCACCGCCGCCTGGGTGATCACCTGGCCGGTGAAATTTGAACACCCACGCACCCGCTAGGAGGGGCACATGGCAACTGAAGCAAAAGCCGCAGACAAGGCGAAGCCAGCCGAGCCAGCCAAGGTGAAGGTCAAGATCACCAGCGATAACGGCCACCGCCATGCCGGCGAGAAACACCCCAAGGGCGCGGTTATTCCCGTGTCCGAGGCGGACGCAAAACTTATCGTCGAAACCTTCAAGGTCGGCGAACACGTAGAGGGCAAGTGACCATGGCACAGCCACGAGTATTTAAGGGCGTTGGCGTTGTTCACGCCCAGCGCCTGGGCGTTGTGGACGCACCGCTGCGCGACCTGGGCGACGTTGAAACGCTCAAGTTCGCCAACCGCTCCAACCAGATGGCCTGGAAGCAACACCGCAAACCGGGTGGCGGCAACCTCGCCACCCTGGACACCCTGGATGGCATCACGCTCGACGTGCAGATGCAGGAATGGCCCGAGGAAAACCTCGCCATGGTGCTGCAGGGCAAGATTATTGACCTGCCGCCCGAAACGGTGACCGCCGAACCCATCGTGCTGCAGCCGGGTGGCCTGAGCATGACCGAGTTTCCAGGCCCTAAGTCGATCACCCTGACCAAAACCAGCGACAGCACCCCGATTGCATTGTCGGCGGTGAATGTTTCGGCGGCCGGCCTGAGCGTACCGAAAGACAGCGCGGTCATCACCGCGCCGACCCCGGCCACCATCGCCTACACCAGCACCCAGGCCACGCGCATTGAACCGCTGGTAGAAGCCGGTGCCGAGTACCGTCTGGTATTCGACGGCCTTAACGAAGCCGAAAGCGGCCGCCCGGTAGTTGTCGAGATTCACCGCTGGAAGGCACCGCCCGCCGAGGAACTGGCGCTGATCGATGGCGAGAACCCCGGCAAGTTGCTGAGCAAGGGGGAAGTGCTGGCCGACCCGACGCGCCCGGCTGGTGAGTCGCCTTTCTGGCGCGCCACCTTCCTTTAAACCCACCCGCAACGCCGGGCCGCACAGGCCCGGCATTGGAGCCTTTGGTTATGAGCATGACCCTGACAAAGACCATTGCACTCGGCGCATTGAGCGTGACTGTGCGCGAGCTGACCGTGGGTGAGATTCGCGCCTGGTTGAAGCGCACCGCCGATGGCGCGGGTGACGACCTGGTGGGCGACACCCTGATTGCCGAAATCAGCCTGGCCGACCTGATGGCCATGACGGATGTGAAGCAAAACGACCTGGACAGCCTGACACCCAACCAGGTGCGCGAGCTGTTTGATGCTTGCCGGGAGGTAAACAAGGATTTTTTCGGCCTAAGGGAGCGAATCACAGAGACCGGAAAACGGCTCCTGGAACGGCTCTCAAACGACTTGAACGAAACGCCAGCGCCCTGATCCGGCACGGCCACACCCAGTTATGGAGTTACCCCTGGGGCACCTGGCTAGCGGCGTTGGATGAAGCGACTAGCGCGGCCGAGGCGGCGCAAAAAGGACGTTAATGAAGTTTGGGCAGAGAAAACCCGACCAGCGCAACCAACAGGCCGATAGCAGCGATCAGCAGCGCCGCGCCGATGAATGCAGCCGGCCAGTAAAACAGCAGCAGTGCCAACACCAGCATAATCAGGGTTGTTTCCATGAGTGATGTACGCCTCTCCATTTCAGTCGATGCCCGCGATGGTCGCCGTCAGTTGCAGGACTTTCGTGCCGGCTATCAAGAGTTGGTGGAACGCCTCAAGCAGCCGCTAGGGCAGATCAATGCCTTTCGGGATATGCAATCCAGCCTAGCTGAGAACCAGGCCCAACTCAACGCAACCCGCGCACGCATCCGCGAGCTTGCCGATGAACTGGTCCGCGCCGAGAAGCCCACCAGGGCGCAGCAGCAAGCCTACCGCGCAATGACGGGCGAAGCGCGGGCAATGGAGCAGGCCATTGCCGGGCAAAAAGGCCAGCTCGCCCAGTTGTCCGGCGCGCTGAAAAGCGCGGGGGTGGATACCAGCCGCCTGAGTAGTGAGCAGAAGCGTTTAGCGGCTGATTTGGCACAAGCGAGCCAGGCCGCTGACCAGCAAGCGCGCATTGCCGGTGCGCGCCAGGCGCTGAACGTGCGACCACACCGCGAGATCCGCAACGAGGTCGTGGCGCTACAACAGCAGTACCGCGTGTTAGCCACCCAAGGCGGGCTGAGCCTGGCCGAATTGGCGCAGGCCAAGGTGCGGCTACGCCAGCGTACCGCCGAACTGGTATTTCAAACCAATGGTTGGACAGCTGCCCTAGGGCAAGCCCGCATGGCGGGGGCTGTGGCCTTTGTCGGGGTCTATGCCGGCATGGCGGCGGCGCTGCGGGGTATCGAGGGGCTGACCACTACCGTGGATGCGTACCAGTCCATGCTTGGACGCTTGCGCCTGGCCACCAGCTCACAAGAAGAGTTCAACAGCACCTTGGCCAACCTGGAGGGCATCGCACAGCGCAGTGCTGCGCCGGTTGACTCTCTGGTGACCCTTTACGGCCGTATCAGCCGGCCACTGAAAGAGGCGGGGCGTAGTCAGGACGACATTCTCAAGCTGACGGAAACCGTGGCGCTGTCGTTTCGCGTGTCCGGTGCGACGGCCGCCGAGGCACAAAATGGCGTAATTCAGTTTGCCCAGGCACTGGGAGCCGGGGCGTTGCGCGGTGACGAATTCAACAGTGTGGCCGAGCAGGCACCACGCCTTATGCAAGCGCTGGCTGCGGGCTTGGGCGTGCCTATCGGTGCGCTTCGCAAGATGGCAGCCGAGGGCGAGCTAACTGCAGCAATGGTAACCGACGCGCTGGTTAGCCAGTTCGATGTGATTCGCGCCGAGTCTCAGGGGCTGCCAGACACCGTGGGCGCAGCCATGACCCGGCTGCGCGATGCAGTAAGCAAGGCGCTTTCCGGTGCTGATACCAGTGGGTTGATTCAGGCGATCAATGATCTGGCTGCCACTATCAGCGATCCGCAAGTCTCCCAAGGGCTGGTTGACCTTGCGCAGCAGTTGTTACGCCTGGGACAAAGTGCGGTAGAAGTTGCCGCATTTTTCGCCCAGCTAGATCCCGCCGTCCGGAATACCACGCTGGCAGTGGGTGCTATGGCCACCGTAGTAGTGCCGCTCGGGTTAGCGGTACGCGGGTTGATAAACCCGTTGCTGCTGCTAGGCGGGCACTTGGGCAAGCTGCCCGCCGTGAGCGGCGCAGGCCGTGCCGCGCTGGGGGCGATGGGCATTGAGGCAACTGGCCTGATCCCCAAACTAAAGAACCTGGCGGACGTGGCCAAGCTGGCCAAGGGCGCACTGGCCCTGGGCGTGGTCGCCTGGACGGGCGGCAAGCTGGTCGAGCTGTACGACACCATTGATGGCATCCGCGAGCTGCAAAAAAGCCAGGCCGATTACCAGGCTAGCTTGCAGGCCACAGTGACGAAAACCACCGAGTATGCCGATGCGGTGATTCTGCCGGCCGAGTCGCTGGCCCGCATGACCGATGCCGAGCGCAAAGCGTATGCCGAGCGCCTGCGCCTGGCCGAGGAACACTACCGCGCCCAGGGCGAGTTGATCAGCCGGCAGGACACCTCCGACGAAATCAACCAGGACGCGCTGGCGTCACAGCGCAGGGCCAGTGATTACCGCAAGGCGTTGGGCGCAATCAAAGATGAGCACGCCGAGCGCGAGGCCGCCGAGGGTCGCCATTCGGCAGCTGTAGCCAAGATCAAGGCCGACAACCTCAAAAACATCCAGGACGCGCTGGGCAAAGAAATCCTGGCTTACGAAGCGGCCAACAAACAGTTAGAAGCGGCCAACCAGAAAACCCAGGCCGCGATGAAAGCCCGCGCCGCCCTGGCGAAAGAGTTCGAGCAGCTCGCCAAAGACATGCGCGCACCGGCTGATGACGGCCCGGCAACCTTTGGTGATGTAACTGCACTGAAGGCAGGCGCGCGCCAGTCGCTGCAAGCGGGCGACTCTGAGGGCGCTATTCGCAAAGCGCGGGAAGCCGCCGAGGTGCTGCGCGAACTCAAGGAAAGCGGTGCCAACAGCTACGGCTTCGCGGGTATCGCCGATGAGCTGGGGCTAATCGCCGACCAGGCTGCGCGCCTGGATGAGACCAAGGCCGACGTCGAGCGCATCGATGCCAAAGGCCGCGTTGATGCGATCAAGGCGCAGATGGATGAACTGCTGGCTCAGGCCGAGGCATTCAAGCGAATTAATATCGAGTTTACGGGTTTCGAGCAGTCCGCCGAGTACCTGGAACAACAGGCCAAAGAGCTGGCCGAGCGCCTGAAAAAGTACATGGTGATCCCGGTCAACTACATCGGCGCGGGAGCAGATGCCGCGAAAGCATCCGGCGCAGCTAATGACCAGGCTGCAGAAATCATCACCGGCAAACCGATCAAACGCGCCACGGGTGGCTGGATCGACGGCCCCGGTAGCACGGTGAGTGACAGCGTCCTGGTCGCCGCATCGCGTAAAGAATTCATGCTCAACGCCCGCTCGGCCCAGCGCCTGGGCGCGGCAAACCTCGACTACATGAACCGCACAGGCGAGCTGCCGGGCCGCGAGCCATTCGTGCCCGACTTCCCCGCATTGCCGCAGGGTCTGGAGCGCATGGGCGAACGCCAGCCGCTCAATTTGGCCATGCCATGGGGCGGTTCCTATGCCCTGGAAGGTACACCGAACGAAGTGCAGCGCTTCCAAGACGATCTGGAACGCGCACGCCTGATGCACGGCACGGTAGGAATGCGTCGGAAATGACTGAGCACATTGTCCCGCTCGTCCTCGGTGGCATCGAGATACTGCCGCACTCCGGACCGATCCGGCAGCGCTACGAATCCTTTGGCGGCAGCCGCGAGCTGCGTATGGCCAGCGGCCGAGGCGTCAAACAAACCCACTGGCGCAAGACGGCTACTTCGATCAGCGCCACCGGCCATCTCGACCCAGCCCTTGAGTCGCTCGACTACAGCCGCCCACTGGAGCTGCTGTGCGTTGCCCCCAAGTGGGTGGGGGGACGGGACTGGTTTACGAATTGCCGTCTGCGCAGCACCGCCGCCCGGACGAACAGCCCTGGGCAATCGCCGCCGTGGGCAGCGGCTGGGTCGATACCAGTCTGGTGCTGGACGGCAACCTGGCCAACGTAGCGCCGATCCCCGGTGCCCGCGCGTACCGGGTTGGCTGGCTGCCTCGACTGATGGTGCTCACCGATGGGCCGGTTACCGAAACAGACGACAGTCGCGAGCTGGTCGATTGGTCTTTTGACGCGCGGGAGGCGTGATGCAGCGATTTATCAACCATTGGCAAACAGGGCTGAGCGCAACGCTCCCGGCGGATGCCGAGCAGATGACAGTACCTGTCTCAGCGGCCGGTCTACTGAGCTTCGGTAATGGCACCTGGTACAAGGTGACGCTGACCAATGCGGCACGTAGCGCCTGGGAAATCGTCACGGTGACGGCCCAGGCGGGAGGCGTGCTGACAATCGACCGCGCCCAGGAGGGGACGGCCGCCGCTGAGTGGCCGGCCGGTAGTGCGGTATTCATCGAACTGACCGCAGGTGCCTTGCACGACCTGGTCAGCCAGCTTGCGGCGCTGACGGCTAGAGTCGAAGCCTTGGAGCAAGACGGAGGCACCGATCCCGAGCCGGGGCCGGATGGCGCATTGACGGACGCGGCCGGCAATCTCCTTGTCGATCAGGCCAGCAATGTGTTGGTGGGGGGCTAAGCATGCTCGGTCTCAGCGCCCTTAACACCGCCTCGCTCAATACCTCGCCGCCATCGGTCAGCCAGGTGGTGACCGTGCCAGACAATCAGGTCTGGCGCTTGCGCGTGCAGATCGGTAGCGAAGACGTATCCGCCAGGCTGACAGGCGTGGCGAGTATCGAGTTCGAAGAGTCGGGCAGCCGACTTTGCACACTGCGACTGTTGCCCGAGCCGGGCGTATTCGCGCCGGACGCCTTCACCGGGCAGCCAGTGACCTTTTATCACCAACGTCTGGAGGGTGACCTGGTCGCCGCGCAGGCGCTGTGGTTTACCGGCGAGGCCATGCAGCCGAGCGTCGATATTTCCAGCCAGGTGCTCACCATGACAGCCACCTGTCAGCGCCAGCGGCGTCTGGCTGCTATGACTGCTGAGCAGATCGCCGCCCTGGTGCCGGGCGACTATGCCGAGGGCGTGTTCGGCCAGATCGACGACCCCGAACGCTACGCCGCTAACTTGCTCAGCACTCGCGCACTGTCGCTCGATTGCAGCGCTGAAGGCCAGTTCCGTCTGACGGAGTGGGAGGCTGCACCGGCAGCACACTACCGCTTCACCGCCGACGAAATCATTGACGGCTCGCTGCAGCTCAATCTGGCAACTGCCGATCAGTTGATCAACCGGGTGGAGTTAACAGTCGAGTACCGTTACCAGCGCCTGCGCCACCGCGAGTACACCTTCGCCTGGGAGCACCCGGCCGGGTCGTTCTGCGTTTGGCTGGGCGACGACACCGAGTTACCGACCGTGAGCATGCTGACCGGGGCGCTCGATCAAGCAAACTGGACGACGCTTGGGCTTACCTACGAGGCGCTGCCGCACTCGATGCCCAACCCATGCGGCAATGGCGGTTCCTGGGGCAACCGCTTTACTGCCGACCCGCATATGCTGGCCTTCAATGCGCGTGTGGGTGCCCGCGTGGCACAGACGCTGACCGAAGTCTACAAGCTGGCGCTGGAGGTTCCCGGCTCCGTAGCGGCTTACGGCATGCGCGGTGGGTCGGCCCGTCACTCCGACGAGGTCGAGTTTGACGGCGGTGCCTGGGAAGACGAGGAAGGCCCGCGTCCCGATACGGCGGTGCAGGACGAACTGGGCGACTGGATTCTTGATGAGGACGAGCCGGCCCGCCGCGAGAACCTCCTACGTACCGCATTCGCCCTTGAGAAAACGCGCATGCATGCCAGCCACCGCCAGAGCCGCCTGGCATTCCAAGTGCCGGTCACCGATGACGTGTTCGACCTGGTGCATACCGTCCAGGTCGAGGCGCTCGGCATGCGCGCAAAAGGCAAGCTGCGGCGCGGGGCCGTGCGCTGGGATCACGACAGCGGCGAGGCCGTGGCCGAACTAGAGCTGGCGCTGACCCGCGTTGGCCAAGTTGCGACCGGTGCTGGCTTCACCTTGCCGGCCCGAGCTGTATTCGATTTTGGCGAGCCGCCCGAGTCCATTGCCCAACTGGCGACCCAGTTGGGCGGCCGGCCCGCGTCGCCCCCGTACAGCGAAGATATCGACGGATTCGCCGGCAACTACGGCTGGGAAACACCCAGTTCGGAAAGCCACCCCCGCCGTTTGCAGATCACAACGCCGGATATCGCGGCCGAGCATCGTGACCCGACCGAGGCAACGCGCGAGCATACATACCCCGTTGTGCTACCGAGCGACCAACTTTTAATGGAGGTTGCATGAATTATCAGCGGCTAATCAGTGACCTGCAGGGCCTGTTGCAGCCGGAGCGCCGCGAGGGGCTGCCCGTCGCTGCCCGTCGCGGCGCGCGTGCTGGTAAGCGAGTCAGCGTGCCCTATGTTGCCCCACCGACAGGTGCCGGCGGAATTTCCTGGCCGCTTATTGAGGGTAGCGTGGGTGACACCGCCGAGTACGCCCGGACGTATCACGACAGCTCAACCGTGCTGATTACAACGGACGGGCTGGTCGCGCTGGAGCTGCCGCAGGTCGACGCCATCACGATGCACGACGCAAACGGCGAGGTTGGCGAGATTCGCTTTGCTAAACGCCCAGTCAAGGCCACTCCGGGCGGAGGGAAAGGCGAACCATGATCGATATCGAGCTGACCCTCCCTGACTATCGAGCCTTTGGCTTCCCCTGTCATGGTCTTGTACGTGGGCGAGAGCTGACCCTGCCGAACGGTGCCACGGTCGAAATTAACTCACCGCAGAACGGGGACAACTGGCTGCTAACGGTGCCTGATGCGCCTGGCGCTGTTCGTTCCCCCGAGGAAGCGCTGGCAGATGAGGCTCGCGGTTGGAGCTGGCCGGTGGACATTCTTTGCTGGAGTGCCGGTTACGTCCATGGCGTTGAATGGCGCAAGGTGTCAAAGGTGGCTGATCAGCTGCAGGCGGCTGCTCGTTTCATCTATGCCGAGGCACCTGGAAAGTGCTGTTTTGTGGGCATCAGGGGGGTATCGGGTGGCCCGACGGGCCGCCGGGTGGAGGTGTCTATTGTGTCGCTACAGGCACCCGACGATGCAGTCCCGGTCACCCTATATCCGGAGGTTCCTGGTGGTGTCACTGGCGCTATGTTGCCCGATCAAATGCAGCTGGCGGACGTCTCCCGCCGTGGCGATGCGGCGATATTCCGCGCCACTGGCTATGGACCCGACTTTTTTTTAGTGCGCATAGCGCGAGTGGATGAGGTGTTTACTGCTGAACTTGAGTATCTCAGCGCGCCCATAGCTCCGAGCCGCACGCAGTACGATGTGCAGTGGAATGAATACCGGGCAAGAGTGGGCCAGAACGCGCAATCGGTTGGGCTATTGGATGGCGTGTGGGTTGAGACCGATAACGGCCCCGAGTTTTTTGCCGAGTATCAGGGGCGTGCAATAACGACGCCGCGCGTGACGTACGCCGCAGCCGTGGTGACTCCTGAAGATGCGCCGGATATTGTGATATGGCCAATTAACTGGCGCGCCCGCGATGGGGTGGTGCGTTGGGATTATGGCAGCACAGTGATCGCCGCCTGGTTTGACGATGATGGCGAGGTGCAATTGCTTGAACGCGGCGGCAGTAATGAGGTGACCGCCAATACGGTTTTTAGCATTAGCGCATCCGGCATCACTGAAAAATCAAATGTGAACTCCTATTTTGCAGACGACGGCTCGCCGATCCCCAATCTGGGCTCGCCCCTGCTTGACACGGAGTACTTTGCGGGGAGTGTTTCGTTCAACATCAACCGCACTACCACCGAGGTTATCAAGCAAACCCTGAGCCTCAACGGCGCTGTTATCGCTGAGGCAGAGTTGCGCAGAGAGCTGAACTACAGAGCCGGACCGGAGCTGTTTAGCAGCACAAACCCAGATGTGTCGTTTGAGCTGCGCGGCGACACACTTAACCAGGTTGGGGTGGCGCAGTTCCGCACCACGGTTGACGTTGTGCTGGAAGTGGACAGCGAACAGGTTGATCAGGATGGCGCGCAGGGCATAGGCAGCAACCTACCCAGTACCGGCCTACAGCCGTTAGACAGAGCCATTCGGAACGATGGCTTCGCGCCGCTTGTTGTTGGGACTTTGCTTGAATCTCAATCGCCTCCGTCGGCTTACCTTGAGCTAGGCGGGCCGCGTTTTGCCCGAGCATATGCAGGGCTGCACCTCTACTCAAACAAGCTACTTGCGCTCTGGACGATGTCCGGCCCGGCATCGATATGCAGTGTGCAAAACGCTTACAGCCCTACGGGGTTTAAGTCCGGCACGGCTCAGCAGTTTGTGGGCTTCCCGACGTCCAGCCTACGCGGCTCTTACAACTCACGCACCGGCGCGGCTCTGACGCAGGTTCCTACGAGTTCCGTTATCAACTGGGTCTAGCCCTGCTACACAAGGAGATACATGATGGCTGAAGTACAACACGTGGCGAGTGGCAATGGCGCGCCAACAGGGGCACCGCCTTCAATAGCGGCCCACTACGTCGATCTGGTTTCAGGCTTTCACTACATATCGAACGGTACTTCAACGGCAGCAGACTGGGGCCACCCGATTGGCGTGCACACCTTTCATGAGTTGACCGAGGCCGGCCAGCTTGATGTGCCGATGACCGCTGGCCGGGTTGAGGTATTCGAGGTTGGTGAAGGGCCGGGAGGCCAGTTTGTTCTGATGTTGCCGAATGTACCTTCAAGGCACGTACTGGAGTTTACAGTCGTCGCATGGCCAACAGCCGCAGCGAGCCAGCTGGTTTTGAAATGCTCTGCTGGATTTGATGGAGTGGGCGCTATGGGGCAGAACATCGGCGCTACTGCTGTGGGTAATGAGCTGCATATACCGATGGCCCAGATTATGGGGTTGCGGGTTCATGCTATTGCGGGGCCTGGGGGGCGCTACTTGGAAGTCGTGCCGCAGTTTGTAGGCGGGGGGGCGGGTTAATCTGCGGCTATGCCAAACATCGAGCTAAAATCATGCGCGCGGCTCGGCTTTCTCTATGCCAAACCCCGCGCTAAGCAGTGCCAAAAACGGCGCGCGCTTACACTGCTGTACCGCTACTGACGCTCGCCCTGCAGCAGCTCAAGCAGCTGCTGCAACAGCTCCAGACGCAGCTGCACCTCGGGGGTTTCGAGCAATTGCAGTTTCTGCTCGGCGTCCAGCGGTAACAGGTAGGCCAATTGATTGGCCAATGCTTCCTGGCCCGCCGGCTCGCTCGCCATGCCCAGCGATGCCACCATCGGGTGAGCGCTTAGCGCACCGAGCAACGCCGCCAGATCCGCATGTTCAGCTTCCAGCGGTTGCTCGGCGTGCTCGTCCAGCCACTCGACTTCGGCCAGGGTCAGCTGATCCGGCAACACCTGAGCGCGCTGCACGCGAAAGCGCCGGGCACCCTCGACGCGAATTCCCAGCAGGCCATTGGGCCGCTGCTCGAAATCACGGATCAGCGCCTCGCAGCCTATCGCCGAAAACTGCCCCGCAGCCTCGCCCACCTCAGCGCCGTCGACGATGCAGACCACACCAAAGCCTTGGCCCTGCTTCATGCAGCGGCTGATCATATCCAGGTAACGTGCTTCGAATATCTGCAAGTCGAGCATGCAGCCGGGGAACAACACGGTATTCAGCGGAAATAGCGGTAGGGTCACAGGCGCCTCCTTTATAGCCACAACAGAATAGCCAGCGGCAGTAACACTGCGGTGAATACGCCCATCAGACTCATCGCCAGGGCGGAAAACGCGCCGCACTCCTCGCCTTCCTGCAGCGCGCGCGCGGTGCCGACCGCGTGCGCGGTCAGGCCAAGGGCCATGCCCAGTGCGGCCGGGTGCTGCACGCCACAGCGCTTGAGCAACGATGGGCCGATAATGGCGCCGATGATCCCAGTGATCATCACAAATACCGCTGCTAGGGCGGCAATCCCGCCAATCTGATTGGCCACTAGCATGGCAATCGGCGAGGTCACTGATTTCGGCGCCATGCTCATGAGCATGATCTGCTCGGCACCGAAGGCCCAGGCAAGGGTAATGCCCAGCACAGTGGCGACCACACCGGCCACCAGCAGGGTGATCAGGGTCGGCCAGAGCAGCTGACGAATGCGCCGCAGATTCAGAAACAGCGGCACCGCGAGGGCCACTGTAGTCGGACCGAGGAACAGCGTCAGCGCGGCGGCGCTATCCTTATATTCAGCAAAAGTCAGGCCGCAGGCCAGCAGAATGCCGATCACCGCGAGCATCGACACCAGCACCGGCTGCAGAAACACCCAGCGGGTTTTCTCGTAAGCAGCAATCGCCAACTGGTAGACGCCTAGGGTAATGCCCACGCCAAACAGCGGGTGATGGATCAGCGCCTGCCAGGCAGCGTGCCACTCCAGCGTCATACGTCCTCCGGGCGTTGCTGACGGTCGATCAGTTTCTGCATCAGCCAGCCGGCAAATACGATCGAGATCAGCAGCGACAACAACAGCGCACCGGCAATCGCCCAAAAGTCGGCAAAGATATCCTCGGCATAGGCCATTACCCCCACCGCTGGCGGCACCAGCAGCAGCGGCAGATATTTCAGCAAATTGCTGGAGGCCAGGTGCAGCGGCTCGCCCACCTCGCCACGCAGCAGCAGAAAGGCGAACAGCAGCAACATGCCGATGATCGGCCCCGGCAAAATCGGAATCAGCAGGGCATTCAGCGCAGTGCCGAGCAACTGGCACAGCACCAGCCAGGAAAGGCCGCGTAGCAGCATGATGGGTAATCTCCGAATCGTATGATCCCAGTCGCAGTGCCGCGCATTATAAGCAGAAGCGCCCGGCGAGGGCCGTCTTACAGCGGTTGCGTGGCACTGGCTTAGCGTTAACGGAGCACTTGACCCTGCGGCAAACCCATGATGATCTTAGGGCAGAAGGATTTACGCCCCCAAAAACAACAACACTTGCGTCTTCAAGGAGAAACCATGACATCAGTACCCGCCGCTGAACTGCCCAGCTATATCGGCAAAGAACTCGGCCGTTCCGAATGGCTGACCATCGACCAGGACCGTATCAACCAGTTCGCCGAATGCACGGGCGATCACCAGTTCATCCACGTCGATCCGGAAAAAGCCAAGCTCACTCCGTTTGGTAGCACCATCGCCCACGGCTTCCTCTCGCTATCACTGGTGCCCAAGCTGATGGAGGGCATCATGATCATGCCTAAAGGGCTGAAGATGGCCGTCAACTATGGCCTGGACAGCGTGCGCTTTATCCAGCCAGTGAAAGTTAACTCCAAAGTCCGCCTGGTAGTCAGCCTGACCGACGCCCATGAGAAGAATCCTGGCCAATGGCTGCTCAAAGCCAAAGTCGTGCTGGAGATTGAAGGCTCGGAAAAACCCGCCTATATCGCTGAACCGCTGACGCTCTGCTTCGTCTGATCGCAGCCCCCGAACAAAGGCGCACTGGCATCTGCTGGAGCGCCTTTTCTATTTTATATGCCTGCCAGCGCGCTCAATCACGGCGTTCTGAGCGCTTTAAGGCATACTCGGCAACGACCTTCCAGCCTGGATTTTCTGCATGCGCCCTCTCTGCCTCCTGGCCCCCCTGAGCCTCGCCCTGCTGCTGGTCGCCTGCGGCGATGGCGAACCCTTGCTGCCACCGGATGCCGTGCTGCCTGATGGCGGGCGCTACCGTGGCGAAATTGTCGACGGCCTGCTGCAAGGCCCAGGCCGCCTGGATTACAGCGACGGCAGCTACTATGAGGGGCAATTCAAGGACGGCCAGTTCAGCGGCGCCGGCGAATGGCGCAGCAAGCACGGCGAGTTCTACAGCGGCGAATTTCAGTCCGGCGATTTTCACGGCCAGGGCAGCCTCACCTACAGCGATGGCAGCCTTTACGAAGGCGGCTTTTCCAACGGCAGGCCCAGCGGCGAAGGCCACCTGAAAAACAGCCAGCTGGAATACCGTGGCGAATTCAGCAAAGGCCGGTACAGCGGCCTGGGCAAGCTGCAATGGAGCAACGGGGCCAGCTTCCAGGGCCAGTTCAAGAATGATGAACCCGACGGCCAGGGCGTACTGACCGACGCCGAAGGCAATGAATACACCGGCACCTTCGACAACAGCCAACTCAATGGCCAGGGCAGTTTCAAGAACCTGGGCGGCGACCTCTACAGTGGTCAGTTCCGCGACAACCAGTTCCACGGCAAGGGCCGCTATCAGAGCGCCGACGGCGACGTCTGGAGCGGCCGCTTCGTCCATGGCAGCCTGACCGGCAAAGGCGAATTCAAAGGCAGCGACGGCAGCCATTACGCCGGCCAATTCAGCGATTGGAGCTACCACGGCGAAGGCCGCCTAAGCCTGGCCGACGGCAGCGTCTATCAAGGTAACTTCGCCTACGGCAGCTACCAAGGTACAGGCAGCCTGACCCTGGTAGATGGCAGTCAGCAAAGCGGCACCTGGCAAAACGACCGGCTGATTCGTGACGCCCAGGGCAAGGCCATACCCGATGCCCTGGCCACCGGCCTGTTGGAACAAGGCCGCCTGCTGGATGCCGCCATTGCCAAACTACCCGCCTCCACACCAGCCATCGAGCTGTATGCCCTGACCCTGGCCGGCGATGGCAAGCAGAGCGTGTTTATGCGCGAGGCCGATTATGTCGGCAACCTGCTGCAAGAGCGCTTCGCCGCACACGGCCTGATCACCCTGGTCAACCACCGCGACCACCTGGCGGATCGCCCGCTGGCCACCAGCGCCAGCCTGGGCCGCAGCGTTCAGGCCCTGGCCGAACGCAGCGGCGAGGAAGACCTGATCTTTATCTACTTGACCAGCCATGGCTCCGCCCAGCACGAGCTGAACCTCGACCAGCCGCGCCTGCAGCTCAACGACCTGCCCGCCAGCGAGCTGGCAGCGCTGCTCGAACCACTGAAGAATCGGCACAAGGTGCTGGTGATCTCCGCCTGCTACTCCGGCGGCTTTATCCCCAAGCTGCAGGACGACAAGACCCTGGTGATCACCGCCGCCCGCGCCGACCGGGTGTCTTTCGGCTGCTCGGAGGAGAACGACTTCACCTACTTCGGCCGCGCGCTGTTTGCTGAGGCCCTGCAACAGACCGACGACCTGCAGCGGGCCTTCAAACTGGCCCAGGCCAGCGTCGCCGAACGCGAAAAGGCCGACGGCTTCGAACCCTCAGAACCGCAGATCTGGCCCGCCAAAGCAGTGCTCGCGCAGTGGCGCAAGCTGCGCGAACAGCAGGCCGAGCGCGCCCTAGACAATGCACTTGAAGCCCAATCTGCGGTCAACCCATAACAGCCGTGCGCCTACCCAGCAGCCTGATAAGCTGATTGCTATCAGCGGAGAACCTCACACTATGTATTTAACGCCCCAGCACATCCTTCTCGCAGGCGCCACCGGACTGACCGGCGAGCACCTGCTGGACCGTTTGCTGAACGAACCCACGGTCGCCCGCGTACTGGCCCCCAGCCGCCGCCCGCTGGCGGCCCATGCGCATCTGGAAAACCCGCAAGGCGAACTGCTCGACCTGCTGGTGCAACTGAGCGGCAAGATCGATACCGCCTTCTGCTGCCTGGGCAGCACGATCAAACAGGCCGGCTCGCAGGAAGCCTTTCGCGCCGTCGACCATGACCTGGTGATCACCTTCGCCGAACGCGCCCGCGCCCTCGGCGCACGGCACCTGCTGGTGATCAGTGCTCTTGGCGCAGACGCCAACTCCACGGTGTTCTACAACAAGATCAAAGGCGAAATGGAACAAGCACTGCGCGCACAGAACTGGCCGCAGCTAACCATCGCCCGCCCTTCGCTATTGCTCGGCGCACGTCAGGAGTTTCGCCTCGGCGAGCGCCTGGCCGCGCCTTTTATGCGCTGGCTGCCGGGCAAATATCGTGGCATCGAAGCCACCGTACTGGCCCGCGCCCTATGGCGCCTGGCGCTGGAAGAAGACGTCGGCACCCGAGTGATCGAATCAGACCAACTGCGCCGGCTCGGCCGCTAACTGCCACTAACTAACTGCCGCTAATAAGAAGCCATCGACCTATGAGCACCACCCCGCACGACCTGATCAGCGCCCTGAGCGATGCCGATATGCTGGAAATCGACGACCTGCATGCCTGGCAATTCCACCTCGATACCGAGCAACTGGCCCAGCACCAGGCCGGCAACCCGCCCACCAGCGATGCGCCGCTGCTAAGCATCGAATGCATGGATGGCCGCGCCCTGCGTAAATGGCACTTCACCCTGGCCCAGGTGATTGCCGCGCGCTTTGATGGTGAGGCCGACGCCTGGAGCATCAGCGGTACTGCCGACCCTCATTTGATCAAATGCTTTGCCGCCGTCAGCGGCGACAACAGCGATCTGCCGGATGACGCCAGCAACGACGCAGAATAAAAATAATGGGGACAACACCTTGGGCTTGTATGACCGCTACCTGCTGCCGCACCTGATCGACTTCGCCTGCGGCATGGGCGCGGTGATGAAAGCTCGCTCGCAACTGGTGCCCCAGGCCCATGGCCGGGTGCTGGAGATCGGCATCGGCAGCGGCCTCAATCTGGCGTTCTATGACACCGCCAAGGTCAGCGTAATTATCGGCGTCGACCCCAGCGCCGACATGCAGAAACTGGCCAAGCAACGGGCTGCATCGATCAGTATTCCTGTGGAGATGATTGCCCTTGAGCTGGGGCAGATCCAGGCCGCTGACGCCAGCTTCGACAGCATCGTCTGCACCTTTACCCTGTGCACCATTCCCGATGCCGTGGCCGCGCTGAAAGAAATGCGCCGCGTGCTCAAACCCGACGGTCGCCTGCTGTTCTGCGAGCACGGCATAGCCCCGGAGCTGCCCGTGCTGCGCTGGCAAAACCGCCTGACACCGCTATGGAAGCCACTGGCCGGCGGCTGCCACCTCAACCGCGATATTCGTGCGTTGATTGAAGCCGGCGGTTTTCAGATTGGCGAACTAAGCAACCGTTACCTCAAAGGCCCAAAGCCCATGACCTATGTCTATCAAGGCTGGGCCAGTTAGCGCCCATAAATAGCCTATTGCCAGTACCCACCTGTACCTACGCCATATTCTGGCTATCGTTAGGCCATGGATCTCGTTTGGAAGCTGGCCACGCATGAAGCGCCTGTCATTTCGCCAACTCGCCACTCTGCTGTTATTGATCGCGAGCCTTACGGCGGTCTCGCTAAGCAGCGCACAATCACGCCAGATCCGCGTAGGGGTTTACGCCAACGAACCAAAAATCTTCCTGGGCCCGAACGGCGAACTCTCCGGCATTCTTGGTGAGCTGTTGAATGAAATCGCCCGCCAGGAAGACTGGCAACTGCGCCCCAGATCCTGCGAATGGCAACAATGCCTGGAGCTAGCGCAGAGCGGCGAGATAGACCTGCTGCCGGACGTGGCCTACAACGACAGCCGTGCCCAGGCCCTCGACTTCCACAAGGTACCCTCGTTGTTCAGTTGGTCGCAGATCTACAGCAGCGAAGACCTTCAGCTCAAATCGATACTCGATCTGAAAGGGCTACGCATTACTGTGTTGCGAGGCTCGGTGCAGGAGGAATACCTACGTGAATTGCTCGAAAGCTTTGGCCTGAAAGCCCAGTTGATCGGTGTACCCAACCTGCAACAAGGCTTTGATTTGGTGGCGGGCGGGCGTGCTGACGCGGTAGTGACCAACCATCGTTTTGGCGACTACCAAGCACCGAGCTATGCGCTGCAAAGCTCCTCTATCATGTTTCAGCCGGTACAGTTGTTCTACGCCACGCGCAAAGGGCAGAACGCCGACCTGTTGGCTGCCATCGACAACCACCTGTCGAGCTGGCAGAACTCACCCTCCTCGATCTACTACCAGAGCCTGCAGCGCTGGGGCGGCGAACGGCCACGTCTGCTGATCCCGAATAGCGTCTGGTGGGGCCTGGCCATCCTAGCCGTGCTGCTGATCGCGGCTCTCGGTGGTGCGGTGCTATTGCGCCGTCAGGTCCGCGAGAAAACGCGCCACCTGCAAACCAGCGAAGAACGTCTGAACACCATCCTCGACAGCGTCGAAGCCTATATCTATATCAAAGATGACCAGCTGCGTTACCAGTACGCCAACCGCAAGGTGTGTGAGCTATTCGGCCAGAACCTGGAGCAGGTTATCGGCAAGACCGATGAACAGTTCTTCGATATCGACACGGCCACCAACCTCCACGACAACGACCGCCGCGTACTCACGCTCGGCGAGCGGGTGCAGACCGAGGAAATCAATCGCAGCCTGGATGGCAGCACCCAACACGCCTTCCTCTCGGTCAAGCTGCCGCTGTGCGACGACCAGGGCAAAATCTACGCCCTGTGCGGCATCTCCACCGACATCACCGAGCACAAACAGAACCTGGAAAAAATCAACCAGCTGGCGTTCTACGACCCTCTCACTGGACTGCCCAATCGTCGTTTGCTACTTGATCGCCTGCAGCAGGCCCTGGCCAAGCATGCGCGCGGCCTGCAACAGGCCGCGTTGCTGTTTATTGACCTGGACAACTTCAAGCATCTCAACGACACCCTCGGCCATGACATGGGCGACCAGTTGCTGCAGCGGGTCGCCGAGCGTCTGAGCAGCCATGTACGCGCCCAGGACACCCTGGCCCGTCTGGGCGGCGATGAGTTCGTGCTGATGCTCGAAGGCCTCAGCCTGGAACCTACGCACGCCGGCCAACAGGTCGAAAGCGTGGGGAAAAAAATCATCGAGACACTTGCCGCCCCCTTCGACCTACAAGGCCGCAGCCATATCAGCACAGCCAGCATCGGCATCGCACTGTTCCCCGACGAGCACAGCACGCTCGATGAAGTGCTCAAACGTGCCGATATGGCCATGTATCAGGCCAAGGCTGCGGGGCGCAACGCCATGCGCTTTTTCGACCCGAAGATGCAAGCCGACGTTAGCACCCGCGCCAACCTGGAAAGCGACCTGCGCCAGAGCCTCGGCCAGCGCGACTTTATCCTGCACTACCAGCCCCAGGTGGATGCCCAAGGGCAGCTGGTCGGCGCCGAAGCCCTGGTACGCTGGCAGCACCCCACACGCGGCCTGGTAGCACCGGGGGAGTTTATTCCGCTGGCTGAAAGCACCGGGCTGATTCTGCCCCTCGGCCGCTTGATCCTGCACAGCGCCTGCCAACAACTGGTGGCCTGGGCCGCACATCCGCAACTGGCGCAGCTGACTCTGGCGATTAACGTCAGCGCCAGGCAGTTTCACCACCCCGACTTTATTGAGGACGTCTTCGCCGCCCTCGCGGAAAGCGGCGCCAATCCACAGCGCCTGGAGCTGGAGCTGACCGAAAGCCAACTGGTGGAAGATGTGGAAACGCTTATCAGCAAGATGAGCCAACTGAAAACGCACGGCGTGCACCTGGCGTTAGACGACTTCGGCGTAGGTTACTCCTCGCTCAATTACCTCAAACGGCTGCCCCTGGACCAACTGAAAATCGACCAGTCCTTTGTTCACGACATGCTCGAACAACCCAGCAACGCCGCCATCGTGCGCACCATCCTGGCGCTGGGCAACAACCTCAACCTCAACGTGACCGCCGAAGGGGTGGAAACCCAGGAACAATTCGACGCCCTGCAAGGCATGGGCTGCAGGCGCTTTCAGGGTTTCCTGTTTGCCAAGCCAGGGCCGGCACACCACCTTGAGCATTGGCCATTGGCGGCTAGCCGGCAGGACAAAGCCACCAGCATTCCGGATGCCTGGCAGCCGCTACAACCCGCCGCTAATGCCCAGATTAAGACCGATGGCAGTGGCCAGAGACAGCGGCAACAACAAGGTATCCAGCAACGCGCTAACCGGCAGGTCGGCAGCCGGATAAGCCGGGGCCGCTGCACCAAAGCGCTCAGTGGCGCAGCAACCGCCTTGCAGCGCATACAGGTTCAGCCGTGTGCCGGCATACATCACCGGCGCGCCTGGTTTGGCGGCATCCAGGGTGCGCACAGTGGCGCAGCCGCTGATGGCCAGGCTCAGTAGTAATACGCTCGCAGTGCGGACCAAGGGCTTATTCATCCGGCGTGGTCTGATGGTGTTCACCCCAGCGCGGCAGCATGTCCTGGGGGATATTCAGGCAGTTGAGAATACGCGCCACGACGAAATCAATCAGGTCATCGATGGTTTGCGGCTGGTGATAAAAGCCCGGTGCGGCCGGCAGAATGGTCGCGCCCATATTCGACAGCTTGAGCATGTTCTCCAGATGGATGCTGGAGAACGGTGCCTCGCGCGGCACCAGAATCAACTGACGACGCTCTTTGAGGGCCACATCGGCGGCGCGTTCGATCAGGTTGTTACAGGCACCGGTGGCGATGGCCGACAGACTGCCGGTGCTGCACGGCACCACCACCATGGCGGTAGGCGCGCCGGAGCCGGAGGCCGCCGGGGCCATCCAGTCCTCCTTGCCATACACACGAATCTGCCCCGACGCGGCGCCGGTGTACTCGCTCAAGAACGCCTGCATGGCCTGCGGCTTGCTCGGCAGGCTGACATCGGTTTCCGTGGCCATCACCAGCTGCGCGGCCTTGGAAATAAGAAAGTGCACCTCGCGCTCTTCCTGCACCAGGCAGTCGAGCAGACGCAGGCCGTACTGAGCGCCGGAAGCGCCGGTCATAGCCAAAGTAATACGTTCAGGACCGCTCATCGGCGAACTCCGTGGAATGGGTGAAACCGTCGACCGTAGGATGGGTTGAGCACAGACCGTAGGATGGGTTGAGGCGCGTAGCGCACGATACCCATCAACTCGGGGCTGATGGGTATCGCTTCGCTCAACCCATCCTACAAGCTTATGTCTCCAAGGCCGCTGCCAGCTTGCCATGCAAACCGCCGAAGCCGCCGTTGCTCATCACCACAATTTGTGTGCCCGGTGCGGCCTCAGCCTTGACCCCGGCGATGATCGCTTCAAGGGAATCGCACACCTGCATCGGCACCGTCGAGGTAGCCACGGTGCCGGCCAAATCCCAGCCCAGGTTTGGCGGCGCGTACCAGTACACCGAGTCGGCCTGCACCACGGATCCCGGCAAGCCATCGCGGTGCGCGCCGAGCTTCATCGAGTTTGAGCGCGGCTCGACGATGGCGATCAGCTTGGCGTCGCCGATGCGTTTGCGCAGGCCATCCAAGGTGGTAGCAATCGCCGTTGGGTGGTGAGCGAAGTCATCGAAAATGGTCACCCCGTTAACCTCGGCCACCTTCTCCATGCGCCGCTTGGCATTGATAAAGCTGCACAGCGCGGCGATGCCCAGCTCCGGCACCACGCCAACATGCCGCGCCGCCGCCAGCACCGCCAGGGCGTTGGCCACGTTGTGCTGGCCGGTCAGTTGCCAGTCCACCACACCCGCGGTTTTACCCTCGAAAATCACCTCGAAGCGCGAGCCGTCGGCACTGAGCAGATTGGCCTGCCATTGCCCGCCCTCGCCGGTGGTGGCGACTGGCGTCCAGCAGCCCATTTCGATCACGCGTTTAAGCGCCGGTTCAGTGGTGGGATGGATGATCAACCCTTCACCGGGAATGGTGCGCACCAGATGGTGGAACTGCCGCTCGATGGCCGCCAGATCCGGGAAGATGTCCGCGTGATCGAACTCCAGGTTATTCAGAATCGCGGTGCGCGGCCGGTAGTGAACGAACTTGCTGCGCTTATCAAAGAAGGCGCTGTCGTACTCGTCGGCCTCGACCACAAAGAACGGCGTGTCGCCCAAACGCGCGGAAATGCCGAAGTTCTGCGGCACGCCGCCAATCAGAAAGCCCGGATTCATGCCGGCGTGTTCCAACACCCAGGCCAGCATGCTCGAACTGCTGGTCTTGCCATGGGTGCCGGCCACCGCCATCACCCAGCGGCCCTGCAGCACATGGTCGGCCAGCCACTGCGGACCGCTGACATAAGGCAGGCCCTTGTTCAGCACATATTCCACCGCCGGGTTGCCGCGCGACAGCGCGTTGCCGACCACTACCAGATCCGGCGCGGGATCAAGCTGGGCGGCGTCATAGCCCTGGGTCAGCTCGATGCCCTGGGCTTGGAGCTGGGTGCTCATGGGCGGGTAAACATTGGCGTCGGAGCCGGTCACGCGGTGGCCGAGTTCCTTGGCCAGCACGGCCAGCGAGCCCATAAAGGTGCCGCAGATGCCGAGAATATGGATATGCATGATTTACCTTGCAGGCGTCGTCAGAGCCGGTGAATAAGGCGGGATAAAAACTGGCCGCAGATTAGCACAGCGCCCCTGGCTATTTCCGTAGGTTGGCGTTGAGGCGCGCAGCGCCGAAGCCCAACAGCCAATGCAACTCACCGTTGGGCTTCGCTGCGTTCAACGCCAACCTACAGACGTCATCAAAGCGTCTACCAAACGTGCAGGCATAAAAACCGTAGGTTGGGTTGAGGAGCCTGCGACGAAGCCCAACAACGCGGGCCGCCTGTTGCCTGTTGGGCTTCGCTACGCTCAACACCAACCTACGGCTTTAGCCTCGCCGAGCAATCCCATGTTTGCGCAGTTTGCGGTACAGGGTGTTGCGGCTGATGCCCAGCTGCTCGGCGCTGCGGCTCATCTGCCAGTGCTGCGCCTCTAGGACCGCGAGCAACGCCTGGCGTTCGGCATCGCCCAACTGGTCGGGTTTGTCCGTTGGCAACAGCGCCGTTGCAGGACGGGCATGGCGAATCTCGGCAGGCAGTTCGCCGTGGCTGATCAGGCCGTTTTCGCACAGTGCACAGAGGGTGCGCAGCACATTGCGCAACTGCCGCACATTACCTGGCCAAGGGTAGGCGAGCAGCGCTTCGCGGGCCGCATCGTCAAGCCGTACGGGTTGTCCGCGCGCCTCTTCGGCCAGCAAAAAATCAAGCAGCGCCAGCTTATCGCTGCGCTCACGCAGCGGCGGCAGATCGATCACCAGGCCATTGAGGCGATAGAACAGGTCCTGGCGAAACTCGCCGCTGGCCACCCGCTCGTTCAGGTCGCGGTGGCTGGCGCTGATCACCCGCACATCGATGGCCTGGGCTTCGCCGCCAATCGGCTCGACCCGGCGCTCTTCCAGCACCCGCAACAAACGGGTCTGCAGCGCCAGCGGCATATCGCCGATTTCATCGAGAAACAGCGTGCCGCCATCGGCCTGCTGCAGTTTGCCGCGCATGCCTTCCTTGCGCGCACCGGTAAAGCTGCCGCCGCGATAACCGAACAGTTCGCTCTCAATCAGGCTCTCGGGAATCGCCGCGCAGTTCAGCGCAACAAAGGGCTTGCCGCCGCGCGAGCTGACCTGATGCAGGGCCTTGGCGAAGGCCTCTTTACCGGTGCCGGTTTCGCCGCCAATCAGCAGCGGCACATCGCGCTCGTACACCCGCAAAGCACGGCGAAAATCACTCTGCAAGCCAGGGTCGGCCAGGCACAACCCGGGGGTTGCCAATGCAACAGTGCCAAGCGCCTGGGCGCTGCGCCGAGGCTGACCGCGTAGCATGGCAAACAGCAGCTGGCCGCGCTGGGTATACAGCGGCCAACTGGCGCTGGGCTGCGCCGAAGCGCGGCCGAGCAGGTCATCCAGGCGGCAGTCGAACACCTCAACCAGGGTGCGCCCGAGCAGCTGCCGCCGGGACAGGCCGAGCAGATTGATCGCGCTCTGATTCACCGCACTCACACGCCCATCACCGTCGAAGGCCAGCAGCCCTTCGCTGAACTGGCCGATGTATTCGGCCTGGGCATGAAAACGCAGCAGCCACTCGCCTTCATAGCTGCGCAGGAAATGGCAGCCCTCGATGGCCTTGGCCGACAGGTTGACCAGGGCCATGGTGTGGAACTGGCTCTGCCGCGATACGTCGTGCCGCGCCGAGGACACGTCCAGCACCGCCAGCAGTTCGCCGTGCGGATCGAACACCGGGCTGGCCGAGCAGGTCAGGCCAGTGTGGCGACTGCGGAAATGTTCATTCTGGTGGATGGTCAGCGGCTGGCGCTCGACCAGGCAAGTGCCGATGCCATTGGTGCCTTCACAGGCCTCGCTCCAGTCGGCACCAAGCCACAGCCCGGCCTGCTCGAAGGTGCGTTTTTCCGCCTGTTCAGTAACGCAGTTGAGGATCACCCCGCGCGCATCGGTCAGCAAAACCGCATGGCCGGAGCCGGCCAACTGACGGTGCAGGCTGTTCATCTCGTTGCTGGAAATCTCCAGCACCTGCTGCAGCTGCTCACGCCGCTCAAGCATATGCGCGTGCTCGATCACCGCCGGCGGCATGCTCTGCGCCGGGTCGAGGTGATGCTGCTGCAGACAGCGCAGCCAGGAGCGCGCCACCGAGGAATCGGCAGCAGGTCCCGCGAGTTGGCCGCGCCCTTGAGCCACGGTCAGCACCTGCTGGGCGTGGCGGCTTGCAGGGTTATGCATTGTTATTGTTCTCCGCTGTAGCAGGCCGTTGAGAAACTACCTGCGTTGGCAATACTTCGTTAAAAACAGGCTCGGAATGCTCATTTACACCAGTAAACTCCGCTTCCTCGCCTGTTTTTGCCTTGTCTTGCCGGCCTCGCCTACGTTTTCAACGGCCTGCTAGGAGTTGCACGTGATGGCCGAGCATCTACCAGCTTTGCGGCCATTGCAAGACAGCCTGACCGGCGAGTCACAGCGCTGTATCGGCAACGGCACAAAGTGTCACGCCAGCCTGCGCCAACAGCGATACAACCCATCACTGCGCATCACCACCCCTCTCAACGCGAAGGCTCTAAAACGGTACTTTCACGCACCTGGCTCAGCCCTTGCTCTGTGTCTCTTCAAGCGCCACTGCGCGCCTCTCGCTGCATCACCAGAACAAACATAAGAACCAGGAGATATTCAGCATGCGTTACGCCCATCCCGGTACCGAAGGTGCCCTCGTTTCCTTTAAATCCCGTTACGGCAACTACATCGGCGGCGAGTTTGTCGCGCCGGTCAAAGGCCAGTACTTCACCAACACCTCGCCGGTGAATGGCCTGCCGATCGCCGAATTCCCGCGCTCTGACGCCTCCGACATCGACAAGGCCCTGGACGCCGCCCATGCCGCCGCCGATGCCTGGGGCCGCACGTCGGTGCAGGAGCGCTCGCTGACCCTGCTGAAGATCGCCGACCGCATCGAAGCCAATCTGGAAGTGCTGGCCATCACCGAAACCTGGGACAACGGCAAAGCCGTGCGCGAAACCCTGAATGCCGATATTCCCCTGGCCGCCGACCACTTCCGCTACTTCGCCGGCTGCCTGCGCGCTCAGGAAGGTTCTGCTGCCGAGATCGACGGCAACACAGTGGCCTATCACATCCACGAGCCGCTGGGCGTGGTCGGGCAGATCATCCCGTGGAACTTCCCGCTGCTGATGGCCGCCTGGAAGCTCGCCCCAGCCCTGGCCGCTGGCAACTGCGTGGTATTGAAACCGGCCGAGCAAACGCCGCTGGGTATCAGCGTGCTGATGGAGCTGATCGGCGATTTACTACCGCCAGGTGTGCTTAACGTGGTGCAAGGCTTTGGCAAGGAGGCAGGCGAAGCGTTGGCCACCAGCAAACGCATCGCCAAGATCGCCTTCACCGGATCTACGCCGGTTGGGGCGCATATCATGAAATGCGCGGCCGAGAACATCATCCCGAGCACCGTGGAGCTGGGCGGAAAATCGCCGAATATCTTCTTTGAAGACATCATGCAGGCCGAGCAAAGCTTTATCGAAAAAGCCGCCGAAGGCCTGGTGCTGGCCTTCTTCAACCAGGGCGAGGTGTGCACCTGCCCATCGCGCGCGCTGGTGCAGGAGTCGATCTACCCGGCCTTTATGAAAGAGGTAATGAAGAAGGTCGAGCAGATCAAACGCGGCGACCCGCTGGACACCGAAACAATGGTCGGCGCGCAAGCCTCCGAGCAACAGTTCGACAAGATCTTGAGCTACCTGGAAATCGCCAAGCAGGAAGGTGCTGAGCTGCTCACCGGCGGCCGCGTAGAAAAACTCAGCGGCACCCTGGACGGCGGCTATTACATCCAGCCGACCCTGCTCAAGGGCCACAACAAGATGCGCGTGTTCCAGGAGGAGATCTTCGGCCCGGTGGTCAGCGTCACCACCTTCAAGGACGAAGCCGAAGCCCTGGCGATTGCCAACGACACCGAATTCGGCCTTGGGGCTGGCCTGTGGACCCGCGACATCAACCGCGCCTACCGCATGGGCCGGGCGATCAAGGCCGGGCGCGTGTGGACCAACTGCTACCATCTCTACCCTGCCCATGCCGCCTTCGGTGGCTACAAGAAGTCCGGCGTCGGCCGTGAGACCCACAAGATGATGCTCGACCACTATCAGCAGACGAAAAACCTGCTGGTGAGCTACGACATCAACCCGCTGGGGTTTTTCTAAGTCCCTGCGCAACCGCAGCCGATGTCGCAAAACGACATCGGCTTGCCCGCTCGCGCCTCAGGTCTAGACCAGAGGCGCAGTTGGCACAGCGGTTGCTGATCCACTGGGTAACACTCTTCCCTCAAATAGCTACACGCTTGGCCGGGCCTGCGCTGCGGCCAGCGTGTTGATAAGGAATTCCCATGGCAGCAGAACAAATCAGTGCGGTAGGTCTACCGCAAGGCACCGATTTAGAGCAGGTCGATGCCGACTACTTCCAAAGTAGGCAATTGAAGAAGGGCGCAGCAGGCTGGGTATTGCTGGTCGGCCTGGGCGTTGCCTACGTGATTTCCGGTGACTATGCCGGCTGGAACTTCGGTCTAGCCCAGGGCGGCTGGGGCGGCATGTTTCTCGCCACCCTGCTGATGGCACTGATGTACCTGTGCATGTGCTTCTCCCTGGCGGAACTGTCTTCGATGATCCCCACCGCTGGTGGCGGCTATGGCTTTGCCCGCAGCGCCTTCGGTCCCTTGGGCGGTTTTCTCACCGGTACGGCGATCCTCATCGAGTACGCCATTGCCCCCGCCGCCATTGCGGTGTTTATCGGCGCTTATTGTGAGTCACTGTTCGGCATCGGCGGCTGGGCGATCTACCTGGCCTTTTATGTGCTGTTTATCGGCATCCATATCTTCGGCGTCGGTGAGGCGCTGAAGCTGATGTTTATCAT
Source organism: Pseudomonas sp. C7.1 (assembly GCF_056312395.1). Taxonomy (NCBI): domain Bacteria; kingdom Pseudomonadati; phylum Pseudomonadota; class Gammaproteobacteria; order Pseudomonadales; family Pseudomonadaceae; genus Pseudomonas; species Pseudomonas sp. C7.1. The sequence continues at coordinate 372,735 of NZ_JBWDTL010000002.1, read as the reverse complement.
CACCGCCGTGGCGGCAATTGCCCTGGGCGTGTTTATCGTCGCGATGGTGCCGCACTTCTCGGTGGCCAACTTGCTCGATATTCCGGTGACCGAAGCCACCGGTGCCAGCAGCTTCCTGCCGTTCGGCTATGTCGGTGTGTGGGCGGCGATTCCCTATGCGATCTGGTTCTTCCTCGCGGTCGAAGGCGTGCCGCTGGCCGCTGAAGAAACCCGCAACCCGCAGCGCGACATGCCGCGTGGGCTGATCGGCGCCATGCTGGTGCTGCTGGCCTTTGCCCTGCTGATTCTGGTGGTGGGCCCAGGCGGCGCTGGCGCCAACGCGCTGATGGCCTCCGGCAACCCGCTGGTGGAAGCCCTGACCATCGCGTACGGCGAATCGACCTGGATGAGCAGCTTCGTCAACCTGATCGGCCTGGCCGGTCTGATTGCCAGCTTCTTCTCGATCATCTACGCCTATTCCCGGCAGATTTTTGCCCTGTCGCGCGCCGGCTACCTGCCGCGTTCGCTGTCGCTGACCAACAAGAACAAAGCACCGGTACTGGCGCTGATCGTGCCCGGTCTGATCGGCTTTGCGCTGTCGCTGACAGGTCAGGGCGATCTATTGATTCTGGTCGCAGTGTTCGGTGCCACCATCTCCTATGTGTTGATGATGGCCGCGCACATCACCCTGCGCGTGCGCCGTCCGGAAATGCATCGCCCGTACCGCACCCCAGGCGGCATCGTCACCTCGGGCATCGCCTTGGTACTGGCCTGCGTGGCCGTGGTTGCCGGCTTCTTGGTCGACCCACGAGTGGTGATTGGCGCTGCAGTTATCTACGCCGTGCTGATAGCCTACTTCGCCCTGTACAGCCGTCATCACCTGGTGGCCGGTACGCCGGAAGAAGAATTCGTCGCCATCGGTAAAGCCGAGGCCGCGCTCAAGTAATACCCGTCACGTTGGCGCAGCATGATCGTGCTGCGCCAACGTCGCGTTTGGGAGACACGCAATGTCCAGTTTTCAGCATACGGTAGGCGGTGAAACCTACCGTTTCGACAGCCTCGCCGAGGTGATGGCCAAGGCCAGCCCGGCACGCTCCGGCGACTTTCTCGCCGGTGTGGCGGCGAGTAATGCCGGCGAACGGGTCGCGGCGCAGATGGCCCTGGCCGATATTTCGCTCAAACACTTCCTCACTGAGGCACTGATTCCCTACGAAGCGGATGAAGTCACCCGGCTGATTATCGACAGCCATGATGCGGCGGCCTTTGCCCCGGTCAGCCACCTCACCGTCGGCGGCTTTCGCGACTGGCTGCTCGGTGATGGCGCCGATGAAGCCAGCCTGCGTGCCCTCGCCCCCGGCCTGACACCGGAAATGGCCGCTGCAGTATCGAAGATCATGCGCGTGCAGGACCTGGTGCTGGTGGCGCAGAAAATCCGCGTGGTCAGCCGCTTTCGCAACACCGTTGGCCTGCGCGGGCGCATGTCCACTCGCCTGCAGCCCAATCACCCGACCGATGAACCGGCCGGCATTGCCGCGAGCATTCTCGATGGCCTGCTGTACGGCAACGGCGACGCCATGATCGGCATCAACCCGGCTACCGACAGCATCAGTTCGATCTGCGATATGTTGAAGATGCTCGACGGCATCATCAGTCGTTATGAAATCCCCACCCAGGCCTGCGTGCTAACCCACGTCACCACTTCCATCGAGGCGATCAACCGTGGTGTGCCGCTGGACCTGGTATTCCAGTCGATTGCCGGCACCGAGGCGGCCAATGCCAGCTTTGGCGTCAGCCTGAAAATTCTCCAGGAAGGCTACGACGCCGGCCTCAGTCTGAAACGCGGCACCCTGGGCGACAACCTGATGTATTTCGAAACCGGCCAGGGCAGCGCGCTGTCCGCCGGAGCCCACCATGGCCTCGACCAGCAGACCTGCGAGACCCGCGCCTATGCAGTGGCGCGGCATTTCAAACCGTTTCTGGTGAATACCGTGGTCGGTTTTATCGGCCCGGAGTACCTCTACAACGGCAAACAGATCATCCGCGCCGGCCTGGAAGACCATTTCTGCGGCAAGCTGCTGGGCCTGCCGATGGGCTGCGACATCTGCTACACCAACCACGCCGAAGCCGATCAGGACGATATGGACGTGCTGTTGACCTTGCTCGGTGTGGCCGGCATCAACTTCATCATGGGCATTCCTGGTTCCGATGACGTGATGCTCAACTACCAGACCACCTCCTTCCACGACGCGCTGTACGCCCGGCAAAGCCTGGGGCTGAAACCGGCCCCCGAGTTCGAAGATTGGCTGCAGCGCATGGGCATTTTCACCCAGGCCGACGGCCGCCCGCGCATGGGCAACAGCCTGCCGCCGGCGTTCCGTCAGGCGCTGGCGCAGCTGAGTCCGTAGGAGCGGGCCGTGCCCGCGAAATCATTATCGCGGGCACGGCCCGCTCCTACACAAAACTTTCTCGGAGATTGCCTATGTACGATGACAGCCCACTCAGCGACGCCGGCGAAAATCCCTGGCAGCAACTGCGCAACCTCACTCCGGCGCGTATCGCCCTCGGCCGCGCAGGCACCAGCATGCCGACCCGCGCGCAGCTGGATTTCCAGTTCGCCCATGCCCAGGCCCGCGATGCCGTGCACCTGCCGTTTGACCACGCGGGACTGGCCGCCGGCCTGGCCCACCAGCATCGGCAAAGCCTGCTGCTGCACAGCGCCGCCAAGGACCGCGACACCTACCTGCAACGCCCGGACCTAGGCCGGCGGTTAAGCCACGAGTCCGCCGAGTTGCTGGGCCAACACCGCGAGAACAACCCGGATGGCTACGATCTGGCCATCGTTATCGCCGACGGCCTTTCAGCCCTGGCCGTGCACCGCAATGCCCTGCCCATGGTGGCGCATATCGAGGAGCAGGCCGCTGCCGAAGGCTGGAGCGTGTCGCCCGTGGTCCTGGTGACCCAAGGCCGCGTGGCGGTGGCCGATGAAGTGGCCGAACTGCTCGGCGCGCGCATGGTGGTGATCCTGATCGGCGAGCGACCGGGACTGAGTTCGCCGGATAGCCTGGGGCTGTATTTCACCTACGCGCCCAAGGTCGGCCTGACCGACGCGCAGCGCAACTGCATCTCCAACGTGCGCCAGGAAGGCCTGAGCTACGCCATGGCCAGCCACCGCCTGCTATACCTGATGCGCGAGGCCTGCCGCCGCCAGTTGTCGGGGGTTAACCTGAAGGATGAGGCCGAAGTGCCGTTGTTAGCCGGCGGGGCGCAGCGCGAGAACTTTTTGCTGGGATAAGCCCCACGACTAAGGTCTTACAACCAAACGCTTGTTTGGATTGCACTTTCCAAATGCTTTAGGCAGCATCGGGGTCGTTCGCAGGCAGCGCTGCCGTGTTGCCGAAGCCATCCACATGACTTTAAGTAGAGGCTCACCATGCGCATTGTCCAAGCGACCCTGGAGCATCTGGATCAACTCACGCCACTGTTCGTCAATTACCGCGAACACTTCGGCCAGCTGCCCTACCCCGACTCCACGCGCACCTTTCTGGAAAAGCGCATCAGCCGCAAGGAATCGGTGATTTACCTGGCCATGGCCGATGATGAAGAGAAAATTCTCGGCTTCTGCCAGCTCTATTCAAGCTTCTCCTCGCTGTCGCTCAAGCGCGTGTGGATTCTCAACGACATCTACGTCTGCCAGGACGCGCGCCGCCAGCTGGTGGCCGACCGCCTGATCCAGACCGCCAAGCAGATGGCCAAAGACACCAACGCCGTGCGCCTGCGCGTGGCATCCAGCGTTAACAACGAAGTGGCGCACAAGCTCTACGAATCCATCGGATTCAAGGAAGACACCGAGTTCAAGAGCTTTGTCCTGCCGATCACAGAAGACTTCACCGCGCCGTAAGCCTATAGATAAGTAGGTTGGCGTTGAGCGCAGCGAAGCCCAACAGACATAGATTTGTTGGGCTTCGCTGCCTAGCGCCCCTCAGCCTTGCAGGCTCAGCCACAGTCCCACACCCAGCTGCAGCACCACCAATAGCACCAGCGGTCGTCTCTCGCGCCCCGGCAGCCAGGTCGCGGATATGCATGCCATTGCAGCCTTTGTGCCGACTTGCCCGACACTGGCCTGCGGCTTATGGTGGGTGCTTTCCACCGTCCGAGCAGAGTCCATGTGGTCGCTCCGCGCCTGGCGTCGCCAGCGCATCCTTGCCCGCCATCCCATCAGTAGCACGCAGTGGCAGGCCGTCTTGCAGCAATTGCCGATCCTCGATGGCCTGAATGACGCCGAGCAGCAACGCCTGCGCGAACGCGCCGTGCTGTTTCTGCACCACAAACACCTGACAGCCCTGCCCGGCGTCGAACTGGACCGCCACGCACGCCTGCTGCTGGCGGTACAGGCCGAGCTGCCGCTGCTGCACTTGGCTGACCTCAACTGGTATCAGGGCTTCCATGAAATCGTCTTGTACCCGGACGACTTCGTCAGCCCGCAGCGCCACCGCGACGCCAGCGGCGTGGTGCACGAATGGGACGCCGAACACAGCGGCGAAGCCTGGCAGCAAGGCCCGGTGATCCTCGCCTGGCCCGGCGTGCAGGCCAGCGGACAGTGGGACGGCTACAACCTGGTGATCCATGAGCTGGCGCACAAACTGGACATGCTTAACGGCGACGCCAACGGCCTACCGCCGCTGCACAGCAACATGGCCGTGCAGGACTGGGCCACGGCCATGCAGAGCGCCTTCGATCAGCTAAACGCCACGCTTGATGCCAACCCCGAGGCCGAAACCGCCATCGATCCTTATGCGGCGGAAACCCCGGCGGAGTTCTTCGCCGTCACCAGCGAATACTTCTTCAGCGCCCCGGACCTGCTCGCCGAGGCCTTCCCAGCGGTGTACGCGCAGCTGGCGCTGTTCTACCGGCAGGACCCGCTGGCTCGCCTGCAGGCACTGCAGCAGGGCCACCCGGACTATCGCGATAGACCAAAAGGCGAGCACATCGCAACCAAAGGCTAGGCATTCCGACGTAGCAACGCCGGGGGAATATGCCTATAATCGCGCCACTTTTTTGGCCCACCCCTCGGGAGTCGCCCCATGAGCTATAGCAAGATCCCAGCCGGTAAAGACCTGCCGAACGACATCTACGTCGCCATCGAGATCCCGGCCAACCACGCGCCGATCAAATACGAAATCGACCACGACAGCGATTGCCTGATGGTCGACCGTTTCATGGCCACCCCGATGTTCTACCCGGCCAACTACGGTTTTATCCCGCACACCCTGGCCGACGACGGTGACCCCCTCGACGTGTTGGTCGTGACCCCGTACCCAGTGGCGCCAGGCTCGGTTATTCGCGCCCGCCCAGTTGGCGTACTGCTGATGAGCGACGAAGCCGGCGGCGACGCCAAGCTGGTTGCCGTGCCGCACGACAAATTGAGCGTGTTGTACCAAGACGTTAAGGAATACACCGACCTGCCCCCGCTGCTGATTGAGCAGATCAAGCACTTCTTCGAGAACTACAAAGATCTGGAGAAGGGCAAGTGGGTCAAGGTCGAAGGCTGGGCCGGCGCCGACGAGGCCCGCAACCTGATTAACAAGGCAGTCGCGGCTTACCAAAAATAAGCTGAGACCACCCCCTAAAAGCCGGCCACAAGCCGGCTTTTTTATGCCCAGAGAAAATGGATACCTTCCAACTGAACCCTGAAGCCCACTTAAATACCAAGCACTGCCCGAGCCTATGTAACCGCCTTTGATCTGCCCCAACCACTCAAGTGGGGGACAAATGGGGGGGTAACCGGTTCGCCGAACACCCCAGCAACGTACGCCAAGTGCTGCGCTGTACGCTGCTCGGAAACAGCGGCACGGCCCCGGCAGACTGTCTTGGGGCGGGCTTCAGTGCCGGTGGCTTTTGCCCACATGCGAGTGGCCATCGTCCGGTAGCGCGCTGACCCCACCGCTGCTGTTCAGTTGCTGGAGGATGCCGCAGGCCTCTACCCCTTGCTCCGATGCACAGCGGTGACGCAGGTCGATCAGTTGCTGCTGCAGCGCCAGCAGGCTGGTGACGCGGGCCTGCACATGGCGGATGTGTTCATCCACCAGGCTGTTGACGCCTTCGCAGTTCTGCGCGGGGCTATCCAGCAGCGCCAGCAGGCGTCTGATTTCATCCAGGGTCATGTCCAACGTGCGGCAGTTGCGAATAAAGATCAGCCGCTCCAGATGCTCACTGCTGTACAGGCGGTAGTTGCCCTCAGTGCGCGCCGGGGCCGGCAGCAGTCCCTCGCGCTCGTAGTAGCGCACCGTTTCAACGGGGCAATCGGCCAATTTGGCCAGCATTCCAATCTTCATGACGACCTCGCTCGCAGGTGCTTGACCCTGAAGTGGCTTCAGGGTGTTCACTCTACTCCATCGTGTAGCGAGGATACCTTTATGAATGACTGCTGCGGCCAGCATCCCCCGCCCAAAGCGGACGCAATAGACACTGCACCTGCCAGCGAAGGCGTGCTGGACGGCGCCCAGTTCAGCCAGTTTCGCATCGCGCAGATGGACTGCCCGACCGAGCAGACGCTGATTCAGGAGCGACTGCACAAGCTCGCCGGCGTCGAGCGCTTAGAGTTCAACCTGATCAACCGTATTCTTGGCGTCTGGCATCGTCTGCCCTCCACCACGCCAATCGAAGCGGCCATCAGCGCGCTGGGCATGCAAGCCGAACCGCTGAGCGGCGAGCCGACGCCGGCTCAAGAGCAGCCCAAGAAAGCCTGGTGGCCACTGGCGCTGTCCGGGCTGGCGGCGCTGAGCGCCGAGGTACTGCACTTTACCGCGCTGGCCCCGCAGTGGGTGGTTGCCGCCATGGCGCTGCTGGCGATTGTGTTATGCGGCCTGGGCACCTACAAGAAGGGCTGGATCGCTCTGAAGAATCGCAACCTGAACATCAATGCGCTGATGAGCATTGCCGTGACCGGCGCCGTGCTGATCGGCCAGTGGCCGGAAGCGGCCATGGTCATGTTCCTGTTTGCCGTGGCCGAGCTGATAGAGGCGAAATCCCTGGACCGCGCGCGCAACGCAATCCGTGGCCTGATGGACCTGACGCCCGAGCGCGCCACCGTGCAACAGGCCGACGGCAGCTGGCTCGACGTGGAGATCAACAGCGTCGCGCTCGGTGCCCGGGTCAGGGTGCGGCCTGGCGAGCGCATCGGCCTGGATGGCGAAGTGCTCGCCGGCGACTCCACCGTCGACCAGGCGCCGATCACCGGCGAAAGCCTGCCCGTGGAAAAGACCATCGGCGACCCGCTGTTTGCCGGCACCATCAACCAGGCTGGCGCGCTGGAATACCGTGTGCTGGCGGCCGCCGCCAATACCACGCTGGCACGCATCATTCACGCCGTTGAGCAGGCGCAGGGCTCACGCGCACCGACCCAGCGCTTTGTCGATCAGTTCGCCAAGGTCTATACCCCACTGGTGTTTCTACTGGCCCTGGCGGTTGCGCTGCTACCGCCGCTGCTGTTCGGCGAGCCCTGGTATGACTGGATCTACCGTGCGCTGGTGCTGCTGGTGGTGGCGTGCCCCTGCGCCCTGGTGATCTCGACCCCGGTGACCATCGTCAGCGGCCTGGCCGCCGCCGCGCGCAAAGGCATTCTGGTCAAGGGCGGGGTCTACCTGGAAAGCGCCGCCAAGTTGAGTTTCTTGGCGCTCGACAAGACCGGCACCATCACCCATGGCAAACCACTGCAAACCGACTACCTGCCGCTGCAGACGCTGGATGCCGAGCGCCACCGTAGCCACGCGGCGAGCCTGGCCAGCCGCTCGGACCACCCTGTATCCCAGGCGATTGCCAAGCAGGCGCTCGAACAGGGCCTGCCCACGCACAGGGTTGAGGGCTTTGCCGCCCTACCTGGGCGCGGTGTACAAGGCAGCATCGACGGCAACGCGTTCTACCTGGGCAATCACCGCCTGGTGGAGGAGCTGGGTCTGTGCTCAGCCGAGCTGGAAGCCACCCTCGAACGCCTCGAACGTCAGGGTAAAAGCGTGGTGGTGTTGTGTGATAGCAGCCAAGCGCTGGCCCTGTTCGCCGTGGCCGACACGGTCAAGGCGTCCAGCCGCGAGGCCATCGCACAGCTGCATGCCCTCGGGGTGAAAACCAGCATGCTGACCGGCGACAACCCGCACACCGCAGCCGCCATCGCCGAGCAGGTGGGCATCGACGAAGCGCGCGGCAACCTGTTACCGGTGGACAAACTGCAGGCCATCGAAGCGCTGCAAGCACGCGGCGTTGTCGTCGGCATGGTCGGTGACGGCATCAACGATGCGCCAGCGCTGGCCAAGGCGGACATCGGTTTCGCCATGGCCGCAGCAGGCACTGACACGGCCATCGAAACCGCCGATGTGGCGCTGATGGATGACGACCTGCGCAAGATCCCGGCCTTTATCCGCCTGTCGCAGCAGACTTCGACCATCCTCAAGCAGAACATTGTTCTGGCACTGGGGATCAAGGCGCTGTTTCTCGCCATCACCCTGACGGGCCAGGCCACCATGTGGATGGCGGTGTTTGCCGATATGGGCGTCAGCCTGCTGGTGGTGTTCAACGGCCTGCGGCTGCTGAAGAAATAGGAGAGTAACCATGCACATAACACTGCAACAGGCGATTGCCGAGGCGTTCCTGCAGGCCGAACAAGCCAGGCGCGAGCACAGCAGCGCGGCGGCTTTCGCCTGGCTGGAGCGGGCGCACATCCTCACCCAGCGCCTACCACTGCTACATGCCAGGAGCCACTGGCTGATGCTGACGCTCGGCTGGCAGACCGGCGATTACCGCGAGGTGGCCGGCCAGCTGCCACGGATTATCGCCGCTCTGCTGTTCTCGCGAATGTGGGTGCCCCTGGGCAATACCGGGCGGGCGCGGGTCAGCGCCTTGCGGCCAATGCCGGTGCCGGAGGAGTTACAGACACTGCTGACGCGTACTCATGCGACACCGCCCAAGCGCTGATCTTAAGCGGCCCAGGAAGCAGACCTTGGTCGCACTTGGCCAAAGCGGCCACAGGCCTTACCCTGCCGCCTCCACACCAACGAACGAAGCCCCATGTCAGTACCTGATCTACTGCTGCTGGTACTTGCCGGTTTTGCTGCCGGCGCAATGAACGCCCTAGCCGGTGGCGGCACCTTCTTCTCCTTCCCAGCCCTGCTCGCTGCCGGCCTGCCGCCGGTAACGGCCAATGCCACCAATGCCGTGGCGCTGTGGCCAGCCAGCCTTGCCGGAGCCTGGGCGGCGCGGGATTCGCTGCGACCGCTAGGGCGTTATTTGCTGCCTTTATTGGTGGCCGGACTGGCGGGCGGGCTGCTGGGCGGGCTACTGCTGCTGGTCGGCGGCGATGCGGTGTTTGCCAAGCTGATCCCCTGGCTGCTGCTGGCCGCCACCGCGCTGTTTGCCGCCAGCCCCTGGCTGAGTCGCTGGTTGGCCGCACACCGCGCCGAGGCCGCTCAACCGCCGCACGGCCCACTGTCGCTGGCCGCGCATATCGGCGTGTCGATCTATGGCGGTTACTTCGGCGCCGGCATGGGCATTCTGCAATTGGCGGCATTCTCCATCGAAGGCCATCCGCTGGCCCGCGCCAACGCCCTGAAGAACCTGATTTCGGCGGTGATCTACAGCGTAGCCACGGCGACCTTTATCATCGCCGGCCGAGTCAGTTGGTATGAGCTGGCAATTCTGCTGGTGGGTGCCACCGTGGGCGGCTATGTCGGCGGCGCGCTGGGTCAGCGCTTGCCGGCCACGTTCCTGCGGGTGCTGGTGATCAGCGTGGGCAGCGGCATGACGCTGTATTACTTCTGGACGACCTATTTCGCGCAGTAGCCTGCCTGAAAACGTGAGTGCGGCAGTCTGATTTGAAAAATGAGTGACCGCCGTTGGGCTTCGCTGCGCTTAGCGCCAACCTACGGACGGCAAGCAACCGTAGGTTGGGTTGAGGAGCCTGCGACAAAGCCCAACACGGTAGCCCCCATAGATGTTGGGCTTCGGCACGCACGCCCTACTCGGCTTGGCCGCCCTTGCCGCGCTTGCGAAACTCCACTGGCGTCTCACCAACCCAGCGCTTGAAGGCGCGGTAGAAGGTGCTCGGCTCAGAGAAGCCGGTGCGCTCGACTATCACTTCAATGCGCTCGTCGGTGTTGAGCAGCAGGTCCTTGGCCAAACGGCAGCGGTAGTCGGTGACCAGGTCATTGAAGCGCACCCCGGCCATGGCCAGGCGCTCGCGCAAGCGGCGCGCCGGCATGTTCAATCGCGCGGCGACCTGCTCCAGGGTGGCGCCGCTGTCGACCAGCAACTCGCCGATCAATTCGCGCACTTTTCGCACCAGGTCCAGCCGCTCGACCTCAGCCAACTGGCGGCGCGCCAACGACTCGTGCATGCGCAGCAGTTCCGGCGCGGCATGCCGTGAGGTTTTGTCCAGCACCGAGGCATTGAAGATCAGCGCATAGCGCTCGCCGCCCAGTTGCGCCGGGCAGCCGTAGACCTGCTGATAACGCTCGGCCGGCGCGCCATCGACGTGCATAAACTGCACTTCATGGGGGGTGAAATCGCCTTCGGTTAATGCATCGAACAGGCGAATCACTGCACCAGCGAGCATTTCCGGGAAGTGCCGTGGCGTACCCGGAATCAGCCCCAGCTCCAGCACCGCGCGCTCGCCTTGCACGTCCAGCTTGGCGTTCAGGGTGTCAGAGAGCAGGCGCACATAGCGCAGCGCATGGCGCAGGCCTTCACCGAAGGTTTCGCTGGAGAGGAACAGGTATTCCAGCAGCAGGCCGTGGAATGCCGGCAGGTGCTGAGCCAGGTAGAGACCAACATGCTCTTCGCCGCACTCATCGATGGCGGCTTTCCAGAACAGTGCCTGGGCCGCATGGGGAAAGCGCCCGGCAGGCAAGCCACCAGGCGGCAGGCCAACACGCGCCAGCACGCGATCGGGGTCGGTACCGCTGGCACGCAAGGCGTCGATCACCGGGCGCATCAGCGCCACGTCGTCAGTCAGGTCACGCATGTGGAGGAATTCTTATTGTGTGCGAGGCGCGGCCATCTTAGGCAGCTTTAGGCCATGCGCTCAAGGCGTGAATCATGCTGTTAAACGATTGACTGGCCTGCCGCGCTACCAGGCGATGCGGCCAATGCACGGCGGCGCTGGCCGACTAAGCTGCTGCCACCGTTCTGAGGAGTTTACCCATGGCCATCGACTGGCTCGACCTGCCCGCACCACCTGCCCTACCCGCGCTATTTCTACGTGCCGCACTGCGCCGCCGCGTGACTGGCCGCAGCCTGCCCGAGCTGGGCGTGCGCTGTCAGGTCACGGTCGACCCCAAACACCTGGCGCGCTATCGGCAGATCTGCGGCTTTGCCGATGATCATCTGCTGCCCGCACCCTACCCGCACATCCTGGCGTTTGCCCTGCAAATGCAGCTGCTCACCGACAAGCGCTTTCCCTTCCCGCTGCTCGGCCTGGTGCACCTGGAAAACCATATTCGCGTGCTGCGCCCGCTCGGCGGCCTGGGCCCGTTCACCGTCAGCGTGCAGGTGCAGGACCTGCAACCCCACGACAAGGGCGCAACCTTCAGCCTGATCACCCAGCTGCACGACCAGCTCGGCCTGCTCTGGGAGGGCGACAGCCGTATCCTCTGCCGTGCCCTTCGCCTGGACGGCCAGCCCGCCGAGCGCGCAGCCGAAGCCATGCTTGATCAAACCACCCTAGCGCACTGGCAAGCACCGGCGGATATCGGCCGGCGTTATGCGCGCATCGCTGGGGACTACAACCCGATCCATCTGTTTGCCGCCACCGCCAAGTTGTTCGGCTTTCCCCGCGCCATTGCTCACGGCCTGTGGAACAAGGGCCGCGCCCTGGCCGAACTGAGCACGCGCCTGCCCGCTGCGGGTTATGAAGTGAGTGTGCGCTTTCAGAAACCCGTGCTGTTGCCTGCCGAGGTGCGATTACTGGCCAGCGAACCGGCCAGCAGTGGTCAGTTCAGCCTGCTCGGTGAGGGCGAACTGGTGCATATGAGCGGCAGCTGGCGACCGCTCGACTGAAATCTCGCCATAAATAAAGCGGGCGGCTGCCGGTAACCATCCGGCAGCCGCTTGCACCGTGCAGGCGAACCCCCGAAGCTATGCGCTCTTTGCTGGAGTGCCCGATGAACCTCGCCGAACTGACCACCCGCATGCACGCCATTCGTGATCACAACGACTGGCAGCCATTCCACAGCCCGAAGAACCTGGCCATGGCGGCCAGCGTGGAAATGGCCGAGCTGGTGGAAATCTTCCAGTGGCTGACCGAGGCGCAGTCACACCAACTCAGCGCGGAACAACTTGAACATGCCGGCCAGGAAGTGGGCGATGTCGTCCTCTATCTGGTGCTGCTGTGCGCCGAGCTAGGCCTGGATATGCAGCAGGTGGTACGCGCCAAGCTGGCCGATAACGAGCGGCGCTTTCTTGGGGGCGCGCCATGACGGATCGCCACTTCGACGAGCTGGCCACGCGCTTTGCCGAGAAAATCTATGGCGGGGCCAAGGGCGCGATTCGCCTGGCCGTGCTCCAGGCCGACCTGGCCGAAGCCCTGCCCGAGCGCCCATTGCGGGTGCTGGATATTGGCGCGGGGCTTGGCCATATGTCGCTGTGGCTGGCCGAACGCGGCCATCAGGTGACCCTGACCGAACCTGCCGAACCCATGATCAATGGCGCCCGCGAGCGCTTTGCAGCAGCCGGCCAGCAAGCCACCTTTATCCAGGCGCCCTGGCAGGAGCTGCTCGGCCAGCTTGAGCAACCCTATGACCTGGTGATCTGCCATGCGGTGCTGGAATGGCTGGCCGAACCGCACAGCATCCTGCCGGTGCTGCATCAGCTGTGTACGCCCGGCGGCTGGCTGTCGCTGGCCTTCTACAACAAGGATGCGCTGATCTACCGCAACCTGCTCAAGGGGCATTTTCGTAAACTGCGCAAGGCCGAGTTCGCCGGAGAAAAACAAAGCCTGACCCCACAGATGCCGCTTGATCCGCGCGAGCTGGCGGCGCAACTTGAGGCTCATTGGCAGGTCGAAAGCCAGAGTGGCGTGCGGGTGTTTCACGACTACATGCCGCAGCCCTTCCAGGCCAAGGCCGAGCTGCTCGACCTGCTGGAAATGGAGCTGGCCTACCGCCGCCACCCCAGCTTTGCCGGCCTGGGCCGTTATCTACACTGGATATGCCGGCCACGCTGACAGGCCGTTGAAAAACCATGAACCAAGACTGTGTTGCCAGCCGCTTTTGTAGGGTGGGTTAGCGGCGCTGGGCTGGTTACAGGAGTTCCACGCAATTCGAGCGCCGCGTAACCCACCATTGCGGTTTGTCGGTAGACCGCCATGGTGGGTTACGGCGCATTGAGAGTCCGTGGAGTTTTCCTGATCCCGGTTCGCGCCTAACCCACGGATTACCGCACTTTATGCACCGTACAGCTGTGGGACGTTATTTACACTGGAGGCATGCAACGCGGTACAACAGGCCCTGGCGGCGCATCCGCTAAGCTAATTGCTGTATTAACGGTCATGCCGCCCTCATCCGGCGCTTCGCGCCACCTTGACCCACAGGGATGTGACGAATGCGACACTCCCGCCGGCGACCCCATGGATGGGGGAGGTAGGAAAAACGCCGGGAGCGTTTTCGAGAGCGGGAGCCGCCTCCCAGGGGAGAAGGACAAAGGTGGGCGCGGCTATGCGACCTTCACACTAATGGAGAGCCCCATGCGTGCATCATTACTGTTACTGCCCCTTCTGTTGATCCTCAGCGCCTGCCAGACAACGCAGCTGGAGCGCGACTTTGATCCCAGCCGGGATTTCGCCGCCTACCGCAGCTGGGGCTGGCAGGAGCCGGCTGTGCAATACAAACCCGATGACCCACGGATCAACAGCGACCTTACCGACCAGCGAATTCGAGCCGCCGTTGGCGAACAGCTCGACCAGCGCGGCTTGCGCGAGGCAGCCGCGAGCAGCGCGGGCGATCTCAAAGTGCAAGTGTGGATGATCGTCGACAACCGCCAGCAGCAGGTCAGCACCCAATTTGGTGGAGGTTGGGGCGAACCATGGAGTGGCGGTTTCTGGGGCGGCCCGAGTTATGTGGAAACCCGCACCCTGGACTATCAAGTCGGCACCTTGCAGATCGACTTGTTCGACGGCAAAGATGGCAAGCTGGTCTGGCGCGGCAGTGCCGAACAGGTGCTGCGCAGCCGCCAACCCAGCCCCGCTGAGCGCGAAGCATCGATTCGCACAACTGTGGCCGAGGTGCTAGGCCAGTATCCGCCACGCTGAGCGCGCGTCCCTCACTCAACAAGGATGTTGCATGACCCCACACCTCAACCATCGCCCCGCAGCGGCGGCCGACCTGGACGAGATTGTTGGCTTCCCGCAGAACGCCGATGAGCTGTTCTTCTGCTACCCCAAGGCCGACTGGCCGCTAAGTATCGGTCAGTTGGCCGCCGCCATGGCCGAGCGCCGCGACAGCACCGTGGCGCTGCTCGATGGCCGCGTGGCGGGCTTTGCCAACTTTTATCAATGGCACTACGACGACCACTGCGCCCTCGGCAACCTGATGGTCGCGCCCTGGGCTCGCGGCCATGGCGTGGCGCACTATCTGGTGGCGGTGATGGAGCAGCTGGCGCGCGAGCATTACCACGCCAAACGCATGCAGGTGTCGTGCTTTAACGCCAACAGCGCCGGTCTGCTGCTCTACCCCAAGCTTGGCTATGCGCTGAGTGGTGTGGTCGAACGGCGTAATCCTGCAGGGCAGCGAGTGGCGTTGATACAGTTCAGCAAAACGCTCTGAGCCCCTGCTACCTATCCCAATCCGGCCGATCCGCCAGCCGCTCGATCAGAAAATCCAGCAACACCCGTAGCGCCGGCGGCATTTGCCGGCGCGTGCCGTAGAGGGCGTGGATGCCCAGTTGCTGCGGCTCGTAATCGGGTAACAGTTGCACCAGCGCACCAGAGCGCATATGCGCGCTGACCGAATAACGCGGCTGCAGGCTGATGCCGATATTGGCCAGCACCGCCTCCAGCAGCACCATCGATTCATTGGCGCTGAGGTTGCCGCTGACCGCCACGGCATGCGGCTCGCCGGCACGGTTGAACTCCCAGATGCTACGGCCGAAATAGGCGTAACTCAGGCAATTGTGCTGCGCCAGCTCCTCGGGCCGCTGCGGCGTGCCGTGCTTGGCCAGATAGGCCGGGGTGGCGCACACCACCGAGCGGCACACCGCCAACTGGCGGGCGATCAGGTTGGGGTCTAGCTGATTGGTGATGCGCAGGGCCAGGTCGATACGCGCCTCCACCAGATTGACCGCCTGGCTACCTACCAGCAGATCGACGCTGACCTGCGGATACAGCCGGGTGAAATCATCCAGCGCACGCACCAGCCAGGCCTGGGCCAACGACTGGCTGCAGGCGATACGCAAGGTGCCACGCGGCGTTGCCTCATCCGTACGGCTGACGCTCTGCATGGCATCGGCCATGGCCAGCATCTCGCGGCATTGCCCCAGCAGCTGCTCGCCGGCACCGGTCAGGCTCAGCTTGCGCGTGGTGCGGTGCAGCAGGCGCGCGCCGACCCAGGCTTCCAGCTCGCCGAGGTAGCGCGAAACCATCGCCCGCGACATCTCCAGCGCTTCGGCCGCAGCAGTCTGGCTGCCACGCTCCACCACTTCGACAAATACCCGCGTAGCTATCAGCCGGTCCATAACTCGCTCGATTTACGCAACAAAGATGCGCAGATTAAGGGGCTTTTTGATCGATTTAAAGCAACTAAGATCACCTCACTTACCCAACAGGAGATCATCATGTCGATCCTCAATCACTTACGCGCCCTGCTCACCAGCGCCAGCCTGCTTACCCTTGCCACTACCGCGATTGCCCAACCGCTGACCCTGGATGTCTACAACCCAGGCGACAAGGCAGTTTTCCCGGTGACCTCGACGCTGATCAGCGGCGAGCGCGATGCCATTCTGGTTGATGCGCAGTTTTCCACCCGCGAGGCCCAGGAGCTGGTCGAGCGCATCCAGGCCAGCGGCAAGAACCTCACCACCATCTTTATCAGCCATGGCGACCCGGACTTCTACTTCGGCCTGGACACCCTGACCCGCGCCTTCCCCAAGGCCAAGGTGCTGGCCACGCCGCAGACCATCGCCTATATCGAAAAAAGCCGCGAGCCGAAGCTGGCCTACTGGGGGCCGATCCTCAAGGACAGCGCACCGGCCCGCACCCTGGTGCCGCAAGCCCTGCAAGGCGACCACCTGACGCTCGAAGGCCAGACCCTGCAACTGATCGGCCATGACCCTAAGCACACCAGCCTGTGGATTCCGAGCATCAAGGCGGTGGTCGGCGGCGTGCTGACCTACGCCAACATCCACCCCTGGATTGCCGATGCGCAAACCGCAGAAGCGCGGCAGAGCTGGCTGAAATCCCTGGATGAGCTGCAAGCGCTAGAGCCAAAAACCCTGGTGCCTGGGCACTTTATGGGCCAGCCGAAGCTGAACCTGGATGACCTGCGCTTTACCCGCAACTACCTCAATGACCTCGAAGCCGCGCTGCCCAACGCCAAGAACAGCCAGGCGCTGATCGACGTGATGAAGGCCAAGTACCCGGCCCTGCTCGACGCCAGCAGCCTGGAGCTGAGCGCCAAGGTGCTTAAGGGTGAGATGCAGTGGCCTTAAGCGCAGCCGCTGATTAGCAACACACCACACGCAAAAGACCTGGGTCAAAAACCCAGGCCTTTTTGCATGCGCTAAGCGGCAATCTGGCCTAGTTGAGACTGACGAGGCGGACAGCTTTTACGGCATACTCATCCGCCCTTGCCTCCCTGGAGATGCCCCATGCCCGCCCCAATCTGGTGGTTGATGGCCCTGCCATTCGTTGCCGGCGCTTGCTTGCCACTGCAAGCGGGGATCAACGGTCAACTGGCCAAACAGGTATCCAGTGTACTGGCCGCCGCTCTAGTGTCCTTCGCTGTGGGCACCCTGGCGCTGCTGATTCTGGTATTGGTCCAACGCGAGTTCCCCAGCCTTGGCACGCTAAAAGGTCTGACCTGGTGGCACTGGAGCGGCGGCCTACTGGGGGTAATGTTTATCGCCACTGCAGCCTTTGCCGGACCCAAGGTCGGCGCCGTGCTATTTATGGCTCTGGTGATCGCCGGGCAACTGAGCATGGCTCTGACCCTGGACCACTTCGGCTGGGCCGGCTTTCGCGAAGCACCGATTACTGCGGGCAAAGTCGGCGGCCTGCTGCTGATCGCCGCCGGCACCTGGCTGATCCGCCGCAGTTAAGCGCCTGATCGGTCTTCGTGCTTGAAGCGTTAGAACAGGTTGGGGTCAATGAGCAGATAGAGATTGCCCTGATCATCCAGGGTCAGGCCCTCGCCCTGCGGTACGCTGTCTTTCAGACCAGCGAAGCCACTGAGCAGCGAGCGCAAGCTGATCAGCTTGTCATCCGTGGTAGTACCGCGTTCCGCATCCGCTACTCGGGGAGCCACGGGGTGCGGCCGCCGGGGGCTTGTGTTAAGGTACCTGCCCTTTTCGCCCGAATGGATAGAGACAGGTCGCAATGACACTGGCCCAACCATCACGCTGGCTGCCTACGCCGCCATAGCGTTTCGCCCCCTCCCTGCATAGCCCGGCCGGCTCACCCGTTGCCGTAGCTCTGTTTATGCGCGCTGCCCGCAAGGCTGCGTTGCGCTGGTTGCATTCTGCTTTTTATTAGCTCCTCCGCACTGCCCTTGCGTGCATTTGCGGAGCCCAGCCCTTGGAACTCAACATGCTACAAAGCCTCAAGAACACCTGGTTTTTTAACATCCGCGGCGATGTGCTCGCCGGTCTGGTGGTGGCACTGGCGCTGATCCCGGAGGCCATTGCCTTCTCGATCATCGCCGGGGTTGACCCCAAAGTCGGCCTCTACGCCAGCTTCTGTATCGCCGTGGTGATTGCCTTTGTCGGCGGCCGCCCAGGCATGATCAGCGCCGCCACCGGGGCCATGGCCCTGTTGATGGTGACCCTGGTGAAAAACCACGGCCTGGAGTACCTGCTGGCAGCCACCCTGCTGACTGGCGTGCTGCAGATCGGCGCTGGCTACCTCAAGCTCGGCTCGCTGATGCGCTTTGTTTCGCGCTCGGTGGTCACCGGCTTCGTCAACGCCCTGGCGATTCTGATCTTTATGGCCCAGCTGCCGGAGCTGACCAACGTCACCTGGCATGTCTATGCCATGACAGCTGCAGGCCTGGGGATCATTTACTTGTTCCCTTATGTACCGAAGATCGGCCAGCTAATCCCCTCGCCCCTGGTGTGCATCGTCGTGCTGACCGGTGTATATATGTACACCGGCATGGATATCCGCAGCGTCGGTGATATGGGCGAACTACCGGACACCCTGCCGTTCTTCCTCTGGCCGGATGTGCCGCTGACCTTCGAAACCCTGGCGATCATCTTCCCTTACTCAGCCGCACTGGCCATCGTCGGCCTGCTGGAGTCGATGATGACTGCCACCATCGTCGATGACCTGACCGACACCAACAGCGACAAGAACCGCGAATGCAAAGGCCAGGGCGTGGCCAATATCGCCTCCGGCCTGCTCGGCGGCATGGCGGGTTGCGCGATGATCGGCCAGTCGATTATCAACGTGAAATCCGGTGGCCGTGGCCGCCTTTCCTCGCTGTCAGCCGGTGTATTTCTTCTGCTGATGGTGGTGTTTCTCGGCGAGTGGCTAAAACAGATTCCCATGGCCGCGCTGGTGGCAGTGATGATCATGGTATCGATTGGTACCTTTAGCTGGGACTCGCTGCGCAACCTGAAGAAACACCCGCTTTCCACCAATATCGTCATGGTGGCCACCGTTGTGGTGGTAGTCGCGACGCACAACCTGGCCTATGGCGTATTTGTCGGCGTACTGCTGGCGGCGATGTTCTTTGCCAACAAGATCGGCCACTTCCTCTATATCAACTCGCAAACCGACAGCGAGGGCAGCCAGCGCACCTACACGGTGGTGGGTCAGGTGTTCTTCAGCTCCGCCGACAAGTTCATCGGTGCCTTTGACTTCAAGGAAGCCATTGATAAGGTGGTGATCGACCTTTCCCGCGCGCACTTCTGGGACATCACCGCCGTCGCCGCCCTGGATAAGGTGGTGATCAAACTGCGTCGTGAAGGCACCGAAGTCGAGGTGCTGGGCCTTAACCAAGCCAGTGCCACCATCGTCGACCGCTTCGGTGTGCATGACAAAGAAAACGCCAGCGACCTGCTGTCGGGCCACTAAAAGGAAAACCCCATGACCCAAGTAATGGCATGCATTGACGGCTCACAATCCACCCGCGCCGTCTGCGACTACGCTGCCTGGGCCAGCGAGCGCCTGAGCGCGCCGCTGACTCTGCTGCACGTACTGGATGATGTGCAGTACCCGACTAGCCCGGACCTATCTGGCAATATCGGCCTGGGCAGCCGCGAGCACCTGCTCGACGAGCTGGCCAACCTTGATCAGCAGCGTCACAAGCTGGCCATGGAACAAGGCCGACTGATGCTCGAAGCGGCCCGCGAGCGGGTGCAGGCCGACGGCGTGGAGCCGGCGCAGCTGCGCCAACGCCATGGCGATCTGGTCGACTGCCTACACGAGCTGGAAGCTGATATCCGCCTGCTGGTGATCGGCCGTCAGGGCAAGACCAGCGACAGCCTTAGCCAACTGGTGGGCAGCCATTTGGAAAACGTCATTCGCACCCTGCACCGGCCGATTCTGGTCAGTTGCGGCGAGTTCAAGGCGCCGCAAAGCTACATGCTGGCCTATGACGGCAGCACCACGGTGCGCAAGAGCCTGGAAATGATCGCCGCCAGCCCGCTGCTTAAAGGCCTGCCCTGCCACCTGGTGATGATCGGTGCGGATACCAGCGATGCCTGGGAACAGCTCAAAGCCGCTGAACAGGTGGTGCAAGAGTCGGCCAGCGAAGTGCACCTGGCGATTCGCGCCGGAGAGGTGGAGCCCACCCTGCACGCCTATCAACTCGAACAAGGCATCGACCTGCTGGCCATGGGCGCTTACGGTCACTCGCGGATTCGCCAGTTTCTGGTAGGCAGCACCACCAGCCACCTGCTGCGCACCAGCACCACCGCACTACTGATCCTGCGCTGAGGGTTGAGCGATGGCGGCCGCCTCACGGTCGCCTAGCTTACTTTGGCCGACTGCGCCGCAAACAACAGCTCCAGCGGCACCGGCCGGCCGAAGTAGTAGCCCTGAAAACGCGTGCAGCCAAAACTGCTCAGCCGCTCGGACTGCTCCAGAGTTTCCACGCCCTCGGCAATCACATCCAGCTTCAGCGCATGAGCCAGCGAGACGATGGTGCGGGCGATGTCCGCATCCAGCGGATCGCTCAACAGGTCGCAGACAAAGGAGCGATCGATCTTCAGCTGATCCAGCGGCAGGGTCTTGAGGTAGGACAACGACGAGTAGCCAGTGCCGAAGTCGTCCAGGGAAAAGCGCACGCCGTGTGCCTTGAGCCGGCCCATCTTGGCAATCACCTCCGCGCGACCATCGAGCAGCATACTCTCGGTAATCTCCAGCTTTAACCGACTCGGGTCGCAACTGCTGCGCTGCACGATATGCAGCACTTGCTCGACAAAATCGGCTTGCTGCAACTGTTTCGCGCTGACGTTGACCGACAGGGTCAGATGCCGCGTATGCGCCCGCTGCCCCCATTGCGCCAGGGTCGCACAGGCTGTTTCCAGTACCCATTCACCCAGCGGCAGAATCAAGCCACTGCCCTCGGCCACCGGTATTATTTCCCCAGGTGCCAGCAGGCCACGCTCCGGATGCTGCCAGCGCAACAGCACTTCCGCCCCTTGCAGTCCCTCACGTTGGTCGATCTGCGCCTGGTAATAGAGCACAAACTCGCTTTTCAGCAGGCCTTGGCGCAGGTCGCTTTCCAGGCTGGCACGCTGTAATACCCGTTGCTGCATCTGCGGTTCGAAGAAGCAGCAGGTATTTCGCCCCAACGCCTTGGCCTGGTACATGGCCAGGTCAGCCTGTTTCATCAAATCGTCCAGCGGCTCACCGGTGCCGTTAAACATGGCGATGCCGATACTCAGAGTGCTGAAATGCTCAATTTCGCCTATGCGAAATGGCTGGCGCAAAGTCAGGAGAATTTTGCTGGCAATTGCCTCGGCTTGCTGCGCGGCATGCACCGGTTCCTGACCGAGGTTTTCCAGCAGGATGACAAACTCATCACCACCGATGCGCGCTACGCTGTCGCTTTGTCGCACGCAGCTGATCAGGCGCTCGGCGACCTGCTGCAACAGCAGATCACCTATATCGTGGCCACGGGCGTCGTTGAGCGTTTTGAAGTCGTCCAGGTCAATAAACAGAACCGCCCCGCGCTGCTCGCTGTCCTGGCTGGCCAGCAGGGCGCACTCCAAACGCTCACGCTGCAAACGGCGGTTGGGCAAATGGGTCAGCGGGTCGTAATAGGCCAACTGCTCAATGCGTTGTTCGGCCGCCTTGCGCTGCGTGGTATCGGTCAGGGTGATCACATAGTTGATGTGCTGGGCGTCTACGCCGTCGTGCACAACGGCGATACTGACCCATTGCGGGTACTCCTGACCGCTTTTGCGCCGGCCAGCCATCTCCCCCTGCCAGCTGCCCTGGTGAGCGAGCGCGGCCAGCATGGCCTCGCGGGCTACGGTAAAGCTGCCCTGTGCCAGCATGCAGTCGAGGGGCCGACCAATCACCTCATCCTCGCGGTAACCGGTCATGCGGGTAAACGCTGGGTTGGCCCTAAGCACCTTGTGCTCGGCATCGGTTACCACCATGCCTTCTGCTGACTCAAATACCGTGGCGGCGATGTGCAGGTCTTCGACCATTTTCTGCATCGCCGTGCCGACACGGTTGTATTCGTAGACCCCCGTTGGTTCAAAGCGCAAACCGCGCCCACCGGCCTGGGTGGCCTCGATAAACCCCAACAACTGACCAATCGCCCGGTCATGGCTGATACGCAGCAACCAGGCCGCGACAATCAACAGCAGCAGAAAGCCGCCACTGAGCAGCAGAAACGAATGCAGGTAGTTGTCGTAGATAGAGGCAAAGCGTTTATCCGACACGCCGAGCGCCAGCCACAACGGGGCCTCGACACCCGTTAGGCTGATGGCAAACCGTTTGACATAAAGCCCTTGCCCGTCACGCTGCGCAGCACCGAGGGTGGCGTAGCTTTCCGGCGCACGTTCACTCTCGCCCTGCCACACCAAGGCCCGCTCAGCGTGGCCGAGGATCAACAGATCCACCTCAGTGCCTGCAATCAACTCGCTGACAAAACTGCGGTTCTGCCCTAGCGCCAGGCCTACAAATAGGTATCCGCGAAGTTGCACCGTGGCCGGATCGAATATCGGCGTGGCTTTGAGCAAAACACTTTGGGTGGAGTTTTCCACGAGAGTCCAACCCTGCACATAGTGAATCGGTGAGCGCAGGGTGGTGAGTATCGGTTGAATATCAAACAGTGGCAGGCCAGCATCCATGACCAACTT
This sequence comes from Pseudomonas sp. C7.1, assembly GCF_056312395.1. Classification (NCBI taxonomy): domain Bacteria; kingdom Pseudomonadati; phylum Pseudomonadota; class Gammaproteobacteria; order Pseudomonadales; family Pseudomonadaceae; genus Pseudomonas; species Pseudomonas sp. C7.1. The sequence goes on along the minus strand of NZ_JBWDTL010000002.1, from coordinate 350,244 downwards.
ACCGTTGGGTTCAAGCAGGAAAAACACCTCCAACCGAGCATCTATGTTGGCATCTTGAAACATAAAGGCCACGTCAGCGGCTATATCTTCCACCGGCATGGCATCTTCCGACAGCGCGCTGACCGTACGCCGCGCTGCCGCACTGTGCAGATACACCTCAAGCAGCTGTAGACGGTTATTGATCAGACTTACAGTGGTGCGCTGGTTTTGCGCCAGGCTGTTCTTGATTTCACTTTGCAGGTTGACCTCGGCCGTGCGCAGTGCATACACCATCACCACACTGATCGCTACCATACCGAGCATGCCAAACAGCAAGGCAATCCGCGTCGAGAATTTCAGATCCCAACGCGCCGCCTTCGGCATGTGATTCTTGCGGCTACTCATCCACCTTCGCGCCTCAGGGTCACAATACAGTCAGCCAATCCCTGTCGGTGCTTACTGCAATCCGATGTCATCAATCAGTGTTCGGTACTCGTGCATCTGCCTAACCAGCATAGGTTTGATCTCATCGCCGCGCATAAATACCATCGGCTGACGAATGCGCTGTTCGGTCACCTCGATAAAGCGCGGGTCATGGGCTGCGACGGCCAGAGCCTTGGCCAGTATCTCAACCTGTCCGGCCGGGGTATCGGCCGGCACCATGACGATGCGCATGGTATGCAGGCCAAGGCCGTACCCCAGCTCGCGCAGGGTCGGCGCGTCGGGATAACCCAGCAAGCGGGTATCGGCCAGGCTGGCCAGCACGCGCATTTCACCGGATTCGGTGTAACCGGTATGGGTGCCGCCGCTGTAGGCAAACACCGCATCGCCCGAGATCACCAGCGGGGCCATCCCCGCGCCACCCGAGGTGGGTACGGTGCGCAGTTCCAGCCCTTCACGCTTGGCCAGCGCGCGAATAATCAAGCGGTCCTCGGCCGCCTGGCTGACATAAATCTGCCCCGGCGTAGCGCGCAGATAGGCCAGCAAGCCGGGCCAATCCTGAATGCCATGCGGGGCACCAGTGACAAAGGCCGGCTGCTCCAGCGACAGCCCTGCCACATAGATAAAACTGTCCGGACCATAGGAGGCCGGCGATAACAGCGGCGCGAGGCTGACCACCGACGAACCGCCGAACAGGAACACATAACCCTGCTCGGTACTGCTGGCCAACATGGCCGCAGAGGCCGCGCCGCCGGCACCAGGGATATTGCTGACCGTGACCTTCTGTCCCAGCTGTTCCTCCAGCACGGTGGCCAGCACATGCCCCTGCAAATCGGTGCTGCCGCCAGCGGCATAACCGATGATCATGGTCAGCGGCCGCTCGGGAAAGGTCGCCGCCTGGCTGTTCAAGGCCAGCAATGAGCACAACAGCCAAAGACCACACCGACTCATCATCACCTCGCACTCCGGAAATACAACAACCAGGGGCCACAAAAAACTGCTGGCCCATCATTTGGTTTTAGCCCAAGAGCGCGAGATAGCAATCTGACAGCTTTTTCAAAAGCATTCAGCGGTGCCTGGTGTAGTCGGCATCAGCATACTTACCCTGCGGCCGGCCTAAGTGCGGCGACACGAGCGTGCCGCCGGGCATGCTTTACAGACGGAAGCTGCCCATCTGCTTGGCCAGATCATCCGCCAGGCCGCGTAAGGTTTGGCAGTCTTCTTTACACACCTGCACCTCACCGGCGGTGGCATGCGCCAGGTCGGCAATGCCCTGCACGTTGCGGTTAATCTCTTCGGTCACCGACGACTGCTCCTCGGTCGCAGCGGCGACCTGGGTGTTCATATCGCTGATGCGCTCGATCTGATCGGTAATAGCACTGAGTGACTGGCCGGTGCGCTGACTGGCCTCGACCCCAGTGCCGGTGGCCGCCTGGCCCGCATGCATGGAACTCACGGCGGTTTCCGCGCCCTGCTTGAGCCGCTGGATCATCTGCTGGATCTCATCGGTAGAGCTCTGCGTGCGGCTGGCCAAGGTGCGCACCTCGTCGGCCACCACGGCAAAACCACGGCCCATCTCCCCGGCACGCGCCGCTTCGATGGCGGCGTTGAGCGCCAGCAGGTTGGTCTGCTCGGAAATCCCGCGAATTACCGCCAGCACCTGATCAATCGAGGCGACCTGATTGGCCAGCTCGCTAACCGCAGACGCTGCGCTGCCAATATCTGCGGACATGCTCTCGATATGACTGATCGACTGGCCGACCACCTTGCGCGCCTGCTGCGCTTCATCGCGCGCCGATTGCGAGGCATGCGCGGCGCTGCTGGCATTACGGGCAATTTCCTGCACGGTCAAGCCCATTTCATGCACCGCAGTGGCGACCATATCGGTCATTTCCTGCTGCTGACTGGAACGCCCGGCGGTGTTATCGACCACCTGCGCCACCTGGCTGACCGAGGCGCGCAAACGCTCGCTGGTCGCCAGTACATCGCTGATCAGGCTGCGCTGGCCGCCGATAAAGCGGTTGAAGCCGCGCGCCAGATCGCCCAGCTCATCTTCGCGGGACTCATCCAGACGGCGAGTCAGATCGCCACCGCCGCCACCAATTTCCACCAGCGCGGTGGTCACCTGACGGATCGGCCGCACCAGGCCACGCGCCAACAGCACCACCAAACCAAGGAACAGCAAGGCCACGCCAACGCCGATAGCGCTGGTCATGAGCAGCGCCTGGCGTGCTTCGGCATAGATTTCCGCCTCAGGCACTTCGCTGACCAGCAACCAGTCCAGGCTGGAAAGCTTCTGCGCCACCGCAAGGTAGGCTTCACCGTCGCGTTCGAAACGCACCGCCTTGCCACCGCTGCCTAACAGCTCATCGGCCGGCGCCTTGCCAAACAGTTCAGCGAGGCGACCACTGCCGCTCAGTTCGGCCTGCGGATGCACCTTGATCTCGCCCTGGGCATCGATCAGAAACACCTGGCCGCGCTCACCAAAGCGAAAATTGCGGATCATTTCCGACATGGCCTTGAGGCTGAAACCCAGACCAGAAACCCCCAGGATTTTGCCGCCCTGCTTGATCCGCTGGTTGATAAATAGCGTCGGCAGGCGTGTGCCCTTATCAATATCAATTTCCAGCACCTGATCACGGCTACCGTCGACCAGCTTGTAGAACCACTGATTTTCCGGCTGATCACGACTGATCACCCGGGTCAGGCCCTCGCCAGTGAAGTAGTTACCGCTGTCCAGTACGGCAACCGAGGTGGTCATGGCGTTTTGTTGCGCACGCACGCCCTCCAAGTAACGAACCACCGCGCTGCGCTGGCCTTCATCTTCGCCTGCCGCCAGCCAATCCTGAATAAAGACGTTGCCGGCAATCCCGGCGTTGGCGGTAATCGGTGCGGTCAGTACCCGCTCCAGGTCGTTGCGAATCGCCAGCGCCCTGGCCGGCAAGGCCTCTTCAACCAGGAAGCGTTCGGTCAGGCGATTGACCACCGCCGAGTAAACGCCGACCACGATCAGAGTGCTGGCAAGCAGGGCGGCGCCCATACTGAGAATCAGCTGCCACTGAATGCTGCGCTTCCACAAGCCCATGAGGGTTACCTTCTAATTATTATTTGAACACGGCGATTGAATACAACTTTGTATACAAATTCAATTGCCCGGCGACGTATAACCACTATCGGCTCCCTGGCTGCCGACTTTAATCCGCACGGCAAGAGGCTCCAAACCTACCCATCTAGCGTAGCCCTCAGACGTACGCATCATCCAACAAACCTAATCGAAGAGGCTAAAGCTCAGCTTGGCAGTTTGCCCGCTCTCATCCAGCACGCTGAGCTGATATTGCCCGCTGCGTGCGAAGGCGTGATTGAACAGCGCATCGGCGCTGGTTTCGGCAATCGGCTGGCCGTCGACAAACCACCAGCGTCGGCCACTGCCGCCCAGTGCGGAGAGGCGCAAACGCAGTGGTTCGGCGCTGCCAGCCGGGCGGCGCAAACGATCACCTCCGCGCACCCCAACTATCGACAGCGGCGCAGCAACCGGCACATGCCGTGGCGGGCACTGCGGATCAGCCGCCGGCAGGCGCGCACTGCGGCGTTCACGGCGTGGTAGCCAGGGCTCCAACGGCGCCGGCCACAACGTCAAGTGCTGCGCCGCTGCGCCAGGGCAACTGGCATCGACGCGCAATCCGGCGGCATTGACCCAGATGCGTTCCTGCAGCCCCAAGCCCAGCGGCTGGTCCTGTGCCTGCAAAGTCGGCGGCGTGGTGCCATCCAGGGTCCAGGCGAAGCGCTGACGCCGGCAGTTGGGGTCACGGCTGTCGAGTGGCTGGCCCAGGGGCCAGCAGATTGCGGCCACGCCAACTGACAGCGGCTGAGGGTCGATCGGCAGAACGATACCGCGCTGGCTGTCACGGTTGACCAGCAGATCATGCACCTGCAGCAGCAGTGGCGCCGCCGAGGCCAGGCCGAACTGGCCGGACACCGGGGTGCCGTCGGGCCGGCCGATCCAGATGCCGATCAGGTAACGCGGCGCTACGCCAATCGCCCAGGCATCGCGAAAGCCGTAGCTGGTGCCGGTCTTCCAGGCGAGGGTCGGGCGCTGCACCAGTTGCGCGCGCGGGTCGCGATCAGGCCGCGCCTGGCCGCTAAGAATGCGCCGCACGACCCACGCCGAGCCAGGCGACAGCAAGCGCCGCTCATGCAGCCCATCCTGCGGCTGAAACCGCAGACGCGCGGCCATGCCGCCACGGGCAAAGGCGCTGTAACCGCTGACCAGTTCCTCCAGCCGGCTACCGGCACCGCCGAGAATCAGCGCCAGATTGGGCTCGGCCAACGGCGGCAGCAGCAAGGGCACGCCGGCGCTACGCAACTCGCCGGCAAAACGCTTCGGCCCGTAGGCCTCCAGCAGCTGCACGGCAGGCAGATTCAAGGAGGTGGCCAGCGCCTCGCTGGCCGACACCGCCCCACTGAAGCCGGCAGCAAAGTTGCCCGGCCGGTAGTCGCCATAACGCCGTGGCACATCCTGCAGCAGCGATTCGGAATGGATCAGCCCTTCATCCAGCGCCATGCCGTAGAGAAAGGGTTTCAGCGTCGAGCCGGGCGAGCGCACGGCGTTGATCATGTCGACATGGCCAAAGCGCTTGGCATCGCCGATATCCACTGAGCCCAGGTAGGCACGCACTGCCATGTTTGGCTGCTCGACCACCAGAATCGCCGCCGAGGTGCGTTCCGGCAGCCGCGCGCGCCAACCCAGCAGCAGGTCTTCGAGACGGCGCTGCAAGGCGGCGTCGAGGGTGGTGCGAATCAGTGGCGGGCTGCCGCGCGTATTCAGCCGCCGCGCCAGCAGCGGTGCCAGGCGCGGTTCCTGACGTGGCGCCAGCAGCACCGGCTCTTCCAGCGCATCGTTGATCGCCGACTGCGACCACACCTCGAAGCTGGCCAGGCGCTTGAGCACTTTGTCCCGTGCTGCCTGGGCGCGCTCGGGATGACGATCCGGGCGCAAACGACTGGGCGCTTGCGGCAGCACCGCCAACAACGCCGCTTCGGCGCGGGTCAGCTGGCTCGGTGACTTGCCCAGATAGGCCCAGCTGGCCGCCGCCACGCCCTGCAAGGTGCCGCCAAAGGGTGCGCGGTTGAGGTAGAGGGTGAGGATTTCATCCTTGGACAGGTGCCACTCCAGCTGCAGCGTGCGCCACAGCTGCTTGAGCTTGCCGCTGTAACTGCGCGCATGCGGATCGAGCAGCCGCGCCACCTGCATCGACAGGGTGCTGCCGCCCGAGAGCACGCGCCCGCCGCTGAGGTTCTGCCAGGCCGCGCGGCCCAGGGCCAACGGGTTAACTCCAGGGTGCTGGTAAAACCAGCGGTCCTCGTAGGTCAGTAGCGCGTCCAAATAATAAGGCGAGACCTCGTCCGGGCTGACGGGATAGCGCCATACACCATCATGGTCGGCAAACCGCCACAGCGGCGTACCGTCTTCGGCGAGCACCACACGGGCCAGGTCATCACCCGGTAAAGGCAGCGGAAATAGCCGGTCGGCCAGCACCAGAGTCAGCAGCAGGCACAGTGGAATAGCCAGCCAGGGGCGGCGCAAACACCTCAACAGAACGCCACGCGCTGCCCTCAGCTGACCCAACCCAGAACGCATAGCGCCTCACTCAACACACGCCCCTGAAGCGCCGCACTATACGCGGCGCTGTTCGATATTTCTGGCCAACGGTAGCAACTCGCAACCTAACGTACAGATGCTCGGCGCAAGGGAAGAACAGGCCATATCCGCCAGAACATACGAGCAAAAGTACCGTGCTAGAGCTGTTTGCGCCCATTGTTATCTTTTTGCGTCATTTTTTTGATATTCGTATTTTTGACGCCTATACCTTGGGTTCGCTGTTAACGCCTGGCTACCCGCCGCGCCAACAACAGTGAAAAACCGTTACCGCCATAAGGCAACGGGCTATTCACGGAGCCATCCTCCGCCTACCCAATGGAGCTACATCAATGCACAGGAAGATCTTCCCGAAAACCTTGCTACTCGCCGCACTGGTTTCCCCCGCCTGCACCTTCGCCGCAGAACTGATTGATCTCTCAACCCTGCCAACCCGCCCCGGCATTGCCGGCGCCGGCGCCGGCGACATCCATGATGACCTTGGGCTGCAGCCGGACGAGCTGAACGCCACCCTGAGCGCGCAATTGCCTGGTGGTGCCCAGGTCGTGCGCTATCAACAGTTCTATAAGGGCATCCGGGTGTGGGGCGAAGCGATCACCGAGTTTACCGACGGCAGCCAGCCACTGCGCAGTGGCCGCCTGGTGAGTGATATCAGCAGTGACCTGGTACGTGATGCAACACCAACGCTCAGCGCCAAACAAGCCCTGGAAATGGCCAAAAGCCTGAAAGCCAGCGGCCTGCCGAGCGAGAACGAACAGAGCGAACTGGTTGTGCGGCTCGATGCGCAGCAACGCGCACAGCTGGCGTACGTGGTGTCGTTCTTTATCCCTGGGGCCAAACCTTCACGCCCGTTCTTTATGATCGAAGCCAACAGCGGCGAGTTGCTCGATCAATGGGAAGGCCTTAACCATGCCCAGGCAACCGGACCTGGGGGCAATCTAAAGAGTGGCCGCTACCTGTATGGCACGGACTACGGGCATCTGTCAGTCAACAAAAAGTGCCAGATGGACAGCGGTAACGTCATCACCGTCAACCTCAACCACAGCCTGAACAACAGCAGCACCACGCCCTTTCAGTTCGCCTGTTCGTTCAACGACTTCAAGAGCATCAACGGCGCTTTCTCGCCGCTGAACGACGCGCACTATTTCGGCAATGTGGTGTTCCAGATGTATGGCAGCTGGTTTGGCGGCCTACGCCCGCTGCTCAACCGCAAGCTGTATATGAAGGTGCATTACGGCAACGGCTATGAAAATGCCTTCTGGGACGGTCAGGCGATGACCTTCGGCGATGGTCGTAATCGCTTCTACCCACTGGTATCGCTGGACGTTTCCGCCCACGAAGTCAGCCATGGATTTACCGAGCTGCATTCGGGGCTGGTCTACAGCAACCAGCCCGGCGGCATCAATGAGGCGTTCTCCGATATGGCGGGCGAAGCGGCCGAGTACTTTATGAAAGGCAAGAACGACTGGAAGGTCGGCTACGACATCTTCAAAGGTGACGGCGCCTTGCGCTATATGAACCAGCCCAGCCGTGACGGCCGCTCCATTGACCACGCCGAGCAGTACCGCGACGGTATGGATGTACACCACTCAAGCGGGGTCTACAACCGCGCGTTCTATCTGCTCAGCCAGAAAATCGGTTGGAATACCCGCAAGGCATTCGAAGTGTTTGTCGACGCCAACCGTTTCTATTGGACGGAAACTAGCGACTTCAACCGCGGCGCCTGCGGCGTGATCCAGTCGGCGCAGAACCGCAGCTATGGCTCTGCCGATGCTATTGCGGCCTTTGCCGCAGTGGGTGTCAGCTGTCCAACCCTGCTTAACTGAAGCGCGCTACACCACAAGCCCCTGCCTCAATGAGGCAGGGGCTTTTCTATGTCCAGTGCTGGCGAGTGGTGCTCTGTAACGCTGCCAATCTGCCAAATGCCTGGCACACTGGCGCGCGGCAGCAATCAACGCAGCGTCGAGTGGAACAGCAACTATGGGTGTAGAAGGTTTTTTTGAATCCCTGGGCGAGGCGGTCGGCTCGGTGATTCGCTTTATCATCGAAGGCTTAAGCGGCTTTTTCGGCATGCTCGGCGGGGCGGTCAGCAGCTTTATCACGGGCATGTCCAAGGCCTTGGGAGTGACGCCATCATTGCTCAGCATCGTGGTGCTGGTTGCCGGCTTGTGGTTGCTGTCTCTAGCGGTACGCGCCTTTATCCGCCGTTCGATCATTGCAGGGGTGGCCTGGCTGGTGCTGGGGTTGTGGCTGCTAAGCGGGCTGATTGGTTAGCTATGTCTATTTCCCCGGATTACATCCGGGCTACGCTCTGAAAACACCGCCGAATTGGAGACCTGCCCCTCTCCCCGGAGGGGCGAGGGGATGATCGCGTCCACCTGGTGCTTAAGTGAACGGCATTAGCCAATTTGGCGGGCCTTGTGCGTTCTAGGAGCCTGTCGGACTTTCTGACTCTTCCTTGCGCTGAAAGTATTCGCGACAATCAAGGCCCTGCAATCGAGAGCCCCGCTGATGAGCCGTTTTGTCCTTGCTGACCGAGACACTGCGTATTTACTACCGCCTTCGGTGAACGAGTGGTTGCCGGCGGATCACTTGGCGCGGTTCGTGGTCGAGGTCATCGAGCAACTCGATTTGAGCGAGCTGACTGGGCAGTATGCGGGGCGGGGTTCAGCTGCCCACCATCCGGCCGTGCTCCTGGGGCTGCTGATATACGGCTACGCCAATGGCGTGCACTCCAGCCGCAAGATCGAACGCGCGACCTATGACTCGGTAGCGTTCCGTTATCTGGCGGCCAACACCCACCCCGATCACGACACCTTGGCTACGTTCCGTCGACGTTTCCGGCAGCAGGTTGAATCGCTGTTCGTCCAGGTGCTGATGCTGGCGCGCGAGATGAAGCTGCTCAAGCTCGGTCATATCGCTCTCGACGGCACCAAGATCGAGGCCAACGCCAGTAAGCACAAGGCCTTGTCCTGGGCGCACGCCAACAAGATCGAGGCGCAGTTACGCCAGGAGGTCCAGCAGTTGCTGGCGCTGGCCGAGAACAGCGACTGCGCCGCCGTACCCGATGGCATGGATGTGCCGGCGGAGATTGCCCGGCGCGAAGATCGGCTCAGCGCGATAGCCCAGGCCAAAGCGAAGATCGAGCAACGTGCAGCTGAGCGACACGCCATTGAGCAACAGCAATTCGAGGCCAAGACGGCCAAGCGTGAGGCCCAGCGCAAGGCTGGAAAGAAACCACGCGGCAAGGATCCAGAACCGCCCGCAGCGGGCCCCAAAGACAGCGATCAAGTCAATCTGACCGATGAAGAGTCACGCATCATGCCCGTCTCCGGTGGCGGCTTCGAGCAGAGCTATAACGCTCAAGCCGGGGTCGACACCGAGACGATGCTGGTGGTCACACAGCATGTAACCCAGGCCTGCAACGACAAGCGCGAAGTGGTTCCCACGCTACAGCGCATAGCCACCTTGCCCGCCGAATTAGGCGAGGTGAAAAGCCTGATTGCGGACAGCGGCTTCTTCAGCCAGGCCAACGTGAGCGCCTGCCACGAAGCCAAGGTCGAACCGCTTCTGGCGCTCAAACGCGAGTCGCACCACACCCCGGTACTGGAGCGCTTTGCCACCGACTCGCCGCTACCACAGACGAGTAACCCAGTCGAACAGATGGCTCACCGACTGAGCACGCAAGAAGGTCGAGCGCTGTACAGGCTACGCAAACAGACGGTCGAACCGGTGTTTGGCATCATCAAGCGAGTGATGGGCTGGCGGCAGATGAGCATGCGCGGCCTGGCCAACGCCCAGGGCGAATGGAGCCTGGTGACCATGGCCTGGAACATCAAGCGTTTGCATGTGCTACGCGCGATGTAACGCGGCCGAAAAGTACGCCCACCCGCGTCCAGGCAGCTGCTCAGGTGCACGAACGGACCGCCTGGGTTCGCGATAGTCAACTCGGATGCTTAGAAAGAACGACCCCGAGCAATCAAAGACCTAAACCCGCGCTGTCATTCCTTTTCGGGTTAAGTCCGACAGGCTCCTAGCGCTCTTTAACTACCAGGCGCCCTGGCGTTGTGCCCAGTGCCTGCCAATTCGGTCGGTACATAGACTCCACTTGCGGTGGCGGCACGCGGTAGCTGCCGGGGGTAACGGCGCGGGCCAGGTACAGCAAGTGGGTGGTGTCGTAGCCGCTGACATCCAGCGCGGCGACGTAGCGATCACCCCGGAATTCCTGGTGTTTGATCGCCGCGTTCTGCATCGACTCACGCCACTTCTTCACTGCGCTGCTGGCATCGTCCAGGCTGGCCGAGCTTTGCGCCAGGTTCTGGTTTTCCAGCTCTAGGCCCGCCGGTAGCAAATCGACCACCAAAGCATCCGGCACCCGCTGCTTGGCGGATACGGCCAGGTGCACCAGCACCAGCTCGCCGCTTTGCAGATTGCTCAGATCCAGCGCCTGGCCGTCCATGCCCAAGTATTCGCGGTAGATGCTGAGATTTTCACCACCGGCCGCAGGGGCCTGACGCGGGTAGCCGGAGAGGGTCAGCTGCTGATACAGCGGCGTATCGCCCGGATTGCTTGCCGAATTGCGGATAGCCAGCGGCGCAGCCAGATCACTGCCATCAAGCTTCAGGCCTGGCTGGGCATTGCTCAGCTCGAAGGCCAGGCTGCCGCTTTGCAGGGCCGCGCTCCAGCTCGGCTCCGGCTTGCTCAGCAGATTGCGCCCGGCCAGGTACAGCGAGTTGCGTTCCTGGGTCGACAGCCACTGCTGCCCGGCCACTTCATCGGCCAGGTTGAACAGCCGCTCTTCACGACGACTGCCGGCCAGGTCGTGCTCTTCCAGCAGCGCTAGAATCAGCGCCTGGTCGCGCAACGGGCTGCCGTAGTCGGCCAGCCAGGTGTTGCTGTCACGACCACGGGCCAGGCCGGCGGTCAGTAGCTCATCGGCACGCGGCTGGTCGCCCATTTTCTGCAGGGCCACGGCCAGGTGCACCAGCGGCAAGCCGGACAGCGAGTCGCTGCGCCGCTCATACAGGCTGCGCAAGGCACCCAGCGGCGCCTGTTGGCTGCGCGCCAGCACATAACCGGCATAGGCCTGCACGGCAAAACGGCTGTGGTTGGCGTTGTCGCTGTAGTTGACCTCAATCAGCTGGCGCTCCTGCAGATAACGCAGCAGGCGTTCGTTGGCCTTTTTCAGCGCCTCTTGCGGCACACCAAAGCCCTGCTCGCGGGCGCGCAGGAGGAAGTCGCTGACGTAGGCGGTCAGCCAGTATTCCTCATCGCTGTCCGCGCCCCACAGGCCGAAGCTGCCGTTGTAGCGTTGCATGCTCAGCAGGCGCTCGATGCCCAGCTCGATAGAACGCTTGCGCTGCTCATCCGGCTCAGCTTCCACGCCCAGGCGTTTCAGCGTCGTGGCGTCGGCGTACAGCGACGGGTACAGGCCGCTGGTGGTCTGCTCCAGGCAGCCGTACGGATACGCCTTGAGCGCGCGGATCTGCTCACCCAGATTAAGCGGCGGCCGGCTGGAAATGGCCAGACGTGCTTCCAGCCCCGCCGTTTCGAAGGCGCTCAGCACATTGGCCGGCAGCAGCCAGGGCTCGTCTTTCAGCACCGCACGGAAGTGCTGCAGCTGCGCCGGGTAGGCCGGACGAATGCCCAGCGTCCACTCACGGCTAAACGGCGGCAGATCCTCACCCGGCAGGGCCAGGCCATTGACGCTGACCTTAAAGCGCCCTTGCCCGTAACCACCCAGTGCGGTGACTGGGATGCGCAGAATGGTCCGTTGACCATCCGCCAGGGTGATCGGCGCCACCGCCGCCCCTGGGTTCTGCGTCAGACGCAGCTGGCCTTCGGCGCTCAGTTGCACATCGAGTTTCTGCTCACGCCCGGACAGGTTGCTCAGGTCCAGGGCCAGGGTGGTTTTATCGCCCCCGGCGAGGAAGCGCGGTGCGGACAGTTCAGCAATCAGCGGCGCAGCGACCACCGTTTTGCCTTCGCCCATGCCGTAGTGCTCATCGGTCCAGGCTTGCGCCATCAGGCGCAGCTCGCCGTTGAAGTCGGGGATAGCCAGGCTGACTTCGCCTTCACCCTGCTCGTTCAGTTTCAGCGGCTGGCTCTGCAGGGCGACGATCAGCACGCTGGTGTCCGGGCGTTTGCCGCCACCGGCCAGCGCCGCGTCACCACCGAAGGCCAATTTGGCCACCCGGCCTTGGCCGGCTTCGATCAGTTGCCCGTAGATATCCAGCTGGTCCGCGCCATAGGCCTTACGGCCGAAGAAGTTGGCAAACGGATCGGGCGTGGCGTAGTCGGTGATATTGAGGATGCCGACATCCACCGCCGCCACCAGCACCTGCGCCTGTTTCGGGATGCTGCCGTCAGCGTTGCGCGCCTGCACCTTGACCTTGAGCGGCTGGTTGGGGCGCATTTTTTCCGCAGCAGTGAGGGTCAGCGCCAGTTTGCGCGGCGCACGTTCCAGCGGCAGATGCAGCAGGCCGACCGCGCGTTTAGGCGTGGCATTGCTTTTGCGCTCGCCGGGACGAATCACCAGAGCACTGACATACAGGTCATGCCGCGCCCAATCCTTGGCAATCGGGATGTCGAAGCTCTTGCCCTCAGCCGGCACCTCGATCTCTTCCCACCACAACGGCCCTTCGCTGGATTCCACCATCAGGTAGCCCTTGCCCGCAGAAGGCGGAGTGACGGTAACCTGAGCGGTGTCGCCATCGACGTACGCCGGTTTATCCAGCGCCAGCTTGACCTGATCAGGGCGCACGGCGCCGCCGTCGGCGTTGTCCTGCCAGCGGTAGCCGGCCCAGAAGCGCATGCTGCTGAGCATGCCGGTTTGCGCATCGATCACCTCAACGCGGTACGGGCCCCACTCTACGGGGAAGCTGATCTTGGCGGTGCCGCCGGCCGCGACCTTGAGGGTTTCCTCGTTGAGGGTCAGAAATTTCTCGGTGTAGTTATGGCTCCAGCCATCGCTTTCAGAGAAGTTCCAGAAGTAGTCACGGCGCTCACGAATCAAGCGCACGCTGAGTTGATCGGCTGTCAGCTTGTTGCCTTCGGCATCAGCCACCAGCACTTCGAACTCGGCCAGGCTGTCGGCGTCCACTTCTTCGCCGTCAAACAGACCGCGCACCCCCGGCAGACGCTCAGCCGGCCAGACCGGCTGGATAATCCGCCGGGTAATCGCACGGCCACCAGATTCCTGCAGGCTGGCCTGGAGAATCAAACGCAGCGGCGATTTGGCATCAGCCCAGCGGCTTTCGATATCCAGATTAGCCTTGCCCTGCTCGTCGAGGCTGGTTTCATCCAGCTCAATGTCCTCGCTCAGCTCTTCTTCGGTAACCGAGCCGAACTGATAGCCCGGCAGGCTGGCCACCGCCTCACGCAGCGGGCGTACATAAAGCTGGCCACTGAGGCGATTGCCGGCTGCCGGCGCGCCATACAGATAGCGCCCGGTGACTTCGAACTGGGCGTTTTCCGCTGGGGTATAGGGTTCTTCACTGCCCTTGAGTTCCAGCGCCATGCGTTCCGGCAGGAAGTCTTCCACGGAGAATTCATACAGTTGCTGACGGCCGTCACCCAGGTCGAACAGCAGCTGCCAGCGGCCGGTCGGGGCTTCGTCGGCCAGTTGCAGCTGGTATTGATAGAGGCCGGCGTCATCGGCCTGCCAGACGAATTTACGGCTGACCTGCTCATCCGGGCGGCGCACTTCGACATTTACCGGCTGGGCTTTTACTGAACGGCCATCGGCATCACGCAGCAGGCCGTTGAGCAGCACGGTTTCGCCTGGGCGATAAAGATCACGCGGGCCGAACACGAAGAACTGCAACGGATGGGCAACGGGACCTGCGATATCAAACTCGGCCAGGTCCAGCGCTGAGGTGTTCAGGCGTAGCAGGCTGGTCTGTTCGCCCTGATGGGCAAGCAGCACTTCGGCCTTGGGCGGCAACGGCAGTTCGCCATGGCCGGCGCCGTCGGTCTTGCCTTCGACCAGCACCTTGCCTTCAGCATCGAGGATTTCCAGGCGTACATCACCCAGGGCATCACCGCCGGCCAGGGCCTGGGTGAAGACATCGAGTCGGTTCTGGTAGCGCCGCGCGGACAGGCCGATATCACTCAGGGTGAACAGCGTGGCCGGCTGTGAATAGTTGTAGCTGCCGGCTTCACGCATCACCGCCAGGTACACGCCAGGCTCTTTGAACGGTTCCAGGCCGGCAATCGGCAGCAGCAGGGTTTCGCGGGTATTGCGTGCCGGATTCAGGTCGAAACGGCCGCCATAGACCAGATCGGCCATCGGCAGCAGGCTGCGGGCTTCCCAGTTATCCAGATTGCTCGAACGGCCCCAGCGATTGAGGAAGGCCGGCAGTGACTCGGGCTTGATGCGGAAGAATTCGACATTGATCTTGTCGACGTTCAGCGCGATCACCGGCAGGCCTTCGGCGAGGCGTGTGGGCAGCAAGGAGCCACGGCTGGCGAAGCCGACGCTGGCTTGCAGATCACGGGTTTCCAGGCGGGTCACCTGCTCGGCGGCGAGACTCTTGCCGTTCAGCCCGAGCAGACCGGCATCCACGGTCAGCACCAGTTTGCGCTGCGGCTCCAGATGGCGCAGACGCACTTCCATCAGGTTGTCGCTCAGCTCCCAGGCGCCGTCGACCTTGCCATCCTTGCTATCGACCAGGTGCAGGCGCTCGGCGAGTTTCTGCTCGGGGTCGAGCGGCACCGAGAAGCTAATCGACAGCGTGCTGGCGCCCTCCAGCTGCACTTCCGAGACATCCACCACGGTCAGTTCGCGGCCGGCGTAGCGTTCGGCCAGCGCCTTGCGGTCAATCGCTGGCTTGGCCGCCTCGCTGCTCACGGGGGAGGCTTGGGTCGCCGTCACTTCGGCAGGCCCAGGGGTGGATGAATCACAGGCGCTGAGCAGGCTCAGGACAAGTGCCAGAAGCAGTCCATTCTTCGGCATTGCGGGCTCCAACAAGGGTAGGTGCAGAGGGCTGACACTATAGTCGAGGCGATAACCGACGACTAAGGGGCATACACAAAATTGCTCAGCAGCGCACGTCAGTCGATCAGTGTTTAATAGCCGGCCTGTGACACGCGCCAGCGCATTTCGTTGCAGGTACCCAAAATCAAGTTTGAGAGTGCATGTGATAACCGCCGTACGCGATGCCTGGCAGCACAGGCCAACCCATCAACGGGTGTGGGCACTGGCTGCGCCGATGATCCTCTGCAACCTCTCGGTGCCGCTGGTGGCACTGGTCGACAGCGCGGTGATCGGCCATCTACCCTACGCCCACCAACTGGCCGCCGTGGCCGTGGGCGGCAGTCTGTACACGCTACTGACCTGGGCGGTGGGTTTTCTGCGTATGGGCACCACCGGCTTTGCAGCCCAGGCCGCCGGGCGTAATGATGGCGGCGCGCTACGTCAGGTGCTGCTGCAGGGGTTGCTGCTTGGCGTGCTAATGGCGGTGCTGCTGATCAGCCTGGCCATTCCCCTGAGCAGCGCCGCACTCGCGCTGATGCAACCCGCGGCGCAGCTCGATGAGCTGGCGCGTAGCTACCTGTATATCCGCCTGCTCGGCCTGCCCGCAGCGCTGGCCACCTACGCCCTGGTCGGCTGGCTGCTTGGCACACAGAACGCGCGCGGGCCGCTGGCGATTTTGCTGACCACCAACCTGCTAAATGTCGCCCTCGATCTGTTGTTTGTCCTCGGCCTGCACTGGGGCGTCGCCGGTGCAGCCTGGGCCTCGGTGATTGCCGAGTGGAGCGGCGCGTTGCTCGGCCTGTACCTGGCGCGCCGTGCCCTGCGCGCCTATGCCGGCACGCTGGACTGGCCGGCGCTGCGCCGCTGGCTGAGCTGGCGACCGCTGTTGGCGGTTAACCGCGACATTTTTATCCGCACCCTGGCGCTGCAGGCGGTGTTCTTTCTGATCACCGTGCAGGGCACGCGCCTGGGCGATGCCACTGTGGCGGCCAACGCCTTACTGCTCAACGGCCTGCTGCTCGCCGCCCACGCCCTTGATGGCCTGGCCCATGCGCTGGAGGCACTCTGCGGGCATGCGCTGGGCGCGCGTGATCGCAGTGCGCTGCGGCGTACGCTGATTGTCGCAGGCGGTTGGTCGCTGCTCGCCAGCCTGGGCTTTGCGCTGTTTTTCCTGCTCGGTGGGCACTGGTTTATCAGCCTGCAAACCAACATAGCGGTGGTGCGCGAGGCGGCGTTCGCCTACCTGCCGTACCTCGCCCTGCTGCCGCTGATTGCGGTGTGGAGCTACCTGCTCGACGGCCTGTTTATCGGCGCCACCCGCGCCCGCGAAATGCGCGACGCCATGCTCCTCGCCCTGCTGCTCAGTTTGCCGCTGGCCTGGGCCCTGCAACCGCTCGGCAACCAGGGGCTGTGGCTGGCATTTCTGTCCTTTATGGGGCTGCGCAGCCTGTGCCTGGGTGGCTATGCTTACCGCCTGACTAAGGCCGATCAATGGTTCGCCCCCACTCAATCAGGAGCTCCCTATGCTCAGCCCTGAAACACCCAGCGATGAAGAGCTGCGCCAGCACATCCTCGACGATAACGATTTACTCGACACCCCCGCCGACCCCTACTTGGATACCCTGGTGCGGGTGGTACGTGAGGTGTTCGCGGTCAAAACCGTATTGGTCAGCCTGATCGACCATGACCGCCAGTGGTTCAAGTCGCGCATCGGCCTGGATGCCGACCAAACACCCCGCGCGATCTCGTTCTGCGGCCACGCCATTCTCGGCACCCAGCCATTTATCATCGAAGATACCCATAGCGACCCGCGCTTTGACGATAATCCGCTGGTGATCAACAACCCACATATCCGCTTTTATGCCGGGCAACCATTGTTCTCCAAGGAAGGCGTTGCACTGGGCACGCTGTGCCTGATCGATCCGGTACCGCATAAGCTCACCGATAAGCAACAATCCTTATTTAGCGACATGGCCACACTGGTGGAAGGCTACCTGAAGCTACGCAACGACAGTGAGCAGACCGCACAATTGCGCGCCGCGCTGAGCCGCGAACAGCGCAAAGCCATGCTCGACCCGCTGACTCAGCTGTGGAACCGCGCCGGCCTCAACCACTTTCTCCCCAGACAACAGCAGCAGGCTGACGACCTGGGCCGGCAACTGGGCGTGCTGTTCTGCGACCTCGACTACTTCAAGGAGGTCAACGACAGCCACGGCCACGCCGCAGGCGATCAAGCGCTGTGGGAAACCGCGCGGCGCATCAGCGCCGCCGTACGCCCGCAGGACGTGGTGACACGCAGCGGCGGCGAGGAGTTCGTAGTGCTGCTGCCGGTGCATGATCAGCAGGAGCTGCTGCAAATTGCCGAGCGCATTCGCAGCGCATTGAACAAAGCACCCGTGACCATCGACGAGCTGCATCTCAACCTGACCATCAGCATCGGCGCGGCATTGGGCGCCCCTCAGGAACCGCCAACGGCCACCATGAACCGCGCCGATCAGGCGCTGTATCAGGCCAAGGGCAATGGCCGTAACCGAGTCGAATTCACCAACTGATTATCCACTCCAAAAAAGTGACGCCACTATGGGCCACGCCCTTATCGCTTACCTGCATTACCTGTCGATTTTCGTGCTATTCGCCCTGCTCAGTATCGAGCATGTGCAATTCAAATTGCCGCTGGACCTGCGCCGCGCGCGCAGCCTGATCATCACCGACATCGCCTACGGCATCTGCGCTGGCGTGGTGCTGTTCACCGGTCTGGCGCGGATGCTGTGGTACGGCAAAGGCCTGGACTACTACCTGGGCAACAGCCTGTTTCATGCCAAGGTCGGTCTGTTTATTCTGGTCGGGCTGATTTCCGTGGTGCCGACCTTTGTCTTCATCAACTGGCGAAACAGCCTCAAGGCCGGCGAAGTGCCGCAGGTCAGCCCAGCCAAGGCACGCCTGGTGATTACGGCGATTCGCCTAGGAGCCTGTCGGACTTAACCCGAAAAGGAATGACAGCGCGGGTTTAGGTCTTTGATTGCTCGGGGTCGTTCTTTCTAAGCATCCGAGTTGACTATCGCGAACCCAGGCGGTCCGTTCGTGCACCTGAGCAGCTGCCTGGACGCGGGTGGGCGTACTTTTCGGCCGCGTTACATCGCGCGTAGCACATGCAAACGCTTGATGTTCCAGGCCATGGTCACCAGGCTCCATTCGCCCTGGGCGTTGGCCAGGCCGCGCATGCTCATCTGCCGCCAGCCCATCACTCGCTTGATGATGCCAAACACCGGTTCGACCGTCTGTTTGCGTAGCCTGTACAGCGCTCGACCTTCTTGCGTGCTCAGTCGGTGAGCCATCTGTTCGACTGGGTTACTCGTCTGTGGTAGCGGCGAGTCGGTGGCAAAGCGCTCCAGTACCGGGGTGTGGTGCGACTCGCGTTTGAGCGCCAGAAGCGGTTCGACCTTGGCTTCGTGGCAGGCGCTCACGTTGGCCTGGCTGAAGAAGCCGCTGTCCGCAATCAGGCTTTTCACCTCGCCTAATTCGGCGGGCAAGGTGGCTATGCGCTGTAGCGTGGGAACCACT
The DNA here is from genome assembly GCF_056312395.1 of Pseudomonas sp. C7.1. Lineage (NCBI taxonomy): Bacteria > Pseudomonadati > Pseudomonadota > Gammaproteobacteria > Pseudomonadales > Pseudomonadaceae > Pseudomonas > Pseudomonas sp. C7.1. The sequence continues at coordinate 331,630 of NZ_JBWDTL010000002.1, read as the reverse complement.
TCGCGCTTGTCGTTGCAGGCCTGGGTTACATGCTGTGTGACCACCAGCATCGTCTCGGTGTCGACCCCGGCTTGAGCGTTATAGCTCTGCTCGAAGCCGCCACCGGAGACGGGCATGATGCGTGACTCTTCATCGGTCAGATTGACTTGATCGCTGTCTTTGGGGCCCGCTGCGGGCGGTTCTGGATCCTTGCCGCGTGGTTTCTTTCCAGCCTTGCGCTGGGCCTCACGCTTGGCCGTCTTGGCCTCGAATTGCTGTTGCTCAATGGCGTGTCGCTCAGCTGCACGTTGCTCGATCTTCGCTTTGGCCTGGGCTATCGCGCTGAGCCGATCTTCGCGCCGGGCAATCTCCGCCGGCACATCCATGCCATCGGGTACGGCGGCGCAGTCGCTGTTCTCGGCCAGCGCCAGCAACTGCTGGACCTCCTGGCGTAACTGCGCCTCGATCTTGTTGGCGTGCGCCCAGGACAAGGCCTTGTGCTTACTGGCGTTGGCCTCGATCTTGGTGCCGTCGAGAGCGATATGACCGAGCTTGAGCAGCTTCATCTCGCGCGCCAGCATCAGCACCTGGACGAACAGCGATTCAACCTGCTGCCGGAAACGTCGACGGAACGTAGCCAAGGTGTCGTGATCGGGGTGGGTGTTGGCCGCCAGATAACGGAACGCTACCGAGTCATAGGTCGCGCGTTCGATCTTGCGGCTGGAGTGCACGCCATTGGCGTAGCCGTATATCAGCAGCCCCAGGAGCACGGCCGGATGGTGGGCAGCTGAACCCCGCCCCGCATACTGCCCAGTCAGCTCGCTCAAATCGAGTTGCTCGATGACCTCGACCACGAACCGCGCCAAGTGATCCGCCGGCAACCACTCGTTCACCGAAGGCGGTAGTAAATACGCAGTGTCTCGGTCAGCAAGGACAAAACGGCTCATCAGCGGGGCTCTCGATTGCAGGGCCTTGATTGTCGCGAATACTTTCAGCGCAAGGAAGAGTCAGAAAGTCCGACAGGCTCCTAGAGCTATTGCTGCTACTGGTCATCCCATTACTGGCGGTGCTGATGGCGCTGGGTTATGGCGTAATCGGCTGACAACCCGGCCCTAATTTGCCCACAGGGCATGGCTCTGCTAGTGTCGCGCCGGTTCCACTTCCCCGATCCACCCCGAGATATCCGCCATGGCCGCCCGCAAAAAAGCCGCGCTCGACTTCGAGCAATCCCTGACCGATCTGCAAAACCTGGTCGAGCGTCTGGAAAACGGCGAGCTGTCGCTGGAAGATTCGCTAACCGCCTTCGAGCAAGGCGTGCGCCTGACCCGCGACTGCCAAGCCGCCCTGGCCCAGGCCGAGCAGAAAGTGCAAATCCTGATGGAACGCGACGGCGAGCTGGAGGAAGCCCCCTTCGACGCGGACCAGCAGGCATGATTGCGGCCTACCAGAGCAGCTGCCAACGCCGCGTCGATGCAGCATTGGAAGCCCTCCTGAGCAGCCCACGCCCGGAGCTGGAACGCCTTTACGCCGCCATGCGCTACAGCCTGTTCAATGGCGGCAAACGAGTACGCCCGCTACTCGCCTACGCCGCCTGCGAAGCCCTCGGCGGTACGCCTGAGCGCGCCAATGCGGCAGCCTGTGCGGTGGAGCTGATCCACGCCTATTCCCTGGTGCATGACGATTTGCCGGCGATGGACGATGACGACCTGCGTCGCGGCCAGCCGACCACCCATATAGCCTTCGATGAAGCCTGTGCGATTCTCGCCGGCGATGGCTTGCAAAGCCTGGCGTTTGAAGTGCTCAGCGATGCCACGCACAACCCGCATGACGCTGAGCTACGCCTCGCCATGCTCAGCGCCCTGGCCCGCGCGGCTGGCCCGGCTGGCATGGTCGGCGGCCAGGCCATCGACCTCGGCTCAGTCGGCCAGACCCTCGACCAGCACGCCCTGGAAATCATGCACCGGCACAAGACCGGCGCCTTGATCGAAGCCAGCGTCCAGCTCGGCGCTCTCGCCAGCGGCCAGGCCGACGTCCACGCCCTCAAGGCCCTGCACAGCTACGCCCGCGCCATCGGCCTGGCCTTCCAGGTGCAGGACGATATCCTCGACGTGGAAAGCGACACCGCCACCCTGGGCAAGACCCAGGGCAAGGACCAGGCCCACGACAAACCCACCTACCCGGCCCTGCTCGGCCTCGACGCTGCCAAAGCCTACGCCCTGGAACTGCGCGATCAGGCCCTGCACGCCCTGCGCCCGTTCGACCAGGCCGCCGAACCACTGCGCGACCTGGCGCGTTATATCGTCGAACGACGCAGCTGATTCCCCTCTTCAGTAGGGCAAAGCCTGCGCAGCTTGCCGCTTGTTGCTTAAAGCTTGCGGCTACTTTCAGGTAAACTGCCGCATCTTTTACACCTATAACGACCCGCACGATGCCGACGACCTTCCACGAGATCCCCCGTGAACGCCCGCTGACGCCCCTGCTAGACCGCGCCAATACGCCGGACGAGCTGCGCCGTCTGGGCGAAGCCGAGCTGGAAACCCTGGCCGACGAGCTGCGTCAATACCTGCTGTATACGGTGGGGCAGACGGGCGGGCATTTCGGCGCGGGCCTGGGCGTAATTGAGCTGACCGTGGCCCTGCATTACGTGTTCGACACCCCGGATGACCGCTTGGTGTGGGATGTGGGCCATCAGGCCTACCCGCATAAAATCCTTACCGGCCGCCGCGAGCAGATGGGCAGCCTGCGGCAGAAGGATGGCATCGCCGCCTTCCCGCGCCGCTCGGAAAGCGAGTACGACACCTTTGGCGTCGGCCACTCCAGCACCAGTATCAGCGCGGCACTGGGCATGGCCATCGCCGCGCGCATCCAGGGTTCGCGGCGCAAGGCCGTGGCGGTGATCGGCGACGGCGCACTGACCGCCGGCATGGCCTTTGAAGCGCTCAATCACGCCAGCGACGTCAACGCCAATATGCTGGTGATCCTCAACGACAATGACATGTCGATCTCCAAGAACGTCGGCGGCCTGTCCAACTACCTGGCCAAGATTATCTCCAGCCGCACCTACACCAACATGCGCGAGGGCAGTAAGAAGATCCTCTCAAGCCTGCCCGGCGCCTGGGAGATCGCGCGTAAGGTCGAAGAACACGCCAAAGGCATGCTGGTGCCAGGCACCCTGTTCGAGGAGCTGGGCTGGAACTACGTCGGCCCCATTGACGGCCACGACCTGCCGACCCTGCTCGCCACCCTGCGCAATATGCGTGACCTCGACGGCCCGCAGTTTCTGCATGTGGTGACCAAGAAGGGCAAGGGCTTCGCGCCAGCCGAAGCCGACCCGATTGGCTATCACGCCATTACCAAGCTGGAGCCGATCAACGCGCCAGCCGCCCCCAAGCAAGCCAGCGGCCCGAAATACTCCAGCGTCTTTGGCCAGTGGCTGTGCGATATGGCCGCCGAAGATCCCCGCCTGGTCGGCATCACCCCGGCGATGAAGGAAGGCTCCGATCTGGTGGCCTTTAGCGAACGTTATCCCGAGCGCTATTTCGATGTAGCCATCGCTGAGCAGCATGCGGTAACCCTCGCCGCCGGCATGGCCTGCGATGGCGCCAAGCCGGTGGTGGCGATCTACTCGACTTTTCTGCAGCGCGCCTATGACCAGCTGATCCACGACGTGGCCGTGCAGCACCTCGATGTGCTGTTCGCCATCGACCGCGCCGGCCTGGTCGGCGAAGACGGTCCGACCCACGCCGGCAGCTTCGATATTGCCTACCTGCGCTGCATCCCCGGCATGCTGGTAATGACGCCCAGCGATGAAAACGAGTTGCGCCGCATGCTCACCACCGGGCACCTGTTCAATGGCCCGGCGGCAGTTCGCTACCCGCGTGGCAGCGGCCCGAATGCCGCCATTGAGCCAGGCCTGGAGCCACTGGAAATCGGTAAGGGCATCATTCGCCGCCAGGGCAGCAAAACGGCCCTACTGGTATTCGGCGTACAGCTGAGTGAGGCGCTTAAGGTTGGCGAAGCACTCGACGCCAGCGTAGTCGATATGCGCTTCGTCAAACCCCTCGACGCGGCCCTGGTGCGCCAACTGGCAGCCAGCCACGAACTGCTGGTCACCATCGAAGAGAACAGCGTGATGGGCGGTGCTGGCAGCGCGGTCAGCGAGTTCCTCGCCCAGGCCGGCATCCTCAAGCCGGTGCTGCATCTGGGCTTGCCTGACTACTACGTCGAACACGCAAAACCGGCGCAAATGCTCGCCGAATGCGGGCTGGATGCCGCCGGTATCGAAGCTGCCGTCCGCGCGCGCCTCGCCAGCCTTTGTGCATGAGCGCCGCTCATCCAGAGCTGAATCAGGCTTGCTTGTAATTCATCCACCCGCGCATTAAGGTGCGCGGCGTTTTACTTCCGCCAAGGTGCGCCCTTCCACAGTGAAGCGGCGTTAAACGGGAAGCCGGTGAGTCCATAACGGACCATTCCGGCGCTGCCCCCGCAACGGTAATCGACCGCAGACCCGTTCTGCACGCTGCCTCAACGCCACTGGGTTACCCCGGGAAGGCGAGGCGGCGCACGTCGAGAGCCCGGAGACCGGCCTTGCTGGATGTGACTGGTGTTGCGGAGGGCATCACCGTCAAGCTCAGGTTGCGTCCGCGCGCCCGTTCTTGCACCTGCCCTCCTCAAAAGTCGTTCGACCTTTTGAGGATTCTCTACGTGAAATTGTCCCGTATTGCCTTGGCTGTGGCGCTGCTGCCGCTGGCTGCTCATGCTGACCCACTCCAATTGCAGCCATTGGTTGTGACCTCCGGGCGGCACGCCGAACCAATCCAGCAGGCAACCGCAGCCACCACGGTTTTTACTCGCCAGGATATCGAACGCCTGCAAGTGCGCAGCGTTGCTGAGCTGCTTGAACGCGTGCCCGGCGTCAGCGTCAGCCGTACCGGCGGCGCGGGCAGCCAGACCGGCCTGTTTGTACGCGGCACCTCGACCGCGCAAACTCTGGTGCTGGTAGACGGCCAACGTATTGCCTCTGCCTCCAGCGGCACCAGCAGCCTGGAGTTCCTCAGCCCGGAGCAGATTGAGCGCGTTGAAGTCGTACGCGGCGCGCGTTCGGCGCTCTATGGCTCGGATGCCATCGGTGGCGTCGTGCAGATTTTCACCCGCCAAGGCAGCGGTGACGGGCTCAAGCCCTACGTCCGCCTTGGCGTCGGCAGCAACCAGACCTTCGAACGCAGCCTTGGCCTGTCCGGCGGCGATGCGCAAACTCGCTTCAATCTGGGCGCCGCACTCGACGAAAGCCAGGGGATCGACGCCACACGCGATAACTTCGGCGCCAACGGCGATGACGATGCCTATCGTAATAAATCGCTGAGTTTGAACCTCTCGCACCGCTTCAATGACGATCTGAAGATCGGCTTCAGCGCCCTCGACCAACGCGGCCAGGCCGAGTTCGAGGACCTCTTCAGCACCTCATTGCCCACTACGGACTTCCAGCTCAGCAGCCTGTCCAGCTACATCGATGGCAATCTCAACGAGACTTGGAATAGCCGCCTGGAAATCGGCCACAGCGAGGACAAGCGCGACACCGGCAACGACCAGCCAAACGCCAACGCATTTTCGTTCTACAGCTTTAATACCTACCGCGACTCGGCCAACTGGGTGAACACCCTGACCCTCAACGAGCGCCACCAAGTGCTGCTAGGTGCCGATTGGTATGAGGATCGTGTGAATGGCAGCGAGGACTTCAATGAGGACTCGCGCTGGAACCAAGCTGCATTTATTCAGCACCGCTACAACGCCGACTACTTCTCGACCGAGCTGGGGCTGCGCCATGACAAGAACCAGCAGTTCGGCAGTAAAAACACCTGGAACGCTGCGTTAACTGTGCCGCTCAATGACAACAATGATGTGATCCTGTCCTATAGCGAAGGCTTTCGCGCGCCGACCTTCAACGACTTGTATTACCCCGACTTCTGTTTCGGCGGTTTTTGCTCCGCCAGCGCGAACCCCGACCTCGAACCAGAAACATCTAAAAGCTACGAAGCCCAGTGGCGCAGCCGTTACAGCGAAAGCGGTGCGCTGGAACTATCGCTGTACCGCATTGATCTACAAGACGCGATTGTTCTCGACCAGAACTTTATTCCGCAGAACGTACAGACCGCGCGCATCAACGGCTTCGACGCTGCGCTAAAGCAGGAACTCTTCGGCTGGCAGGGCAGCCTGGCACTCGCCTTGATCGACCCAAGAGATCGCGGCACTGGCCACACCCTCGCCCGCCGTGCCAAACGCACGCTGAGCCTGGACCTGGATCGTCAATTGGGTGAGTTTGCCGTGGGTGCCAGTTGGCGCGTAGTCAGCGGCCGCTATGACGACGCCGCCAACACCCGTGAGCTGGGTGGTTACGGCCTGCTTAGCCTGCGCGGCACATGGCAAGCGACCAAAGAAGTGGCCCTCGACCTGAAACTGAACAACCTCTTCGACAAGGATTATGCCGAGGCGACTTACAGCACCAGCAACGGACGCTTCGGCTACAACAGCGAAGGACGTACCGCACTGTTTGCCGTGACCTGGACGCCTCAACTTTGAGTCATCAGCTAGGCGCTCAATAGACTGCCCCCAAGACAGAGCCCCGCCATAGTGCGGGGCTTCTTAGTGCGCGTCGCTCAACACCTCACACAACCGCTCGAGCGCCCCCAGCATCTGAAAACTCGGCCGCTCCAGGCCGGCATCCGGCACCAACCACAGCTGCTTACGTTCAACTGCCGCTACCCCAGGCCAGATGCGCCAGGCGTCCAGCTGCCCTTGCACGCCTGCCAGAATCACCTCGGGATTACGCTGCAGCACCGCTTCCACGCTGACCTGCGGTGCAGGCAAGGCAAGCTCGGCAAAGATATTCTCGGCCCCGCAGATACCTAGGGCGTCGCTGATAATCTGCTGGCCGCCGATGGTATACAGCGGTGCATCCCAGACTTGATAGAACAGGCGCAACGGCTGTTCACGCTGATAACGCTGACGTAACGCGGCCAGGCCGCGATTGAATTGCTGATGCAGTTGCTGGCCTTGCTCGGCGCGACCGATACGCGTGCCGATTTCAACGAAATTTTCTGCCAGATCAGCCAGTTTGCGCGGCGCCACAATCAGCAGGGGAATCCCCATACGCTGCAGCTGCTGGCGTTGCGCGCTGCTGATGCTATCGGGCCAGAGCAGCACCAGGTCGGGCTGCAGTTCGAGCAGGCTTTCCAGCTCCAGCTGGCCATAGCGACCGACCGAAGGCAGCTGCGCCACCGCTGCCGGGCGCTCACCACCATCAAGCAGGCCGACCAGCAGATCGCCCGCATCCAGCTCCAGCATGATTTCGGTCAGAGAAGGTGCCAGGGTCACCACCCGCTCAACTGCTGCTACCGGCCAAGCCAGCGCGAGCAGCAAGCAGAGGGGGAATAGGCGCATCAGCCGAGTTGGCGAGGAATGCGGTAGAGATACAGCAAGACGATGCTGGAAATCGCCAGAAGGATCAGCGGAATCGCTTCCAGGCCAGCGAATACCGCAATGGCGGCAATCCAGGCCGGCAGCGCCGCGCCGAGAAAGGCCAGGCGACGCACGCGCGCAAGCTCCAGCCAGGCATCGTGTTCATCTACGGTATCGAGGGCTTTTTCCGTGGCCACCAGTGCGCGTTTGTAGACGCTGAACAGCGGCAGGCTGACAAACATTGAGGCCAGGGCGACGATAAACAGTGGCATGGTCAGCAGGCCGGTTTTCTGCTCAGCGCCAAACAGCAGGTTGAGCACAAACAGCGGCACCAGAGTCACGGCCAATTGCCGCCACCACTCCAGCGCCAACCTCCGGCGCACTTCAGCGCGTGTCACAGGCTTTCCTCAACCTCGCCCTGGTGCAGGCTGCCGAGCATATGCCCAAGCTTGCCGGCCTTGGTGGCGAGGTATTTCTTGTTGTGCGGGTTGTGGTCGATCTGCAGCGGTACACGGATCGCCACATTGATACCCATATCACCCAGCGCCTTAACCTTGCGCGGGTTGTTGGTCATCAGCTTGAGCTGGCTGATGCCCAGATGATCGAGCATCGGCAGGCAGATCGCGTAGTCACGCTGGTCAGCGCCGAAGCCTAGGCGCTCATTGGCCTCCACGGTATCGGCGCCACCGTCCTGCAACTCATAGGCGCGGATCTTGTTCAGCAGGCCAATACCACGGCCTTCCTGACGCAGATACAGCAAAACGCCACGACCTTCACTGGCAATCGCACGCAGCGCCGCTTCGAGCTGGAAACCACAATCGCAGCGCAAGCTAAACAGCGCATCGCCAGTAAGGCATTCGGAGTGCAAACGGCCCAGTACGGGCGCGCCATCGGCCACATCACCAAAGGTCAGGGCTACATGTTCCTTGCCTGTGGCCGTTTCGAGAAAGCCATGCATGGTGAACACGCCAAACGGCGTAGGCAGTTGGGAGGCGGCGACAAACACTACGGACACCGGATGCTCCTAAAGAAAATGGGCAGGGGAAATCAGGCCGGCATTGTAACAGCAGGCCCTGGCAGCCGCTTAGCCTGAATTACTGATGATAAAGATCGAGCCAGCGCGAGGTTAGCCAGGCGCTAGTACTTGGACTCCAGCACCAGCACATCCTGCTCAACCCTCCAGCCAACGCGGCTAAGGAAGCTCATGCCAAGCAAGGCCTCGGTAGGCGAGCCGCCTTCCAGCACTACGGCCTCGACACCCAGCACTTCCAGTTCGCCGATCTTTACCCGGTCCAGCGTCACGCGCCAGCCGCGCGCGGTGCCACTGGCAGTGCTGACCTGCAAGGGCGCACCGATCACTCGGTAATCGATGCCCAGACGGCGCGCATGCTCGTCATTCAAGGCCACCGAGGTAGCCCCGGTATCCACCAGGAACTGGATGGACTGGCCATTCACCGAACCCGCTATCCAATAATGACCGCCGATGCCTTTGGCTACACTGAGCTGCTTCTTCTGCGCTTCGGCAAAGCCTTCGCTGTACTCGCGACTCAGGCTGTAGCTGCGCTCAACACCGTCGACACGTAGCACCGCGCCACGGCTACCGGCACTGACTACCACCACGCCGCCTGGGCCAACCTGGCCAACTTTGACCAGCTTGCGCTGCCCCTCGATATTCAACACCGCCGCACCAGGAAACAGGCCAACAACGCGCACCTGAGTGGCCGCCATCGCTCCACTGCCAAGCAACAGTGGCAGGCTCAATAACAGTATTTTCAAGGCGTACATGGAACGTCTCACACAGGTTAATCAAACGGGTAAGGTTGCTGCCAGTGCAGGAAAATCGGGCGCAGACTGCCGTCCGCCACCAGGCTATCCATACGCGTGTCGAACAGCTCAGCCAGGGTTCGGCCGCGCGGCGTATCGGCAAAGCCCAGGTAGATCGGCAGCTTGGTCAACGGGGTAATGCGATAGCGATCAGGCTGACTGGCCGTGCTCAGCGCAGCCTCAACCTCGCTCAGGGCATCGAGATAAAAATCCACATGGCCCAAATCCAACATGCCGAGGATACCGCTATTGCGCTGCACTTCGCGGTACTGGCGCAAATTTGGCAGATAACGCTGATATTCATAGCCGCGCATCCAAACCAGGCGGAACTCGCCGAGCGAATCCAGACTGGGGATCGGCTTGTCCAGCAGGCCCAGCACGACAATCTGGTCGGCGTCGTAGTTCCAACGCGGATAAAACACGCCCCGCTCGACTTCGTTAAGGTAAGAGCCAGCCCAGGCATCGGCATCGCCGCGCTGCACCAGGCCAATGGAGCGGGTGTAGGGCACACTCTGGATATCCAGCTGCACGCCGACAGGCTCGAATACCGTGCGAAAAATATCCCAGGCCAGGCCACTGCCATCGGCATGGGTGTGCCCTTCCCACACTTCACTGGCAATACGGACCTGCGCCGGCTCTGCGGCGTATACCAATCCACCGGCCAAGCTGATTACCGACCACAGCAACCACCGACAACAGCGGTCCATTAGCGATCCTTTTCTGATTACCAGCCCAACCCAGCGGCCAACCCATTAGCCCAGCCCCAGACGATCAGCTGCAGGGCTATCCAGGCGAAGACGCCGGCGAGCACATCATCGAGCATGATGCCGACACCGCCATGCACGTGCCGATCAATCCAGCGAATCGGCCAAGGCTTGAGGATGTCGAACACACGGAACAATAGAAAGCCTAGCAGCAACCAGCCCCAACCGTCCGGCACCAGCCAGAGGGTGATCCACATACCGACCATTTCGTCCCAGACAATGCCCTCATGGTCATGCACGCGCAGATCATCAGCCACCTTGCCGCACAGCCAAAAGCCAAACAGCATGGTGATGCCGAGCATCAGCCAGTAGCCCCAGTCCGGCAGCATCTGAAACAGCGGGATAAACGGCAGCGCCACCAGCGAACCCCAAGTACCGGGAGCTTTGGGCAAGGTGCCGGAGCCAAAGCCGAACGCGAGAAAATGCCAGGGGTTGCGCCAGACCGAAGGCGGCACGAACTCGGCGGGGACCTGCTTGGGATGATCAGTCACTGGCACTTCCAAAATGTTGATAGCCGCTGCGTGGCAGCTGCACGGGCTGGCCTTGCGAGTCCAACAGAGTAACGCCCTGGCCGGTCGCAACACGACCAATAACACGCACAGGCCAGCCAGCCTGCTGCAAATCCGCCAGATAGGCCACCGGTAGGGTAAAGGCCAGGCGGTAATCATCGCCACCACTTAAAGCACATTGGCGCGCCGCCGACTCTCCGGCAAATGCCAGCAAGGCGGCGGACAGCGGCACCTGAGCCTGTTCGATGATTAACGCCACATCAGAGGCGGCGGCGATATGCCCACAATCGGCCAGGAGCCCATCGGAAATATCCAACGCCGCAGTGGCTTTGCCCCGTAGCGCCAGGCCCAGCTCAAGCTGCGGCATGGGCGACCAGTAGCGCGCCAGCAACGGCTCGGCCACTGCCGGATCGGCTTGGCGCTGGCCAAGCACCAACGGCAAAGCGCCAGCGGCATCGCCCAGCTCACCGCCGACACAGAGCAGATCACCGACCTGCGCGCCCTGGCGGGTCAGCGCCATGCCCGTCGGCACACGGCCGAATACGCTCAGGGTGAGGCTCAAAGGACCACGGGTGGTATCGCCGCCGATCAGGCGAATCGTGCAATGCTGCGCCATTTGATCCAGGCCACGGGCAAACGCCTGCAGCCACTCTGGCTCGGCACTGGGCAGGGTCAAGGCAAGGGTAAAGCCGACAGGCGTCGCGCCCATGGCGGCCAGATCGCTGACCGATACAGCCAGCGCACGCTGCGCCAGCAGAAACGGGTCAGGCGATTCGGGGAAATGCACCCCGGCAACCAGGGTGTCAGTAGAAATGGCCAGCTGCTCGCCAGCCGGCACTTGCAACAGGGCGCAGTCGTCGCCAATGCCTAATGCCACACCTTCGCCAGCTTGCGCACAGGACGCAGCGGCGAAGTAGTGACGGATCAGCTCGAACTCACCCAAAACAGGCTTAACGCTTGTTGGCGCGAACTTCGTCCGCGCGCAGGCGCGGTGCCAGTTTGTCCAGCACGCCGTTGACGAACTTGTGCCCGTCAGTGGCGCCAAACACCTTGGCCAGCTCGATGCCTTCGTTGATCACCACGCGATAGGGGATATCGATGCGGTTTTTCAGCTCGTAGGTCGAAAGACGTAGGATAGACAGTTCAACCGGGTCGATTTCATCCAGTGGGCGGTCAAGCAGCGACTCGAACGCGCCATCGATCTCGGTTTTCTGACGCGGCACGCCATGCAGAATCTCGTGAAAGTAGGCACCGTCCACCGCAGTGAAATCGTTATCGACGCGAAACTGCGCTTCGATTTCGTTCAGCTGCTGCCCGGCCATATGCCAGGAGTACAGCGCCTGCATGGCCAGAGTGCGCGCCTGACGGCGCGCGAGGGTTTTGCTGCTGGGGCCTTTTTTCGGCGCTTGTGGCTGCTGCCCGTTACCGTCGGCCTGGCTCACTTGGCCTCCAACTGCGCCAGCAGGCTGACCATTTCCAGAGCGGACAGTGCAGCTTCCGCGCCTTTGTTGCCGGCTTTAGTGCCGGAACGCTCAATGGCTTGCTCGATGGAGTCAACAGTCAACACGCCGAAGGCAACCGGTACGCCGAACTCCATGGACACCTGGGCCAAGCCCTTGGTGCATTCACCAGCCACGTATTCGAAGTGCGGAGTGCCGCCACGAATCACCGCACCGAGGGCGATGATGGCGTCGAAATCGCCACGCTGGGCGATTTTCTGCGCGACCAACGGGATCTCGAAGGCACCCGGCGCGCGGATGATGGTGATGTCGCTTTCGCTCACGCCATGGCGAACCAGGGCGTCAACTGCGCCGCTTACCAGGCTTTCGACAACGAAGCTGTTAAAGCGGCCGACGACCAGTGCAAAGCGGCCCTTGGGGGCGATAAAAGTACCTTCGATGGTCTTCAGGGTCATAACGCGTCTCGTCTATTTAAAGAGCCGGGCCGCCAGTGGCGACCCTTGGGATTATTTGGAGGGCAGGTATTCTACAACTTCCAGGTCAAAACCGGATATCGCATTGAACTTCATCGGCGAACTCATCAGGCGCATTTTGCGCACCCCGAGGTCACGCAGGATCTGCGAGCCAGCGCCGACAGTGCTGTAGGTCGCCGGGCTGGCCGGTTGTTGCCGGTCCAAGAGGGCCAGCAGTTCAGGCCCGGTGAGCGGATTGCCGAGCAGCAGCACCACGCCGCTGCCATCCTTGGCCACTTCAGCCATGGCCGCACGCAGGCTCCAACGGCCCGGCTGATTGACCAGAAACAAATCGCGCAGCGGGTCCATGTTGTGAACCCGCACCAGGGTCGGCTCTTCAGCGCACACAGTGCCTAAGGTCAGGGCCATATGCGCCGTATCCTCGACGCCATCGCGATAGGTCACCAAATTGAACTGACCCAACTCGGTATCGAGCACCTGCTCGCTGACACGTTCAACCGTGCGCTCATGCATCAAGCGGTAATGAATAAGGTCTGCGATGGTACCGATCTTGATGCCGTGCTCGGCAGCGAATACTTCCAGCTCAGGGCGACGCGCCATGGTGCCGTCGTCGTTCATGATTTCGCAGATCACCCCGCTCGGCTCAAAACCACCCATACGTGCCAGGTCGCAGGCTGCTTCGGTGTGGCCGGCACGCGCCAGTACGCCGCCCGCTTGCGCCATCAGCGGGAAGATATGACCGGGGCTGACGATATCGTCGGCTTTGGCGTTTTTCGCCGCAGCGGCCTGCACAGTGCGCGCGCGGTCAGCGGCAGAAATGCCAGTGGTCACCCCTTCTGCCGCCTCGATGGAGACGGTGAACTTGGTGCCAAAACCGGAACCATTGCGCGGCGCCATCAGCGGCAACTTGAGGGTTTCGCAGCGCTCGCGGGTCATCGGCATGCAGATCAGGCCACGGGCAAAGCGCGCCATAAAGTTGATGTGCTCGGCAGTCACGCACTCGGAGGCGATGATCAGATCACCTTCGTTCTCGCGGTCTTCGTCATCCATGAGGATGACCATCTTGCCGGCGCGGATGTCTTCGACCAGTTCTTCGATACTGTTAAGAGCCATTCGGGCGATTCCTTATGTGTTCAGGTAGCCGTGTTCGGCGAGAAAACTTTCTGTCATGCCCGAGGCTTTCGGCTCGGCGGCCTTGTCACCGAGCAGTAAGCGCTCCAGGTAACGGGCAAGCAGATCCACCTCAAGGTTGACCTGCTGGCCAGGGCGGTAATCGACCATGATGGTTTCGGCCAGGGTGTGCGGCACGATGGTCAGCTCGAATTCGGCGCCGTTAACCGAGTTAACGGTCAGGCTGGTGCCATCAACCGTGATCGAGCCTTTGTGGGCGATGTACTTGGCCAACTCACGCGGCGCGCGAATGGTGAACTGCCAGGCACGGGCATTTTCCGACATGGCGACGATCTCGCCGACCCCGTCGACATGGCCACTGACCAGGTGACCACCGAGGCGACTGGTGGGCGTCAGGGCTTTTTCCAGATTGACCTTGCTGCCGGCTTTCAAACTGATAAAGGCGGTGTGCGCCAGGGTTTCGCGGCTGACATCAGCCCAGAAACCATCACCAGGCAACTCCACAGCAGTCAGGCATACGCCGTTGACCGCGATGCTGTCACCGAGTTTGACGTCAGCGAGGTCGAGCTTGCCGGTCGCCACATACACCCGCACGTCACCGCCCTTGGGCGTCAGTGCGCGAATGCTGCCAATGGCTTCGATTATTCCGGTAAACATGCCACCCCCTGTTTAGCGCCCACGACACAGCACCAGCAGATAACGCCAGAGATGCGCGGCACAAAATAAAAATCAGACATCTAGACCAACTCCTGTTTTATAAAAAAACAGGGCATATGATTGATAGGATCGATAGGGATTTCGAGGCATGCCTAGGCATACCTGATAGAGGCAATCCCGCTCTCTCTTTATCCGGACTTTAACCGTCGGCCCCGGAATCACACCGGGTCTGCTGACCTTGCCCCGTGCTTTACAGCACCAAGGCAAGCGCTCGCGGGCTAGGCATCACGCCATTACCGCCGGTGGGGAATTACACCCCGCCCTGAGAACGTTGCGGCCACTTGCGTAGCCGAGACGCGTTTTACCATAAATTGCCCGCACCATGCATGGCCAAGCGACCGCGTGAACAGCGGCCGATCAAACGGCCGGCTGCGGCACCGCGATAATTCGCCAGTCATCACCGACTGCGCGCATCTCGACAATTTTCAGCGCTGGGGCATCAGCCATCCGCGCCAACGGCAGGTCGAGTAATGGCCGCGCACTGGAGCCAAGCAGCTTGGGCGCCACAAACAACTGGTACTCATCCACTAACCCCAGGCGGGCAAAGGCCCCGGCCAGACGCGGCCCGGCTTCCACCAGCACTTCATTGGCGCCCCGGCTGGCCAGCTCAACCAGCAAGCGACGCAGGTCAACATGCCCGTTGCTGCCGGGCACGGCCAATAGTTCGTGTCCATCGTCCAGATAGCGATCACGCGCCGAAGCGGCCGCGCAGGTTGCCACCATGGCGGCACCGGCCTGGAAAAAGGCGGTGTTCAGCGGCACACGCAAGCGGCCATCCACCAGCACCCTCAGGGGCTGACGCGACAAGGCCATAAAGGTCTGTTCTGGATTCAAGCCCAGCTCACTTTCGCGCAGGGTCAAGCGCGCACCATCGGCCAGCACCGTGTCGGCGCCAGTGAGTACCACGCTGGAACGGGCGCGCAGGCGCTGCACTGCAGAGCGAGCTGCGGCCCCGGTAATCCACTGGCTTTCGCCGCTGGCCATGGCGGTGCGCCCATCCAGGCTCATCGCCAGTTTGACCCGCACAAACGGCAGGCCTTGCTCCATTCGCTTGATAAAGCCTGCGTTCAGCGCACGCGCCTCAGCCTCCAGCACACCGCTCTGCACCGCGATACCGGCGTGCATCAAACGCAGCAGGCCATCACCGCCGACCTGCGGATTAGGGTCCTGCATGGCCGCTACCACGCGGGTGACCCCGGCATTGATCAGCGCATCGGCGCACGGCGGCGTAAGGCCGTGGTGGCTGCAGGGCTCCAGGGTGACATAGGCGGTTGCGCCACGAGCCTGCTCGCCGGCCTGGCGCAGCGCGTGCACTTCGGCGTGGGGCTCGCCGGCACGGGCATGCCAGCCTTCGCCGACAATGAGCCCATCACGTACGATCACGCAGCCAACGCGCGGATTGGGATGGGTGGAGTACAGGCCTTTACGGGCCAGCTCCAGCGCGCGAGCCATAAAGGCGTGATCTGAATTCATCGTCAACCTTTGGCGGGTTCGCGGGACAGGCGGTCGATTTCCTCGCGGAATTCGTTGAGGTCTTGAAAGCGTTTGTACACCGAGGCGAAACGGATATAAGCCACTTCATCGAGCTTCTGCAGCTCGCCCATCACCAGCTCACCCAGCACCAGCGACTTGATCTCGCGCTCACCGGTGGCGCGCAGCTTGTGCTTGATATGGGCGATGGCCGCTTCCAGACGCTCGATGCTCACAGGGCGCTTCTCCAGCGCACGCTGCATGCCGGCGCGCAGCTTGTCCTCATCGAAGGGCTGGCGGCTGCCGTCCTGCTTGATCAGGCGTGGCATCACCAGCTCGGCAGTCTCAAAGGTGGTGAAGCGCTCTTCACAGGCCAGGCATTCACGCCGACGACGCACCTGCTCACCCTCGGCAACCAGGCGCGAGTCGATCACTTTGGTGTCATTGGCGCCGCAGAAGGGACAGTGCATAAATAAGGCCGGCGTTAGAACGAAGATAGCCATGGTAGCGCATCCCGCAGGCAAGACAAGCCGAGGGGTTTGCGGTATACAGGCGCCCATGCAAACCAGCGGAGTCGATACCCACAATGAAAGCCCCTAAGCCGTTACAACCGCTGATTCTAGTGAGCCTGCTTGCCCTGCTAACGGCCTGCGCCAGCGACAGCCCGCCGCCCGCAAAGCCCACCCCGCCCGCACCGATGCAGCGCCCGGCTGAAGCAGCGCCACTGCCGGCCTATCAGCGCGAGCTGAGCGGTAGCCTGTCGAATGTGCCCAACGAAGCGGATGTCGAGCTGGCCCTGCTGGCGGTCGATGAGCGCGGTCGGCCACAGGCGCTGCTGGGTAATATCCAGCTGAGCGGCACCGGCAGCCCGCTAGCGTTTCGCCTGCC
This sequence comes from Pseudomonas sp. C7.1, assembly GCF_056312395.1. Lineage (NCBI taxonomy): Bacteria > Pseudomonadati > Pseudomonadota > Gammaproteobacteria > Pseudomonadales > Pseudomonadaceae > Pseudomonas > Pseudomonas sp. C7.1. Next base: position 314,960 of record NZ_JBWDTL010000002.1, on the reverse strand, counting down.
GTTCAACCCGCAAACCTTTAACAAGCACAGCCGCATCGAATTGCATGGCCGCGCCAATCAGGCCGGCCGGCTGATTCTGCGTTTGCCGCCGCAGCCGATTGCCCGCGCTGAAACCCAGACCCTCGGTGAGCTGCACCTGGCTCCTGCGCCATGACGGCACCGGCCGCCTTGCAGGCCGCGCTCGGTGAGCGGCTGGGTGACGCCCAGCTCAGTGCGCAAACCCTGCCCGGCACTGCGATCAAACTATGGCTGATCGACCCGGCCAATATGGACCGCTGCTTCAGCCCGGAAGAAACCCGCCTGATCCTCGAAGAACCGCCCTACTGGTGCTTCTGCTGGGCCAGCGGCCTGGTGTTGGCGCGCTGGTTGGCCGAGCACCCCGAGTGGGTGCGCGGCAAGCGCGTGCTGGATTTCGGCGCAGGCTCAGGCGTGGCGGCGATTGCTGCGGCCAAAGCCGGCGCGCTGGAAGTGGTGGCCTGCGACCTTGACCCGCTGGCGATTGCCGCCTGCCAGGCCAATGCCGTACTGAATCATGTAGAACTGAGTTATTGCGCAGACTTTTTCGCCGAGGCCGATCGCTTCGACCTGATCATCGTCGCCGACGTACTCTACGACCGCGCCAACCTGCCGCTGCTCGATCAGTTTCTCAGCCGTGGCCATAAAGCGCTGGTGGCCGACTCGCGAGTACGCGATTTTCAGCACCCGCTGTACCAACGCCTTGGCGTACTCGAAGCCTGCACCTGGCCGGATCTGGCCGAGCCGGCGGAGTTTCGCCATGTCAGCCTGTACCACGCCGAACGCAGCTAAACGCCCTTGTATCCGCCGCGCCGCGCCCGCATTTATAGTTCATCCCATTTTTCGCACCACCGAGAGCGACCATGAGCAACTCCCCTTACATCGTTGATATCGCAGGCAGCGCCAGCTTCGAACAGCTGGTGATCGAGAACTCTTTCCAGAAACCGGTGCTGGTGGATTTCTGGGCCGAGTGGTGCGCGCCGTGCAAGGCGCTGATGCCACTGCTGGCGAAGATCACCGAGGAATATAACGGCGAGCTGCTGCTGGCCAAGGTTAACTGCGATATCGAGCAGGACATCGTCGCTCGCTTCGGCATCCGCAGCCTGCCTACCGTGGTGTTGTTCAAGGATGGCCAGCCGGTGGACGGCTTTGCCGGCGCACAACCCGAGTCGGCGATTCGCGAGATGCTCAAGCCGCATGTCGCCGAACCGGCACCGGCTGCCGCCGATCCGATGGAAGCAGCCCAGGCGCTGTTCAGCGAAGGCCGCTTTGCCGATGCCGAGGCGGTGCTCAAGGTGCTGCTGACGGAAAACAACGAACACTCTGCCGCGCTGATTCTCTACGCGCGCTGCCTGGCTGAGCGTGGTGAGCTGGGCGAAGCTGAAACGGTACTGGGCGCGGTAAAAGGCGATGAACATAAACAGGCCCTGGCCGGTGCCCGCGCGCAGCTGACGTTTCTACGCCAGGCCAGTGAGCTGCCCGATGTCGCCAGCCTGAAGACCCGCTTGGCGCAAAACGCCGAAGACGATGAAGCAAGCTACCAGCTGGCCATCCAGCAACTGGCGCGCCAGCACTACGAACCGGCGCTGGATGCCCTGCTCAAGCTGTTTGTCCGCAACCGTAGCTACGCCGACGGCTTGCCACACAAGACCCTGCTGCAAGTCTTCGACCTGCTCGGCAACGAGCACCCGCTGGTCACCGCCTACCGACGCAAGCTGTACCAGGCGATTTACTGACGCTGACTGTAGGCTGGGTTGAGCTCGCGAAGCCCAACATTGCGTTCGTTAGCCGAACGTCCTGAGCAGCGCGAAACCGAGCGCAACTACGAACCGCACTACCAGACCGTCGGGCGTAGCACTACGCGCTACCTGTTGCTTCGCAGGCTCAGCGCCAACCTACGCCTGCTCGCCAACCCAGTGATAGACCGGCGCATCAACCCCCGCCTCTACTCGCGCCTGCGCGCAATGACGCAGGCGCACCAGCAAGCGCTTGCCTGCGGCCTCGCCGCCCGCCAGAGCCGCCAGTTGTCCGAGCAATTGCGGCCCCTCGATCTGCCCGGCCTGACGCAGCAACTCCAACGTGGTCTGCCATAGCGCATCGTTGGCCACCGGCGCGGCAGCTGCTACCGGCGCAGCGGGCGCTTCAAGGCCCACATGCTGGGCCAACTGCGCCCAATCCTGCGCATCCAGTTCAACCGTCAAATCCACCGGCCAAGCGCCGATCTGCCCACGAATTCGCACCATTAGCCTGCCCTCAACTGATCAGCCGCCATGCTCCCACGTCCGTAGTTGGCCGCCAAGCAAGGCTGGCCAGGCAGACCATAAAGTTGTTATAACGTAACATGTAAATATTTCTGACCGGAGTTCACCATGCGCCGCCTGCTACTTGCCCTGCCGTTTGCCCTGCTGCCCCTTGCCGCTAGCGCTGCCGAACACAGCCATAAACACGACCACGAGCATGATCACGCCGAGCACAGCAGCCTGGATGCCCATGAACATGGTTCGGCGCAACTGAATGTGGTGCTTGAAGGCAAAGTGCTGGAATTGCAGCTGGAAAGCCCGGCGATGAACCTGGTGGGCTTCGAGCACGCTGCCAAGAGCGACGACGATAAAGCCAAGATCGCCGCCGCACGCAGCCAGCTGACGCAACCACAAACACTGTTCGGCCTGAACGCAGGCGACTGCAATATCAGCAAACAAGAGCTGGAAAGCCCGCTGTTTGCTGAACATAAGCACGAAGAGCATGAACATGAAGAACACCATGAGCACGCCGACGACAGCGAGCACAGCGATATCCACGCGCACTACAGCCTCGACTGCCAAAAGCCTGAAGAATTGAAACAACTTAACCTCGGCGAACTGTTCAAGCGCTTCCCCGCCACCGAGAAAATTCAGGTACAACTGATCGGCCCGAATGGCCAGCAGGGCCTGGAGCTGACGCCCGCGCAGCCGACTCTGAGCTTCTAATCACTACTTTGCAGCAGAACGGCCGGGGTAACCCGGCCGCTTACTTTATGAGTTCAGCCCTGATCCAATTGTCCAATCTCGGCTTTGCCTGGCCCGGCCAGCCCGAGCTGCTGGACATCGACACGTTCACTCTGCAGCGCGGCGAAAGCCTGTTTCTCAAAGGCCCCAGCGGCAGCGGCAAGACCACCTTGCTGGGCTTGCTCGGCGGTGTACAGAAACCTAATCGCGGCAGCATCCAGCTGCTTGAACAGGACTTGAGTACGCTGTCCGCCAGCGCCCGCGACCGCTTTCGCGTCGATCACACCGGCTACATCTTTCAGCAATTCAACCTGCTGCCGTTTCTCTCGGTACGTGAGAACGTCGAGCTGCCCTGCCATTTCTCCACACTGCGCGCCAGCCGCGCCGTGCAGCGCCATGGCAGCGTGAGCAAGGCCACCAGCGCCCTGCTCGCCCACCTCGGCTTGCACCAGCCGGAGCTGCTGCAGCGCCGCGCCGGCGATCTATCAATCGGTCAACAGCAGCGCGTCGCCGCCGCCCGTGCGCTGATCGGCCAACCGGAGCTGGTGATCGCTGACGAACCCACCTCGGCACTGGACGCCGACGCCCGCGAAGCCTTTCTCGAATTGCTGTTCGCCGAATGCCGCGCCGCCGGCTCCAGCCTGCTATTTGTCAGCCACGACCAAAGCCTGGCGCGCTTGTTCGACCGCAGCCTGTCGCTGGCCGAGCTAAACCGTGCCACCCGCCTGGCGGAGATTTAACGATGTATCTACTGCGTCTCGCCCTGGCCAGCCTGGGCAACCGCCGCTTTACCGCCTGGCTGACGGTATTCGCCATCGCCCTCTCGGTGTGTTTGCTGCTCGCGGTCGAGCGGGTGCGTACCGAGGCCCGCGCCAGCTTTGCCAACACCATCAGCGGTACTGACCTGATCGTCGGCGCCCGGTCGGGTAGCGTGAACCTGCTGCTGTACTCGGTGTTCCGCATCGGCAACGCGACCAACAATATCCGCTGGGACAGCTTCGAGCAGTTCGCCAAGCACCGTCAGGTTAAGTGGGCCATCCCGATTTCGTTGGGCGATTCGCATCGCGGCTACCGGGTGATGGGCACCAGCCCGGCGTATTTCGAGCACTACCGCTACGCCCGCACCCAGCCGCTGCAACTGAGCAGCGGCCGCGCCTTTGCCGATGACCCGTTTGAAGTGGTGCTCGGCGCGGAAGTGGCCCAGGCGCTCAACTACAAGCTCGATCAGGAGTTGGTACTGGCCCATGGCGTGGCCACCATCAGCCTGGTCAAACATGACGACAAACCGTTCAAGGTAGTCGGCATCCTCAAACGCACCGGTACGCCGGTGGACCGTACCCTGCATATTTCCCTGGCCGGCATGGAAGCCCTGCATGTTGACTGGCAAAACGGCATGCCGGCGCGTGGCGCGGCCAAGGTCAGCGCCGAACAAGCGCGGGCCATGGACCTGCAGCCCAAACAGATCACTGCAGTGCTGCTCGGCCTGAACAGCAAGATCGCCACCTTTAGCCTGCAACGGGAGATCAACGAATTTCGTGGCGAGCCGCTGCTGGCGATCCTCCCCGGCGTGGCCCTGCAGGAGCTGTGGAGCCTGATGGGCACCGCCGAGAAGGCGCTGTTCGTGGTGTCGCTGTTCGTGGTGCTGACCGGGCTGATCGGCATGCTCACGGCGATTCTCACCAGCCTTAACGAGCGCCGCCGCGAGATGGCGATTCTGCGCTCGGTGGGCGCGCGGCCCTGGCATATCGCCAGCCTGCTGATCGTCGAGGCCTTTGCCCTAGCCCTGGCCGGTGTACTGCTCGGCTTACTGTTGCTGTACCTGGGCATCGCCGGAGCGCAGGGCTATGTGCAGGCGAATTACGGCCTGTACCTGCCACTGAATCTGCCAACCCGCTATGAGTGGACGCTGCTCGGCGCTATCCTGAACGCCGCGCTATTGATGGGCTGTGTTCCGGCCTGGCGCGCGTATCGCCAATCCCTGGCCGATGGCTTATCGATCCGTTTATGAGGCTTTTTTGCATGCACCGCTCCCTGCTCGCCACCCTGCTGTTCACCCTGGCCCTGCCCCTGGCGGCCGCCGAGGTGCGCGAGCTGACCTGGTCGGAAATGGTCCCGGCCGACGCACCGCCACAAATCGTTGAACCGGCTCCGATGCATGACCTTTCGCAGCTGGCCGACGCCCTGGCAGAGTCCGGCCCGGCGGCCATGCAGCAATCACCCGCAGCACCCGTGGTGCAGGCGCTGGATGGCCAATCGGTAAAACTGCCGGGCTATATCGTGCCGCTGGATGTCACCGATGAAGGCCGAGTGACCGAGTTCCTGCTGGTGCCGTACTTTGGCGCGTGCATCCATGTGCCGCCACCGCCGTCGAATCAGATCGTCCACGTCACCAGCGAGCTGGGCGTGCTGCTGGATGCGCTGTACCAGCCGTTCTGGATCGAAGGACCGCTCAAAGTCGAACAGACCAGCAGCGAACTGGCCGAAGCGGGCTATCAGATGGAAGCCGAAAAGATTTACGCCTATGAGCTGCCGGAGAGCTGAGACACAGCGCAGCAAGCAGAGCCGTTGGGTGGGTTAGCGACGCAGTACGCCGACTGATCAACCGAACACGATCATGGCGCGGCGCGTAACCCATCACGCGATAGACCGCGTTGCGCCGATGGTGGGTTACGCCGCGTCCCGATTGGCGTGATGTTTGGCAATGGTGGCGCGGCTAACCCACCCTACAAAAGCGGCGTACCACACGCTATGCGTGCAACAAACCAACTAGCCGGCGCGGGCCAGGCGTTTGTCGCGCTGGTAGCTCAACTCACTTTCCGCCCACTGGCGCCAGGCGCGCACTTTGCTGCGCTCGGCGCCGGCACGTTCGGCCTTGGCCAGGGCGTCGAGCCCGGCTTGCCAGCGCGCCTGTTCCAGCTCCAGCTGGGCCAGGTGCAGCCAGTGCTTGGCACTGCCCGAGCGCTGCGCCAGTTCGCGGAAGATCAGCGCCGCCTTGCCGCGTTCACGGGCTTGCCACCAGAGCAACCCCAGACGCTCTTCACGAGCACGGGTGCGTGGCAACAGCCCCTGGTCGAGCATACCGGCGAGCAGCTTGGCACCCTGCCAGGGTTGGTCGGCAGCACCCGCCAGCAGCACCAGGTTATCCAGCTCGCTTTCGCTGAAACGCAGGCCCTTTTGGTACGCCGCGCGCAAGGTCGCTAGCGACTTGTCGTGGCTACCGCTCAGCTGCTGCAAGGCTGCCAACTGACGCCAGCCCCGGGCGTTATTCGGCTTGCGTGCCAGTAGTTGGCGCTGCCAGCGCTCGGCGGCGGCGTATTTCTTCAGGTCCGCGTTCATTGCCACGAGAAACTGCAGCCAGCTATCGGCGGCCTGCGGATTAGCCTGCACATAACGCTCGGCCAGCGGCAGCGCCTTGGCCGGCTGACCAAGCCCCTGATAGGCCTGCACCAGCATCTGCAGCACCTCTTCATTGGCATTCGCCTGGCCTGGCGCGAGCAGAGTCACGACGCGGGCGTAGCGGCGCTCGACCAGGTTTAGACGGGCTAGATTCAACGCTTCGGCGGCCTGCAGTTCGGCGTCCAGCTTGCCGCTTTTCAGTACCTTTTCCAGCAATTCGATGGCCTGGGCATTCCGCCCTTCGGCCCAAGCCAGATAACCTTCGCTGCGCCACAACAGCGCTTCTTCCAGGCTGCCAGACGTGCCCGTGACGCCAGCCAGGGCCCGGCGCGCGGCGGCGTAGTCACCCTTCTTCTGTGCGCTCTGCGCCGTATCCAGCGCGCGAAACACGCTCGGATCAACACTTTGCCCAGCCGCCTGCGCGGCACCAGCGCTACACAGCGCGATCAGCAACAGTAGACGATACATATCAGCGAGCTCCTTCCAGACGGAAGTACAGGGTTTTCACCGCTTCACGGGCCACCGCCAGGCCGCTTTCGGTGCGCGGTGCAAAGCGCCAGCGCACGGCGGCACGGCGGGCTTCGCGCTCGAACACGTTCTGCGGGCTGGCGTCGATAACCCGCACGTTCTCCACCGCACCGGCGCGGTTGATGGTGAACGCCAATTTTACGTGGCCTTCGATGCCACGCTGCAAGGCGTAACGCGGGTATTCCGGGCTGACATCATTGAGCGGCATCACTTCACTTTCCGGGCCGCCCGGCTGACCACCCGCATCGCTGGGGGCTGGCGCGCTTGGCGCCGAGGCGCCTGCAGCCAGGCCCGTGAGGCTCGGTGTCGGCGCGCTATTCACGGCAATGCCGCTGCTCAGGCTCGGCACCGGCAGGTCCAGCGCCGGCAGGTTGGCGCTCGGGGTCGCTGCTATCGGTGTGGGCGGGGTCGGCGTCTGCGGCGTTTGTGCTTGCGGCGGCTGCGGTGCCTGCTGGCGGGTGCGCGTCGCAGTGTCGCTGGAATCGCCGTCGAGGCGGACGAAGTTGGCCACCGTCAGCGGCTCATCAGTCGGCTTGCTGCTGGGCGGCGCGACCATGTAAAGCATCAGGCCGAACAGCGCCAGCGCCATCATGCAGGCCGCGACAAAGGACAGTGGCAAACGCATCAAAGCGCTCCCGCCGTAGCGGCCAGAGCCACATCCTGCACGCCGGCCAGGCGCGCTTGATCCATCACCTGCACCACCAGGCCGGTACGCGCGTCCTGATCGGCCTGCACCACCACGGCGCCATCGGGTTGGTCGACGCGCATGCGCTCGACGTGGGCACGCACGCTGCGCACGTCGACGACTTTCTTGTCCATCCACACCTGCCCATCGGCGGTGATGGCGATGAGGATATTGCCTTTGTCCTGCGGGCTGGCGGTTTGCGCCTGGGGCCGCTGCACTTCGACGCCGGATTCCTTGATAAAGGAGCTGGTGACGATAAAGAAGATCAGCATGATAAAGACCACGTCGAGCATCGGTGTCAGGTCGATGCCAGTGTCTTCGTCTTGCTGGTGGTGACGGCGCATTCTCATGTGTCGAGTCTCATTCGTGACGCAGCTGGTCAGCCAGCCGCTTTAGGGCCCGGCGGGCATCGCGTTCGAGGCGCGCCAGGCTGAACAATCCACTAATCGCCAATACCATGCCGGCCATGGTCGGCAGAGTCGCCTGCCAGACCCCAGCGGCCATGCCGCGCGGGTTGCCGGTGCCATTGATGGTCAGTACGTCGAACACCGCGATCATGCCACTGACCGTGCCGAGCAGGCCCAGCAGCGGGTACATCGCCACCAGGGTCTTGCTGATGCGCAGCGGCCCGAGCAGGTGCTGTTGCGCCTGGGCCAGCCAGGCGCTGCGCACTGCGCGCTGCCAGTTGCCGTTATCGTCCTGCAGCACCAGCTGCCAGGCCTTGCGCCGCTCGCGGCCCCACTGCGGGAACACCCGGCGCACATACCAGAAGCGCTCGAACATCAGGGTCCAGAACACCACGCACAGCCCAGCCAGCGCCCACATCACCACACCACCGGCGCTCATGAAGTCGAGCAAGGCATGGCCGCTGTCCACCAGGCGCAACCATAGCGCCAGCCAATCAGTCACGGCGCGGTGCCCCGGACAGGTGCAGGGCAATCAGCCCGGCGCTTTGTTGCTCCAGCAGCTGAATCAGGCCCTTGCTGCGACTCGCCAGCAGGGTGTGCAGGAACAGCAGCGGAATCGCCACCACCAACCCCAGCACCGTGGTCACCAGCGCTTGCGAGATACCGTCGGCCATCAGTCGCGAATCGCCGCCACCGCCCTGGGTAATCGCCTGGAAGGTGACGATCATGCCGGTCACGGTGCCGAGCAGGCCAAGCAGCGGTGCAACTGCCGCCAGCAGCTTGAGCAGGCCCTGGCCTTTTTCCAGCGGCGGGGTTTCCTGCAGGATCGCCTCGTCGAGCTTGAGCTCCAGGGTTTCCAGATCCGCCAGCTGAGGCTTCGGACCTAGAACACCGATGATCCGGCCCAGCGGGTTGTCGGCACGTGGCGCACTCAAGTTATGCATCTGCACACTGACGCCACGGCCCACTCGAGTCAGATAGACCATGCGCCAGACGGCCAGGAGCAGACCGAACGCGCCGAGTAGCAGAATCACCCAGCCGACCAGACCACCCTGCTGTACGCGATCCCAGAGTTTTGGCTGGCGCTGCAACTGCCCCAGCAAGGTGCCGCGACTCGGGTCTACCGGCAGGCTGGCGACTGCGGCGCTGCTGTCCAGATAATCCGCGACCTGACCCAAACCAGACGGCTGACGCGGCGGCGCCAGCAGCTCGCCGGCATCGGCGTCATAGCGCAGGAAGGCATCTGCGCCATAAACGGAGAACGCGCCAACCCGCAGCACATCCTGCACATTACGTGTGCCGTCGGCCGCGACCACCGGCAATTGCAGTCGCTCAACCCGACCGCTGGCGGTCAGGTCTTCGAGCAGCAGCATCCAGTAGCCATCGAGATCGGCGGCCGAGGGCAACGTGCGGCTTTCGGCCAGCGCCTTAAGGCGCGCCAAGCGCTCGGGGTATTGGGCGTTGAGCAGGCTGTCCTGCCAATGGCCGGCAACATCACCGGCGCTCTGCCGAACCACGCCGAACAGCTCGCCGAGATGACCGACGCGCTGGGTCAGCAGCTTTTCCTGCTCGGCCAGCAGGCTTTCCTGACGGTCGAACTCGGCCTTCAGTTGTTCGGCTTCGGCCTTTTGTGTGGCCAGGGCACTGCGAGCGCTGGCCAGCAGTTGCGCACGCTCGCCGCGCTCGGCAATAAAGGCCTGCTCGCGGCTTTGCATGGCGCTGACTTCAGCCGCGCGCTCGCTGCGAATACGTTGCAGCAGTTGATCCGGGGTCAGCGGTTCGGCAGCGCCTGCCAAGGCAGGCAGCAGGGCCAGGGTAAAGGCGAGAACACGACGATTCATGGCTTGGCCTCCAGCGCCAGGGTCTTCACGGGCAGGTCAAGCACGGCCGGGGCCTGCTCCTGGCGGGCAATTGCAATGGCCTGACGCAACGGGCGGCGGGCGCTGCCGTCGAGGAGCTGCCAGCTGCGGGTTTGCGGGTTCCACCAGCCACTCTCGTGGCCATCCAGGGTCTGGTAATACAGCATCACCCGGCCCAGGCGCAGGAACTCGACGCTGCGCGAAGTGCCTTCACTCGGCAGCTCACCGCGCCAGGCTTCCAGGGTGCGGCCGTAGTCGCTCTCAACCTGATAAGCCTCAAGAATGCGCCGGTATTTCTCGGCCAGGCTGACATCCGCACGCGGCAACAGGTCCTGCAACTGAGCCAAGCGGTCGCTGCGCTCGTCGGGCAGGAACGGCAGGTCGGCAGCGATAAACTCACCCAACACCTCAACCATGCGGCGCATCTGCGGCGTTACCGCCTCCTGAGTGCGCTCGATGCCATCGAGCTGCTGCTGATAGCCGGTCAGTTCTTTGCGCTGCGCCGCCACCAGCTCACGCAACTGGGCGTTATAACCTTGCAAAGCCTCGGCCTGCTGTAAGGCATTACGGTACTCGGTTAGCATTTCCCGGCTGGCGTCATCGAGCTGCTCGATGCGCGCCTGCGAGGCCTTGGCATCGGCGGCCAGTCGCTGACTTTCATCCAGCGCGGCATCCAGAGGGGTGGCCGCGAGCGGCGCACTGGCCAGAACCAGAGCGACTGCCAGCAGGCGCTTCGGCAGAGGGATCATGGGGCATTCCTTGTTAAGAGAACGTACATAAAGAGAACCATTATCAACTGCCTTACTCCCCTCAAGCAACCCGCACTAAGCCCGCCGCTACCCCATCAGCGCCGGATGCTGCGCTTCTCGTGGCCTGGGAAAGAAAAGTTAGATAGCTAGCTACTTTATTGAGCTGGATCAACAGTCGCTTTTTCCGCGCCCCTAACATCGCACTCAGCCAATACGAACCGATGCTTTATGGGAGCACATCATGCGTACCTCACTGTTTACCGCCTCACTGCTGACCCTGGCCATTGCCGCCCCACTGGCGCACGCGCACCAGGCTGGCGACATCATCGTGCGCGCCGGTGCCATCACCGTTGACCCGCAGGAGAGCAGCAGCGACATCTGGGTTGGTGCCCTCGGCACCGATGTGGCCGGCACCAAGGCGACCCTGGACAGCGACACTCAGCTGGGCCTGAACTTCGCGTATATGCTGACCAACAACATCGGCATCGAGCTGCTGGCGGCCACCCCGTTCAGCCATAACGTCGGCGTCAAAGGCATGCCAGGCGGCTTTGCCGGCCTGAACGGCAAACTGGGTGAACTCAAGCACCTGCCGCCGACCCTCAGCGTGGTGTATTACCCGCTGGATGCCAGCTCGGCATTCCAGCCCTATGTCGGCGCAGGCATCAACTACACCTGGTTCTTCGACACCGAACTGAGCAGCGAAGCAGAAGGCAAAGGTTTCAGCGGCCTGGATATGAAGGACTCCTGGGGCCTGGCGGCGCAGGTCGGCATGGATTACATGCTGACTGACAACATCATGCTCAACGCCCAGATGCGCTATATCGACATCGACACCACCGGCACCACCCATATTCTCGGTGACAAGGTCAAAGTCGATGTGGATGTCGACCCATTCGTTTATATGGTTGGCCTGGGCTATAAGTTCTAAGAATCAACAGCCAAACAAAAACCGGCCTATATGGCCGGTTTTTTGTCATCTAGAACAAACTCAAGACTGCGCCAGCAGACGCCGCAGCCCCTCGCGCATCGGCGTTGCCGCAGGTAGCTGGTAATGCGCCTGCAAGCGCCGATTATCCGCCCGCGAATGGCGAATATCACCGGCACGCACAGCCTGGTAATTGACCGCAGGCAGGCCGCCACACAATTCACCAATCTGCACCAGTAACTGATTCAGGCTGACCGCCTGGCTCCAGCCAACATTCACCGCCCCTGCCACTACCTCTGGCGCAGTCAGCGCCTGGGTCAGTAGCGCGAGCAAATCTTCGACATAGAAGAAGTCGCGGGTCTGCTCACCATCGCCAAACACGCTGACTGGCAGACCTTGCTGAACGCGCTGGGTGAAGATGCTGATTACTCCGGAGTACGGCGAGGATGGGTCCTGACGCGGCCCGAATATATTGAAGAAGCGGAAGATCGCAGGTTCCAGGCCATGCTGACGACGATAGAAATCCAGGTACTGCTCGCTAGCCAGCTTGTCGGCGGCATAGGGTGTCAGCGGTGCCTTGGGCGTATCTTCATCAATCGCCAAACCCTCACCGTTATTGCCATAAACCGCCGCACTGGAGGCGAACAGCACGCGCTTGATGCCATGCACGCGCATGGCCTCGCAGACATTCAGGGTGCCGACAAAATTGCTCTGGTGGGTGGCCACAGGGTCATCCACCGAGGCTTGCACCGAAGCCACTGCGGCTAAATGCGCAACGGCCACGCAACCGGCAACTGCTTGCGCCACCACCGCCGAGTTGGCCACATCACCCTGAATAAACTGCAACTGCGGATTATCCAGTGGCAGGTTAGCCAACTTGCCCATCGACAGATTATCCAGCACGCGCACGCTAAGGCCTTGCGCCAACAACGCATCGACCAGGTGCGAGCCGATAAAGCCGGCACCGCCGGTAACCAGAACAGGGCGCAAATCAGACATGACGGTAATAACGATCCAGTAGGCTCGGCAAGCCCGAGCGCCAAGCACGCGGCTTGATGCCGAAGGTGTGAAGAATCTTCTTGCAGGACAGCACGGCATGCTGCGGCTCTTCAGCTGCATCCGGACGGGCGCTGTGCGCCTGCGGTTTGATCTCATCGACCAGGTTGCTGCGGAAGTTGCGCGCCTCGCTGAGCACCGCCTGCCCCAGCACCAGCGAAGTAGTCGCCTCATGCCCGCCGTAGTGATAGGTGCCCCACAGCGGCGTCTGGCAATCGAGCTGCTTGAGCACGGCAAGGATCACCCGCGCGGCATCGTCCACTGGCGTTGGGTTGCCGCGCCGATCATCAGCCAGCAGCAGCGGCTCATCCTGCGCGGCGCGGATGAGAAAGCGCCCGAGCAAACCATTGGCGCTGTCATCCAGCAACCAGCCGAAACGCAGCAGCACATGCCGTGGGCAGATTGCCCGCACACGCTGCTCGAAACGCCACAGTGCCTGCCCACGTACACCCAAAGGCACCGGATCTTCCTTTTCGGTGTAGGCGGTCGCCCGCGAACCATCGAATACCCGATAACTGGAGGGTTGCAGCAGACGGATCTGGTGATACTGACAGAGCTCAGCCAGGCGCTCGACGGAGCGCTCCTGGGCAGCAACATGCGCCTCGCTAACCCCTTCGGCCTGGAACCAGTCGAAGTAGTAGGCAAGGTTAATCAGGGCATCGGGACGGGTGTCATCAAGCAACTGGGTCAGGCTGGCGGGGTCCCAGCCTGATTCCGGCGGCTTGGGTGCGAGAAAGCCAATGTCTTCCTCAGCACCAAGGCGGATCAGGGCTTGCCCCAACGCATTACCGCCACCCAGCAGCATCAGCCGCATACGCATGATCGAACGCTAACTCAGCAGATCAGAACGGGATGTCGTCATCGAAACTGTCGAAATCCGCCGCCGGCTGAGGCGCTTGTTGCGGCGCTGGGCGTGGTGCAGCCTGCTGCTGCGGCTCGCGCTGCGGCGCAGGGCGCTGCTGACGTGGCGCGGAGTCGCCGCCACCGGCGTTATCCGGACGGCCGCCAATCAGCTGCATGGTGCCCTGCATGTCGACGATGATCTCGGTGGTGTAGCGCTTGACGCCGTCTTTTTCCCACTCGCGGGTTTGCAGCTTGCCTTCGATGTACACCTGCGAACCTTTGCGCAGGTATTCGCCAGCGATCTCAGCCACCTTGCCAAACAGCGACACACGGTGCCACTCGGTTTTCTCGACCTTCTGACCGGTCTGCTTGTCGGTCCACTGCTCGCTGGTCGCCAGGCTCAGGTTGGTGACCGCGTTGCCGCTCGGCAGGTAGCGGGTTTCCGGGTCCTGTCCGCAGGTACCGACCAGAATGACTTTGTTAACCCCACGGGCCATAACGTTCTCCTAGGCTTTCAGCACGCCGACGGCACCGGCTCAATGAGGCGCTCGAGGGACGTGCGGTCCAATTGTTGGGTATCCACTTTGATATAAATGGCCGCTTCGTCGCGCACCACTACGGCATCCGCCACTCCGGGCACAGCCTGTAAACGCTCGGCCAACCCTGCCTCTTGCAACGCCGCAGCTGAAAGCGGTAGACGCAGGCTGGTGACATACGGCGGTTCGCGCATAGTAACAGCAAAGGCCAGCCAAAAAAGAGCCAGCAGGGCACAGCCCGCAAACACTCCCGACAGGCTGTAGTGCTGATACAGCCAGCCACCGAGGATGCCGCCGATGGCCGCGCCGAGGAACTGGCTGGTGGAATACACGCCCATGGCCGTGCCTTTACCGCCCGCCGGCGCCACCTTGCTGATCAGTGACGGCAGCGAAGCCTCCAGCAGATTGAACGCGGTAAAGAACACCACAGTGCCGAGCACCAACGCCCGCAGGCTGGTGCCGAACCACCAGAAGAACAACTCGCACAGCAGCAGCACCGTCACCGCGCCGAGCAGCACATGCTTCATCCGGCGCTTTTTCTCGCCGTAGATGATAAACGGCACCATACCGAAGAAGCCCACCAGCAATGCGGTGAGATAGACCCACCAGTGCTCTTCCTTGGCCAGGCCGCCCTGCTCCACCAGCGCCAGCGGTAGGGCAATAAAGCTGGCCATCAGGATTGCGTGCAACACCAGAATGCCGAAATCCAGACGCAGTAGATCAGCGTGCTTGAGCGTCGGCAGCAGCGCCTGTTTGTTCACCCCAGACTCGCGGTGCTGCAACGGCCCGGCAGAACTCGGCACCAGCCCGGCGACGATAACAATACCCAGCAGCGCCAGGGCCGCTGTGGCGAGAAACAGCCCGGACAGGCCAAAAGCACGGGTCAGCAGCGGACCGACCACCATCGCCACGGCAAACGACAGACCGATGCTCATGCCGATCATGGCCATGGCCTTGGTGCGGTGCTGCTCGCGGGTCAGATCGGAGAGCAGCGCCATCACCGCCGCCGAGATCGCCCCGGCACCTTGCAGAATGCGCCCGGCAATCACGCCATAAATCGAATCGGCATTGGCCGCCAGCAAGCTGCCGGCAGCGAAAATCAGCAGGCCGACATAGATCACCGGCCGTCGGCCGATACGATCACTGAGCATGCCGAACGGAATTTGCAGAAACGCCTGGGTCAGCCCGTAGGCACCAATGGCCAGGCCGATCAGCGCCGGCGTGCTGCCCTGCAACTCCATGCCATAGGTTGCCAACACTGGCAGCACCATAAACATGCCGAGCATGCGAAAGGCGAACACCAGCGCCAGGCCACCGGCTGCGCGGGTTTCACTGCCGCTCATGCGCTCGCTGTGCGGATCATGCATGGGAAACGCCCTGTCGAAATAGGCGGCGATTCTAGCAGCACTGAATGAGCGCGGCACAGCAGTGACGCTTTGCCGCGCCCGCCTTCGGGCCCGTATACTCGGTGGTTTTCCGCCCGCCATGCGAGGCCGTTGTTTGTGGACAAGATTCTGATCCGGGGTGCCCGCACCCACAACCTGAAAAACATCGACCTGACCTTGCCGCGCGACAAGCTGATCGTGATCACCGGCCTGTCTGGTTCCGGCAAGTCGTCGCTGGCCTTCGACACCCTCTACGCCGAGGGCCAGCGCCGTTATGTCGAGTCGCTGTCGGCCTATGCCCGGCAGTTTCTGTCGATGATGGAAAAGCCCGATGTCGACACCATCGAAGGCCTGTCGCCGGCGATTTCCATCGAGCAGAAATCCACCTCGCACAACCCGCGCTCCACCGTCGGCACCATCACCGAGATCTACGACTACCTGCGCCTGCTCTACGCCCGCGCCGGTATTCCGCGCTGCCCGGATCACGACCTGCCGCTGGAAGCACAGACCGTTAGCCAGATGGTCGACCAAGTGCTGGCATTGCCCGAAGGCAGCAAGCTGATGCTGCTGGCACCCGTAATTCGCGAACGCAAAGGCGAGCACCTGGCGATCTTCGATGAGTTGCGCGCCCAGGGTTTCGTGCGCGTACGGGTCAACGGAAAGATTTACGAGCTGGACGAACTGCCCAAGCTCGACAAGCAGAAGAAGCACAGCATCGATGCCGTAGTCGACCGCTTTAAGGCCCGTGGCGACCTGCAGCAGCGCCTGGCCGAATCTTTCGAGACCGCGCTCAAGCTGGCCGATGGCCTTGCGCTGATCGCCCCCATGGAGGGAGGGGAAGGTGAAGAAATCATCTTCTCCGCCCGCTTTGCCTGCCCAGTGTGCGGCCACTCGATCAGTGAGCTGGAGCCCAAGCTGTTCTCCTTCAACAACCCGGCCGGCGCCTGCCCGACCTGCGACGGCCTGGGCGTTAAGCAATTCTTCGACACCAAGCGCCTGGTCAACGGCGAGCTGACCCTGGCCGAGGGCGCGATCCGTGGCTGGGACCGGCGCAACGTCTATTACTTCCAGATGCTCGGCTCACTCGCTGCGCATTACGGCTTTAGCCTGGAAGTGCCGTTCGACGAACTCAGCGCCGAACACCAGAAGTGCATCCTGTTCGGCAGCGCCGCGCAAAACGTTGACTTCAAATACCTCAATGACCGTGGCGACATCGTCAAGCGTTCGCACCCCTTCGAAGGCATCGTGCCGAACCTGGAGCGGCGCTACCGCGAAACCGAATCCACCAGCGTGCGCGAGGAGCTGGCCAAGTTCCTCAGCACCCAGGCCTGCCAGGACTGCCGAGGCACCCGCCTGCGCCGCGAAGCGCGCCACGTGTGGGTCGGCGAGAAGACCCTGCCAGCAGTCAGCGGCATGCCGATTGGCGATGCCACCGAGTATTTCGGCAGCCTTGCACTACCCGGCCGGCGCGGCGAAATCGCCGAGAAAATCCTCAAGGAAATCCGCGAGCGCCTGCAGTTTCTGGTCAACGTTGGCCTCGATTACCTGACGCTGGACCGCAGCGCCGACACCCTGTCCGGCGGTGAAGCGCAACGTATCCGCCTGGCCAGCCAGATTGGTGCCGGCTTGGTCGGGGTGATGTATATCCTCGACGAGCCGAGCATCGGCCTGCACCAACGCGACAACGAGCGCCTGCTCGGGACCCTGCGTCACCTGCGCGACATCGGCAACACGGTGATCGTGGTCGAGCACGATGAAGACGCTATCCGCATGGCCGACTACGTGGTGGATATTGGCCCCGGCGCCGGCGTGCACGGCGGGCAGATCGTCGCCCAGGGCACTGCGGCCGAAGTCATGGCCCACCCGGATTCGCTGACCGGCAAATACCTGTCCGGCCGGGTGAAGATTAAAGTGCCGGCCAAGCGCACGCCACGGGACAAGAAGCTCTCGCTGAAGATCAAGGGCGCGCGCGGCAACAACCTGCGTAATGTCGATCTGGACATTCCGATTGGCCTGCTCACCTGCGTCACCGGCGTATCCGGCTCGGGCAAGTCGACGCTGATCAACAACACCCTGTTCCCGCTTAGCGCCACCGCACTGAACGGCGCCACCACCCTGGAAGCCGCCGCTCACGACAGCATCGACGGCCTGCAGCACCTGGACAAGGTGGTGGATATCGACCAAAGCCCGATTGGCCGTACGCCGCGCTCGAATCCTGCGACCTACACCGGGCTGTTCACCCCGATCCGCGAGCTGTTCGCCGGCGTGCCGGAATCGCGCTCGCGCGGTTACGGCCCGGGGCGCTTTAGCTTCAACGTCAAGGGCGGTCGCTGCGAAGCCTGCCAGGGCGACGGCCTGATCAAGGTGGAAATGCACTTCCTGCCGGACATCTACGTGCCCTGCGATGTGTGCAAGAGCAAGCGCTACAACCGCGAAACCCTGGAAGTGAAATACAAGGGCAAGAGCATTACCGAAGTGCTCGACATGACCATCGAGGAAGCGCGAGTGTTCTTCGATGCCGTGCCGGCCCTGGCGCGCAAGCTGCAGACGCTGATGGATGTGGGTTTGTCCTACATCAAGCTGGGCCAGAGCGCGACCACCCTGTCCGGCGGCGAGGCGCAGCGCGTAAAACTCTCCCGCGAGCTGAGCAAGCGCGACACGGGCAAAACCCTGTACATCCTCGATGAGCCGACCACCGGCCTGCACTTCGCCGATATCCAGCAACTGCTCGACGTGCTGCACCGCCTGCGTGACCACGGCAACACAGTGGTCGTAATCGAGCACAACCTGGACGTGATCAAGACCGCTGACTGGCTGGTGGACCTTGGTCCAGAGGGTGGCTCCAAAGGTGGCCAGATCATCGCCGTCGGCACACCCGAAGAAGTCGCCGAAATGCCGCAGTCACACACTGGCTACTTCCTCAAGCCCTTGCTGGAACGTGATCGCGACTAAACCCGCGCACACTAAAAAGCCCCGAATCGTCGGGGCTTTTTATTGATTGCAAAAATGCTTACATCTGCGTCTGCAGGTAGTTCTGCAGACCAATGCGGTCGATCAAGCCGAGCTGAACTTCCAGCCAATAAGCGTGATCTTCTTCGGTGTCTTTGAGTTGCACCAGCAGGATGTCGCGGGTTTGGTAATCCTGATGCTGCTCGCACAGGGCAATGCCTTTGCTTAGCGCTTCGCGCACATGATATTCCAAGGCGAGGTCGAGCTTGAGCATCTCTGGCACGCTCTGGCCGAAGCGGAAGCTGTCAGGGACCATATCCGGCGTGCCCTCAAGAAACAGAATGCGCTTGAGGATGGCGTCAGCGTGCTGAGTTTCCTCTTCCATTTCATGGTTGATCCGCTCATACAACTTGCTGAAACCCCAATCCTCATACAGACGCGAATGCACGAAGTACTGATCACGGGCCGCCAGCTCGCCCTTGAGCAGCATCTTCAGGTAATCGATGACTTCTATATGGCCTTTCATGGGCATCCCCTCAAACACGCGACAAACAAAAATTAACGCTGCCTGTGCACAACCCCTGGGTCAAGCACAGCACATAAGCCCGCATCGAAACACGAACGATGTGCAATACAGGTATAAAAAAACCGGGCCAAGGCCCGGTTTCTTATACAACGTACGACTTACTCAGCATCTACAGCTGCACCAGCGACCGGACGGTCAACCAGTTCAACATAGGCCATTGGAGCATTGTCGCCAGTACGGAAACCGCACTTGAGGATACGCAGGTAACCGCCCTGACGGGTGGCATAGCGCTTGCCCAGGTCGTTGAACAGCTTACCGACGATGGCTTTCGAACGCGTACGGTCGAAGGCCAGACGACGATTGGCAACGCTGTCTTCTTTAGCCAGAGTAATCAGCGGCTCAGCAACGCGACGCAGCTCTTTGGCTTTCGGCAGAGTAGTTTTGATCAGCTCATGCTCGAACAGCGATACCGCCATGTTCTGGAACATGGCCTTGCGGTGTGCGCTGGTGCGGCTGAGGTGACGGCCACTTTTACGATGACGCATGGTTCAATTCCTTACCAAACTCACGTTCGGTGATGATGACGATCAGGCAGTTGCCTTATCGTCTTTCTTCAGACTTGCCGGCGGCCAGTTGTCGAGGCGCATACCGAGGGACAGACCGCGAGAAGCCAGAACATCCTTGATTTCAGTCAGGGATTTCTTGCCCAGGTTCGGCGTTTTCAACAGTTCTACTTCGGTGCGCTGAATCAGATCGCCGATGTAGTAAATGTTCTCTGCCTTGAGGCAGTTAGCCGAACGTACAGTCAGTTCCAGGTCATCAACCGGACGCAGGAGGATCGGATCGATCTCATCTTCCTGCTCGATAACAACAGGCTCGCTGTCACCTTTGAGGTCGACGAACGCAGCCAACTGCTGTTGCAGAATGGTTGCAGCGCGGCGAATAGCCTCTTCAGGGTCCAGAGTACCGTTGGTCTCCAGGTCAATAACCAGCTTGTCCAGGTTAGTACGCTGCTCAACACGAGCGTTTTCCACCACGTACGACACACGGCGTACCGGGCTGAACGAAGCATCCAGCTGCAAGCGACCAATGCTGCGGCTTTCATCTTCATCGCTCTGACGAGCATCAGCCGGCTCATAGCCGCGACCACGAGCTATGGTGAGCTTCATGTTCAGCGCGCCAGTGGAAGCCAGGTTGGCGATTACGTGGTCGCCATTGACGATTTCGACATCGTGATCCAGCTGAATATCGGCAGCGGTAACTACGCCCGAGCCCTTCTTCGCCAGAGTCAACGTCACTTCGTCACGACCGTGCAGTTTGACAGCCAGACCTTTCAGGTTGAGCAGGATTTCAATCACATCTTCCTGAACACCTTCGATGGCGCTGTACTCATGGAGTACACCGTCAATCTCGGCCTCGACTACTGCACAGCCAGGCATGGAGGACAACAGGATGCGGCGCAGCGCGTTGCCCAGGGTATGGCCAAAGCCACGCTCGAGAGGCTCGAGAGTGATCTTGGCGCGGGTCGAACTGACCACCTGCACATCAATGTGACGGGGGGTCAGGAACTCATTTACCGAAATCTGCATGGATGCACCTATTTTCTAGCCCTTACTTGGAGTAGAGCTCGACAATCAGGCTTTCGTTGATGTCAGCCGAGAGGTCACTGCGAGCTGGAACGTTCTTGAAAACGCCCGACTTCTTCTCAGTGTCAACTTCGACCCACTCAACGCGGCCACGCTGGGCACACAGCTCAAGAGCTTGAACAATGCGCAGCTGATTCTTCGATTTCTCGCGGACTGCAACCACGTCGCCAGCTTTAACCTGGTAGGACGGTACGTTGACAGTTTTACCGTTTACGCTGATCGACTTGTGCGATACCAGCTGACGGGATTCAGCGCGAGTAGCACCGTAGCCCATGCGGTAAACCACGTTATCCAGACGGCATTCGAGCAGTTGCAGCAGGTTCTCACCAGTAGCGCCTTTCTTACCGGCAGCTTCTTTGTAATAACCGCTGAATTGACGCTCAAGTACACCGTAGATACGACGAACTTTTTGCTTCTCACGCAGCTGGGTGCCGTAGTCGGACTGACGGCCACGGCGCTGACCGTGAATACCTGGGGCTGCTTCGATGTTGCACTTCGATTCCAGAGCGCGTACACCGCTTTTCAGGAAAAGATCTGTGCCTTCACGACGAGACAGTTTGCATTTGGGACCAATGTAACGAGCCATTTCTCACTGTCTCCTGATTACACGCGACGCTTCTTCGAAGGACGGCACCCGTTATGCGGGATGGGCGTCACATCGGTGATGCTGGCGATCTTATAGCCACAGCCGTTCAAAGCACGGACAGCGGACTCACGACCCGGACCGGGACCCTTGACGTTAACGTCGAGGTTCTTCAGACCGTATTCCAGCGCAGCTTGACCAGCACGTTCTGCAGCCACCTGGGCGGCGAACGGGGTGCTTTTACGCGAGCCGCGGAACCCCGAACCACCAGAGGTAGCCCAGGACAGGGCGTTGCCCTGACGGTCAGTAATGGTCACGATTGTGTTGTTGAAAGAGGCGTGGATGTGGGCGATGCCATCAACCACCGTCTTTTTGACTTTCTTACGAGTACGAGCAGCAGGTTTTGCCATGACTAGATTCCTGTCGATGCGCGAATGCGATTACTTGCGGATCGGCTTACGCGGGCCCTTACGGGTACGCGCGTTGGTCTTGGTACGCTGACCGCGAACCGGCAGACCACGACGATGACGCAGGCCGCGGTAGCAACCCAGGTCCATCAAGCGCTTGATTTTCATGTTCACTTCACGACGCAGGTCGCCTTCGGTATTCACCTTGGCTACTTCGCCACGCAGCTGCTCGATCTGCTCATCAGAGAGATCTTTGATCTTTGCAGCCGGATTAACGCCGGCGGCAGCACAGACTTTCTGTGCAGTTGTGCGACCAACACCATAGATGTAGGTCAACGAGATAACAGTGTGCTTGTTATCCGGAATGTTAACGCCTGCAATACGGGCCATTCAGTGGAACTCCAATTGACAGCTACCTACGCCCCGGAAGCCAAGAAATAGGGCGCAAGATATTAGCGCTGTAGAAACAAATAATCAACCCGGCAGCGCACTAGCTGCCGGGCTTGTCACTTCACTCACACTCAGCCTTGGCGCTGCTTGTGACGCGGTTCCGAGCTGCAAATCACGCGAACAACACCTTCGCGACGGATAATCTTGCAGTTACGGCACAGCTTTTTCACCGATGCACGAACTTTCATCACCAACTCCTCGAACCTTATGAGCTTCAGCGCAGCATGCCGCTGCCGTAGCCCTTCAGGTTGGCTTTCTTCATCAGGGATTCGTACTGGTGCGAAACGAGGTGCGATTGTACTTGCGACATAAAGTCCATCACAACCACCACCACGATCAGCAACGAGGTCCCGCCAAGATAGAACGGTACGTTGGCAGCCACCACCAAGAACTGGGGCAACAAGCATACGGCCGTCATGTACAGAGCACCGAACATGGTCAAGCGAGTCAACACGCCATCTATATAGCGCGCCGATTGCTCACCGGGACGGATACCCGGAATAAAGGCACCGGACTTCTTCAGGTTCTCCGCTACGTCTTTCGGGTTGAACATCAGCGCTGTATAGAAGAAGCAGAAGAACACGATCCCTGCACTAAACAGCAAAATGTTCAACGGCTGACCAGGAGCGATAGCCTGTGAAATATCCTGCAGCCAGCCCATACCTTCAGACTGACCAAACCAGGCACCCAGCGAAGCCGGGAATAACAGAAGGCTGCTGGCGAAAATAGCCGGGATAACCCCCGCCATGTTCACCTTCAACGGCAAGTGGCTGGTCTGCGCAGCAAAGACCTTGCGGCCCTGCTGACGCTTGGCGTAGTGCACCGCAATGCGACGCTGACCACGCTCAATGAACACCACAAAACCGATAATCGCTACTGCCAGCAAACCGATGGCGATCAGGGCAAAGATGTTGATATCGCCCTGGCGAGCAGACTCGAAAGACTGCCCAACCGCCGACGGCAGACCGGCTACGATGCCTGCAAAAATCAGCATCGAAATACCGTTGCCAACACCACGCTCGGTGATTTGCTCGCCCAACCACATCATAAACATCGCACCCGCCACAAATGTGGTGACTGCAACGAAGTGGAAGCCGAAATCGACCGTAAACGCTACGCCCTGACTGGCCAGACCGACGGACATGCCGACAGCTTGGACAAATGCCAGGACGAGGGTGCCGTAGCGGGTGTACTGGCTTATCTTGCGACGGCCAGCCTCACCTTCCTTCTTCAACTGCTCCAGCTGCGGGCTGACAGCGGTCATGAGCTGCATGATGATCGACGCCGAAATATACGGCATGATCCCCAATGCAAAAATGCTCATACGCTCCAGCGCGCCGCCGGAAAACATGTTGAACAAGCTAAGAATGGTCCCCTCATTCTGTCGAAACAGGTCCGCCAGCCGGTCCGGGTTGATGCCTGGAACTGGGATGTGTGCACCTATCCGATAGACGATGATCGCCATGAATAGAAAGCGCAAACGAGCCCAGAGTTCGGACAACCCGCCATTGCTGAGCGCTGAGAGAGCACCTTGCTTAGCCATTTATTCCTCGAACTTACCGCCAGCTGCTTCGATAGCCGCACGCGCACCTTTGGTGACGGCGATACCTTTAAGGGTGACTGCCTGAGTAACTTCACCGCTCAGCATGACTTTCACACGCTGTACGTTTTGGTTGATCAGGTTGGCATCCTTCAGCGACTGCAGAGTAACAATGCCGCCTTCGATTTTATTCAGCTCGGAGGTACGCACTTGTGCGCGATCCATAGCCTTCAAAGAAACGAAACCGAACTTAGGCAGACGGCGGTGCAGAGGCTGCTGGCCGCCTTCGAAACCCGGAGCAATGGTGCCACCGGAGCGGGAGGTCTGACCTTTGTGGCCGCGGCCACCAGTCTTACCCAAACCGCTACCGATACCACGGCCCGGACGGTGCTTCTCGCGGCGGGAACCCGGCGCAGGACTCAAATCGTTCAGGTACATGAATTAACCCTCGACTCGCAGCATGTAGTAAGCCTTGTTGATCATCCCGCGATTCTCGGGAGTATCCAGGACTTCTACGGTGTGACCGATGCGACGCAGACCCAGACCCTTAACGCAGAGTTTATGGTTGGGGATACGGCCGGTCATGCTTTTGATCAGCGTGACTTTTACGGTATTAGCCATGATTAGAGAATCTCCTCGACGCTCTTGCCACGCTTAGCCGCAACAGAACCTGGCGACTGCATAGCTTTCAAACCTTTGAAAGTGGCGTACACCACGTTCACTGGGTTAGTCGAGCCGTAGCACTTAGCCAGAACGTTCTGCACGCCAGCCACTTCCAGCACGGCACGCATAGCGCCGCCGGCAATGATGCCGGTACCTTCAGAAGCAGGCTGCATGTACACCTTGGAGGCGCCATGAGCAGACTTCATTGCGTACTGCAGGGTGGTGCCGTTCAGATCAACCTGGATCATGTTGCGACGAGCAGCTTCCATCGCTTTCTGGATGGCAGCAGGCACTTCACGGGATTTGCCACGGCCGAAACCGACGCGACCCTTACCATCACCCACCACGGTCAACGCGGTGAAAGTGAAGATACGGCCACCCTTAACGGTCTTGGCAACGCGGTTAACCTGTACCAGCTTCTCGATATAGCCTTCGTCGCGCTTTTGGTCGTTATTTGCCATAACTTAGAACTCCAGCCCGCCTTCACGAGCAGCATCAGCCAGCGCCTTGACGCGGCCGTGGTACTTGAAGCCAGAACGGTCGAATGCAACCTGAGTTACACCAGCGGCTTTCGCACGCTCGGCAACCAGCTCACCAACTTTCTTGGCCGCGTCGACGTTGCCAGTGGCGCCGTCACGCAGTGCTTTGTCCAAGGTAGAGGCACTGGCCAGAACCTTGCTGCCGTCGGCCGAAATGACCTGGGCATAGATGTGCTGCGAAGAGCGATACACGCAGAGACGCACGGCTTCGAGCTCGTGCATTTTCAGGCGTGCTTTGCGAGCGCGACGCAGTCGAGTAACTTTTTTGTCGGTCATTTGCTATGCCCTACTTCTTCTTGGCTTCTTTACGGCGGACGACTTCGTCAGCGTAACGAACACCTTTGCCCTTATAAGGTTCAGGACGACGGAAGTCACGAATCTCCGCAGCGACCTGACCAACCAGTTGTTTGTCGACACCCTTGATCAGGATCTCGGTCTGGTTCGGGGTTTCAGCAACTACACCGTCCGGCAACTCATAGTCGATCGGATGGGAGAAGCCGAGAGCGAGGTTCAGCACCTGACCTTTGGCTTGCGCTTTGTAACCAACACCAACCAGCTGCAGCTTACGCTCGAAGCCTGTGCTAACACCGATCACCATATTGTTGACCAGGGCGCGAGTGGTACCGGCCATTGCACGAGTCTGCTGATCGCCATTGCGAGCAGCGAAACGCAGCTCACCAGCTTCTTGCAGAACTTCAACGGACGAGTGAACGTTCAGTTCGAGAGTGCCCTTGGCACCCTTTACCGAAAGCTGTTGGCCGGCGAGTTTGATCTCAACACCAGCGGGCAGCTTAACGGGGTTCTTAGCAACGCGAGACATGCTTATCCCCCCTTAGAACACTGTGCAAAGCACTTCGCCGCCGACACCGGCAGCGCGCGCAGCGCGGTCCGTCATCACACCCTTGTTGGTGGAGACGATGGATACACCGAGACCGCCACGAACTTTCGGCAGATCATCGACGGATTTGTACTGGCGAAGGCCTGGACGGCTCACGCGCTTAACTTCTTCGATGACCGGACGGCCTTCGAAGTATTTCAGCTCGATGGACAGCTGCGGCTTAACTTCACCGCTGATCTGATAACCCGCAATATAACCTTCGTCTTTCAAAACTTTGGCTACAGCCACCTTCAACGTGGAAGACGGCATGCTTACGACGGACTTTTCAGCCATCTGGGCATTACGGATACGAGTTAGCATGTCCGCTAACGGGTCCTGCATACTCATGGGCTAGACGCTCCTGATACAAAAAGAATTAGCCTTGCGGCTACAGTCGCTGAGAATTCTGAGAAAAATTGAACCCAGGCTCAGGCGAGCCGAGCATTCTAGAGACTGATCAAAAATGAATCAAGCCCCAAAGGGGCTTGATGCACACATAACACGCAGATAAGACAAAGCCGGCGCTAGGCCGGCTTTGTTTTTTACCAGCTGGCTTTAACCAGACCTGGTACATCACCACGCATTGCAGCTTCACGCAGCTTGATACGCGACAGACCGAACTTGCGATAAACGCCGTGCGGACGACCGGTAATGCGACAGCGATTACGCAGGCGCGAGGCGCTGGCGTCACGCGGCTGCTTCTGCAGTGCAACCTGAGCTTCCCAACGCGCTTCCGGACTGGCGTTCAGATCGGCGATGGTAGCTTTCAGCTCGGCACGCTTCTTAGCGTACTTGGCTACCGTCTGCTGACGCTTCAGCTCGCGGTTTTTCATGCTGGTTTTGGCCATGATCCAACTCCAATCAGTTGCGGAACGGGAATTTGAAAGCACGCAGCAATGCGCGACCTTCATCATCCGTACGGGCAGTGGTGGTCAGGGTAATGTCCAGACCACGCAGGGCATCGATCTTGTCGTAGTCGATTTCCGGGAAGATGATCTGCTCTTTCACGCCCATGCTGTAGTTGCCACGACCATCAAAGGACTTGGCATTCAGGCCGCGAAAGTCACGCACGCGCGGCAGGGAGATGGACAGCAGACGATCCAGGAACTCGTACATACGCTCACGGCGCAGAGTTACTTTAACGCCGATCGGCCAGCCCTCACGAACCTTGAAGCCTGCAATCGACTTACGGGCATGAGTCACAACGACTTTCTGACCGGTAATCTTTTCCAGGTCGGCAACAGCGTGCTCGATGATTTTCTTGTCACCGATTGCTTCGCCAAGGCCCATGTTCAGGGTGATCTTGGTGATACGCGGAACTTCCATCACGTTAGCAAGCTTAAGTTCTTCCTTAAGCTTGGGAGCGATTTCTTTCCGATAAATCTCTTTTAGTCGTGCCATGGTCTTCTACCTAGCAGTGTTCAAGCATCAACCGCTTTTTGGGTCGACTTGAAGACACGAATTTTTTTACCTTCTTCTACTTTGAAACCAACGCGGTCAGCCTTGTTGGTTTCGCCATTGAAGATGGCCACGTTAGAAGCGTGCATTGGCGCTTCTTTCTCGACGATACCGCCCTGAACGCCCGACATCGGGTTCGGCTTGGTATGGCGCTTCACCAGGTTGATCCCACCAACGACCAAACGGTCGTCAGCGAGAACCTTGAGCACCTTGCCACGCTTACCTTTGTCTTTACCGGCGATCACGATGATCTCGTCGTCACGACGAATCTTTTGCATGTCGGATCTCCTTAGAGCACTTCAGGGGCGAGCGAGACGATCTTCATGAACTTCTCAGTACGAAGCTCACGAGTCACTGGCCCAAAAATACGAGTGCCAATTGGCTCTTGCTTGTTGTTCAGCAGAACAGCAGCGTTGCCATCAAAGCGAATGATCGAGCCATCAGGGCGACGAACGCCGTGACGCGTGCGGACTACAACAGCAGTCATCACTTGGCCTTTTTTCACTTTACCGCGCGGAATTGCTTCCTTAACGGTGACTTTGATGATGTCGCCGATGCCAGCATAACGGCGATGCGAACCGCCCAGCACCTTGATACACATAACGCGACGAGCACCGCTGTTGTCAGCGACGTCGAGCATGGATTGAGTCTGAATCATATAATTTCTCCGACCCTTAGCCCTTAGACTTCCACTGCGCGTTCGAGGATCTCAACCAGCGCCCAAGATTTAGTCTTGGCAACGGGACGAGTTTCGCGAATGGAAACTTTGTCACCGATCTTGCTCTGGTTGGTTTCGTCGTGCGCGTGCAGCTTGGTCGAACGCTTGACATATTTGCCGTAAATCGGGTGCTTAACGCGACGCTCGATCAATACGGTGATGGTCTTGTCCATCTTGTCGCTGACGACACGGCCGGTCAGCGTACGGACTGTTTTTTCGGCTTCAGCCATGATCACTTACCTGCCTGCTGGTTGAGCACAGTTTTCACACGAGCGATGTCGCGCTTAACTTGCGAGAGCAGGTGAGACTGCCCCAACTGGCCAGTTGCTTTCTGCATACGCAGATTGAACTGGTCGCGCAGCAGGCCGAGCAGTTGCTCGTTCAGCTGCTGTGCTGATTTTTCACGAAGTTCATTCGCCTTCATCACATCACCGTCCGCTTAACAAAAGTGGTGGCGAGTGGCAGCTTTGCAGCAGCCAGGGCGAAAGCCTCACGCGCCAACTCTTCGGAAACGCCTTCGATCTCATACAGGACTTTGCCTGGCTGGATCTGGGCTACCCAATATTCAACGCTACCCTTCCCTTTACCCATCCGCACTTCAAGAGGCTTCTTGGAGATCGGCTTGTCCGGGAAAACGCGAATCCAGATTTTCCCGCCACGCTTAACGTGACGAGTCAGAGCACGACGAGCGGACTCAATCTGACGGGCGGTGAGACGACCACGGGCAACAGACTTCAGCGCAAACTCGCCGAAGCTGACTTTGCTACCGCGCTGAGCCAGACCACGGTTGTGGCCGGTCATCTGCTTACGGAACTTCGTACGCTTTGGTTGCAACATTTTGCGTACTCCTTACTTAGCAGCTTTTTTACGAGGCGCAGGCGCTTGGGGTTTCAGTTCTTCTTTAAGGCCACCAATAACTTCGCCTTTGAAGATCCAAACCTTGACACCGATCACACCGTAAGTGGTGTGCGCTTCGTACGTGGCATAGTCGATATCGGCACGCAGGGTGTGCAACGGCACACGACCTTCGCGATACCATTCGGTACGTGCAATTTCAGCACCGCCGAGACGACCGCTCACTTGGATTTTGATGCCCTTGGCACCAATACGCATGGCGTTCTGTACAGCACGCTTCATAGCGCGACGGAACATCACACGACGCTCCAGCTGCTGAGCTACGCTCTGCGCAACCAGCATACCGTCGAGCTCCGGCTTGCGGATCTCTTCGATATTGATGTGCACAGGCACACCCATTTGCTTGGTCAGGTCCTGACGCAGTTTCTCAACATCTTCACCTTTCTTACCGATAACGATACCGGGACGAGCAGTGTGGATGGTGATACGTGCAGTTTGAGCCGGGCGAGCAATGTCGATACGGCTTACGGACGCGCTTTTTAGTTTGTCTTGGAGATACTCGCGCACCTTCAGATCAGCGAACAAATAGTCCGCATAAGTCCGACCGCTGGCGTACCAGACGGAGGTGTGCTCCTTGACGATTCCCAGGCGAATGCCAATGGGATGTACTTTCTGACCCATCTGATCGACTCCGTTACTTGTCCGCAACCTTGACAGTGATATGGCAAGACCGCTTGACGATGCGATCAGCGCGGCCTTTGGCACGCGGCATGATGCGCTTCAGCGAACGCCCTTCGTTGACGAAAACGGTGCTGACCTTCAAGTCATCAACGTCTGCGCCTTCGTTGTGCTCGGCGTTGGCTACAGCCGACTCCAGCACTTTCTTAATGATCTCGGCGGCTTTCTTACTGCTGAAAGCCAGGAGGTTGAGCGCTTCGCCCACCTTCTTCCCGCGGATCTGGTCGGCGACCAAGCGGGCTTTTTGGGCGGAGATGCGAGCGCCCGACAACTTAGCGGCTACTTCCATTTCCTAACCCCTTAACGCTTGGCTTTCTTGTCAGCCACGTGCCCACGATAGGTACGAGTGCCGGCAAATTCGCCTAGTTTGTGGCCGACCATGTCTTCGTTCACGAGAACTGGGACATGTTGACGACCGTTATGTACAGCGATGGTCAAACCGACCATTTGTGGCAGGATCATCGAACGGCGCGACCAGGTTTTCACCGGCTTGCGATCATTCTTTTCCACCGCCACTTCGATCTTCTTCAGTAGGTGAAGATCAATAAAAGGACCTTTTTTCAGAGAACGTGGCACTGTCGTATCCCTCTATTTACTTGCGACGACGGACGATCATATTGTCGGTGCGTTTGTTACCACGAGTCTTCGCGCCCTTCGTCGGGAAGCCCCATGGAGACACCGGATGACGACCACCAGAGGTACGACCTTCACCACCACCGTGTGGGTGGTCAACCGGGTTCATGGCAACACCACGAACGGTTGGGCGAACGCCACGCCAGCGTTTGGCACCCGCTTTACCCAGCGAACGCAGGCTGTGCTCGGAGTTCGAGACTTCACCCAGGGTCGCACGGCATTCAGCCAGGACTTTACGCATTTCACCGGAACGCAGACGCAGGGTCACGTAGACACCTTCACGCGCAATCAGCTGAGCCGAAGCACCAGCGGAACGAGCGATCTGAGCACCTTTACCCGGCTTCAGTTCGATACCGTGAACAGTGCTACCAACTGGGATGTTGCGCAGTTGCAGACTGTTGCCCGGCTTGATCGGAGCCATGATGCCAGCTACCAGCTGATCGCCAGCACTCACGCCTTTAGGGGCGATGATGTAGCGACGCTCGCCGTCTGCATACATCAGCAGAGCGATGTGTGCGGTACGGTTCGGATCGTATTCAATACGCTCGACAGTGGCTGGAATGCCATCTTTGTCGTTGCGACGGAAATCGACCAGACGGTAATGCTGCTTGTGGCCACCACCGATATGACGGGTGGTGATACGACCATTGTTGTTACGACCGCCAGTCTTCGACTTCTTCTCAAGCAGCGGAGCGTAAGGAGCGCCTTTATGCAGCTCCTGATTGACCACCTTGACCACAAAACGGCGGCCAGGGGAAGTCGGTTTGCATTTAACGATTGCCATGATGCACCCCTTCCTTACTCAGCACTGCTGGCGAAATCGAGATCTTGGCCTGGCTGAAGCGAAATGATCGCCTTCTTCCAGTCGTTACGCTTGCCCAGGCCGCGAGCGTTGCGCTTGGTCTTACCGAGAACATTCACGGTATTAACAGCAGCAACATTCACACTGAACAGGCTTTCGACGGCCTTCTTGATTTCCAGCTTGGTTGCATCGGTTGCAACCTTGAAAACGAACTGACTTTTCTTGTCAGCGAGAACCGTGGCCTTCTCGGAGATGTGCGGGCCAAGCAGCACTTTAAATACGCGTTCCTGGTTCATCCCAGCAGCTCCTCGAATTTCTTCACGGCAGAAATGGTGACCAGCACCTTTTCATACGCGATCAGACTAACTGGATCGGAACCTTGCACGTCACGAACATCAACGTGTGGCAGGTTGCGAGCAGCCAGGTACAGATTCTCATCAATAGCATCGGACACGATCAGCACATCGGTCAGACCCATGCCATTCAATTTGCCCAACAGTTCTTTGGTCTTCGGAGCTTCAACGCTGAAGTCTTCGACGACGATCAGACGATCAGTACGAACCAGCTCGGCAAGAATCGAACGCAATGCAGCGCGATACATTTTCTTGTTCAGCTTTTGATCGTGATTCTGCGGACGAGCCGCGAAGGTCACACCACCGCCACGCCAGATCGGACCACGAGTGGTACCTGCACGAGCACGACCAGTACCCTTCTGACGCCAAGGGCGCTTACCGCCACCGGATACGTCGGAACGAGTCTTCTGCTGCTTGCTGCCCTGACGGCCGCCGGCCATGTAGGCCACAACTGCTTGGTGAACCAGGGTCTCGTTGTATGCGCCGCCAAAAGTGGCTTCGGATACTTCGATTGCTTGAGCGCCATTTACATTTAATTGCATGTCAGCTTCCCCTTAACCGCGAGCCTTGGCCGCTGGACGTACAACCAGGTTGCCGCCAGTAGCGCCAGGAACAGCACCTTTGACCAACAACAGATTGCGTTCAGCGTCAACCCGCACTACTTCCAGGGACTGCACGGTCACGCGCTCAGCGCCCATATGACCGGACATTTTTTTGCCCTTGAATACGCGACCCGGAGTCTGGCACTGGCCAATGGAGCCCGGAACACGGTGGGACACGGAGTTACCGTGAGTATTGTCTTGGCCGCGGAAATTCCAACGCTTGATGGTACCGGCAAAGCCTTTACCTTTGGACTGACCGGTGACATCCACCAGTTGACCAGCTTGGAATATTTCAGCGTTGATCAGATCACCTGCCTGGTACTCGCCTTCTTCAAGACGGAATTCCATAACAGTGCGACCCGCCGCGACATTCGCCTTAGCGAAGTGACCGGCTTGCGCCTTGCTGACACGTGAAGCACGACGCTCGCCGACAGTGACCTGCACTGCACGATAGCCATCGGACTCTTCAGTTTTGAACTGAGTGACGCGATTCGGCTCGATCTCAATGACCGTAACCGGAATGGAGACACCTTCTTCGGTGAAAATACGGGTCATACCCGCTTTTCGACCGACTACACCAATAGTCATGTTGTAACCTCATGAGTGTACGGGGCTTTCACCCGCTATGGCCGCCCATTTCAGAGCGTTACACGACTAAAACCTAAAGCGGTCTTAGCCGAGGCTGATCTGCACTTCCACGCCAGCCGCAAGGTCAAGCTTCATCAGCGCGTCAACGGTTTTATCCGTTGGCTGGACGATGTCCAGAACACGCTTATGAGTACGGATCTCGAACTGATCACGCGCGTCTTTGTTGACGTGTGGCGAGGTCAGTACAGTGAACCGCTCTTTGCGGGTAGGCAGAGGAATAGGACCACGCACCTGAGCACCAGTACGTTTCGCGGTTTCCACGATTTCCTGGGTTGATTGATCGATCAGGCGATGGTCAAAAGCCTTCAACCGAATACGGATTTGTTGGTTTTGCATTTTGACCTCAGATTCCAAGCTGCTATTCCCAACGGGCGCAATACGCCCGTTAAAAGGAGGCGTGATTCTATAGACGCCCCTAGCAGGTGTCAACCCAATAAGGAAATGACCCAGAGGGCGACCACCAGGGATGGCGGACATAAAAAAATTGCCGGGAGCAATTTTTAACGTCGCGCAGCGACGGCCCGAAGGGTGACCGCCAGGGATGGCGGGCATAAAAAAGCCCCCGCAAGCGGAGGCTTTTTCTTAAACCATCACTTACGCGATGATTTTGGCTACGACGCCGGCGCCGACGGTACGACCGCCTTCACGAATGGCGAAACGCAGACCTTCTTCCATTGCGATGGTTTTGATCAGAGTGACAGTCATCTGGATGTTGTCACCTGGCATTACCATCTCAACGCCTTCCGGCAGTTCGCAGTTACCGGTTACGTCAGTAGTACGGAAGTAGAACTGAGGACGGTAGCCTTTGAAGAACGGAGTGTGACGACCGCCTTCTTCTTTGCTCAACACATACACTTCTGCAGTGAAGGTGGTGTGCGGCTTAACCGAACCTGGCTTGACCAGAACCTGGCCACGCTCTACGTCGTCACGCTTGGTGCCGCGCAGCAGCACGCCGCAGTTCTCGCCAGCACGACCTTCGTCGAGCAGCTTGCGGAACATTTCAACACCGGTACAGGTGGTCTTGGTGGTATCACGCAGACCAACGATCTCGATTTCTTCCTGGATCTTGACGATACCGCGCTCGATACGGCCAGTTACCACGGTGCCACGACCGGAGATCGAGAACACGTCTTCGATTGGCATCAGGAACGGCTTGTCGATCGCACGAACCGGCTCAGGGATGTAGCTGTCCAGAGTCTCAACCAACTTCTTGACGGCAGTGGTGCCCATCTCGTTGTCGTCTTGACCATTGAGCGCCATCAGAGCGGAACCGATGATGATCGGCGTGTCGTCGCCTGGGAAATCGTAAGTGCTGAGCAGGTCACGCACTTCCATTTCCACCAGCTCCAGCAGCTCGGCGTCGTCAACCATGTCAGCCTTGTTCAGGAAGACCACGATGTACGGAACACCTACCTGACGGGACAGCAGGATGTGCTCGCGAGTCTGCGGCATCGGACCGTCAGCAGCGGAGCAAACGAGGATAGCGCCGTCCATCTGCGCAGCACCGGTGATCATGTTTTTTACGTAGTCGGCGTGACCTGGGCAGTCAACGTGTGCGTAGTGACGCACGGACGAATCGTATTCAACGTGAGCGGTGTTGATGGTGATACCACGAGCTTTTTCTTCTGGGGCGCTGTCGATCTTGTCGAAGTCAACCTTGGCCGAACCGAATACTTCGGAGCAGACGCGGGTCAGAGCAGCGGTCAGAGTGGTTTTACCGTGGTCAACGTGACCGATAGTGCCAACGTTGACGTGCGGCTTGTTACGTTCAAATTTTTCTTTAGCCACGACAATTAACTCCTAGCTTAAAGGGCTGAATCAGCCTTGTTTTTTGGTTACAGACTCGACGATGTGCGACGGGGCTGTGTTGTATTTTTTGAATTCCATGGAGTAGCTTGCGCGACCCTGAGACATGGAGCGGACGTCGGTTGCGTAACCAAACATCTCACCCAGCGGTACTTCAGCACGAATCACCTTACCGGAGATTGTGTCTTCCATACCCAGGATCATGCCGCGACGGCGGTTAAGGTCGCCCATCACGTCACCCATGTAGTCTTCTGGGGTAACAACCTCTACCGCCATGATCGGCTCAAGCAACTCACCACCGCCCTTCTGGGCCAGTTGCTTGGTCGCCATCGAAGCAGCCACCTTGAACGCCATCTCGTTGGAGTCGACGTCGTGGTAGGAACCATCGAACACGGTAGCCTTCAGGCCGATCAGCGGATAACCGGCAACAACGCCGTTCTTCATCTGCTCTTCGATACCCTTCTGGATAGCCGGGATGTATTCCTTCGGAATCACACCACCCACAACTTCGTTCACGAACTGCAGACCTTCCTGACCTTCGTCGGCAGGTGCAAAGCGAACCCAGCAGTGACCGAACTGACCACGACCACCGGACTGACGCACGAACTTGCCTTCGATTTCACAGCTCTTCGTGATGCGCTCACGATAGGAAACCTGAGGCTTGCCGATGTTGGCTTCGACGTTGAACTCGCGGCGCATGCGGTCGACCAGGATATCCAGGTGCAACTCGCCCATACCGGAGATGATCGTCTGACCAGTCTCTTCGTCAGTTTTGACGCGGAAAGACGGGTCTTCCTGAGCAAGTTTGCCCAGAGCGATACCCATTTTTTCCTGGTCGTCCTTGGTCTTAGGCTCTACGGCAACCGAAATAACCGGCTCCGGGAAGTCCATACGAACCAGGATGATTGGCTTGTCAGCGTTGCACAGAGTCTCACCGGTGGTGACGTCCTTCATGCCGATCAAGGCTGCGATGTCACCAGCGCGTACTTCCTTGATCTCTTCGCGGGCGTTTGCGTGCATTTGCACCATACGACCCACGCGCTCTTTCTTGCCTTTAACCGAGTTGATCACACCGTCACCGGAGGCCAACACGCCCGAGTAAACGCGGACGAAGGTCAAGGTACCCACGAATGGGTCGGTAGCGATCTTGAACGCCAAAGCCGAGAACGGCTCGTTGTCGTCAGCATGACGCTCCAGCTGAATTTCCTCGTTATCCGGGTCAGTACCCTTGATCGCAGGAATGTCAGTCGGCGCAGGCAGGAAGTCAATAACGGCGTCGAGAACCAGGGGAACACCCTTGTTCTTGAAGGAGGAACCGCAAACAGCCAGAACGATCTCACCAGCGATAGTACGCTGACGCAGAGCCGCCTTGATTTCTTCGATGGTGAGTTCTTCACCTTCGAGGTACTTGTTCATCAGCTCTTCGTTGGCCTCGGCCGCAGCCTCAACCATGTTACCGCGCCACTTCTCGGCTTCTTCCAGCAATTCAGCTGGAATGTCCTTGCGAACAGGGACCATGCCTTTGTCAGCATCGTTCCAGTAGACCGCTTGCATGTTGATCAGATCGATCTGACCCTGGAAGTTGTCTTCAGCACCGATAGCCAACTGAATCGGCACCGGAGTGTGACCCAGACGCTGCTTGATCTGAGCGATCACGCGCAGGAAGTCAGCACCGGCACGGTCCATCTTGTTGACGTAAACAAGACGCGGGACACCGTATTTGTTGGCCTGACGCCATACGGTTTCCGACTGAGGCTCAACGCCCGAGGTACCGCAGAACACCACGACCGCGCCGTCGAGTACACGCAGCGAACGCTCAACTTCAATGGTGAAGTCAACGTGGCCGGGGGTATCGATGACGTTGAAGCGGTGCTCGTCTTTGTACTGCTTCTCGGAACCTTTCCAGAAGGCAGTGATGGCAGCAGAAGTAATGGTAATACCACGCTCCTGCTCCTGCACCATCCAATCTGTGGTCGCGGCGCCATCATGCACCTCGCCCATTTTGTGGCTTTTGCCTGTATAGAACAGGACACGCTCAGTGGTCGTGGTTTTACCCGCGTCCACGTGAGCCACGATACCGATGTTACGGTAACGGTTAATCGGTGTAGTACGAGCCATAAAGCCCTCGCAAATTTAGAAGCGCAATAATTAGAAGCGGTAGTGCGAGAAAGCCTTGTTGGCTTCAGCCATACGGTGCACGTCTTCACGCTTCTTAACTGCAGCACCTTTGCCTTCAGCGGCATCCAGCAATTCGCCAGCAAGGCGCAGAGCCATGGACTTTTCGCCACGCTTACGGGCGTAATCCACTAACCAACGCATGGCCAGAGCATTACGACGGGACGGACGAACCTCGACCGGAACCTGGTAAGTAGCACCGCCTACACGGCGCGACTTCACTTCGACCAGCGGAGCGATGGCGTCGAGAGCTTTCTCGAAGATTTCCAGGGGGTCGCTGTTCTTACGCTCTTTAACCTTGTCCAGAGCACCATAAACGATACGCTCGGCAACGGCTTTCTTGCCGCTTTCCATCACGTGGTTCATGAACTTGGCCAGGATTTGGCTTCCGTATTTTGGATCATCAAGCACTTCGCGCTTGGCTGCTACACGACGTCTTGGCATGTGATAAGCCCTCAAACGGTCTTCAGGTTAGCCCGGGACTACATCGCAAGATGGATGCCCGACCTTACTCTTATCGACTCAGATAAATAAAAAACTGCAATTCGGCGCAAGCACCGGGTATTTCAGGCGCCTATTACTTCGGACGCTTAGTACCGTACTTCGAACGACCCTGCTTACGGTCTTTAACGCCAGAGGTATCCAGCGAACCGCGCACGGTGTGGTAACGCACACCTGGCAAGTCTTTTACACGGCCGCCACGAATCAGTACGACGCTGTGCTCTTGCAGGTTGTGGCCTTCACCGCCGATGTACGAGGAAACCTCGAAACCGTTGGTCAGACGCACACGGCATACTTTACGCAGTGCCGAGTTAGGTTTTTTCGGCGTAGTGGTATACACGCGAGTGCACACACCACGACGCTGCGGGCAGTTCTGCAGCGCAGGCACGTCGGACTTCTCGACGATACGCTTGCGCGGCTGACGTACCAGCTGGTTGATAGTTGCCATCTATAAGCTCCACTGTTGTCTTTCGACGCTATTACCCTACTAAGGAAAGCAAAATGGCAGAGCGCGTGCCCTGCCAAATTTAGGGGTGCATGAGTCTAAAGAGACTCACCGCCCCAGTCAAGACAAAGCCCCGCTAGCGAACTAGCGGGGCTTTGTACTTAATTACTGCTGGAGTTCAGCGCTTCGGTCAGTGCGGCTTCCACTTCACTGGCGCTGACACGTACTGGCTGAGCCGCTTCACGCTTGCGCTTGCGCTCACTGTGATAGGCCAAACCGGTACCGGCAGGGATCAGACGACCCACAACCACGTTTTCTTTCAGGCCACGCAGGTAGTCGCGCTTGCCAGTCACTGCCGCTTCGGTAAGCACGCGGGTGGTTTCCTGGAAGGAGGCCGCCGAGATAAACGACTCGGTGGACAGCGACGCCTTGGTGATACCCAGCAGAACACGGGTGTACTTGGCAACGAACTTGTCTTCTGCAGCCAGGCGCTCGTTCTCACCCAGCACGGCGGTCAACTCCATCTGGTCGCCCTTGATGAAGGTGGAATCACCCGACTCAGCCACTTCAACCTTGCGCAGCATTTGGCGCAGGATGGTTTCGATGTGCTTGTCGTTGATCTTCACGCCCTGCAGGCGGTACACGTCCTGAATCTCGTTGACGATGTACTTGGCCAGCGCGCTGACACCCAGCAAACGCAGGATATCGTGCGGGTCGCTCGGACCGTCGGAAATCACTTCACCCTTGTTGACCTGCTCACCTTCGAACACGTTCAGGTGGCGCCACTTCGGAATCAGCTCTTCGTACGGATCGCTACCGTCGTTCGGGGTAATGACCAGACGGCGCTTGCCTTTGGTCTCTTTACCGAACGCGATGGTGCCGCTGATTTCAGCCAGAATCGAGGCTTCTTTCGGACGACGCGCTTCGAACAGGTCAGCAACGCGCGGCAGACCACCGGTGATGTCGCGGGTCTTGGAAGTCTCTTGCGGGATACGGGCGATAACATCACCGACCGCTACCTGAGCACCGTTCGCCACACCCACCAGGGCGTTTGCCGGCAGGAAGTACTGAGCCAGTACGTCGGTACCCGGCAGCAGCAGATCCTTGCCATCTTCGCCAACCATCTTCACCGCAGGACGGATGTCCTTGCCGGCAGCCGGACGATCTTTCGGATCGAGGACTTCGATGTTGGTCAAACCCGTCAATTCGTCGGTCTGACGCTTGATGGTGATGCCTTCTTCCATGCCCACGTAGGTCACGGTACCTTTCATTTCGGTAACGATTGGGTGGGTGTGCGGGTCCCACTTGGCCACGATAGCCCCAGCTTCGACCTTATCGCCTTCCTTCACGGAAATCACCGCACCATACGGCAGCTTGTAGCGCTCGCGCTCACGACCAAACTCATCGGCAATCGCCAGCTCACCGGAACGCGATACCGCGATCAGGTTACCGTCCAGGCGCTCAACGTGCTTGAGGTTGTGCAGACGAACCGCGCCGCCGTTCTTCACTTGTACGCTGTCAGCAGCCGAGGTCCGGCTAGCCGCACCACCGATGTGGAACGTACGCATGGTCAGCTGGGTACCCGGCTCACCGATCGACTGGGCAGCAATAACGCCGACTGCCTCACCGATGTTGATCTGGTGACCACGAGCCAGGTCGCGACCGTAGCACTTGGCGCAGATGCCGTAGCGTGTTTCACAGCTGATCGGCGAACGCACGATCACTTCGTCGATGCTGTTCAGCTCGATGAATTCAACCCACTGCTCATCAACCAACGTACCGGCTGGAACGATGACTTCTTCGGTGCCTGGTTTGAACACGTCACGGGCGATCACTCGACCCAGTACGCGCTCACCCAGCGGCTCAACCACGTCACCGCCTTCAATGTGCGGTGTCATCAGCAGGCCGTGCTCGGTGCCGCAATCGATTGCGGTCACTACCAGGTCCTGCGCCACGTCTACCAGACGACGGGTCAGGTAACCGGAGTTAGCGGTTTTCAACGCGGTATCCGCAAGACCTTTACGTGCACCGTGCGTCGAGATGAAGTACTGCAGAACCGACAGACCTTCGCGGAAGTTCGCGGTGATCGGCGTCTCGATGATCGAGCCGTCCGGTTTGGCCATCAGGCCACGCATACCAGCGAGCTGACGGATCTGCGCAGCAGAACCCCGCGCACCGGAGTCGGCCATCATATACATCGAGTTGAACGACTCTTGCTCGACTTCTTTGCCGTCGCGGTCGATGACTTTCTCTTTCGAGAGGTTGGCCATCATCGCCTTGGACACTTCGTCGTTGGCCTTGGACCAGAGGTCGATCACCTTGTTGTACTTCTCGCCCTGGGTGACCAGGCCGGAGGCGTACTGCGATTCGATCTCTTTAACTTCCTCGGTGGCGGCGTCAATGATGCGCGCCTTCTCATCCGGGATAACGAAGTCGTTCACACCAATCGACACACCGGAGATGGTCGAATAGGCGAAACCGGTGTACATCAGCTGGTCAGCGAAGATCACGGTGTCTTTCAAGCCAACGGTGCGGTAGCACTGGTTGATCAGCTTGGAGATCGCCTTCTTCTTCATCGACTGGTTGACCACGTCATAGGACAGGCCATCCGGCACGATCTGGAACAGCAGCGCACGGCCGACAGTGGTGTCGACGATACGGGTGTTTTTGGTGATGGTGCCGTCGCGGTCACGGATTACTTCGTTGATGCGCACTTTTACGCGAGCATGCAGCGAAGCTTCGCCACCACGGAAAACCCGGTCGACTTCCTGCAGGTCAGCGAATACGCGACCTTCGCCCTTGGCGTTTACCGCTTCACGGGTCATGTAGTACAGACCCAGTACCACGTCCTGGGACGGTACGATGATTGGCTCACCGTTGGCAGGCGACAGGATGTTGTTGGTCGACATCATCAGCGCACGCGCTTCCAGCTGGGCTTCCAGCGTCAGCGGTACGTGCACAGCCATCTGGTCACCGTCGAAGTCGGCGTTGTACGCGGCGCAGACCAGCGGGTGCAGCTGAATCGCTTTACCTTCGATCAGCACCGGTTCAAACGCCTGGATGCCCAGACGGTGAAGAGTTGGCGCGCGGTTAAGCAGCACGGGGTGTTCGCGAATCACTTCGGCGAGAACGTCCCACACCTCTGGCAGCTCGCGCTCGACCATTTTCTTCGCAGCTTTGATGGTGGTCGCGAGACCACGCATTTCCAGCTTGCCGAAAATGAACGGCTTGAACAGCTCGAGGGCCATCTTCTTCGGCAGACCGCACTGGTGCAGACGCAGAGTCGGGCCCACGGTAATTACCGAACGACCGGAGTAGTCCACGCGCTTACCGAGCAGGTTCTGACGGAAGCGACCTTGCTTACCCTTGATCATGTCAGCCAGGGACTTCAGCGGACGCTTGTTCGAGCCAGTGATGGCGCGACCGCGACGGCCGTTGTCGAGCAGGGCGTCGACCGCTTCCTGCAGCATGCGCTTTTCGTTGCGCACGATGATGTCCGGCGCGGACAAATCGAGCAGGCGCTTGAGGCGGTTGTTACGGTTGATGACGCGGCGATACAGATCGTTCAGATCCGAAGTCGCGAAGCGGCCACCGTCAAGCGGAACCAGCGGACGCAGGTCTGGCGGCAGAACCGGCAGAACGGTCAACACCATCCACTCAGGCAGGTTGCCCGAACCGAGGAAAGCTTCCATCAGCTTCAGACGCTTGGACAGCTTCTTGATCTTGGTTTCCGAGTTGGTTTGCGGAATTTCTTCGCGCAGACGGCCAATCTCGTGCTCCAGGTCGATCGCGTGCAGCAGTTCGCGAACGGCTTCAGCACCCATGCGGGCGTCGAAGTCATCACCGAACTCTTCGAGGGCTTCGAAGTACTGCTCGTCGTTCAGCAGCTGGCCTTTTTCAAGGGTGGTCATGCCTGGATCGATAACGACATAGCTCTCGAAGTAGAGAACGCGTTCGATATCACGCAGGGTCATGTCCATCAGCAAACCGATACGGCTTGGCAGCGACTTGAGGAACCAGATGTGGGCAACCGGCGAAGCCAGTTCGATGTGCGCCATGCGCTCACGACGAACCTTGGCCAGTGCAACTTCAACGCCGCACTTCTCGCAGATCACACCGCGATGCTTCAAGCGCTTGTACTTACCGCACAGGCACTCGTAATCCTTTACCGGGCCAAAGATCTTGGCGCAGAACAGGCCGTCACGCTCAGGTTTGAACGTACGGTAGTTGATGGTTTCCGGTTTTTTAACTTCACCGAACGACCACGAACGGATCATCTCAGGCGAAGCAAGGCCGATGCGAATAGCATCGAACTCTTCGACTTGACCCTGGTTTTTCAGCAAATTCAGTAGGTCTTTCAAGGCCTTTCCTCCTGGCGGAGCAGAGAGCGGGCTAAACAGCCCCGCTCTCGATTCGCGTCACGTGTTATTCGGTTTCCAGATCGATGTCGATACCCAGCGAACGGATTTCTTTGATCAGTACGTTGAAGGACTCGGGCATGCCCGGCTCCATACGGTGATCACCGTCCACGATGTTTTTGTACATCTTGGTACGGCCGTTCACGTCGTCCGACTTCACGGTCAGCATTTCCTGCAGGGTGTAGGCGGCGCCGTAGGCTTCCAGTGCCCAGACCTCCATCTCACCGAAGCGCTGACCACCGAACTGCGCCTTACCACCCAGCGGCTGCTGAGTAACCAGGCTGTAGGAACCCGTGGAACGCGCATGCATCTTGTCGTCCACCAGGTGGTTCAGTTTCAGCATGTACATGTAGCCAACGGTGGTCGGACGCTCGAACTGGTTACCCGTACGGCCGTCGATCAGGCGCATCTGGCCGCTTTCTGGCAGGTCTGCCAGTTTCAGCATGGCCTTGATTTCGCTTTCCTTGGCACCGTCGAACACCGGGGTAGCCATTGGAACACCACCTTTGAGGTTGTGCGCCAATTTCAGGATTTCCTGATCGCTCAGCTCATCCAGGCTTTCCTGACGACCGCCGATCTCGTTGTAGATCTGCTGCATAAACTTGCGCAGCTCGGCGACCTTGCGCTGCTCTTCGAGCATGCGGTTGATCTTCTCGCCCAGACCTTTAGCCGCGAGGCCCAGGTGGGTTTCAAGGATCTGACCGACGTTCATACGCGAGGGTACGCCCAGCGGGTTGAGGACGATGTCGACCGGCGTGCCATGCACGTCGTGCGGCATGTCCTCAACCGGCATGATCACCGAGACCACACCCTTGTTACCGTGACGA
Organism: Pseudomonas sp. C7.1; assembly: GCF_056312395.1. Lineage (NCBI taxonomy): Bacteria > Pseudomonadati > Pseudomonadota > Gammaproteobacteria > Pseudomonadales > Pseudomonadaceae > Pseudomonas > Pseudomonas sp. C7.1. The sequence goes on along the minus strand of NZ_JBWDTL010000002.1, from coordinate 272,433 downwards.
CCGGCCATCTTGTCGCCCGGCTGGATGCGGCGACGGATTGCCAGGTAGACCTTGACGATCTTCAGCACGCCTGGAGCCAGGTCATCGCCCTGCTGCAGCTTGCGCTTCTTGTCTTCGAACTTGTCGTCGAGCAACTGACGGCGGTCGGAGATGTAGGCCTGGGCCTTTTCCAACTGCTCGTTCAGGGCATCGTCAGCCATGCGCAGCTTGAACCACTGACCGCGCTCAAGGCCGTCGAGGAACTCGTCGGTGACTTCTGCGCCTTTCTTCAGGCCAGCACCGCCTTCGGCTTTCTTGCCAACCAGAGCCGAACGCAGACGCTCGAAGGTTGCACCTTCAACGATGCGGAACTCTTCGTTGAGGTCCTTACGGATCTCGTCGAGCTGGCTCTTCTCGATCGACAAAGCACGAGCGTCACGCTCAACGCCATCGCGGGTGAAGACCTGCACGTCGATAACGGTGCCTTTGGTGCCAGTCGGCACGCGCAGGGAGGTGTCTTTAACGTCAGACGCCTTCTCACCGAAGATCGCACGCAGCAGCTTCTCTTCTGGCGTCAGCTGGGTTTCGCCTTTTGGCGTGACCTTGCCGACCAGAATGTCACCTGGGCCCACTTCAGCGCCGACATACACGATGCCTGCTTCGTCCAGCTTGTTCAGCGCAGACTCACCGACGTTCGGGATGTCGGACGTAATTTCTTCCGAGCCGAGCTTGGTGTCACGCGCCACACAGGTCAGTTCCTGAATGTGGATGGTGGTGAAACGATCTTCTTGCACCACGCGCTCGGAGAGGCAGATGGAGTCTTCGAAGTTGTAACCGTTCCACGGCATAAACGCGACGCGCATGTTCTGACCCAGAGCCAGCTCACCCATATCGGTGGACGGACCGTCGGCCAGGATGTCGCTGCGCTCAACCTGATCACCCTTGCTTACCAGCGGACGCTGGTTGATGCAGGTGTTCTGGTTGGAGCGGGTGTATTTGGTCAGGTTGTAGATGTCGACACCGGCTTCGCCAGTTTCAACTTCGTCGTCATTGACGCGAACAACCACACGGCTGGCATCGACCGAGTCGATCACACCGCCACGACGAGCCACGACGCAAACGCCGGAGTCGCGCGCTACGTTGCGCTCCATGCCGGTACCGACCAGCGGCTTGTCAGCGCGCAGGGTTGGCACAGCCTGACGCTGCATGTTCGAACCCATCAACGCACGGTTGGCGTCATCGTGCTCGAGGAACGGGATCAACGAAGCAGCAACCGACACTACCTGCTTAGGCGATACGTCCATCAGGGTGACGTCTTCAGGCGCTTTAACGGTGAATTCGTTGAGGTGACGTACAGCCACCAACTCATCAACCAGCTGACCTTTGGTGTTCATGGTCGCCGAAGCCTGGGCGATCACGTGATCGGCCTCTTCGATGGCGGACAGAAACACGATTTCGTCGGTCACCAGGGTGTCTTTCACCACACGGTACGGGCTCTCGAGGAAGCCGTACTGGTTGGTGCGCGCATAGGCGGCCAGGGAGTTGATCAGACCGATGTTCGGACCTTCCGGGGTCTCGATCGGGCACACGCGGCCGTAGTGAGTCGGGTGTACGTCACGGACTTCGAAGCCGGCACGCTCACGAGTCAGACCGCCCGGGCCAAGAGCCGAAACACGGCGCTTGTGGGTGATCTCGGAGAGCGGGTTGTTCTGGTCCATAAACTGCGAGAGCTGGCTGGAACCGAAGAACTCTTTAACGGCAGCCGCAACCGGCTTGGCGTTAATCAGGTCTTGCGGCATCAGGCCTTCGCTTTCAGCCATCGACAGACGCTCTTTGACCGCACGCTCAACACGCACCAGGCCAACGCGGAACTGGTTTTCAGCCATTTCGCCTACGCAGCGAACACGGCGGTTACCCAGGTGGTCGATGTCATCGACGATGCCCTTGCCGTTACGGATGTCGACGAGGGTCTTGAGAACCGCGACGATATCTTCCTTGCTCAGCACGCCCGAACCTTCGATCTCGGTGCGACCGATACGACGGTTGAACTTCATCCGGCCCACGGCCGACAGGTCGTAACGCTCGGCGCTGAAGAACAGGTTGTTGAACAGGGTCTCGGCAGCATCCTTGGTTGGCGGCTCGCCAGGACGCATCATGCGGTAGATCTCAACCAGCGCTTCCAACTGATTGGTGGTGCTGTCGATCTTCAGGGTATCGGAGATAAACGGACCGCAATCGATGTCGTTGGTGTACAGCGTCTCGATGCGCACAACCTGAGCCTTGACCACTTTGGCCAGGATCTCGACGTTCAGCTCGGTGTTGCACTCAGCGATGATTTCGCCGGTAGCCGGGTGCACGATGGCCTTGGCCGAGGTGCGACCGATCAGATAGTCGATCGGCACTTCCAGCTCTTTGATGCCGGCTTTGTCCAACTGGTTGATATGGCGCGCAGTAATACGGCGGCCTTGCTCAACGATGACCTTGCCCTTGTCGTCGAGGATGTCGAGGACAGCAATTTCACCACGCAGACGCTGCGGCACCAGTTCCAGGTTGAGGGATTCGCCCTTAACGTGGAAAACGTTGGTCGCGTAAAAAGCGTCCAGCACTTCTTCAGTGCTGTAGCCCAGCGCGCGCAGCAGCACGGAAGCCGGCAGCTTGCGGCGACGGTCGATACGCACGAACACGGCGTCCTTCGGGTCGAACTCGAAGTCCAGCCAGGAGCCGCGGTAAGGAATGATTCGCGCCGAGTACAGCAGCTTACCCGAGCTGTGGGTCTTGCCACGGTCGTGGTCGAAGAACACGCCTGGGGAGCGGTGCAGCTGAGAAACGATAACGCGCTCGGTACCGTTAATAACGAAGGTACCGTTCTCGGTCATGAGCGGAATTTCGCCCATATACACTTCTTGCTCTTTAATGTCCTTGATCGCTTTGTTCGACGATTCTTTGTCGAAAATGATCAGACGGACTTTTACCCGCAGCGGCACGGCATAGGTCACACCACGCAGCGTACATTCCTTGACATCAAAAGCCGGCTCGCCCAAGCGATAACCAACATACTCCAAAGCAGCATTGCCGGAGTAGCTGATAATCGGGAAAACAGACTTGAAGGCCGCATGCAGGCCAATGTCACGGAACTGGTCCTTGGTCGCCCCTGCTTGCAGGAATTCGCGATACGAATCCAGCTGGATGGCCAGGAGATAAGGCACATCCATGACATCCGGCAACTTGCTAAAGTCCTTGCGGATACGTTTTTTCTCAGTATATGAGTAAGCCATCAGCGTTCCCCAGCTTGGTCACCTGCTTATTTGGCCCCTCCGACGGGAGTTGCCAGAAACTCTTGCAAACCCTAAGTTTGCGCCGCCACATCGAGCGGGTATTTCGCGCCCCAGGCCAGCCAATGATTAGCCAATCTAGAACGGAAAAAGGCCGGTGGCAAAAGCCACCAGCCATCAGCCTGTCGCTTAACGCTTGGGCTGTAGACGCAAGGTCGTCGCTTACTTGAGCTCGACTTTGGCGCCAGCTTCTTCCAAAGCAGCTTTGGCTTTGTCAGCTGCGTCTTTTGCAACAGCTTCCAGAACCATGGCAGGAGCGCCGTCAACCACAGCCTTGGCTTCTTTCAGGCCCAGACCGGTCAGTTCACGAACTGCCTTGATCACGTTTACTTTCTTCTCACCGGCTTCAAGCAGCATCACGTTGAATTCGGTTTGCTCTTCAACAACAGCGGCAGCAGCAGCTGGGCCAGCAGCGGCAACAGCAGCGGTAACGCCGAAGGTTTCTTCCATTGCTTTGATCAGTTCAACAACTTCCAGAACGGTTTTCTGGCCGATTGCTTCGATGATTTGTTCGTTAGTCAGAGACATGACTTTAAATCCTGTATTGGGGTGACAGCCTACGCAGCCATCAAATTAAACATATGATTTTGAAAGAGTTTGCGATGCCTTAAGCAGCGGTAGCTTCTTTCTGGTCGCGAATGGCCGCCAGAGTACGAGCCAGCTTGCTGGTAGCGCCTTGAATCACGCTCATCAGCTTAGCAATAGCTTCGTCGCGAGTTGGCAGCGAAGCCAACACGTCGATCTCGTTTGCTGCGAGGAACTTGCCCTCAAACGCAGCTGCCTTGATCTCGAACTTGTCCTGACCCTTGGCGAACTCTTTGAAAATACGAGCAGCAGCGCCCGGATGTTCCTTGGAGAATGCAATCAGGGTCGGGCCTTTGAACACGTCGTTGAGGACCGAGTAATCAGTGCCTTCAACAGCGCGCTTGAGCAGGGTGTTACGTACAACACGTACGTACACGCCAGCTTCGCGGGCCTCTTTACGGAGTCCGGTCATAGCGCCTACAGTCACACCACGGGCATCAGCCACGACAGCGGACAGGGCAACTTTGGCAGCCTCGTTGACTTCAGCGACGATGGCCTTCTTGTCTTCGAGTTTAATTGCCACGGGTTTAACTCCTGCTTGTTACCGTTTCATCTGGCCGAAGCCGGATGTCGTTTTGGTGTCTGATTCGGTAAGAATCGGGAGCACCATCTGCGTAGGCGACCTCAGATTTCTCTCAGGGTTTAAGGCTTGCGCCACCTACGGTCTTGGATAGCCCCCGCAAAGCAGGGACCCCAAAGTGTCGAAGCAGCGCAATCGCTTGCGCTGCTTCTATGTATTACGCGTCGAGCGAGCCTTGATCGATGATCAGACCTGGACCCATGGTAGTGCTCAGGGTTACGCGCTTGACGTAAATGCCTTTCGAAGTCGATGGTTTCAGACGCTTGAGGTCAGAAATCAGCGCTTCAACGTTCTGCTTCAGCTTCTCGGCGTCAAAACCAACCTTGCCAACGGAACCGTGGATGATGCCGTTCTTGTCAGTACGGAAACGTACTTGACCAGCTTTGGCATTCTTCACAGCGGTAGCCACGTCAGGGGTAACGGTACCGACTTTCGGGTTAGGCATCAGGCCACGTGGACCGAGCACTTGACCCAACTGACCGACAACGCGCATTGCATCCGGGGAAGCAATTACTACGTCATAGTTCAGGTCGCCACCTTTCATTTCAGCAGCCAGATCGTCCATACCTACGCGGTCAGCGCCGGCAGCCAGAGCGGCTTCAGCAGCTGGACCCTGGGTGAACACCGCAACGCGAACGCTTTTGCCCGAGCCGTTCGGCAGCACGGTAGCGCCACGAACAACCTGGTCAGATTTACGCGGATCAACACCGAGGTTAACGGCGATATCGACCGACTCAGAGAACTTAACTGCGGACAGCTCAGCCAGCAGAGCGGCTGCTTCAACAAAGTTGTAAGCCTTGCCAGCTTCAACTTTCTCAGCGATTGCCTTTTGACGCTTGGTCAACTTAGCCATTACACACCCTCCACGTTGAGGCCCATGCTGCGAGCGGAGCCGGCGATAGTACGCACAGCTGCATCCATATCAGCGGCAGTCAGATCAGCCTGCTTGGTCTTGGCGATCTCTTCCAGCTGAGCACGAGTCACAGTGCCAACCTTAACGGTGTTCGGACGAGCCGAACCGCTGGTCAGGCCAGCAGCCTTCTTCAGCAGAACCGAAGCAGGGGTGCTTTTGGTTTCAAAGGTGAAGCTACGGTCGCTATAAACAGTGATGATCACTGGAGTCGGCAGACCAGGTTCCATGCCCTGGGTACGGGCGTTGAACGCCTTGCAGAATTCCATGATGTTCACGCCGTGCTGACCCAGAGCCGGGCCGACGGGTGGCGACGGGTTGGCTTGCGCAGCCTTTACTTGCAGCTTGATATAAGCCGTAATTTTCTTAGCCATGAGCTACTCCAGTTTTGGGTTCTAGCGCCTTTAGGCTCCCCAGTTATTACCTATATATCCCAGTGACGACAAAACCCCACAGCCCAGGGCTGCGGGGTAAGGGATGCTTATGTCAGTTATGCCTTCTCGACTTGACTGAACTCCAGCTCGACCGGCGTAGAGCGACCAAAGATAGTCACTGCCACCTGGATGCGGCTCTTTTCGTAATTCACTTCTTCGACAACACCGCTGAAATCAGCAAACGGACCATCGGTCACGCGAACCATTTCGCCCGGCTCGAACAATGTTTTCGGCTTTGGCTTGTCACCGCTATCGGCAACACGACGCAGGATGGCATCAGCTTCTTTCTCAGTGATCGGCGCAGGCTTATCTGCAGTACCACCAATGAAGCCCATAACGCGCGGGGTGTTCTTGATCAAATGCCAAGTTGCCTCGCTCATTTCCATCTGCACCAGGACATAGCCCGGAAAGAACTTACGCTCGCTTTTGCGCTTCTGGCCATTGCGCATCTCTACCACTTCTTCAGTAGGGACCAGAATTTCACCAAAAACGTCTTCCATACCAGCGAGCTTCACACGCTCCAACAACGAGCGCATAACATGCTTCTCGTAACCCGAGTAAGCATGCACAACGTACCAACGCTTAGCCACGGGACACCCTTAGCCGACAATCAACGAAACAAGCCAACCAAGCAGGGAATCTAAACCCCACAACAACAGCGCCATCACCAAAACAACAGCCACAACGATTAAAGTTGTCTGCGTGGTTTCCTGGCGGGTTGGCCAAACGACCTTACGAATTTCAACGCGAGCTTCTTTTGCCAACACCCAAAAGGCTTGACCTTTTGATGTCTGCAGGGCAATCACACCAGCCAATGCTGCAACAACCAGCAAAGCCAGAACGCGATACAGAATAGGCTCAGCAGAGAAATACTGATTACCGACTACGCCTGCGATTACCAGAGCAGCTACAACCAGCCACTTAAGCAGATCGAAGCGAGAGTCTTTGGCTTCAGCCTTAACATTCATCTACTAATATCCTGTAAAAAGACGCGCCAAATTCTAGGGAAAATGGCAGGTCAGGAGGGAATCGAACCCCCAACCTACGGTTTTGGAGACCGTCGCTCTGCCAATTGAGCTACTGACCTAAAAACTGAATCAGGCCGACCATTATGCCGGCCCAATCAAAACAGATCAATCACTTACGCGATGATCTTAGCTACGACGCCGGCGCCGACGGTACGACCGCCTTCACGAATGGCGAAACGCAGACCTTCTTCCATTGCGATGGTTTTGATCAGAGTGACAGTCATCTGGATGTTGTCACCTGGCATTACCATCTCAACGCCTTCCGGCAGTTCGCAGTTACCGGTTACGTCAGTAGTACGGAAGTAGAACTGAGGACGGTAGCCCTTGAAGAACGGAGTGTGACGACCGCCTTCTTCTTTGCTCAACACATACACTTCTGCAGTGAAGGTGGTGTGCGGCTTAACCGAACCTGGCTTGACCAGAACCTGGCCACGCTCTACGTCGTCACGCTTGGTGCCGCGCAGCAGCACGCCGCAGTTCTCACCAGCACGACCTTCGTCGAGCAGCTTGCGGAACATTTCAACACCGGTACAGGTGGTCTTGGTGGTATCACGCAGACCAACGATCTCGATTTCTTCCTGGATTTTGACGATACCGCGCTCGATACGGCCAGTTACCACGGTGCCACGACCGGAGATCGAGAACACGTCTTCGATTGGCATCAGGAACGGCTTGTCGATCGCACGGACTGGCTCAGGGATGTAGCTGTCCAGAGTCTCAACCAACTTCTTGACGGCAGTGGTGCCCATCTCATTGTCGTCTTGACCGTTCAGAGCCATCAGAGCGGAACCGATGATGATCGGAGTGTCGTCGCCCGGGAAATCGTAAGTGCTGAGCAGATCACGCACCTCCATTTCCACCAGCTCCAGCAGCTCGGCGTCATCAACCATGTCAGCCTTGTTCAGGAAGACCACGATGTACGGAACACCTACCTGACGGGACAGCAGGATGTGCTCACGGGTTTGCGGCATCGGGCCGTCAGCAGCGGAGCAAACCAGGATAGCGCCGTCCATCTGCGCAGCACCGGTGATCATGTTTTTTACGTAGTCAGCGTGACCTGGGCAGTCAACGTGCGCATAGTGACGCACGGCCGAATCGTATTCAACGTGAGCGGTGTTGATGGTGATACCACGAGCTTTTTCTTCTGGGGCGCTGTCGATCTTGTCGAAGTCAACCTTGGCCGAACCGAATACTTCGGAGCAGACGCGGGTCAGAGCAGCGGTCAGAGTGGTTTTACCGTGGTCAACGTGACCGATAGTGCCAACGTTGACGTGCGGCTTGTTACGCTCAAACTTTTCTTTAGCCATTTTGACTGCCTCCCAGAGAAGAATTTACTCAGTATCACCGCCATAAAACAAAGGCAGATACTTGCATATCTGCCTTTATTAAATGGAGCTCATGAGCGGACTCGAACCGCTGACCTCACCCTTACCAAGGGTGTGCTCTACCAACTGAGCTACATGAGCAAAACACATTGCAAAAACAACAATGCTGGAGCGGGTAGCGGGAATCGAACCCGCATCATCAGCTTGGAAGGCTGAGGTTCTACCACTGAACTATACCCGCGGAGCCTGCAGCTCTCGCTAAATCTGGTGGAGGGAGAAGGATTCGAACCTTCGAAGTCGATGACGTCAGATTTACAGTCTGATCCCTTTGGCCACTCGGGAATCCCTCCAAACGGGGCGGCATTCTCATTCGATGCCGACCTACTGTCAAGCAATTTCTCATTAAAAAACCTGAGGTTAGCTACATTGACAGCAGCTTCGCAGAAAACTTGTTAGCGCCACCCTGCGAAGCGGGCGCCATTCTATGCATTCTACTGAGGGCTTGCAACCCCTTCGCATGGCATTAATTGCTGCTCTAAGCCTTTGAAGTCAAAAGCCAAACGCTGCAGCAAGGAATCATCGGCAAGGCGTCGACTTTGCGGCGAAATACGCACCCAGAAACTGCGATGCGCGCGCGTTAGCTCGCGCAAAGACGGCTCATAACCAGCATCGCGCAAGCGCTGCATCACACTCTGCGCCGAATCACTACGCGGAAAGATACCCAGGGAAATGCCATTAGCCAAATCCCCCTGAGTAATGATGTAGCTATCAATCTTGCGCGCTTGCAGCTCACGTAACTGGCGCAGCGACGCCTGCCGAGAGGCTAACGGCGGCAGATACACCCAGTAATCAACACCGGCTGCCGCGTCCATGCTTTGCACCCGCGACTGAATATCCAGGCTCAGCAACCGCTGCTCAACAGCAGATGCATCCGCCATCTGCTCAAAACTACCGAGAAACAAACACACCGCCTCAGCAGGCTGCGCCACGACGACCTCTCGATGCGCAGGCGCGCCTGATTCACTGAGCAAGCGAATATCACGCTTACTATCCTGCGCCATATTCAGCGGTGCAATTTCAGTAACCCGCAAAGGCGCCTGCTGTTGATGCCAGACGTAATAGAACAAATTCAGCACAACCAACCACAAGAACATCCAGCGCATGCATGACCTCAATCTATGGGGCAAGCGATCGCCAAGCCGATAAACACCAGATCCGGCACAACCCGCGCCCCCGGAATAACATCCACCACCAGCGGAGCATCCCCACCGGTAAGAAAAATATCAACGTCACGGCCCAGCAACTCGGTCGCCATCGCTACCTGACCACTGACAAACCCGCGAAGCATCAGCAGGCAGCCGCGCTCAACCGCCTCGGCAGTAGCGCGCCCCGGCACAAGATTTTCTAATGCCTTGGCTACTTCATCGGTGTCATAGCGCGTTCGCCGGGTATGGGCTCGCAACTGCGTACGCATCAGTGGCACACCAGGGCAGATAAACCCGCCCAGATGCCCGCCATCCGCTGCCACGAAATCCGAAGTGACCGCAGTGCCAAGATCAATGATCAGCGCAGCTTTACGCGACAATTGATAAGCCCCCACTACCGCGAGCCAGCGATCAAGCCCAAGACGCTCGTGCTTCTCATAACCATTGCGCACACCTGCCAACGAAACAGCAGAGCACGCAGCACGGCATTCGACGGCAAAAGCCTGCTCAAGTTGCGAAATCAACTGCGCAGTCTCTTCGTCGCTGCGCACACTAACCAAGCGACAAGCACGCAAGCAAACGGCCTGCTCGCGAACGACCTCTATAAGCGCCTGATCCGAGTCAACGAAACCACTTACGTCCGTCACGGCCGAGCCATCACCCAACAAACGCCACTTAATAAAGGTATTACCGCAGTCGAGCTCAAGAATCATCACGCAACCTCAGGCTGAGCTCACCACCGCTAAAGCATTTCTCAAGTCCATTAACGCGCAGACGAACGGCACCGGAATGATCCACACCCACAACCTCACCCTCGATGGGGTCGCCGCCTGCCGTTAACGCAACGGCCCGGCCCTGCCACAGGTGACAAGCCTGCCACTCATCCTGCAAAGCGGCGAACCCCTCACGTAGCTGTATCTCCAGATAGCGCGACAACTGCCGGTTCAACTCAGCAACCAACTCATTGCGATTCAACAAACAGCCCAGTTCAGAACGCATTGAAGTCCACGGCTGACCGATAACGCCAGACTCAGCCGTAAGCATATTCACATTCAAACCAATACCGATAACCACATGGCAAACATCCGCCGGATCACCAGACAGCTCTAAAAGAATGCCCGCCAGCTTGCGCTCACCCACCAACACATCATTGGGCCACTTCAACCCGGCCTCAGCCACGCCAGCGCCGCGGATAACCTGCAGCAGCGCCAGGCCGACAGCCAGACTCATGCCCTCAAGCTGACGCATGCCACCTTCGACGCGAACAACCAGGCTGTAATACAGATTCTCGCCGAAAGGGCTTACCCAACTACGCCCTCGCCTCCCTCGCCCACTGGTTTGCCGCTCGGCAAGCACGTAATACGGTAGCGATTGCGCCTCTGGCAACAGCCGCAGCGCCTCAGCATTGGTCGAATCCACACTTGGTATAACGCAAGCCTGCCACTGTGGCGCACTTACTTGAGCATTCAGCCAATCTGCATCTAACAGCTGCAACGGCGCCTCCAGCCGATAGCCGCGCCCGCGCACTTTGTGCAAGGGCAACGACAGCTCCGCTTGCAGAGCCCGCAGCTGCTTCCATACAGCCGAACGGCTAACGCCCAAGGCAGCGCCAAGCGCCTCCCCAGAGTGGAATCGCCCGTCTTGAAGAAGCTTTAACAATGCAAGCATGTGAGTCCCGCCAAGCAATAAGGCACGCATGATAACGATGCACTGTTTAGTTGCCTATCAAAGGCTCATCTAAGCTGAGTATGTTTTTCGCTGCACAAAGTAAAACCCCCGATCAGTTTCCTGATCGGGGGTTTTGGTGTAGGTGCTTGACGATGACCTACTCTCACATGGGGAAACCCCACACTACCATCGGCGATGCATCGTTTCACTACTGAGTTCGGGATGGGATCAGGTGGTTCCAATGCTCTATGGTCGTCAAGCGATTCAGCTGGGATGTCGCGTTAAGCGCTATCCCGAATTGGGTATGTGATAGATGGTTTTGCAGTGCTTACAAATTTTCGGCTGTTGCAGTCTTCATAGAGACACACAAACATCAAATTGTTTGGGTGTTATATGGTCAAGCCTCACGGGCAATTAGTATTGGTTAGCTCAACGCCTCACAGCGCTTACACACCCAACCTATCAACGTCGTAGTCTTCGACGGCCCTTTAGGGAACTCAAGGTTCCAGTGAGATCTCATCTCGAGGCAAGTTTCCCGCTTAGATGCTTTCAGCGGTTATCTTTTCCGAACATAGCTACCCGGCAATGCCACTGGCGTGACAACCGGAACACCAGAGGTTCGTCCACTCCGGTCCTCTCGTACTAGGAGCAGCCCCTCTCAAATCTCAAACGTCCACGGCAGATAGGGACCGAACTGTCTCACGACGTTCTAAACCCAGCTCGCGTACCACTTTAAATGGCGAACAGCCATACCCTTGGGACCGGCTTCAGCCCCAGGATGTGATGAGCCGACATCGAGGTGCCAAACACCGCCGTCGATATGAACTCTTGGGCGGTATCAGCCTGTTATCCCCGGAGTACCTTTTATCCGTTGAGCGATGGCCCTTCCATACAGAACCACCGGATCACTAAGACCTACTTTCGTACCTGCTCGACGTGTCTGTCTCGCAGTCAAGCGCGCTTTTGCCTTTATACTCTACGACCGATTTCCGACCGGTCTGAGCGCACCTTCGTACTCCTCCGTTACTCTTTAGGAGGAGACCGCCCCAGTCAAACTACCCACCATACACTGTCCTCGATCCGGATAACGGACCAGAGTTAGAACCTCAAGGTTGCCAGGGTGGTATTTCAAGGTTGGCTCCACGCGAACTGGCGTCCACGCTTCAAAGCCTCCCACCTATCCTACACAAGCAAACTCAAAGTCCAGTGCAAAGCTATAGTAAAGGTTCACGGGGTCTTTCCGTCTAGCCGCGGATACACTGCATCTTCACAGCGATTTCAATTTCACTGAGTCTCGGGTGGAGACAGCGCCGCCATCGTTACGCCATTCGTGCAGGTCGGAACTTACCCGACAAGGAATTTCGCTACCTTAGGACCGTTATAGTTACGGCCGCCGTTTACCGGGGCTTCGATCAAGAGCTTCGCGTTAGCTAACCCCATCAATTAACCTTCCGGCACCGGGCAGGCGTCACACCCTATACGTCCACTTTCGTGTTTGCAGAGTGCTGTGTTTTTAATAAACAGTCGCAGCGGCCTGGTATCTTCGACCGGCATGGGCTTACGCAGTAAATGCTTCACCCTCACCGGCGCACCTTCTCCCGAAGTTACGGTGCCATTTTGCCTAGTTCCTTCACCCGAGTTCTCTCAAGCGCCTTGGTATTCTCTACCTAACCACCTGTGTCGGTTTGGGGTACGGTTCCTAATTACCTGAAGCTTAGAAGCTTTTCCTGGAAGCATGGCATCAACCACTTCGTCATCTAAAAGATAACTCGTCATCAGTTCTCGGCCTTAAGATCCCGGATTTACCTAAGATCTCAGCCTACCACCTTAAACACGGACAACCAACGCCGTGCTGGCCTAGCCTTCTCCGTCCCTCCATCGCAGTAATTAGAAGTACGGGAATATTAACCCGTTTCCCATCGATTACGCATTTCTGCCTCACCTTAGGGGCCGACTCACCCTGCGTCGATTAACGTTGCGCAGGAAACCTTGGTCTTTCGGCGTGGGAGTTTTTCACTCCCATTGTCGTTACTCATGTCAGCATTCGCACTTCTGATACCTCCAGCAAGCTTCTCAACTCACCTTCACAGGCTTACAGAACGCTCCTCTACCGCTCATCCTAAGATGAACCCGTAGCTTCGGTGTATGGTTTGAGCCCCGTTACATCTTCCGCGCAGGCCGACTCGACTAGTGAGCTATTACGCTTTCTTTAAAGGGTGGCTGCTTCTAAGCCAACCTCCTAGCTGTCTAAGCCTTCCCACATCGTTTCCCACTTAACCATAACTTTGGGACCTTAGCTGACGGTCTGGGTTGTTTCCCTTTTCACGACGGACGTTAGCACCCGCCGTGTGTCTCCCGTGCTGACACTTGTTGGTATTCGGAGTTTGCATCGGTTTGGTAAGTCGGGATGACCCCCTAGCCGAAACAGTGCTCTACCCCCAACAGTGATACACGAGGCGCTACCTAAATAGCTTTCGAGGAGAACCAGCTATCTCCGAGCTTGATTAGCCTTTCACTCCGATCCACAGGTCATCCGCTAACTTTTCAACGGTAGTCGGTTCGGTCCTCCAGTTAGTGTTACCCAACCTTCAACCTGCCCATGGATAGATCGCCCGGTTTCGGGTCTATACCCAGCGACTGTCGCCCTATTAAGACTCGCTTTCGCTACGCCTCCCCTATTCGGTTAAGCTCGCCACTGAATATAAGTCGCTGACCCATTATACAAAAGGTACGCAGTCACCCAACAAAGTGGGCTCCCACTGCTTGTACGCATACGGTTTCAGGATCTATTTCACTCCCCTCTCCGGGGTTCTTTTCGCCTTTCCCTCACGGTACTAGTTCACTATCGGTCAGTCAGTAGTATTTAGCCTTGGAGGATGGTCCCCCCATATTCAGACAAAGTTTCTCGTGCTCCGTCCTACTCGATTTCATTGATAAGAGAATTTCGTGTACGGGGCTATCACCCACTACGGCGGCACTTTCCAGAGCCTTCCACTATTCTCAAATCAACTTAAGGGCTAGTCCCCGTTCGCTCGCCACTACTAAGGGAATCTCGGTTGATTTCTATTCCTCAGGGTACTTAGATGTTTCAGTTCCCCTGGTTCGCCTTACACACCTATGTATTCAGTGTGTAATAACCAGCTTATGCTGGCTGGGTTCCCCCATTCAGAGATCTCCGGATCAAAGTCTGTTTGCCGACTCCCCGGAGCTTATCGCAGGCTACAACGTCTTTCATCGCCTCTGACTGCCAAGGCATCCACCGTATGCGCTTCTTCACTTGACCATATAACCCCAAGCAATCTGGTTACTGTCTCTAACGTGAAGACGACATTCGCCGAAAATTTGCAATTGAGAACTACAAATTTTACCTTGACCAAATTAATTACCAGTGAAAGTAATTAATCAGTCACTTCTATCACATACCCAAATTTTTAAAGAACGATTTTCTTACTGGCCAAAGACCAGAAATCAACATTCATCTGCTTTAGCAGGAACGCTCATTTCTGAACTCTCAACGCGTCTGTATATGGTGGAGCCAAGCGGGATCGAACCGCTGACCTCCTGCGTGCAAGGCAGGCGCTCTCCCAGCTGAGCTATGGCCCCATATTCGTACAAGGCCAAACCCCACAACAATTGGTGGGTCTGGGCAGATTCGAACTGCCGACCTCACCCTTATCAGGGGTGCGCTCTAACCAACTGAGCTACAGACCCAATCGTCTTTCGCAATGAATCAAGCAATTCGTGTGGGAACTTATGAAGAAGCTGAAGTCTTCGATTAAGGAGGTGATCCAGCCGCAGGTTCCCCTACGGCTACCTTGTTACGACTTCACCCCAGTCATGAATCACACCGTGGTAACCGTCCCCCCGAAGGTTAGACTAGCTACTTCTGGTGCAACCCACTCCCATGGTGTGACGGGCGGTGTGTACAAGGCCCGGGAACGTATTCACCGTGACATTCTGATTCACGATTACTAGCGATTCCGACTTCACGCAGTCGAGTTGCAGACTGCGATCCGGACTACGATCGGTTTTATGGGATTAGCTCCACCTCGCGGCTTGGCAACCCTTTGTACCGACCATTGTAGCACGTGTGTAGCCCAGGCCGTAAGGGCCATGATGACTTGACGTCATCCCCACCTTCCTCCGGTTTGTCACCGGCAGTCTCCTTAGAGTTCCCACCATTACGTGCTGGTAACTAAGGACAAGGGTTGCGCTCGTTACGGGACTTAACCCAACATCTCACGACACGAGCTGACGACAGCCATGCAGCACCTGTGTCAGAGCTCCCGAAGGCACCAATCTATCTCTAGAAAGTTCTCTGCATGTCAAGGCCTGGTAAGGTTCTTCGCGTTGCTTCGAATTAAACCACATGCTCCACCGCTTGTGCGGGCCCCCGTCAATTCATTTGAGTTTTAACCTTGCGGCCGTACTCCCCAGGCGGTCAACTTAATGCGTTAGCTGCGCCACTAAGAGTTCAAGACTCCCAACGGCTAGTTGACATCGTTTACGGCGTGGACTACCAGGGTATCTAATCCTGTTTGCTCCCCACGCTTTCGCACCTCAGTGTCAGTATCAGTCCAGGTGGTCGCCTTCGCCACTGGTGTTCCTTCCTATATCTACGCATTTCACCGCTACACAGGAAATTCCACCACCCTCTACCGTACTCTAGCTTGCCAGTTTTGGATGCAGTTCCCAGGTTGAGCCCGGGGATTTCACATCCAACTTAACAAACCACCTACGCGCGCTTTACGCCCAGTAATTCCGATTAACGCTTGCACCCTTCGTATTACCGCGGCTGCTGGCACGAAGTTAGCCGGTGCTTATTCTGTCGGTAACGTCAAAGTAGCAACGTATTAAGTTACTATCCTTCCTCCCAACTTAAAGTGCTTTACAATCCGAAGACCTTCTTCACACACGCGGCATGGCTGGATCAGGCTTTCGCCCATTGTCCAATATTCCCCACTGCTGCCTCCCGTAGGAGTCTGGACCGTGTCTCAGTTCCAGTGTGACTGATCATCCTCTCAGACCAGTTACGGATCGTCGCCTTGGTGAGCCTTTACCTCACCAACTAGCTAATCCGACCTAGGCTCATCTAATGGCGCGAGGCCCGAAGGTCCCCCGCTTTCTCCCGTAGGACGTATGCGGTATTAGCGTCCGTTTCCGAACGTTATCCCCCACCACCAGGCAGATTCCTAGGCATTACTCACCCGTCCGCCGCTCTCAAGAGAAGCAAGCTTCTCTCTACCGCTCGACTTGCATGTGTTAGGCCTGCCGCCAGCGTTCAATCTGAGCCATGATCAAACTCTTCAGTTCAATACTGCTTGGGTTTTGAGAAAACCCTAAACTTAGCTCAGCAATCGTTGGTTACATCTTTGATTTCTCGCGGAGTAACTTGTGATGCTGATAATCTTGCGACTAGCAGTCTTACCTCACAAGCACCCACACGAATTGCTTGATTCAGTTGTTAAAGAGCGGGTGGTTAAGTCTTTCGTCTCAACCGAGGCGCGCATTCTACAGCAGCCTCATCTTACGTCAAGCTGTTTTTCGAAGTTCTTTCCGAAGAAGTTCTTTTTACTCAACTACTTGCATTACATAACTTGTCAGCAGTGATTTTTGATCGCTCAAAAACCTCATGCTTGTACTAATAGTAAAACCCCCGACCAGTTTCCTGATCGGGGGTTTTGGTGTAGGTGCTTGACGATGACCTACTCTCACATGGGGAAACCCCACACTACCATCGGCGATGCATCGTTTCACTACTGAGTTCGGGATGGGATCAGGTGGTTCCAATGCTCTATGGTCGTCAAGCGATTCAGCTGGGATGTCGCGTTAAGCGCTATCCCGAATTGGGTATGTGATAGATGGTTTTGCAGTGCTTACAAATTTTCGGCTGTTGCAGTCTTCATAGAGACACACAAACATCAAATTGTTTGGGTGTTATATGGTCAAGCCTCACGGGCAATTAGTATTGGTTAGCTCAACGCCTCACAGCGCTTACACACCCAACCTATCAACGTCGTAGTCTTCGACGGCCCTTTAGGGAACTCAAGGTTCCAGTGAGATCTCATCTCGAGGCAAGTTTCCCGCTTAGATGCTTTCAGCGGTTATCTTTTCCGAACATAGCTACCCGGCAATGCCACTGGCGTGACAACCGGAACACCAGAGGTTCGTCCACTCCGGTCCTCTCGTACTAGGAGCAGCCCCTCTCAAATCTCAAACGTCCACGGCAGATAGGGACCGAACTGTCTCACGACGTTCTAAACCCAGCTCGCGTACCACTTTAAATGGCGAACAGCCATACCCTTGGGACCGGCTTCAGCCCCAGGATGTGATGAGCCGACATCGAGGTGCCAAACACCGCCGTCGATATGAACTCTTGGGCGGTAT
>NZ_JBWDTL010000002.1:0-250000 GCF_056312395.1 Pseudomonas sp. C7.1 | reverse complement strand
TGGCGAACGCAGGTCAACCGATTGTTGCGCTTTTGTTTCAACACCCCCGCAATCAAAGGCTGCAGCCATACAATCACCTAGGCGCCGCCTGCAGAAACGACAAAGCCGTTGAAGCTGACGCTTCAACGGCTTTGTCGAATCTACCGCACCTAAGGCATTACGAGTCGGGCTTAAGCGTAATGCGCGCAAACGCTTTCTTGCCGGCCTGACAGGTATGCGCAGCGCCTACCTTATATATAAAGGTGCGATCTACCACCTCACCATCTACACGCACGCTACCGGAACCCAGCAGATCACGCGCCATCGCAGCGTTCTTCACCAAGCCGGCTTTATTCAGCAACGCTGCTATTGGCATATCCTCGACAGACAACACCTCAATCTCTGGCAGATCCTCAGGCAGCTCGCCTTCCTTCATGCGGTTGCCCGCAGAGCGATGGGCACTGAGCGCAGCCTCTTCGCCATGGAACCGCGCAACGATCTCTTCGGCCAACTTGATCTTGATGTCACGCGGGTTAGCCCCCTGTTCGACATCACGCTTGAACAGCTCGATCTCCTCCATCGAACGGAAGCTGAGCAGCTCGAAATAGCGCCACATCAAAGCATCCGGCATGGAGACCAGCTTGTTGTACATGACACCAGGGGCTTCCTGGATACCTATATAGTTGCCCAATGACTTGGACATCTTCTTCACGCCATCCAACCCTTCAAGCAGCGGCATGGTGACAATGCACTGCGACGCCTGACCATAAGAGCGCTGCAACTCGCGCCCCATCAGCAGATTGAACTTCTGATCGGTACCACCCAGTTCAACATCCGCCTGCAGCGCGACCGAGTCATAGCCCTGCACCAACGGGTAGAGGAACTCGTGAATGGCGATTGGCTGATTGGTCGAGTAACGCTTGCTGAAGTCATCACGCTCTAGCATGCGCGCCACGGTGTACTGCGAGGTCAGGCGAATGAAATCGGCCGACCCCATCTTGTCCATCCAGGTGGAGTTGAAGGCGATTTCGGTTTTCGCCGGATCGAGAATCTTGAACACCTGGGTCTTGTAGGTCTCCGCGTTCTCCAACACCTGCTCGCGAGTCAACGGCGGACGCGTGGCGCTCTTACCACTGGGATCACCAATCATTCCAGTAAAATCGCCGATCAGGAAAATCACCTGATGGCCCAGTTCCTGGAACTGGCGCAGCTTATTAATAAGCACGGTGTGCCCGAGGTGCAGATCCGGCGCCGTCGGATCAAACCCGGCTTTGATACGCAGTGGCTGACCACGCTTGAGCTTCTCAACCAGTTCAGCCTCAACCAGAACCTCTTCCGCACCACGCTTGATCAGCGCCAACTGCTCTTCAACCGACTTCATGACAGGACTCACGACCACTCAAAAACGAAAGGGAACCAACCATACAAGATCGCAGACAAAGCACAAGTTCTGCCCACCACCCGCCTACGCTAAGACCACCTCGCGACAACCGGGGTTGCCTCGCTAGCGATTTGGTTATATTTTATACAGTTACTGCATATTCATCATTTCGTTTATCTATTTCTTTTCATTTTTAACATCAAAAAAGCAGCCTATGACCTCTCCAACTAAAGCGCCGCCGCTATACCCCAAAAGCCATATTCTGGCAGCCAGTGGCGTTGCCGCCCTCCTGAGCCTAGCCCTACTGGTATTCCCCTCACGCGAAGTTGAAGCCAAGAAAACCTACATCAATCTTGAACTGGACAACGGCGCAGAATACGCCGAGCTGCAGGACGAGCCGGACTCTGCCGCCTCGCAGGCACGCCAATCACCGTTCGCCAGCACAGCGGCAACCGAAGCACCGACAGATAATGAGCCGCAGGCCGCGCAGATTGAAAAACCGCCAGAAATCGACCCACGGCAGCGCATTGTTCGCGTAGAGAATGGCGATACGCTGTCCACGGTATTTGCCAAGGTGGGCCTGAGCGCAACAACCCTGCATGAAGTGCTCAACAGCAGTAAGGAAGCCAAGCAGCTGACACGCCTGAAAGTAGGCCAAACGCTCGATTTCAAGCTCAGCGCGGATGGCCAGCTCGAAAGCCTGCACAGCAAGCTCAGCGATTTGGAAAGCATTGCCCTGGCCAAAAGCGAGAAAGGCTTCAACTTCAAACGTGAGCTGGTAAAACCTGAAGTCCAGACTACTTACAGCCGCGGAGTGATCAACAGCTCGCTGTTTCTCTCAGCCAAACGTGCCGGCCTTTCGCACAGCTTGACCATGGACCTGGCTAACGTATTTGGCTACGACATCGACTTCGCCATGGATATTCGTGACGGCGATGAGTTCGAGCTGATCTACGAAAAGAAAGTGGTAAACGGCAAACAGGTCGGCACCGGCAATATCCTCTCCGCACGCTTCACCAACCGCGGTAAGACCTATACCGCAGTGCGCTATACCAACAAGCAAGGCAACAGCAGCTATTACAGCGCCAATGGCGAAAGCATGCGTAAAGCCTTTATCCGCACCCCGGTGGATTTCGCCCGTATCAGCTCGCGCTTTTCTACAGGGCGCCGCCACCCAGTGCTGAACAAGATTCGCGCGCACAAGGGTGTGGATTACGCCGCCCCACGCGGCACACCGATCAAGGCTGCCGGCGATGGTCGCATCACCCTGGCAGGTCGTCATGGCGGCTACGGCAATGCTGTAATCATCCAGCACGGCCAACGCTACCGCACCCTGTATGCCCACATGAACGGTTTTGCCAAGGGCATCCGCAACGGCAGCAACGTCAAGCAGGGCCAGATCATCGGCTACATCGGCACCACTGGCCTGTCGACGGGGCCACACCTGCACTATGAGTTCCAGGTCAACGGCGTGCACGTTGACCCGCTAAGCCAGAAGCTGCCAATGGCCGACCCAATCGCCAGCAGCGAAAAAGCCCGCTTTATGCAGTTGAGCAAGCCGTTGATGGCGCAAATGGACAAAGAGAAGTCCACGATGCTTGCCCTCAATAATCAGCGCTAAGCCATGCCCCTCTACCTCGGCGTGATGTCCGGTACCAGCCTGGATGGGTTGGACATTGCGCTGATCGAACAAGAACACAGCACTTGCCTGCTTGGCACGCGCTATCTGCCCATGCCAGACGAGCTGCGTACCAACTTACTCAGCTTGTGCGCCTCAGGCCCAGATGAGCTCGCCCGCGCGGCTATCGCCGAACAGCAGTGGGTCGCGCTCGCCGCACAGGGCATCAATGAGCTGCTGTTGCAGCACGGCATACCCGCACACAGCGTTCGCGCCATCGGCAGCCATGGCCAAACCGTGCGCCATGAGCCTGCGCGCGGTTTTACTATTCAGATCGGCAACCCCGCCCTGCTCGCAGAGCTGACCGGCATCAGCGTGGTCAGCGACTTTCGTCGCCGCGATGTAGCTGCGGGCGGCCAGGGCGCGCCACTGGTTCCGGCATTTCACCAGGCATTGTTTGCCAGCGAGGGCAGCACCCGCGCCATCCTGAATATTGGTGGTTTCAGTAACCTTAGCCTGCTTGAGCCTGAACGGACGGTGCATGGCTTCGACTGCGGCCCAGGCAATGTACTGCTGGATGCATGGATTCAACGTCATCAAGGCCTGACATACGACCAGGACGGTCAGTGGGCCGCCAGTGGCCAGGTACAGATGCAGCTTCTGCACACCTTGCTGAGCGATCCCTACTTCAAGACTCAGGGCCCGAAGAGCACCGGGCGCGAGCTGTTCAACCTTGCCTGGCTGGATCAGCACCTGCAGAACCTACCGGCGTTTGCCCCAGTTGACGTACAGGCAACCCTACTGGAACTGACCGCCATCAGCATTACCGAGGCGCTCAAGGCCGCTCAGCAGAATACCGAGATGCTGCTGGTGTGTGGTGGTGGCGCACACAACCACACGCTGATGCACCGCCTTGCGCAGCTGCTGCCCAATAGCCAGGTGAGCAGTACCGATAAGCATGGCGTGCCAGCCGATTGGGTTGAGGCCATGGCTTTTGCCTGGCTCGCGCACTGCTGCCTGGAAGGCATCCCCGCCAACCGGCCGAG
This sequence comes from Pseudomonas sp. C7.1, assembly GCF_056312395.1. Lineage (NCBI taxonomy): Bacteria > Pseudomonadati > Pseudomonadota > Gammaproteobacteria > Pseudomonadales > Pseudomonadaceae > Pseudomonas > Pseudomonas sp. C7.1. The sequence goes on along the minus strand of NZ_JBWDTL010000002.1, from coordinate 245,976 downwards.
CGTCACCGGCGCACGCGGCCTACGAGTGCTCGGCGCGATCTACCCCGCCTAATTATCCATGCATATTTGCGACACCCAGAAACGACAACGCCGCGCACAAGGCACGGCATTAGCCTGAACAACCTGTAAATCAAATCGAGAACGACGAACCGCAGCCGCAGGTGGTGGTGGCGTTCGGGTTGTTGATGACGAATCGCGAACCTTCCAGACCTTCCTGATAATCGACCTCGGCACCAGCCAGGTACTGGAAGCTCATCGGGTCGACCACCAGGCTTACGCCTTCGCGCTCGATGATGGTGTCATCCTCGGCCACTTCTTCATCGAAGGTGAAGCCGTACTGGAAGCCGGAACAACCGCCTCCCGTTACAAACACGCGCAATTTCAGGCGCGGGTTGCCTTCCTCATCGACCAGGCTCTTCACCTTGTTCGCTGCGCCCTGCGTAAATTGCATAGCGCTGGGGGTGAAGGTTTCGACGCTCATGCTGATTAACTCCCGGCGCTGCGCGCCATACTGCATTCTGATCGGCATTATCCGCTTACCCGAGAAAATCGGTCAACTATTGTGCGGCATCCAGTGTTTCTGGCAATTCCAGCGGCCGCGCATCGTCCTGTAAACGGCAGAGACGGCCTTCAATCTGCGCCCCCATGGCCATTTCCATCAGCGCGTAATACAGATTGCCCCGCACCCGCGCCCGCGCGCCTAACTCAAGATGGCCACTGGCGTGCACATCACCGACCACTTCACCATCAATCACTATATGGGGGGCGCGAATCTCACCTTCAACCCGGCCCTGCACACTGACGCGCACCATGCCTTCGCTGGCCACTAGGTTACCGATGACCTTGCCATCGACCTGCACCGCGCCTTGAAAGCGCAAATCGCCATGCAGCTCGGCACCCACCGCAATCAAGCTGGTTTTACCCGCGAAGCGCTGCACATCAGTACGCGCCTTGTCTTTATTCCACATAGGGAACAGTCACTCCTCTTTGTTCCATTTGAATGTGCGCAGCAAAGGCTTCTCACCCTTTACCTCGGCACGCACCTTGATCTCGCGCGGGATAAAACCCTGAGGCAATTTCAGCTCGGCGAAGCGCTCAGCCTCGGGGATGGCCTGGAAGTGCTTGAAGGCGAAGGCTATCGGCTGCTCAGGCAGGGCATCGGGCAAGTCTGCGCTCAGCGCTGCCAGCTCGAGCGTGACATCCTGCTTGCCTTGCTTGCCGACGATCGACACCTGCAACTGGCCTTCCAGCGGCGCCTCACCTTTACCCACGCGACTAAGGAGTATCTTGTAGCGGAAATGCTCAGGTCTGTCCGTGGCCTGTAGCTCAAAGGTCTTGATACGCAAACCTTCACGACGACTGGCCGGCGCTAATACGCCTTTGTAGAAAGCCAGATCCTGTTGCTGTTTGTAGATCTGCTCTTCCAGCAGCTTGATGGTCAGACGGCTCTGCTCGTTGGCCTGCTGGCTGACTTTTTCCGCACTGCTAAGCACCGCCACGCGCTGACGCAACTCATCGATCTCGCGCAGCAACTGCTCATCGCGCACTGGTTCGGCCGGCTGCCCCGCGACCGCTGCAGGCTGGCTGTACTGCCGCCACCAGCCGCCAGCATAGAAAGCCAGCGGAATGCACAGCACCAGCAGCAGCCCGAGCATGCGTCGCCGCCGGGCACGCCCGGGATCGCTGGGGCGAACCTCCCAGCCGGCCGTCAAGGCAGCATGGCCGCGTGGGACAGCCCCAGACGTTCATCGAAGCCGAAGAGGATGTTCATGTTCTGCACCGCCTGACCCGACGCACCTTTGACCAGGTTGTCGATGACCGACAGCACCACCACCAGGTCGCCATCCTGCGGCCGATGCACGGCGATCCGGCACACGTTAGCACCGCGCACGCTACGGGTTTCCGGGTGGCTGCCAGCGGGCATCACATCGACGAAGGGCTCGTTGGCGTAACGCTGCTCGAACAGCGCCTGCAGATCAACCGAGCGGTCGACCACGGTGGCGTAAAGCGTGGCGTGAATACCACGGATCATCGGCGTCAGATGCGGCACAAAGGTCAGGCCAATATCCTTACCGGCAGCCCGGCGCAGGCCCTGACGGATTTCCGGCAGGTGCCGATGCCCTTTGACCCCGTAAGCTTTCATGCTTTCGCCGGCTTCACTGAACAGCGAACCCACGCTGGCACCACGCCCGGCGCCGCTGACTCCAGACTTGCAGTCGGCGATCACTTGGGTGGTATCAGCCAGGCCCGCCTCCAACAGCGGAATCAGCGCCAGCTGTGCGGCGGTGGGATAGCAGCCTGGCACCGCGATCAGGTGTGCCTGCTTGATGGCTTCACGGTTGACCTCCGGCAGGCCGTAGACCGCCTCAGGCAGCAGTTCCGGCGCACCATGCGGCTGGCCGTACCACTTGGCCCATTCGTCGGCATCCTGCAGGCGGAAGTCAGCAGACAGGTCGATCACCTTGGTCCCGGCGGCTAGCAGCTCGCCAGCCAAGGCATGGGCCACACCGTGCGGCGTGGCGAAGAACACCACATCACAGGCGCCCAGGGTGACCACGTCCGGCACGCTGAAGGCCAAGTTGTCGTAATGACCGCGCAGGTTCGGGTACATCTCGTCGACACGCATGCCGGCCTCGGAGCGCGAGGTAATCACCTCGACCTGCGCTTGCGGGTGTTGCGCCAACAAACGCAACAGCTCGACACCGGTATAGCCCGTGCCGCCGACGATTCCGACCTTGATCATCACTTGCCCCTTTGCAATACAGCAGTGGAAAGCTGCCGATGATACGGCCGCTTCGGCCAGGGGCCAACACTTGAGCGCCACCAGTGATGACGGAGACGGTCATGCCCACTACTATCGGGGGCACTTTCCTACAACGAGTTCGAACAATGCTCTATCTCTGGCTCAAGGCTCTGCACATCATCGCCATGGTCTGCTGGTTCGCCGGCCTGTTCTACCTGCCGCGCCTGTTCGTCTACCACGCCATGAGCACCGACGAGGTCAGCCGCGAGCGCTTCTGCATCATGGAGCGCAAGCTCTATCGCGGGATCATGTGGCCGTCGCTGGTTCTCACCGTCGGTCTGGGGCTGTGGCTGATCAGCCTTAACCCGAGTTACTACTTCAGCCAGGGCTGGATGCACGCCAAGCTGAGCCTGGTGGCGCTGCTGGTGGTGTACCAATTTATGTGCGGCGCCCAACTCAAGGTCTTTGCCCGTGGCGAGAACCAGCGCGGCCATGTGTTCTACCGCTGGTTCAATGAAGCGCCCGTGCTGGCCTTGCTTGGCATTGTCATTCTGGTCGTGGTTCGCCCGTTCTAAATACTTTAAGAGGATTACTGCATGTCGCTGCCAGCCCTGCTCGAACAACGCCTGCGCCTGCCCGTCGTCGCGGCGCCGATGTTTCTGGTGTCCAACCCGCAACTGGTACTGGCCTGCTGCAACAACGGCATCGTCGGCAGCTTCCCGGCGCTTAACCAGCGCGACAGCAGCGGCTTCAAGGACTGGCTGCAAGAGGTCGAAGCCGGCCTGGTCAGCACCGCCGCGCCCTATGCGGTCAATCTGATCGTGCACGGCAGCAACCCGCGCCTGCAGGCGGACCTGGCGATCTGCGTCGAGCAGCGCGTACCTATCGTCATCACCAGCCTCGGCGCGGTAAAGGAAGTGGTCGATGCCGTGCACAGCTACGGCGGCCTGGTGTTCCACGACGTAACCACCCGCCGACACGCCGAAAAAGCCGCAGAAGCCGGCGTCGACGGCCTCATCGCAGTGGCCGCCGGCGCCGGAGGACATGCCGGCACCTGGAGCCCGTTTGCGCTGATCGCCGAAATCCGCCAGTTCTTCGACAAGACCCTGCTGCTGGCCGGCTGCCTTAACCAAGGCCACGAAGTACTGGCCGCGCAACTGCTCGGTGCCGACCTTGCCTACCTCGGCACCCGCCTGATCGCCACCCAGGAAAACGCCGCCTCCGCTGCCTATAAACAGATGATTCTCGACGCCAAAGCCGCCGACATCATCCACACCCCGGCGGTCTCCGGCGTGCCGGCAAGCTTTATGCGCCAGAGCCTGGAGCTGGCCGGTTACGACCTCAAGCAGCTGCAGAACAAAGGCGAGGTCAATTACGGCGAGAAGCTCAAGCCGATGGATGAAGAAGCCAAGGCCTGGAAAACCGTATGGTCGGCCGGCCAGGGCGTCGGCACTATCCGCGACCTGCCCAGCGTCGAGCAACTGATCACCCGCCTCGACAGCGAATACCGCGCCGCTCTCACGCACAGCCTGCAGCTGCAACAACGCTGGGCACGATAACGCGACGCAGTTTGCTCGGCTCAGCCGGCACAGACTTACAGGCCGATAACAGGGTGCTACTGCACTCGCAGCCTTTGTCAGGCCTGTTCGAGCGGTTCACCCAGCTCGTCCTTCTGCGCAACGGCCATTTGGTCGGCAGCTGGGCCGCCAGCAGAGCGTGACCCACCTCTAGGCCCCGCACATTTGCGTGCAGGCAGCTTGTTTACTGGCCTGCAGGCCGGCTAGTCTGTAGCGCAATTCCATTCTGGCACCGACAAGGACGCCGACATGACCCAAGCCCGCTTCAAGATTGTGTTCAACGGCGAGTTAATGCCCGACGCCACCCTGGAAACCGCTAAAGAAAATCTCGCCCGCCTGTTCAAAAGCGACCTGACCCGGATCAATTCGCTGTTTATCGGCAGACCCGTCGATATCAAGCGCGACCTTAGCGAAAACGAAGCGGACCAGTACCTCAAAGCGCTGCAAAACGCCGGCGCCAAAGTGCGCAAGGAACAGGACCTGGCAGCCAGCATGAGCCTGGTGGAAACCGACGATCACCGCGTGCCTGATAGCGAACCAGCCAGCAACGTACCGATGACCTGCCCCAAGTGCGGCCACCAGCAAACTAAAGCCATTGAATGCTCGGCCTGCGGCGTTGTTATCGAGAAATTTATCGCCCGCCAGGCCATGCTCGCGGAAAACCCACCTGAAGTGGTCAGCGCAGCAGCCACCCCCTACGCCACACCCAAAGCAGCCGTAGCAGAAGCCCTGCCGGAATTCGGTGAGCTAAAAGCCTTTACCACTAACGGGCGAATCGGTCGTTTGCGCTACCTGGCCTGGTCGATGGTGCTGATGCTGGCCTGCTTGCCTTTATTCGGCATCGCCGGCGGTTTCTTCGCCGCCTCGGAGATTCTTGGCGGTCTGCTGATGGTGGTAGTGGGTATCGCCGTGGCGGTGGTTGGCGTCATGTTCGGCGTGCAACGTCTGCATGACATCGGCTGGTCTGGCTGGCTATTGCTGGTCACCCTAGTGCCGATTGTCGGCGGGGTGTTCTCCCTGCTGATGTTTATCATCCCCGGCAGCACCGCTGCCAACCGCTTTGGCCCGCCGCCGCCGCCGAACAGCACGGCGGTGAAAGTTCTGGCGCTGTCGTGGATCGCCATCATCGTCATCGGTATTGTTGCGGCCATCGCTCTGCCTGCCTATATGGGTTATGCCGGCGCAGGCCTGTAGCCAACCCGCAGCGCATTTTTCCGCACGGCTCAATCGCCAATTCGGCAAACCCAACTAACCGGCGTTGACCGTGCGCCCATCTGCCCAGGCGCGCAGTGCGGCCAGGTCTTCGGCCATCACCACCGATAGCGGCGCAGTGCCCTGGATGCTCTGCAGCAGCAATGCCTGATTGACCGCTTGCTGCTGGGCTTGCGCGGCATACAGTGCACTGACCACCGCCTGTTCGATTTCCGCGCCGGAAAACCCTTCACAAGCCGCCGCCAGTTGCGTCAGGTCAAAACCTGTCACCTCCAGCTCGCGCCGTGCCAGGTGAATACGGAAGATTTCGGCCCGCACCGCCGCATCAGGCAGATCGACAAAGAACAGCTCATCGAAACGCCCTTTGCGCACCAGCTCCGGTGGCAGCCGTGAAATCACGTTAGCCGTGGCCACCATAAAGACCGGCGCCTTGCGCTCGGCCATCCAGGTCAGCAGAGTGCCTAGCACCCTCTGACTCACGCCACCATCGTGATCGCCGCTGGCCAGGCCCTTTTCGATCTCATCCATCCACAGCACACAAGGCGCCATCTGCTCGGCCAGCTTTAAGGCTTCGCGTAGATTGCGCTCGGTCTCGCCGAAGAACTTGTTGTACAGGCAGGCAAAGTCCAGCCGTAGCAAAGGCAAGCCCCACAGACCGGCGATAGCCTTGGCGGCCAGACTCTTGCCGCCGCCCTGTACACCGACCAGCAGCACGCCCTTGGGCAGATCGACGCCTTTGCCGTCAAGAAAGATACTCTGCCGGTCACCCAGCCAGCGCTTGAGGTTGCTCAGCCCACCGACCTCGGCGAAACGCGCGGTGTCGTACTCGAAACTCAGTACACCATCGAGATCGAGCAGCTGGAATTTGGTCTTGTTCAGCTCCGGTATGTCTTCCTGGGTAATCGCGCCGTCATCACAGATCACATTGCGCGCCAGCGCACGCGCCTCGGCATGGCTGAGGCCGCGCAGGTTCTTCACCACTTGCTGCAGGGTGCGGTTATCGGTGCGCACCCGGGCATTGCGGTTGCGTGCGCTCCAGCCGGTGGCCTCATCACGCACAATGGCCAACAGTTCTTCCTCAGAGGGCAACGCCAGGCTGAAGCGCGAGGCATAACGCTGCACTTCCGGCGGCAGTTTGCAGGCGTGGGAGACCAGCACCAGCGTCGGCTTGCTGGGCTGCTCGCTCATGGCGATTTCCTTGAGCAGGCGCACCAGCTTGGGGTTGTCCTCAAGAAACGGATGCAGATCGCACATCACATACAGCGTTGGCTGCGTGTCAGCCTTGATCAGGCGCAGGGCGGTTTCCGGCTCCAGGGTGGTGCTGTCGACGGGTTCCTGAATGGAAAAACCTACCCGCTGCAAGCCCTCAGTGACCGACCACAGCTGCAAGCCAAGGCTGCGGCGCACCGCCAGGCTGGTCAGGGTTTCCAGCACCCGCAGTTCATCCCAGGACTCGATCAACACCAGCTTGGTCTTGGAATCCAGTACCAAGCCCAGATCATGAATATCGTTTTTCACCCACGCTCCTTGTCCACTAAACTCGGGCCTCTTTAAATACCGGCCGGGAGACTGTCCATGGACTGTCTATTTTGCAAGATCGTCGCTGGTGAAATACCGGCGCGCAAGCTTTATGAAGATGATCAGGTGATTGCCTTTCACGATATCGGCCCGCAGGCACCCGTGCACTTTCTGGTTATCCCGAAAAAACACATCAGCACCCTCAATGAGCTGAGCGAAGCGGACGTGCCGCTGGCTGGGCATATCCTCTTTACCGCCCAGCGCCTGGCCCAGGAGCAAGGCTGTGAGGAAGGCTTTCGCGTGGTGATGAACTGCAATGACCTGGGCGGCCAGACGGTGCACCACATCCATATGCACGTGATGGGTCAGCGGCAGATGGCATGGCCACCGGGTTGAATCGCTCATTACTCAGCGCACTGACCGTGCTCGCCCTACTGATTGGCACCCCTGCGCACGCGCATGCGCCTGGCAGCCTGTTCAACGATGCCTTACCCAAAGGCCAGCAAGGGCCGCAGCTGGTTGTAGTGCCGGCCGGGCGCTATCTGCTGGGCGATCACAGCGGCCGTGGCAATCACAACGAACGCCCCCTGACGCCCATCGAGATCGCTCAGCCATTTGCCATCGGTCGTTATGAGGTGACGTTCAGCGACTGGCAGCAGTATGCCGAGGCCACTGCCACGCCGATGCCAAATAACGAAGGCTGGGGACTGTCGGCGCAGCGCCCGGTGATCCATGTGTCCTGGCACCAGGCCGTGGCCTACAGCCAATGGCTGTCCAAGGTCACCGGGCAGCGCTATCGACTGCCCACCGAAGCCGAGTGGGAGTACGCCGCGCGCGCGGGCAGCACCAGCTATTACTGGTGGAGCGAGCAGCTCGACAGCCCGGAAACCCGTCCGCGTGCCCATTGCCGTGGCTGCGCCACCTCGCGCTTGATACAGAGCAAGACCGAGCGCGTCGGCCAGTTCGCCGCCAACGCCTTCGGCCTGTATGACACTGCCGGCAATGTCTGGGAATGGACCGCGTCACGCTTCGCCAGCCCCTTCGATGGGAGCGAGCAACAGGCGGCCAGCCTGCTCGACAAAAGCCCGCGAGCGGTGCGCGGCGGCGCCTGGAACAGCGGCCCGAGCTACCTGCGTAGCAGCCAGCGCGACATGAAGCAGCCGCAGCACAAGGACTATGCCCTGGGTTTCCGTGTGCTGCGCGAGCTGCCCTGAGGCCGACGCGCGGCAAGGCTGCGACGAAACGTCAACAGACCTTCTCCCGCGCGTGGAGTAAACTAATTGCCATACTCATCGCCGGAGGTCCCTATGGCCAGCGAACGTCACTTCTCACCTGTTGATCGCCTGCTGCTGCAAGCCGATGCCGCGCTGCGCACCCTGCTGCCCTTCAGCGGCCAACCAAGCCGGCCATCACCGGCTATCGTGCAGCCGGAAGCCGAGCTGGACGAACAGCAGGCCCAGCATGTTGCCGGCCTGATGCGTATCAACCACACCGGCGAGGTCTGCGCCCAGGCGCTGTACCAGGGCCAGGCCCTGACCGCCAAGCTGCCACAGGTGCGCAAGGCCATGGAGCATGCTGCCGACGAGGAAATCGACCATCTAGCCTGGTGTGAGCAGCGTATCCGCCAACTGGGCAGCCAGCCGAGCATCCTCAATCCGCTGTTCTACGGCTTGTCCTTCGGTGTCGGCGCAGCCGCCGGGCTGATCAGCGACAAGGTCAGCCTGGGCTTTGTTGCCGCCACCGAAGATCAGGTGGTCAAACACCTCGATGAACACCTGCAGCAGATTCCACTGGAAGACCATAAATCCCGCGCGATTCTCGAACAGATGCGCGTCGATGAAGAACAGCATGCCTGCAACGCCCTGGATGCCGGTGGCCTGCGCTTCCCGGCACCGGTGAAATTCGGCATGAGCTTGCTGGCCAAGGTAATGACCAGCAGCACCTACCGCGTTTAAAGCTGAATCAGCGGCACAGAAAAGGGCACCGCAGTGCCCTTCTTCCTATCACGGGATACCTACAGTGGTTTACTCACCCAGCTCGATAATCTCGTAGCTGTGGGTGATCTCAACGCCACCACGACCGAGCATGATCGAGGCTGAGCAGTACTTCTCAGCCGAGAGCTCAACCGCACGTTTAACCTGAGCCTCCTTCAAACCACGACCCTTGACCACAAAATGCAGGTGGATCTTGGTGAACACTTTGGGTTCTTCCGTGGCGCGCTCGGCTTCCAGAAAGGCTTCACAGCTCTCCACCGCCTGGCGGGATTTTTTCAGGATGCTGACCACATCGAAGTTGCTGCAACCGCCCAAGCCGATCAGCACCATCTCCATCGGGCGCACACCCAGGTTGCGTCCACCGCTCTCCGGCGGGCCGTCCATTACCACGGCATGGCCGCTGCCTGACTCACCGATAAACAGGGCTTCGCCGGCCCACTGAATACGCGCTTTCATTACTCAGGCTCCGCTGTTAAAAAGGAAGGCAGCTTAGCACAGCACCGGTTACAACCTGTTTGGGTGCCAAGAGAGCCAAAAGCTCGTCGCTGAGTGTTAGCCAGGTCGCAAAACAGCACCTAGTCTTAGACTGGTGGTTAAGCTGATAGCTAATTACTGGCACACTTGTACGGATAACTATTATTAGAACTTCAGCCGCACAACGGCTCACCTTTATAAATTCGGGATTCGGGCATGGTAGCTATTACCCTCACACCTAAAATAAAAAATCTCGACAAGCTTCTCGCGCATTGCCACCGCCGTCGCTACACCGCAAAAAGCACCATCATCTATGCGGGCGATCGCTGCGAAACGCTGTTCCTCATCGTCAAAGGGTCAGTCACTATCCTGATCGAAGACGATGATGGTCGTGAAATGATCATCGCTTACCTCAACTCCGGCGATTTTTTCGGGGAAATGGGCCTGTTCGAAAAGGACGGCACCGAGAAAGAACGTAGCGCTTGGGTGCGCGCCAAGACCGAGTGCGAAGTGGCCGAACTGAGCTACGCCAAGTTCCGCGAACTCACGCAGCAGGACCCGGACATTCTCTACGCCCTAGGCAGCCAGATGGCCGAACGCCTGCGCAATACCACGCGCAAGGTTGGCGACCTGGCTTTCCTCGATGTCACCGGCCGCGTCGCCCGCACCCTGCTCGACCTGTGCAAGCAACCCGACGCCATGACCCATCCTGACGGCATGCAGATCAAGATCACTCGCCAGGAGATCGGCCGCATCGTCGGCTGCTCCCGCGAGATGGTCGGTCGCGTGCTCAAGGCCCTGGAAGAACAAGGTCTGGTCAACGTCAAAGGCAAGACCATGGTGGTGTTCGGTACGCGCTAAGCCGCATGTAGCAGACGTAAAAAAGCCGACGCATGCGTCGGCTTTTTTGTGCTGGCAGTTTCAATCCACATCTGGCGAGCTAATCACCCGCTTACGCCCCGGAAAGAACAGCCGCTCCAGCTCAGCCCCTGGATTGTCGGCACGCATAAATGCCTCCCCTACCAAGAAGGCATACACCTCACTGATTTCCATCAGCTCAACATCGGCGCGATTAAGGATGCCACTCTCGGTCACTACCAGGCGATCACGGGGAATGCGCGGCAGCAGGTCGAGGGTGGTTTCCAGATTCAGCTCGAAGGTGTGCAGGTTGCGGTTGTTGATGCCTAGCAGTGGTGTATCCAGGGTTTTCAGTGCACGCTCCAGCTCGCCTTCGTCGTGTACTTCCACCAGCACATCGAGATCGAACGCCTTGGCGGTCGCCGCCAGCTCAGCCATCTGCGCATCTTCCAGCGCCGAAACGATCAGCAGCACACAATCGGCACCCAGGGCACGGGCTTCAATGATCTGATAGGGATCGATCATAAAGTCCTTGCGGATCACCGGTAGCGAGCAGGCCGCACGGGCTTCTTGTAGATAGTGATCAGCACCCTGGAAGAAGTCGACATCCGTCAGTATCGACAGACAGGTGGCTCCGCCATTCTGGTAGCTCTGGGCAATGTCCGCCGGCACGAAGTTCTCGCGTAGCACGCCCTTGCTCGGCGAAGCCTTCTTGATCTCGGCAATCACCGCCGGCTGCTTACGCTTAGCCTGGGTGATCAGGGCCTGAGCGAAGCCGCGCACCGGATCGGCATTGCGGGCTTGCTGCTCAACCTCGGCCAGGCTGTGGATGGCGCGACGCGCTGCCACTTCCTCAGCCTTGCGCGCGAGGATTTTCTCCAGAACGGTTGGAATACTCACCCGGCATTCTCCTCTTTGAATACGGCGGTAAAGGACACCAACTCCTGCAACTTCTCCCAAGCAAGGCCGGTGTGCAAGGCATCGTGGGCCAGCTGCACGCCCTCTTTAAGACTAGCAGCCAGGTCCGCCGCATAAAGCGCCGCGCCGGCATTCAGCACAATCATATCTGCGGCCTTCTGCCCGGCTTCGGTCTTACGCTTGGTCAGGGCATCACGGATCAGCGCCAGCGAGGCTTCGGAGCTATCTACCGCCAAGCCAACCAGCGTCTGACTCTTCAGCCCGAGGTCTTCCGGTAGCACGTCATACTCGGTTATCTGCCCATCCTTCAGCTCTGCCACATGGGTCGCAGCCGCCAGGCTGAACTCATCCAGACCATCGCGTGAATGCACCACCAGAATGTGCCGGCTGCCCAGGCGCTTGAGCACCTCGGCCAGGGGCCGGCACAGCGCTTGGCTGAACACACCCACCACCTGATGCTTGACCCCAGCCGGATTGGTCAACGGGCCGAGCATATTGAAGATGGTGCGCAGGCCAAGCTCACGGCGTGGTACGGCGGCGTACTTCATCGCCGAATGATGCACCTGAGCGAACATAAAGCCGACGCCAACACTGTCGATGCAGCGCGCCACCTGCTCCGGCTGCAAATTCAGGTAAACCCCAGCAGTTTCCAACAGATCCGCACTGCCGCTTTTGCCGGATACCGCGCGGTTACCGTGCTTGGCCACCTTGCCACCGGCGGCCGCAACGACAAAGCTCGCCGCCGTCGACACGTTAAAGATATTCGCGCCATCGCCACCGGTGCCGACCACATCCACCACATGATCGAGGGTCTGCAGGTGCACATGGCTGGCCAGCTCACGCATCACCGAGACCGCACCGACGATTTCATCGATGGTCTCGCTTTTCATGCGCATGCCCATCAGGAAGGCGCCGATCTGCGCGTCCGTGCACTGCCCGGTCATGATCTCGCGCATCACGTCCTGCATTTCTTCGGTCGACAGATCGAGCTGGCTGACCACCCGATTGAGGGCTTCCTTGATATTCATGGACGCAGGCCTCCTTGTTGCTTGAGGAAGTTGGCAAACAATTCATGGCCCTGCTCGGTGAGGATTGACTCAGGGTGGAACTGTACGCCCTCGATATGCAGGGTCTTGTGGCGCAGGCCCATAATTTCGTCCACTTCGCCGTTTTCCAGTTGGGTCCAGGCAGTGATTTCCAGGCAGTCGGGCAGGGTTTCGCGCTTGACCACCAGGGAATGGTAGCGGGTCACGGTCAGCGGGTTATTCAACCCTGCGAACACACCCAGATCCTGGTGAAATACCGGGCTGGTCTTGCCGTGCATCACCTCACGGGCGCGCACTACATCACCACCAAAAGCCTGGCCGATGCTCTGGTGGCCCAGACACACGCCAAGGATCGGCAGCTTACCGGCGAAATGCATAATCGCCTCGATGGACACCCCCGCCTCGGTCGGCGTGCAGGGGCCAGGCGAGACCACTATGCGCTCGGGCTGCAGCGCTTCGATCTCGGCAATCGACAGTTCGTCGTTGCGGATTACGTGCACGTCAGCGCCCAGTTCGCCTAGGTACTGCACCACGTTGTAGGTAAAGGAGTCGTAGTTATCGATCATTAAAAGCATGGCGCAACCCCTTATTCGGCAGTCTGTTCGGCGAGGGCGACGGCGCGGAACATGGCGCGACGCTTGTTCAGGGTTTCTTCCCATTCCAGGGCCGGCACCGAGTCGGCAACGATGCCGGCACCGGCCTGCACATGCAGTTCGCCATCTTTGATCACCGCAGTGCGGATGGCGATGGCGGTGTCCATATTGCCGTTCCAGGCCAGGTAACCCACCGCACCGCCATAGACGCCGCGCTTGACCGGCTCCAGCTCATCGATAATTTCCATGGCGCGAATCTTCGGTGCGCCAGACAGGGTGCCCGCCGGCAGGATGGCGCGCAGGGCGTCCATCGCCGTCAGGCCTTCCTTCAACTGGCCGGTGACGTTGGAGACGATATGCATGACGTTGGAATAGCGCTCGATCACCATCTTCTCGGTGAGTTTGACGCTACCAGTGCTGGCCACCCGGCCGACGTCGTTGCGGCCCAGGTCGATCAGCATCAGGTGCTCGGCGACTTCCTTGGCGTCCGAGAGCAGATCCTCTTCCAGGGCCAGATCGGCCTCCTCGCTGGCGCCGCGCGGGCGGGTGCCGGCAATCGGCCGCACCGTCACCAGACCATCTTCCAGACGCACCAGCACTTCCGGCGAGCTGCCGACCACATGGAAGTCGCCAAAGTTGAAGAAATACATATAAGGCGTCGGGTTGATACAGCGCAGGGCACGATACAGATCAATCGGCGCGGCCTTGAACGGGATCGACATGCGCTGGGAGATCACCACCTGCATGCAGTCACCGGCGAGGATGTATTCCTTGATCGCCTTGACCGCATTTTCGTAGTCATCCCGCTTAAAGCTGGAGACGAAGTCAGGCTCGGCTCCCGCCGGTGCGGCCAGGTCCACGCCCAGGCGCGGGATAATCGGCTGACGCAGCTTGTGCAGGATCTCCTGCAGGCGCGCCTGGCCCTGCTCCAGCGCATCGGCCTGGGCCGGATCGGCGAGGACGATGGCGTGCATCTTGCCCGCCAGGTTGTCGAACACCACCACGGCATCGGAGACCATCAGCAGGATATCGGGGGTACCCAGCGAGTCGGGATTGACGCCCTTGGCCAGCTTGGGCTCGACATAACGCACGCTGTCATAGCCGAAGTAGCCAACCAGGCCGCCGTTAAAGCGCGGTAGGCCGGCCAGAGTCGGCACCTTGTAGCGCGCCTGGAACTGCTCGACAAAGGCCAGCGGGTCTTCACAGTGGTGACGCTCAACCTCGACGCCATCGACGCTGATCGTTACCTCGTGCCCATAGGCGCGCAGCACGGTACGGGCCGGCAGGCCGATAATGGAGTAACGCCCCCATTTCTCGCCGCCCTGAACGGACTCCAGCAAGTAGGTGTTGGCCTCATCGGCCAGCTTCAGGTAGATGGACAGCGGAGTGTCGAAATCCACCAGGGTTTCACAGGCAACAGGAATGCGGTTATAGCCGGCAGCGGCTAAACGCAGAAATTCTTCGCGGGTCATGAGCAGCCTCGTGGCTTGAGGTAATTCGGTCGTGTGCAAGCGTGCCGCTTAGGCGGCCAAGATCAGGTCAGAGGCGCCAGCGCCAACGGGCCAGGGCCTTGATGATTTTCATGTCGGTGCGTGTCGACCGGCGCGTGCAGATAACCACCACGAAGCTCTCTTAATTCAGGCGGGATGAAGTTCGGCCACACTAGCGCAGGGCCGGGGCCGAATCAACCCGCAAGGCCCCGCTACGCGGTTACCGGCAATAGCTCGCACAGATTATCCAGCACTCGCTCCGGATTCTCCTCGGCAATCGGCCGACCATGGTTGTAGCCGTAGTTCAGGGCTGCGCAGATGATGCCAGCCGCCTTGGCCGCCAGCACATCATTGCGCGAGTCGCCGACAAACAGCGCCCGCGCCGCATCCACCCGCGCCAACTGCAGCACATGCAGCAATGCCGCCGGGTCGGGCTTCTGCTGGGGCAAGGTATCGCCACCGATAATCCAGCGAAAATAGCCCCCCAGGCCCTTCTCATCCAGCAGCGGCGCGACAAAGCGCTCGGGTTTGTTGGTCACAATCGCCAGCTCGACTTGCTGCTCACGCAGCCAATCCAGAGTGGCTTGCACGCCGGGGTAGACTTGGGTCAGCGCGTGGTTTTCGGCGTAGTGCTGCATAAACAGCTCCAGCGCCTGCTCGGTGCGGGCCTCATCTATATGCTCATGCTGCAGGCCACCCGCCAGGGCACGGCGCACCAGTACCCGCGCGCCATTGCCGACCCAATCACGCACCTGCTCTATGCCCGCTGCAGGCAGGCCGAGCAGCAGCAGGGTCTTGTCGATGGCGGCGGCCAGATCTGGCACCGAATCCACCAGCGTGCCGTCCAGGTCGAACATCACCAGTCGCGGCAACTCGCCCTGGAACAACTCACGTAGCAGGCTCACCTGCGGGCCTGAGCCAGCTCGGCGCGCATGGCGTCGATCACGGCCTTGTAGTCCGGCTGATTGAAGATCGCCGAGCCCGCGACAAAGGTGTCGGCGCCAGCGGCAGCGATTTCGCGGATGTTCTGCACGTTCACGCCACCATCGATTTCCAAACGGATTTCACGGCCGGATGCGTCGATCAGCGCACGGGCTTCTTTGAGCTTTTCCAGGGTGTGGGGAATAAACTTCTGCCCGCCAAACCCTGGGTTAACGCTCATCAGCAGGATCATATCGACCTTGTCCATCACGTGCTTCAGCGCTTCCAGCGATGTCGCCGGGTTGAACACCAGGCCGCACTTGGCGCCGCCATCCTTGATCAGCTGCAGGGAGCGGTCGATGTGCAGGGTGGCCTCAGGATGGAAGGTGATGTAACTGGCACCCGCCTCGAGGAAATCACCAATGATGCGATCCACCGGGCTGACCATCAGGTGCACGTCGATGGGCGCGGTGATGCCGTATTTGCGTAGCGCCGTACACACCATCGGGCCAATCGTCAGGTTCGGCACATAGTGGTTGTCCATCACATCGAAATGCACGATGTCAGCGCCGGCAGCGAGCACCTTATCCACTTCCTCACCCAGGCGAGCGAAGTCAGCGGAAAGAATCGACGGAGCAATGGCGAAGGGTTGCATAACGCACCTCTATGGGCTTGGGTCACGGTGGCGCGCATTGTACCAGCCCGGCCCAAGGCCTGGCGCGCGTGACGACACCTGACAAAGTCGTGCGGAAAAGGCTAGGCTGCTGAAACCCGATGCCCGCTGGAGAGCCCCATGTTTTCGCGCCCCGCCGCCCTTGCCCTGAGCCTGCTGCTCGCAACCAGCCCACTGCTGGCGGAAGAAGAAACGCCTGCAGCAGAAGCACCCGCGACCACCGATAGCTCAACCGCACCGGCAGAAGAAGTGCGCGTGCCCTTAGCCGAACGTAGCGAGGTGGAAGCCACGGCGCTGGAACAGCAGCTGGAACAAAAGGAACAGCAGCAACTGCAGGCGGGCGATGAACGTTTTCTTGCGCTCTGGCTGCCGGCCAACGTCGGAGAGCCCAGCGGGGTGGTGATTATCCTGCCGGGCGACGATGAAACGGCCGATTGGCCGCTAAGCGTCGGCCCCTTGCGCAGCAAGCTGCCCAACGCGGGCTGGCACAGCCTCAGCCTGACCCTGCCCGACCCCAACAGCGATGCGCCGCCACTGCGCAGCGCCGAGCCTGTGACTACAGCAACAGATGAAACGGCAACCGACACCACGCAGGCACCCCCTGAGGGTGCCGAGAACACCCCCACGACAGATGAAGCCGCCACACAAACCCGCAATAGCCAGCTCGACAGCGCCGAAACGGCGGCGAGCAAAGTGAAAACCATCGAAGAACAACAGAAAGCCCATGCCGAACGGGTGTTGGCACGCATCGAGTCGACCATTGGCTTTGCCGAGCAGCAGCAAGCCAAGACCATCGTGCTCCTCGGCCATGGCACCGGCGCTTACTGGGCCGCGCGCTACCTGGCCGAACGCAAACCCGCCACGATCCAGAATTTGTTGCTGGTAGCGGCACAATTGCCCGCTGGTTACACACCGCCACTCGATGAGCTAATTCCGCAACTACAGTTGGCCACCGGCGACTTCTACTACAAGGACCTGGTCGCCGATCGGCAGGCCGCGCTCAAACGCTCGCAAGCCAGCAAGCGGCAGAAGCACCCCACCTATATACAGATCGCCATGAAGGCCCTGCCGGGCAACCGCGAAGCCGAACAAGAGCAGCTCTACCGCCGCATTCGTGGCTGGCTGACGCTGAAGTTGCAGGCGAAATAAGCCTAACGAAAGCCGTGGCGCTGGCGAATCAGATCATAAGCCTGGTGCAGTTCACGGGTGCGTTCAGTCGCCTCGCGCATACGCTCCGGCGAGGCACCGCTGCCCGCCAGCTTGTCCGGATGATGGCGACTCAATAAACGCCGATAGGCCTGTTTGATCTGCGCAGGCTCGGCATCGGCATTTACATTCAACAGATTCAGGGCTCGCTGATAGGCGTTGCTGGCCGTCGAAACCAGTGGCCCTTGCTGCGGCGCATAGGTGTCACTCAACTTCGCCTGGGTAGCCGACGAAACCTGCAGCCACTTGCCCCAGAGCATGATCAGCTCACGCTCCGCCTGCCCGACCTGACCATCCACCCAAGCCATCCGCCAGCAGGCGCGCAGTAGCGTTTCACTGCGCTCACGCTGTCGGTGCAACGGCGCACGCAAACTGTCGCGCCCGGTCTTACCCCGAGCAAAAGCCGCTATCGCCTGACGCTGCCCCTCAACATCCAGCCCCAGGCGCTGCATTTCTGCCTGCGCCTGCTGGATATGCGCCGGCAGCACGCGGCCGCCGCTCTTGGCCAAACGGCCTAAGAGCACGAATAGCAGCCACTCATCACGCACCTCGGCGCGGCCACCCAGGCGTTCACGCAAGGCTGCCCAGGACTGCAGGCGCAAGCGCCGATCCAGCACCTGACCCAGCAGCCCGCCGAGCATGGCGCCCGGAATACTGGCCACCGCCAGCCCCGTAACAGCCCCCAGCAGGGTCGCCGGCCAGAGCATCTTAGCCGCGAGCCTCAAGCAAATACTCGACCTGAGCCAGGCGCTCATGGGTGCCGACATCCACCCAGCAACCTTCAAAGCGCTCACCCGTAACCTGCCCAGCCGCCATGGCCGCGCGCAATAACGGCGCAAGTGAGAACACGCCTGGCTGACAACCAGTGAACAGGACAGGCGATAACACCGCCATGCCGCTGTAGGTCAGACTGTCCTGCCCCGCTTGCGCATCCGTGACCTGCCCCTCCCGCAAACAGAAGTCGCCCTTGACGTGATGGCCAGGGTTTTCAATCAGCACCAAATGCGCCAGGCCGGATAACGAACGGCGCAGCTCGGCAAAGGGGTAGTCGGTGAAGATATCGCCATTGATCAACACAAAGGGCTGATCGCCCAGCAAAGGCAGGGCCTGGAAGATCCCGCCGCCGGTTTCCAATGGCTCACCTTCAGCGGAATAGGCAATGCTGACGCCGAAACGCGAGCCATCGCCCAGGTAATCCTCAATCTGCTGGCCTAGCCAGGCATGATTGATCACCAGTTCGGTAAACCCGGCCGCCGCCAACGCGCGCACGTGATATTCAATCAAGGGCACGCCGGCCGCACGCACCAAGGGTTTGGGGGTATGCAGGGTCAGCGGGCGCAGCCGCTCACCTTTGCCGGCGGCCAGAATCATCGCCTTCATACAGGCTCCTGCGGCAGGCTGCCGAGCAATTCAGCCAACTCGGCCAGTTCCGGCCGCCGCGCCAATACCGCTTCTATATAAGAGAAGAACCGTGGCACATCACCCAGGTATTTGGGTTTGCCGTCACGATGGCAAATGCGCGCGAAGATGCCGATCACCTTGAGGTGGCGTTGCACGCCCATCAAGTCGCTGGCACGCAAGAATTCCTCCAATACCGGCTGCACCGGCACACCCGCCTCACGCGCCTGCTGCCAATACTGCTCCAGCCAGCTGCGTACACGCGCCTCAGGCCAACTGAGGAAGGCGTCCTTGAATAGGCAGGTGACGTCATAGGTCACCGGACCATAAACCGCATCCTGAAAATCCAGCACGCCTGGGTTCGGCTCACTGAGCATCAAATTGCGCGGCATATAGTCACGGTGCACCAGCACCTTGGGCTGCGCCAGGGCGCTGTCGATCAACCGCTGACTGGCGCGCTGCCACAGGGCTTGTTGCTGCTCGCTGAACTCGATACCCAAGTGACGCCGCACATACCACTCAGGGAATAGCTGCAGCTCACGACGCAGCAGTGCGTCATCGTAGCTGGGCAATGGCGTGGTCATCGGCAGTTGCTGAAAAGCCAACAGCGCCTGTAGCGCATCGGCAAACAGCGCGTCGGCGTTGTCTTCGCTGATCACATCCAGATAGGTCTGCCGGCCTAAATCGTTGAGCAATAAAAAGCCTCGCTCAAGGTCGGCGGCAAGAATCTGCGGCACATTGAGCCGCGCTTCAGCGAGCAAATGCGCCACTTTGACGAAGGGCGCGCAGTCTTCCTGCGGCGGCGGTGCATCCATCACGATCAGAGTGCGGCCAGCCCCTTGCCAGCGAAAATAACGCCGAAAACTGGCATCACTGCTGGCAGAGGTATGCGTGGCGGCCGGTACAGCGCCCCAACCCTGCTCGGCAAACAGCCCAGGCAGCTGCTGATCCAGCCAGTTTTCGAGAAGTTTTAAGCGTACATCTTCATCAGGCATTACAAGGTCTCCGACGGCGCTAGCCGTTGCGCGGGTCATGCTTTATTATCCAGCATCTTTTCAAGCCCATCGAGAGGCGTGCGGCCTCAGGGCCAATGGCGCGCAGGAAGCCCGGAAAAAATAAGATGGCAGTAAAATACCCCGCGTTTCGTACAAAATTCCCTCTACTGGTCACTGGCAGCCTTCTGGCGCTACAACCTTTAGCCGTTCCTTTTGCTATCGCTGCTGAGCAGTACGATTGCCAGGTTTCCGCCACTGGCGGCTGGGCATGCGCCCCGAAGACCAGCAATGCTGCACTGCCAGCACGGCCAGTACAACGTGATTCGTTCGCCAGCAACAAAGCTGGTGAAAGCGCTACCGAATCACGCCAGGATAAAGCCGCGCAGGCGACCCTGGTGACTGAGAGCCGTGGCAAAGGCCTCGCCTCGCGCAGCGCCGACTACAGCCACCTGGACTGGGTGCCGAGAGAAAATCTCAGCGCCGCCCAGCTTGCTGAGGCTGGCCCCTACTGCGCAGGCGCTTATATAGAGCCGACGCGTCCGGGCATGGACGACAAGACGCCGATGAACGAGGCGCCGATGTTCGTATCGGCCAAAGCCTCGCGCTATGAGCAGGAAGAGCAAGTCGCCACCCTCGCCGGTGATGTAGTCCTGCGCCAAGCTGGCATGCAGGTCGAAGCGGATGAAGCCAACCTACGTCAGGCGGAAAACCGTGGCGAACTGATTGGCAATGTGCGCCTGCGTGATCAGGGCATGCTGGTGGTGGGTGACCGCGCCGAGCTGCAACTGGATAACGGTGAAGCCAAGGTCGAGAACGCCGAATATGTGCTGCACAAGAGCCATATTCGCGGTAATGCGCTCTACGCCAAGCGTGAAGAAAGCGCGATTATCCGCCTAAAAGACGGCAC
The DNA here is from genome assembly GCF_056312395.1 of Pseudomonas sp. C7.1. NCBI lineage: Bacteria > Pseudomonadati > Pseudomonadota > Gammaproteobacteria > Pseudomonadales > Pseudomonadaceae > Pseudomonas > Pseudomonas sp. C7.1. The sequence goes on along the minus strand of NZ_JBWDTL010000002.1, from coordinate 225,453 downwards.
CTATACCAGCTGTGAACCGGGCAGCAACGCCTGGCACCTGAAGGGCAACAACATCACCCTGAACCCGGCCACCGGTTTCGGCACCGCGACCAACGTCACCTTGCGGGTGAAGAATATTCCGGTGTTCTACACACCTTATATCTACTTCCCGATTGATGATCGCCGCCAGTCCGGCTTCCTGCCGCCAAGCATCGGCAGCTCAAGCGATAACGGCCTGACCCTGCAAACGCCTTACTATTTCAACCTGGCGCCGAACTACGATGCCACGTTGTACCCGACCTATATGGCCGATCGCGGCTTGCTGATGGAAGGCGAATTCCGCTACCTGACCAAGAACAGCGAAGGCCAGTTCGGCGCGGCATATCTAGACGACAGCAATGATGACCGCAAGCTGATGTCCGAGTATGAAGATCAGCGCTGGATGTACAGCTGGCAACACAAGACCGGCTTGACCTCGCGCTTATTGGCTGAAGTGGACTACACGGATATCAGCGATCCGTATTATTTTCAGGACCTGAACACCGATCTGGGCGTCGGCTCCACCAGTTATGTCAATCAGCGCGGCACGTTAACCTACCGTGGCGACAGCTATACCGCACGCTTGAATGCACATGCATACGAGCTGGCGAACATCACCGATATCACCCCGTATAACCGCCTGCCACAGATCACCCTCGACGGTAAACTGCCGTTCCAGCCGGGCGGCCTGAACTTCGCCTACGGTACCGAACTAGTGCGCTTCGACCGCGACCTGCGCTCAGGCCTGTTCTCTGACGAAGATGGCAATACAAGCCCCTGGTACGACAACAACCTGCGTGGCATGGCCCGTGCCAATGGCACGCGTATGCATGTCGAGCCCTCGGTCAGCCTGCCGCTTAACTGGAGCTGGGGCTTTATCACGCCCAAGGTCAAGTACCTGCAAACCAACTACGACCTGGACCTGGATCAGCGCGGCCAAGACAGCCTGCTCGCAGAGCAGAGCTACAGCAGTAGCCAAAACCGTGGCGTAGGTATGTTCAGTCTGGACAGCGGTCTGTACTTCGACCGCGATACCCAGTGGTTCGGTAAGAACTACCGCCAGACGCTAGAGCCGCGCCTGTTCTACCTCTATGTACCCGAGGAAGACCAGACCGATATACCCGTGTTCGACACTGGCGAAAGCACCTTCAGCTACTCCTCGCTGTTCCGGGAGAACCGCTTCTCCGGCAAGGATCGTATCGGCGACGAAAACAAACTTTCGCTCGGGGTAACCAACCGCTGGATCGAACCGAATGGCTTTGAGCGTCAGCGCTTTAGCATCGGTCAGGCCTTCTATTTTGAAGACCGTCAGGTCACCATGCCTGACTCCTACAGAGGCCTACCGAATACGACCCGACTCAGGGATCGTAGCGACTACACCTCCAACGTCTCACCTTACGCGCTTGAATACCTCTATCGCTTTAATCGTGACTGGCGCTTCAGCTCGGACTTCAACTGGGACCCGGACACTCACCGCACCCGCTCGGGTAGCGCGATGTTCCACTACCAGCCAGAAGACAACCCGAACAAGGTGGTCAATGCGGGCTACCGCTACCGCAATGACACAATTCGTTACGACCAAGACAGCGGTGACTGGGTTGTGGGTGGTGGCGACTACGGCAAGCCCGGTAGTCAGAACTACATCAAGGACTACTACAAGGTCAGCCAGCATGACTTCTCGGTTATCTGGCCAATCGTGCCGCAGTGGAGTGTGATTTCGCGCTGGCAGTATGACTACGGCCGCGACCGCACTCTGGAAGCCTTTGGTGGCTTCGAGTACGACAGTTGCTGCTGGAAACTGCGCCTGATCAATCGTTACTGGATCGACTACGACGAAGTCAGCCTGAACCCATCGCTGAACGACCAGGCAGATCGCGGCATCTTCCTACAGATCGTACTCAAGGGTCTGGGCGGTGTAGTCGGTAATAAAGTTGAGACTTTCCTCGACCAAGGCATTCAAGGTTATCGTGAACGTGAAGATCAAGCTTTCTGATTGCGTGCGCCCCCTGCTGTTGGGCGCGCTGTTTCTGGGTACTGCGGCGCATGCCGAGGTACAACCACTCAACCGCGTTGTAGCGATTGTCGATAACGATGTGGTGATGCAAAGCCAGCTCGACTCACGCTTGCGTGAAGTGCAGCAAACCATCACCCAGCGCGGTGCAGCCCTGCCGCCTGAGCATGTGCTGAGCCAACAAGTGCTTGAGCGCCTGATCATCGAGAACATCCAGCTGCAGATTGCTGAACGTTCGGGCATTCGGATTACCGACGAAGAGCTGAACCAGGCCATCGGCACCATTGCCCAGCGCAACGGCATGAGCATCGAGCAGTTCCGCGACGCGCTGGCGAAAGACGGCCTGTCGTACACCGATGCGCGTGACCAAGTGCGCCGCGAAATGATCATCAGCCGCGTGCGCCAACGCCGCGTGGCGGAGCGCATTCAAGTCACCGATCAGGAAGTGCAGAACTTCCTGGCCTCGGACATGGGCAAGATGCAGCTGTCGGAAGAATTCCGCCTGGCCAACATCCTGATCCCAGTACCCGAAGGTGCTTCCCCTCAAGACATTCAGGCTGCTGACCGTCAGGCGCGCGATTTGTACCAGCAACTGCAGCAAGGTGCTGACTTCGCCCAGCTGGCTATAGCTCGCTCGGCCAGTGAAACCGCGCTGGAAGGCGGCGAAATGGGCTGGCGTAAAGCCGGACAACTGCCTCCGCCCTTCGACAGCATGCTTAGTGCGATGTCGGTTGGCCAGGTGACTGAACCAATGCGCACGCCCGGCGGCTTTATCATGCTCAAGCTGTTGGAAAAGCGCGGTGGTGACAGCCAGGTGCGTGACGAAGTGAATGTTCGTCACATCCTGATCAAGCCTAGCGAAATCCGCAGCGAAGACGAAACCAAGCGCCTGGTCGAACGCCTGTACCAGCGCATTCTGGCCGGCGAAGATTTCAGTGAGCTGGCGAAGAACTTCTCTGAAGACCCAGGCTCTGCGCTGAACGGCGGCACCCTGAGCTGGATCGACCCGAATGTACTGGTGCCAGAGTTCCGCGAAGTGATGAACAACACGCCAGCTGGCGAGCTGTCCAAACCCTTCAAGAGCCCTTACGGCTGGCATGTGCTGGAAGTCATGGGCCGCCGCGCCACTGACAGCAGCGCGCAGTACCGCGAGCAGCAGGCCATGACCGTGCTGCGTAACCGCAAGTACGATGAAGAACTGCAGTCCTGGCTGCGCCAGATCCGCGACGAAGCCTACGTCGAGAGCAAACTCTGACAGGTAACCCGCGCGACTGATCAAGCCCGGCTTTATGCACATGCAGAGCCGGGCTTTTTTTCGCCTGCAAACCGCTCGCCCCTTTACTAACCGCAGCCACCGCAACAGAGTTGGCGCATCGCTAACGAGAGCCCGCCGATGACCACGCCACGCCTTTTTGCACTCACCCCCGGAGAACCCGCCGGCATAGGCCCCGACCTGTGCCTGCTGCTGGCGCGTGAAGCCCAGCCGCACGCCCTGATTGCCATCGCCAGCCGCGACCTGCTGGCCGAGCGCGCCCGACTGCTGGGGCTAAACATTCAACTAATCAGCGTTACCCCTGACAGCTGGCCAAGCCAGGCAGCAGCGGCAGGCAGCCTGTATGTTTGGGACACGCCACTCGCCGCAGTCGTAACACCCGGCCAACTGAACACGAGCAACGCGCACTATGTGCTAGAAACCCTGACCCGCGCTGGCCAGGGCTGCCTCGACGGCAACTTTGCAGGGATGATTACCGCCCCCGTGCACAAGGGCGTGATCAACGAAGGCGGAATTGCCTTCTCCGGACACACCGAGTTTCTCGCCGAGCTGACGCATACCGAGCAAGTGGTGATGATGCTCGCCACCCACGGCCTGCGCGTCGCACTTGTCACTACGCACTTACCGCTTAAGGATGTAGCCGCCGCCATCACCCCTGAGCGGCTGAGCAGGGTTACACGTATTCTCGACCATGATCTGCGCACAAAATTCGGCATCGCCCAGCCGCGCATCCTGGTCTGTGGCCTCAACCCGCATGCCGGCGAAGGCGGCCACCTGGGCATGGAAGAAATAGAGGTAATCGAGCCAGCACTGCAGCAGTTGCGCCGCGAAGGCATCAACCTGATCGGCCCGCTGCCAGCCGACACCCTGTTCACCCCCAAGCACCTCGACCACTGCGATGCGGTGCTGGCCATGTACCACGACCAGGGCTTGCCGGTGCTCAAGTACAAGGGCTTTGGCGCAGCGGTGAACATCACCCTGGGCCTGCCAATCATCCGCACCTCGGTCGACCACGGCACCGCGCTGGACCTGGCCGGCAGCGGCAAAATCGACAGTGGCAGCCTACAGGTGGCCCTGCAAACCGCCTATGAAATGGCCGCCAGCCAGGTGAAAAGCCGCTGACTGCCACGCCCGGCACGGGGCGCACGCCGCCAATGCTGTTAAACTGCCGGGCTTTCTACCCGCGTTACATTCGCTTCAAGCCGATGCTTTGAAGACTGGAGCTGCTGCATGTCCGACTATCAACACCGCGCGCGCAAGCGCTTCGGCCAGAACTTCCTGCATGACGCCGGGGTGATCCACCGCATTCTGCGCGCCATCCACGCCCGCGAAGGCGAGCACATGCTGGAAATCGGCCCAGGCCAGGGTGCACTCACCGAAGGCCTACTGGACAGCGGCGCGCAGCTCGACGTGATTGAACTCGACCGTGACCTGATACCCATCCTGCAACACCAGTTCGGCGATAACCCGCGCTTTCGCCTGAACCAGGGCGATGCGCTCAAGTTCGATTTCAACCAGCTGCAGGCCGCGCCAAACAACCTGCGCGTGGTCGGCAACCTGCCGTACAACATCTCCACGCCGCTGATCTTCCACCTGCTGAGCAATGCCGCGCTGATTCGCGACATGCACTTTATGCTGCAGAAGGAAGTGGTCGAGCGGCTGGCCGCCGAGCCCGGCGGTGGCGATTGGGGTCGCCTGTCGATCATGGTGCAGTACCACTGCCGCGTGGAGCATCTGTTCAATGTTGGCCCCGGCGCGTTCAACCCGCCGCCCAAAGTCGACTCGGCCATCGTCCGCCTGGTACCGCACGAGGTGCTGCCGCATCCGGCCAAGGACCATCACCTGCTTGAGCGCGTGGTACGTGAAGCCTTCAATCAACGGCGCAAGACACTGCGCAATACCTTGAAGAACTTACTGCCCGCAGCGGCAATCGAAGCCGCCGGCGTCGATGGCAGCCTGCGCCCTGAACAACTGGACCTGGCGGCGTTTGTACGCCTGGCCGACAAACTGGCCGAACAACCCAACGTCGACTGACAGCGACTAGACTGGTTTTCCGCCTACCGAGCTAATTACGCATGAGCGATTCGCGCTACAACATCGACGTCAGCGTCGTCACCCGCTACCTGCCGGAGCAATCGCAGCCGGAGCAAAACCGCTTTGCCTTCGCCTACACCGTCACGGTGAGCAACAAGGGCGAACTGCCGGCCAAACTGCTCTCGCGGCATTGGGTGATCACCGACGGCGATGGCCGCGTGCAGGAAGTGCGCGGTGCCGGCGTGATCGGCCAACAACCGCTGATTGAAGCGGGCGCCAGCCACACCTACAGCAGCGGTACAGTGATGACCACCCGCGTCGGCATCATGCAGGGCAGCTATCAGATGCTTGCCGAAGACGGTAAACGCTTTGACGCCCTGATCGCGCCCTTCCGCCTGGCCGTTCCCGGATCACTGCACTGATGGCGGTGTACGCCGTCGGCGACCTACAAGGTTGCCTGAAGCCTCTGCAATGCCTGCTTGAGCACGTGGCCTTTGACCCTGCGCGGGACAAGCTGTGGCTGGTCGGTGATCTGGTCAATCGCGGCCCCGAGTCCCTGGCCACCTTGCGCTTTCTCTACAACATCCGCGATGCGCTGACCTGCGTGCTGGGCAATCACGACCTGCACCTGCTAGCAGTGGCGCACAATATCGAGCGGTTAAAAAAAGGCGATACCCTGCGCGAGATCATCGACGCGCCGGACGCTGCCGACCTGCTCGACTGGCTGCGCCGGCAAAAACTCCTGCATTACGATGAAGCCCGCACTACCGCCTTGGTGCATGCTGGCATCCCGCCGCAGTGGAGCATGGATAAAGCGCTCAAGCGCGCCGCCGAAGTGGAATCAGCCCTGCGTGACGACGCACGCATGCCGCTGTTTCTCGACGGCATGTATGGCAACGAGCCCGCCAAGTGGGACGGCGACCTGCACGGCGTAGCCCGTTTGCGGGTGATCACCAACTACTTCACCCGCATGCGCTTCTGCAAAGCCGACGGCACCCTCGACCTGAAAAGCAAGGAAGGCGTCGGCAGCGCGCCACCGGGCTATGCGCCCTGGTTCAGCTACAAGCAGCGCAAAACTCGCGGCCAGCGGATCATCTTCGGCCACTGGGCCGCCCTCGAAGGACAATCCACTGAGCCCGACGTGATAGCCCTGGATACCGGCTGCGTGTGGGGCGCGAGCATGACCCTGATGAATATCGATAGCGGCGAGAAATACAGCTGCGACTGTAAGGAGCAAGCATGAGCGAATTCAAACGCATCCCCCCCGAGCAGGCTCAGGCCCTCCGTCAGCAAGGGGCAGTGGTGGTCGATATCCGCGACTCGCAGAGCTTCGCCGCCGGCCATATCAGCGGCTCACAGCACCTCGACAACCACTCGCTGCACGCCTTTATCACTCAGGCCGATCTCGACGCGCCGCTGATTGTCGCCTGCTATCACGGCAACTCTAGCCAGAGTGCGGCGGCTTACCTGGTCGGCCAGGGTTTCAGTGATGTCTACAGCCTCGACGGTGGTTTCGAGCAGTGGCGCGCCACCTTCCCCGACGACACTGCACACGCACCCGAAGAATAAATTTTTCAAGGCCCAGGCCGCACCAGCAGCGGCCTGCCGGCCTCTCCCGACCAACGGCAATATCCTGTTATCGTTGCGCGCCCCTTGACCCCGCTGATTCCGAACTATCCTCTAGCTCAGGCCATCCAAAACAAGGTAGAGCCGGCCAAACGGTATCGGGCCATCGGTAAGAACCTGTTCAAGGTTTCGCGAGCTAGAGTCATGCAAGGCAAGAATAGGCGAGGAAGCGGAGTTTACTGATGTAAATGAGCATTCCGAGCCTGTTCTTAACGCAGCAGGGCCGACGCGCAGCAGACGTTGGACAAGTTCTAAGATTATTTGGTGTTCTGGGGGTTGTATCCCGTCTGCATCCGCACCGGGGCAGCCAAGCACCTGACCGACCCCGCACCGGCTCTGCGCATCGAGCGAGGTGAAGTCATGAGCATTTTCAGCCACTTCCAACAACGTTTCGAAGCGACTCGCCAGGAGGAACTCACCCTCCAGGAGTACCTCGAACTGTGCAAGCAAGATCGCAGCGCCTACGCCTCAGCGGCCGAGCGTTTGTTGCTGGCCATTGGCGAGCCGGAACTGCTCGACACCTCGACCGACCCACGGCTGTCGCGCATTTTCTCCAATAAGGTGATCCGCCGTTACCCGGCCTTTGCCGACTTCCATGGCATGGAAGAGTGCATCGACCAGATCGTCTCCTACTTCCGCCACGCGGCCCAGGGCCTGGAAGAGAAGAAACAAATCCTCTACCTACTCGGCCCGGTGGGCGGCGGTAAATCCTCGCTGGCAGAGAAGCTCAAGCACCTGATCGAGAAAGTACCGTTCTATGCGATCAAGGGCTCGCCGGTATTCGAGTCACCGCTGGGGCTGTTCAGCGATGCCGAGGACGGCGCCATCCTCGAAGAGGATTACGGTATCCCGCGGCGTTACCTGAACAGCATCATGTCGCCCTGGGCCACCAAACGCCTGCAGGAGTTTGGCGGTGATATCAGCCAGTTCCGCGTGGTCAAACTCTACCCCTCGATCCTCAACCAGATCGCCGTGGCCAAAACCGAGCCGGGCGATGAAAACAACCAGGACATCTCCGCTTTGGTCGGCAAGGTGGATATCCGCAAGCTCGAAGAATTCCCACAGAACGACGCCGATGCCTACAGCTACTCGGGCGCACTGTGCCGAGCCAACCAGGGCCTGATGGAATTCGTCGAAATGTTCAAGGCACCGATCAAGGTGCTGCACCCACTGCTCACCGCCACCCAGGAAGGCAACTACAACAGCACCGAAGGGCTCGGCGCGATTCCTTACAGCGGCATCCTGCTGGCCCACTCCAACGAATCGGAATGGCACAGCTTCCGCAACAACAAGAACAATGAGGCCTTCATCGACCGCATCTATATCGTCAAGGTGCCCTACTGCCTGCGCGTAACCGATGAGATCAAGATCTACGACAAGCTGCTGTTCAACAGCTCGCTGGCCAAAGCCCATTGCGCGCCGGACACGCTGAAAATGCTCGCGCAGTTCTCCACCCTCAGCCGCCTGAAAGAGCCGGAAAACTCCAACGTCTACTCGAAGATGCGCGTGTACGACGGCGAAAACCTCAAGGACACCGACCCCAAGGCCAAGTCGATTCAGGAGTACCGCGACACGGCTGGCGTGGATGAAGGCATGAACGGCCTGTCGACTCGTTTCGCCTTCAAGATCCTCTCCAAGGTGTTCAACTTCGACCCCCACGAGATCGCCGCCAACCCAGTGCACCTGCTCTATGTGCTGGAGCAGCAGATCGAGCAGGAGCAGTTCCCCGCCGAGGTGCGTGAGCGCTACCTGCGCTTTATCAAGGAATACCTGGCGCCGCGCTATATCGAGTTTATCGGCAAGGAAATCCAGACCGCCTACCTGGAGTCCTACAGCGAGTATGGGCAAAACATCTTCGACCGCTACGTGCTGTACGCCGATTTCTGGATTCAGGATCAGGAATACCGCGACCCGGAAACCGGCGAAATCCTTAACCGCGTGGCCCTCAACGAAGAGTTGGAAAAGATCGAGAAGCCGGCCGGCATCAGCAACCCGAAGGATTTTCGCAACGAGATCGTCAACTTCGTGCTGCGCGCCCGCGCCAACAACAATGGCAAGAACCCGACCTGGCTCAGCTACGAGAAACTGCGCGTAGTGATCGAGAAGAAAATGTTCTCCAACACCGAAGACCTGCTGCCGGTCATCAGCTTCAATGCCAAAGCGAGCAAGGAGGATCAACAGAAACACAACGACTTCGTCACTCGCATGGTCGAGCGCGGTTACACCGACAAGCAGGTGCGCCTGCTGTCCGAGTGGTATCTGCGGGTTCGTAAATCGCAATAAAGCGGCCTGACGCAACAGGCCACGCAGCAGCGCAGAGCGCGGGAAAGCGCTCTGCCAGCGTTTGCGCCTGATGCCTGCAGTGCACGGAGGGCAGTTATGAGCCATGTGATCGACCGCCGCCTGAACGGCAAGAACAAGAGCACGGTAAACCGTCAGCGCTTCCTGCGGCGTTACCGCGACCACATCAAGAAGGCTGTCGAAGAAGCGGTCAGCCGCCGCTCCATCACCGACATGGAACACGGCGAACAGATCAGCATCCCCGGCCGCGATATTGACGAGCCGGTGCTGCACCACGGTCGCGGTGGCCGCCAGACCACCGTGCACCCCGGTAACCGTGAATTCACCACCGGCGAGAAGATTGCCCGCCCGCAGGGTGGTGGCAGCGGCCAGGGAGCCGGCAAGGCGAGCAACTCCGGCGAAGGCATGGATGAGTTCGTCTTCCAGATCACCCAGGAAGAATTTCTCGACTTTATGTTCGAGGACCTTGAGCTACCCAATCTGATCAAACGCCACCTGACCGGCAGCGACACCTTCAAGAGCGTGCGCGCCGGCATCAGCAATGAGGGCAATCCGTCACGCATCAATATCGTCCGCACCCTGCGCTCGGCCCATGCCCGGCGCATTGCCCTGTCCGGCAGCAGCCGCAACAAACTCAAAAGCACTCAGGCCGAACTGGAACGCCTAAAGCTGGAACAGCCGGACAACCTCGGCGATATCCAGGCGCTTGAAGAAGAAGTCAGCAAGCTGCGTGCGCGGATCAAACGCATCCCCTTCCTCGATACCTTCGACCTCAAGTACAACCTGCTGGTCAAACAGCCCAACCCCAGCTCCAAGGCGGTGATGTTCTGCCTGATGGACGTTTCCGGCTCCATGACCCAGTCGACCAAGGACATCGCCAAGCGCTTCTTTATCCTGCTGTACCTGTTCCTTAAGCGGAACTACGACAAGATCGAGGTGGTATTTATCCGCCACCACACCAGCGCCCGCGAGGTGGACGAAGAGGAGTTCTTTTACTCGCGCGAAACCGGCGGCACCATCGTTTCCAGCGCGCTCAAGCTGATGCAGGAGATCATGACCGAGCGTTACCCGATCAACGAATGGAATATCTACGCCGCCCAGGCGTCGGATGGCGACAACTGGAACGACGACTCACCGATCTGCAGGGATATATTGATCAATCAGATCATGCCGTTCGTGCAGTACTTCACTTACGTCGAGATCACCCCACGCGAGCACCAGGCACTGTGGTTCGAGTACGAGCAGGTCAGCGAAGCCTTCGCCGACACCTTCGCTCAGCAGCAGCTGGTATCGGCTGGCGACATCTACCCGGTATTCCGCGACCTGTTCCAGCGGAGGCTAGCCACATGAGTACAAGCAAAGACAAGCGCCGCCAGCCGATCTCCACCGGCTCGGAATGGACCTTCGAACTGATCCGTCAGTACGACCGCGAAATCGGCCGCCTCGCCGAACGCTATGCCCTGGACACCTACCCCAACCAGATCGAGGTGATCACCGCCGAGCAGATGATGGACGCCTACGCCTCAGTCGGCATGCCGCTGGGCTACCACCACTGGTCCTACGGTAAGCATTTTCTCAGCACCGAGAAAGGCTACAAGCGCGGGCAGATGGGCCTGGCCTACGAAATCGTGATCAACTCCGATCCGTGCATCGCCTACCTGATGGAAGAAAACACCATCTGCATGCAGGCCCTGGTGATCGCCCACGCCTGCTACGGTCACAACAGCTTCTTCAAGGGCAACTACCTGTTCCGCACCTGGACCGACGCCAGCTCGATCATCGATTACCTGGTGTTCGCCAAGCAGTACATCATGCAGTGCGAAGAACGCCACGGCATCGACGCGGTGGAAGACCTGCTCGACTCCTGTCACGCCCTGATGAACTACGGCGTCGACCGCTACAAACGTCCCTACCCGATTTCCGCCGAGGAAGAACGGCGGCGCATGAAGGACCGCGAAGAACACCTGCAAAAGCAGATCAACGACCTCTGGCGCACCATCCCGAAAAACGCCAGCAAGGGCGGCGACAAGGACAATAAGCGCTTCCCCGCCGAGCCGCAGGAAAACATCCTGTATTTCCTGGAGAAACACGCGCCGCTGCTGGAGCCCTGGCAGCGCGAGATCATCCGCATCGTGCGCAAGATCGCCCAGTACTTCTACCCGCAGCGCCAGACCCAGGTGATGAACGAGGGCTGGGCCACCTTCTGGCACTACACCCTGATGAACGATCTGTACGACGAAGGCCTGGTCACCGAAGGCTTTATGATGGAGTTCCTGCAGTCGCACACCAGCGTGGTCTACCAGCCGCCGTTCGACAGCCCCTACTACAGCGGCATCAACCCCTATGCCCTGGGTTTTGCCATGTACCGCGACATCCGCCGTATTTGCGAAGCGCCCACCGAAGAAGATCGCCGCTGGTTCCCGGAGATTGCCGGCAGCGACTGGCTGAGCACCCTGAAATTCGCCATGACCAGCTTCAAGGATGAGAGCTTTATCCTGCAATACCTATCGCCCAAGGTCATCCGCGACCTCAAGCTGTTCAGCATTCTCGATGACGATCAGAAAGACGAGCTGTATGTACCGGCGATCCACGACGAACCCGGCTACCAGCAGATTCGTGAAACCCTGGCCGCGCAATACAACCTGGGCAACCGCGAGCCCAACGTACAGATCTGGAGTATCGACCGTCGCGGCGACCGCTCCCTGACCCTGCGCCACCAGCAGCATGACCGCAAACCACTGGGTAACTCGACCGAGGAAGTGCTGAAACACCTGCACCGCCTGTGGGGCTTCAATATCCACCTGGAGATGTACCAGGGCGACCAACTGATCGGCACCCAGCATGTGCCGCCCAAGCATGAAGCCGAACATGACAGCGACTACCCGCGCCTCGACCTGATGATCCCGCCCATTTGATCGATGCGTTCCCCTCACCCAGCAGACCAGCCTGTAGCTCGGATTGCATCCGGGCTACAGCGCTTACCAGACAGCCACGCCATCCAGCCGTTATGCTTTATGCAACGGAGGATTTGGCATGCAAATTTACAAAGTGGGCGGCGCAGTACGTGATCACCTCTTGGGCCGCGAGGTCAGCGAGATCGACTGGGTGGTGGTCGGCGCCAGCGCCGAGCAGATGCTCGAACTAGGTTATCGCCCGGTGGGGGCGGACTTCCCGGTGTTTCTGCACCCGCAGACCGGTGAGGAATACGCCCTGGCCCGCACCGAGCGCAAAAGCGGGCGCGGCTACGGCGGGTTTACCTTCTTTGCCAGCCCGGACGTCACCCTAGAAGAAGACCTGATCCGCCGCGACCTGACCGTCAACGCCATGGCCGAGGACGATCACGGCAAACTGATCGACCCCTATGGCGGCCAACGCGACCTCGACGCCAAGCTGCTACGCCACGTGTCACCCGCCTTCGCCGAAGACCCGCTACGCGTATTGCGCGTCGCCCGTTTCGCCGCCCGCTATGCACCTCTGGGTTTCAGTGTTGCGGCAGAAACCCTGGAGCTGATGCGTGAACTGAGCGAATCCGGCGAGCTAAGCGCACTGACGCCCGAACGCAGCTGGAAGGAAATCTCCCGCGCCCTGATGGAGCCGCGCCCGGATGTATTTATCCAGGTGCTGCGCGACTGCGGCGCACTGCGCGTGTTGCTGCCGGAGGTCGACGCACTGTTCGGCGTGCCGCAGCCCGCCGCCCACCACCCGGAAATCGACACCGGCGAGCATGTGCTCAGCGTGCTGCGCCAATGCGCCGAGCACCAACAACCGCTGACCGTGCGCTGGGCCTGCCTGCTGCACGATGTCGGTAAAGGCCTGACGCCCGAGGCCGAGTGGCCCCGGCATATAGCCCACGAACACACCGGGCTAAAGCTGATCCGTGCGATCAACCAGCGCTGCAAGGTACCCAAGGACTGCCAGGAATTGGCCCTACAGGTCGGCGAATTTCACACCCACGGTCATCGCGCCCTGGAGCTGAAAGCCTCAACCCTGCTCAAGCTGCTGCAAGGCTTCGACGTGTTCCGCCGCCCACAGCGCTTTGAAGAATTTATCGCCGCCTGTGAAATGGACGCCCGTGGCCGCCTCGGCCTGGAACAGCGCGCCTACCCGCAGGCCGACTACCTGCGCGCCGCCATGCACGCAGCTCGCGCAGTGGTCGTGCAACCGCTGCTCGCACGCGGCCTGCAAGGGGCCGAGCTAGGCACAGCTTTGCAGGAGGAACGCTTGCAAGCGTTGCAGCAATTTCGCCAGAGACATCCTGGAACGTAGCGCTTCACGCAGCACACTGATAGGCTGCAGGCCTTGCAGCACTAGGCCTCCAGCCATAAACCGCATAAATTTTGACGCCAAAATCTAAGCACATGAGTTTTACTTAAAAGAGCCTGCCGCGCACCGCGCCATCGCGCGATGCATTGACGCCGAACAGGCCACGCCGGAGACCTTCACCTTGTACTTGAATCGTCCAATGTTTATGCGCGCCAACCGAAAAACGCTCTGCTGCACCCTGCTGGCACTCTTACCGGCGTTGACTCAGGCCGAACCGAGCGACGCGAACAGCGCTACGCTGCGCGCCACTCAGGTTGCTCATGTGGTGCACGGTATCCTCAGCTATGCGCGCTGGCCGCAACCACCACACCCCTTGCGCCTCTGTGTAATTGCACCCACTGAGTACGCCGACTTGCTGTGGCAGAACCACGAGCTGGAGTCCCGCCAACCGGTACAGGCTAAACGCCTGCTGATTGACAGCCCTCTGCTGGAAACCGACTGCGAAGCCGTCTACCTCGGAGTGATCGAGGATAGCCAGCGGATTGCCCTGGTCGGCCGCCTGGTTGGCAAACCCATCCTGACCATTAGCGAAACCAGCCAGGCTTGCAGCGAAGGCAGCCTGTTCTGCCTGAACATCAGCGATGAGCATGTGGGGTTCAAGGTCAACCTCGACGCCGTCGCGCGCAGCGGCATCCGCATTCATCCCAACGTGCTGCAGCTGGGCAAGCGCGCAGGACCGCAACCATGAACCGCAGAAAGCCGGAAGTCGCCCAGCGGCGCCCAAGCCTGCGCCGCCTGCTGCATAACGCCCACCTGCGTGTCGCACTGCTGGCCATGGGTCTGACCAGCCTGTCGCTGACCCTGGTTAGCCTGCTGGCGCTCAGCACCTACGCAAGCCACAACCTGCAACTGATCGCCCGCTCTCTGGCCTACACCCTAGAAGCCGCCGTGGTGTTCAACGATAAGGCAGCAGTGCGCGACGCCCTGGAACAGATCAGCAAGACAGAAGAAATCGCCCAGGTGGCCGTCTTCAATAAAGATGGCCAGCTTCTCGCCAGCCTGGACGCACCCAATAACACCATACTCAATAGTGCCGAACAATCGTTCGCCCGCCTGCTGCTACCGGATGTGGTGATTCAGCCCATCACCTACCAAGGCCAGCAGATCGGCGCGCTGCACCTCAGCGGCCAAGGCACCACCTTGCTACGCTTCCTCCTCGGCGGCCTACTCGGACTGCTAGCCAGCCTGGCGCTTAGTGCACTGGGCGCGACCTATGGTTCCAAGCGCATACAGCGGGCGATCACCCAGCCGCTGCGCAACCTGTCGCAGGTGGCGCACAACATTTCCGTGGAGCGCACCTTCAACCAGCGCGTGCCGGCCACCCATATCGCCGACCTCAACGAGCTGGCCGAGGACTTCAACGCCCTGCTCGACCAACTGGAGGCCTGGCAGCACCAGCTGGAGCGCGAAAATGCCTCGCTGGCGCACCAGGCCAGCCACGACGCCCTTACCGGGCTGCCCAACCGCGCCTTCTTCGAATCGCGCCTGCTCGGCAGCATGCGCGAGGCTCGCGATAGCAAAACGCAGATGGCGGTGCTGTTTCTCGACAGCAACCGCTTCAAGGAAATCAACGATCAGCTCGGCCACGCCGCTGGTGATGCCGTGCTGATCACCATTGCCCAGCGCCTGCGCGCCCAATTGCGTGAAGGCGATACCGTTGCGCGCCTGGGTGGCGACGAGTTTGCCGTGCTGCTCAAACCCATCCACCACGAAGATGATGCGGTACTGATCGCCGACAAGATCATCGACAGCATGCATGCCCCCATCGCTCTGCCCGAAGGCGGCAGCATCACCACCTCCCTGAGCATCGGTATCGCCCTCTACCCGAAGCACGCCGATAACCCCGAGGCACTGGTGCACGAGGCCGACGTTGCCATGTACCACGCCAAGCGCAACCAGGGCGGGCGAACCGTAGCCAAAAGCCAGGACTCACTTACCAACTGAAAAGGAGCCTCAACGTGTGCAGATTTATGCGATTGATCTTTATCGGTGTGCTGGGCACGGCACTTCTCATCAGCGGCTGCCAAAGCACACCCAAAGGCCTCAGCGCCGAACAGGTGGCCCTGCTCAAAAGTCATGGTTTCCAGTGGACCGAAGACGGCTGGGAGCTGGGTCTCTCCGGCAAAGTGCTGTTCGACACCGACTCGGAAGTTGTCTCCAGCGCCAGCAACGCGCAACTGACGCAAATCACCCAAGCGCTGCTTGGCGTCGGCATCCAGCAGGTGCGCCTGGAAGGCCATACCGACAATGTTGGCCAGCCGGCTTACAACCAACAGCTGTCCCTGCGCCGCGCCCAGACGGTGGCAGCGGTGATGCAAGGTGCGGGAATGGATGCGCAATTGATTGCGACGTACGGCATGGGCCAGAGCAAGCCGATTGCCGACAACTACACCGCCGAAGGACGCAGTGAGAACCGCCGCGTGGCGATTATCGTCAGTACACCCTGATCAGGGCTTGGCCGGAAACTCGGCGCCCAGCGCCGGTGGCGTCAGCTGCTGCTCGCGCCAGCTGAACGCCACCGGCCACAGCTGCTGGTCAATCTGCGCCGCCTGCCAAAGCTCGGCAAAGCTGCGCTGCTCACCCGGATGCAGTGCATCGGGCACCAATAAGGCCAGCGGCCAGAGCACAAAAGCGTTCTTGAGGATTTCCGCACGCGGCAGGATCAGCCCGTCGAAGTTGCCGAGCAGATCACCGTACAGCAGCACGTCGATATCCAACGGTAGGCCTTTACGATCCGGTGCGTAGCGGCCGTTGTCGGCCTCGATAAATTTCAGTCGCCGATCCAGCTCATCCAACGGCAGCTCGCTGTAACCAGCCACCACCAGGTTGAAAAACGGCCCGCTTTTGATGCCCACGGCCTGGCTTTCAAACACCGGTGAGCAGCGCATGTCACTGAGCAGACTGGCAAGCGCATCGAGGCCGGCGCACAGGTGCGTTTCGCGGCCAATATTGCTGCCCAGACCGAGTAGAACCGGAGTTAGCGACATCCGCGCTCGATCTCCACACCTACACCACCGCTGGCTGCCGGCACTGCACCGGGCTTGGTCAGTTTTAGCCGCACCCAAGGGATCTGGAATTCATCCATCAACAGCTGCACCAGCCGCTCGGCAAAAGTTTCCACCAGGATAAACTGCGACTCGCTGGCAAACACCTGTATCCGCTGCGAGACCTTGGCGTAATCCAGCGCCTTGTCCAGCTCATCACCGGCGGCGGCGGGACGGTTATCCCAGCCCAGGTACAGGTCCAGACGCAAACACTGGCGAATGGTGCGTTCCCAGTCGTAGGCACCGATCACCGTATCGACTTCCAGACCCTCGATAAAAACTGTGTCCAAGCACGCTCTCCGTGGCACGACAAGGCTGCCGCACCTAGTTAGAATCAGGGCTCCCTTGCCCCGGAATGGATACCATGTTTTGGCTGTTGGCGACCCTCGCCTACCTGCTCGGCTCGCTGTCCTTCGCCATTGTGCTCAGCCGTTTAAGCGGCGGACCAGACCCGCGCGCCAGTGGCTCGGGCAACCCCGGCGCCACCAACATGTTCCGCGTCGCCGGCAAACGCCTGGCCATCCTCACGCTGATCGGCGACCTGCTTAAAGGCCTGCTGCCGGTACTGATCGCCAGCCTGCTCGATTTCAACCTGCAGCAGCAAGCCTGGGTCGGCCTGGCAGCCGTTGTCGGCCACCTGTATCCGCTGTATTTCAACTTCCAGGGTGGCAAAGGTGTCGCCACGGCTGCCGGCATGTTGCTGGGCCTGTATCCACCCGCCGCGCTGCTGGCCCTTACGGCCTGGGCCCTGACCTTCTACCTGACCCGCACCAGCTCGCTGGCCGCGCTGATTGCCACACCGCTGACCCTGCCCTTGCTGGCCTGGCAACAACCCGACGCGTTGCTGCCCGTCTGCGCGCTAACAGGGCTGATCGTCTGGCGCCATCGCGGCAATTTACGCGATCTGTTCGCCGGCCGTGAGCGGCATTTCTAAATCGACCGAGTGAAACCGGCTCATCCCGCTCGCGCCTACAGCGCCGGCAGTTGCTCCATCGGCCAACGCGCCTGCACCTTGATGCTCAAATCCTCATGCTGCCCCGCCAACAAGCGCTGGCAGCCGGCGTAAGCGATCATTGCGCCGTTATCGGTGCAGAACGCCGGGCGCGCGTAGAACACCTCGCCCTTCAGCTCAGCAAGCATCTTCTCCAGCGACTGGCGCAGCGCCTGATTGGCACTCACACCGCCGGCGATCACCAGATTGTTCAGCCCGGTTTGCTTGAGCGCGCGCTTGCACTTGATGGTGAGGGTGTCGACCACCGCCTGCTGGAACGCCAGAGCGATGTCGCAGCGAGTCTGCTCGGAGTTGTCGCCCGCAGCCTGGCACTGCTGCCAGGTATTCAGGGTAAAGGTTTTCAGGCCGCTGAAGCTGAACTCCAGCCCAGGGCGATCAGTCATCGGCCGTGGGAATTTGAAGCGCCCAGGCGTGCCGTTCAGCGCCAGGCGGGCAATTTCCGGCCCGCCTGGGTATTGCAGGCCCATCAGCTTGGCGGTCTTGTCGAACGCCTCGCCCGCAGCATCATCCAGGGACTCGCCGAGCAGCTGGTACTGGCCGATGCCATCAACCCTAACCAGTTGGGTATGCCCACCCGACACCAACAACGCGACGAACGGAAAGGCCGGCGGTTGTTCTTCCAGCATCGGTGCCAGCAAATGGCCTTCCATGTGGTGCACACCAAGCGCCGGAATGTCCCAGGCAAAGGCCAGCGCCTGGGCGCAGGACGCGCCTACCAGCAGAGCGCCGACCAGACCAGGGCCTGCGGTATAAGCAATTGCATCAATATCTGCGTTGCCCTTACCGGCCTCGGTGAGCACCTGGCGGATCAACGGCAACATGCGTTTGACGTGATCACGCGAGGCCAATTCCGGCACCACTCCGCCATACACGCGGTGCAGATCAATCTGGCTAAACAGCGCATCGGCCAGCAAGCCACGCTCGCTGTCGTAGAGCGCGACACCGGTTTCGTCGCAAGAGGTTTCCAATCCCAGAACCAGCATGGGCAGTGCCTTGTAGTAGTGGATGCAGCTTCAAAGGCGCGCATGATAATGGCCGCTGGCGCGAGCCGGCCAGCGCTTTTCGATCAGAGGCTTTGCATTCCTCTCGATGAGGCGGTAACATCCGCAACCCTTAAAAACCTACGTTCTCCAGCGCCATCTGCCAGGAGTAACGTTACCCCCGGTAATAAAGAAGGTAAGCCCTGGATGCCAGCCGTCAAAGTTAAAGAGAACGAACCCTTCGACGTAGCTCTGCGTCGTTTCAAGCGCTCCTGCGAAAAAGCCGGTGTTCTGGCTGAAGTTCGCAGCCGTGAATTTTACGAAAAGCCGACTTCCGAGCGTAAGCGTAAAGCAGCGGCCGCTGTTAAGCGTCACGCCAAGAAAGTGCAGCGCGAGCAGCGCCGCAGCGTTCGCCTGTACTAATCGCCGCAGCTTCGCCTGCACGGTTAGCTACAAGCAACGCCTGACGCCCGGCCTAGCCGGGTTTCGCTTTTAGACTCCGCGCCACCTCCGGGTGACGATCGGAGTCTTTTAGTTTTTGCCCGACCTGTTCTGCCCCAGCGCATGACAGTATTCTGAGCGCCTATGGCTGGCCTGATCCCACAGTCTTTTATCGACGACCTGCTCAACCGCACCGACATCGTCGGCGTGGTCGCCTCGCGCATCCAGCTTAAAAAGGCCGGCAAGAACTACACCGCCTGCTGCCCCTTCCATAAAGAAAAAACCCCTTCGTTCAGCGTCAGCCCGGACAAACAGTTCTATTACTGCTTTGGCTGCGGCGCCGGCGGCAACGCCCTGGGTTTTATCATGGACCACGACCAACTGGACTTCCCCCAGGCAATCGAGGACCTGGCCAAGCGCGCCGGCATGGAAGTGCCCCGCGAGGAAGGCGGACGCAACAACAAGCCGCGCCAACCCACCGATTCGCCGCTTTATCCGCTGCTGACCGCCGCCGCCGAGTTCTACAAACAGGCACTAAAAAGCCACCCGCAGCGCAAGGCCGCCATCGACTACCTGAAAGGCCGTGGCCTGTCCGGCGAGATCGCCCGCGACTTCGGCATGGGCTTCGCCCCGCCCGGCTGGGACAACCTGCACAAGCATCTGGCCAGCGACAGCCTGCAACAGAAGGCAATGATCGACGCCGGCCTGCTGGTGGAAAACGCCGAAACAGGCAAGCGCTACGACCGCTTCCGCGACCGCATCATGTTCCCCATCCGCGACAGCCGTGGCCGGGTGATTGCCTTCGGCGGCCGAGTACTGGGCGATGAGAAGCCGAAATACCTGAACTCCCCGGAAACCCCGGTGTTCCACAAAGGCCAGGAGCTCTACGGCCTGTTCGAGGCGCGCAAGCACAACCGCGACCTCGACGAGATCATGGTGGTTGAAGGCTATATGGACGTGATCGCCCTGGCCCAACAAGGCCTGCGCAACGCCGTGGCCACCCTCGGCACCGCCACCAGCGAAGAGCACCTCAAACGCCTGTTTCGCGTCGTGCCCAGCGTATTGTTCTGCTTCGACGGCGACGCCGCCGGGCGCAATGCCGCCTGGCGCGCCCTGGAAGCCACCCTGTCGAGCCTGCAGGATGGCCGCCGCGCGCGCTTTCTATTCCTGCCCGACGGCGAAGACCCGGACACCCTGGTACGCAGCGAAGGCACCGACGCCTTCCGCGCACGCATCAACCAGCACGCTCAGCCGCTGGCCGATTACTTCTTCCAGCAGCTCAGCGAAGAAGCCGACCCGCGCTCACTGGAAGGCAAGGCGCACCTGATGACCCTGGCCGCGCCGCTGATCGATAAGATCCCCGGCAATAACCTGCGCGCCCTGATGCGCCAGCGCCTGAGCGAAATCACCGGATTGTCCGGCGAAGCCCTGCAGCAGATGGCGCCAACCGCACGCAGCAGCCAATCGAGCCAGCACAGCGCACCGCCCAGCGACTACCCGGATCACCATGAGATTCCCGACAGCGCCTATTACGATGTTGAGCCGAGCCGTAACGAATACGAAAACCCAAGCCCCGCGCCACAATTCGAACGCAGCAACGGCAAGGGCAGCTGGAAGAAAGACGGCGGCAAATGGAATAAAAAGGGCCAGGGAGAGTTCGCCCCACGCGCACCGCGCACTGCGGTCAGCGTCGAATCGCCACACCTGAGCGCACTGCGCACCCTACTGCACCACCCGCAATTGGCGCAGAAGGTCGAAGATGTCAGCCACTTCGCCGCCGAAGATGATACCTACGCCCAACTGCTGGTCGCCTTGCTAGGCGCCCTGCAGAAAAGCCCCAACCTGCGCTCGCTGCAACTGATCGCACGTTGGCACGGCACCGAACAGGGCCGTCTATTACGCGCTCTGGCAGAAAAGGAATGGCTGATTTCAGCCGACAACCTTGAACAACAGTTTTTCGACACTATAACTAGTCTTGTAGCCCGCCAACGCGAGCGCAGCCTGGAACATTTGCTGCGCAAAGCCCGTCAAAGTGAGTTGAGCGCAGAGGAGAAAGATCAGCTGCGCAGCTTGCTGAGCCGTAATGTTTCACCGGTAATTCCGAGCCCAACTGGCGCTTAGGGGTGTTACTCGGGTATAATCCGCGGCTTGTTTTTTGCCCGCCAAGACCTTCAGTGGATAGGGTGTTATGTCCGGAAAAGCGCAACAGCAGTCTCGTATCAAAGAGTTGATCACCCTGGGTCGTGAGCAGAAGTATCTGACTTACGCAGAGGTCAACGACCACCTACCGGAAGATATTTCTGATCCGGAGCAGGTGGAAGACATCATCCGCATGATCAACGACATGGGGATCCCCGTACACGAGAGTGCTCCGGATGCGGACGCCCTTATGTTGGCCGACGCCGATACCGACGAGGCAGCCGCTGAGGAAGCGGCTGCAGCGTTGGCAGCGGTGGAGACAGATATCGGCCGCACGACGGACCCAGTGCGCATGTATATGCGTGAAATGGGCACCGTGGAATTGCTGACCCGCGAAGGCGAGATCGAAATCGCCAAACGCATCGAGGAAGGCATCCGTGAAGTCATGGGCGCTATCGCCCATTTCCCCGGCACTGTCGACAGCATTCTGGCCGAGTACACCCGTGTCACCACCGACGGTGGTCGCCTGGTTGAAGTGCTCAACGGCTATATCGATCCGGATGACGGCATCGTTCCCGCTGAAGCGGCTGCGCCTGTCCCAGTTAAAGACGGCGACGCTGCCGAAGAAACTGACGACGACGATGCCGACAGCAGCGATGACGAGGAAGAAGAAGGCGACGGCGGTCCGGACCCTGAAGAGGCCCTGCGCCGCTTCACCGCGATTGGTGACGCCCTTGCCCTCGCCAAGAAAGCGCTGAAAAAGCATGGCCGTGGCAGTAAGCAAGGCATTGCCGCGCTGAAAGAAATGGCCGAGCTGTTCATGCCGATCAAGCTGGTGCCCAAGCAGTACGACGCGCTGGTTGTACGTGTACGCAGCTCCCTGGAGCGCTTGCGCGCCCAGGAACGCGCCATCATGCAACTGTGCGTACGTGATGCAAGGATGCCGCGCGCCGACTTCCTGCGCCTGTTCCCAGGCAATGAAATCGACGCAGAATGGTCCACCGGCCTGGCCAAAGGCAAAGCCAAATACGCTGAAGCTATTGGCAACCTGCAAGGCGACATCCAGCGCTGCCAGCAAAAGCTGTCTGCCCTGGAAGCCGAGTGCGAGCTGACCCTGGCTGAAATCAAGGACATCAACCGTCGCATGTCGATCGGCGAGGCCAAGGCCCGTCGCGCGAAGAAAGAGATGGTTGAAGCGAACTTGCGCCTGGTGATCTCGATTGCCAAGAAGTACACCAACCGCGGCCTGCAGTTTCTCGACCTGATTCAGGAAGGCAACATCGGCCTGATGAAGGCGGTGGACAAGTTCGAATACCGTCGCGGCTACAAGTTCTCGACCTACGCCACCTGGTGGATTCGCCAGGCGATCACCCGCTCGATTGCCGACCAGGCGCGGACCATCCGTATCCCGGTGCACATGATCGAGACGATCAACAAGCTCAACCGTATTTCCCGGCAGATGTTGCAGGAAATGGGCCGCGAACCGACCCCGGAAGAGCTGGGCGAACGCATGGAAATGCCTGAGGACAAGATCCGCAAGGTATTGAAGATCGCCAAAGAGCCGATCTCCATGGAAACCCCGATCGGTGATGACGAAGACTCCCATCTGGGCGACTTCATCGAAGACTCGACCATGCAGTCGCCAATCGATGTCGCCACCGTTGAGAGCCTTAAAGAAGCGACTCGCGACGTACTCTCCGGCCTCACTGCCCGTGAAGCCAAGGTACTGCGTATGCGCTTCGGCATCGATATGAACACCGACCACACCCTTGAGGAAGTCGGTAAGCAGTTCGATGTAACCCGCGAGCGGATTCGTCAGATCGAAGCCAAGGCGCTGCGCAAGCTGCGCCATCCGACGAGAAGCGAGCACCTACGTTCCTTCCTCGACGAGTAACATCAAAACCCCCGGCCCTGCCGGGGGTTTTGCATTCTGGGCAACTACCAAGGCCAGCCAGGCGGTCTACACTTCCTCCTAATTGCCCAGCGAAAGAGCCAACCCATGCCGCGTGTTGCAGCCACCCTCCTGTTGTGTCTGGCGTGCTGGGCCGTGCCTGCCCTCAGCCTTGAGCTGACGCCCGCCGAGCAAACCTGGCTGGCAGAGCATCCGCAACTGAGCCTGGGCGTTGATCGCGACTGGCCACCCTACGAATTTATCGACAACGACGAGCAGTACCAGGGCCTCGCCGCCGACTATGTGCGCCTGATTGAGCAGCGCCTATCGATCACCCTGCGCCCGGCGCCCGCACAGAACTGGAGCGAAGTGCTGGCCGATGCCAAAACCGGCAAAGTGCACCTGCTACCCAGCCTGATGGCCACCCCCGAACGCGAGCAGTATCTGACCTTCACCCGCCCCTACCTCGACTTCCCGATTGTCATCCTGACCCAGGAACAAGGCCCGCAACCGCGCAAACTGAGTGAGCTGCAAGGGTTGAGAATCGCCGTGGTCGACAGCTACGCCACCCATGAGCTGCTGCGCGACAAGCATCCCGAACTGCGCCTCTGGCCGCGCCCCAGTGTGGCCGCTGCCTTGCAAGCGCTAGCCTCTGGGCAAGCCGACGTCATGGTCGGTGACCTCGCCTCCAGCGTCTGGCACCTACGTCAACTCAAGCTTGATGGCATCATCATCAGCGGTCAGACACCTTATCGCTACCAACTGGCCATGGCCGTGCCCAAGGATCAAGCTATCCTGGCCGGCATCATCGACAAGCTGCTCACTGAACTCACCGCGAAGGAAATCGCCGAAATCCAGCAACGCTGGGTCGGCGACCCGATAGACCAACGCCCGTTCTGGCGTCGCCTGCTGCTATTTGGCCTGCCTGGCCTGCTGGCGGCCTTGCTGATCATCTTCAGCATCCTGCGTATCAACCAACGCCTGCGCAATGAAATGCACAACCGCGCCCTGCTCGAAGGCGAACTGCGCAACAGCGAGCAGCACTACCGTGGCCTGGTGGAAAGCCTCAACGCCATCGCTTGGCAGATGGACCCTAGCAACTTTCACTACACCTATGTCGCGCCCCAGGCAGAAAGACTACTCGGCTACCCAGCCCAGGACTGGCTGCAACCCGGCTTTGTCGAACACATCCTGCACCCCGATGACGCGCGCAACGTCCTCGACTATTGCCGCAGCGAAACCCAGGCAGGCCGCGACCACAGTCTGGATTACCGCATGCTCGCCGCTGACGGCCGCGAAGTCTGGGTGCGCGACATCGTCACACTGTCACCACAAGGTGGCAGCCAGATGCTGCGCGGCCTGCTGATCGACATCACCGAAACCAAGCGCACCGAGCAAGCCCTGGCGCTGTCGGAACAGAAGTTCGCCTCGGTGTTCCACAACTGCCCAGACATTATCGCCCTGCTCAACCTGTACGACGGCCGCCTGCTGGCGGTCAATAACACCTTCGAGCAACAGTTCGGCATCAGCGCCGCCGAAGCCATCGGCCAAACCAGCTCAGAGCTGAACCTATGGATCGAACACGGTATTGGCCCGCGTATTCTGGAAATGCTGCGCAAGGGCAATGCCCACAATATCGAAGGCACCTTCCGCCGACGCGATGGCAGCCAGTTCACCGCACTGATTTCCGCCCAGAAGGTCACCCTAGATGACAGCACCACCCTGGTCGTAGCAGTACGCGATATCAGCGAACTGAAGGATACCCAGCAGCGTCTCAAACTTTCCGAAGACAAATTCGCCAAGGCCTTTCACGCCTCCCCCGACGGCTTGCTGATCACCCGCCTGAGCGACGGCCAACTGCTGGATGTCAACGAAGGCTTCAGCCGCATCACCGGCTACAGCATCAACGAAGCAACGGATAGCTCGACCCTGCAGTTGGGAATCTGGGCCAACGCGGACGACCGCACCCGCATGCTCGAGCAGGTACAACAGCACGGTTCGGTACGCGATTTTCGCGCACTTATCCGCACCCGCGACGGCTCACTGCGCACCTGCGAAATGGCGGTGCAACCGATCCCCATCGAAGGCGACACCTGCATACTAACTATCGCGCGCGACATCACCGAGCGCGAACAGATGCAGGAAAACCTGAAACAGGCCGCCACCGTCTTCGAAAGCACCGCCGAAGGCGTGATGATCACCGACTTGCAGCAGCGCATCACTGCAGTCAACCGTGCCTTCACCAGCATCACCGGCTACAGCGAAGCCGAAGCCCTCGGCCAGTCGCCGCGCCTACTCGCCTCTGGCAACCACGACAGCGCGTTCTTCGTCGCCATGTGGCACAACCTCAGCGCATCCGGGCACTGGCAAGGCGAGATCTGGAATAAACGCAAGAATGGCGAGCTCTACCCCGAGTGGCTGACCATCAGCGCCGTGCGTGATAGCGCTGAGCAAATCACCCACTTTGTTGCGGTGTTCGCCGATATCAGCTCGCTCAAGCACGCTCAAGCCAGACTTGACCATCAAGCTCATCACGACCCGCTTACCGGCTTGCCCAACCGCATGCTGTTCGAAGCCCGCCTGCGCGCCGCCCTCGAAGACGCGCACATCGACAAACGCATGGGCGCCGTACTGTTTATCGACCTGGACCGCTTCAAACACATCAACGACAGCCTCGGCCACCCGGTCGGCGACCAACTGCTCAAGAGCATTGCCGAACGGCTGAAAGCCCACCTGCGCGATATCGATACCGTAGCCCGCCTCGGCGGTGACGAATTCATCATCCTGCTACCCGGCCTGCAGCACGACAGCGATGCCGAACTGGTGGCGCACAAGCTGCTCGACTGCTTCAGCCTGCCCTTCCAGTTCGACGAGCAGGAGCTTTTTATCAGCGCCAGCATCGGCATCAGCCGCTACCCGGAGGACGGTGACGATGTCGCCACCCTGGTAAAAAATGCCGACGCCGCCATGTATCGCTCCAAAGCGCGCGGGCGCAACCGCGTGGAGTTGTACACCCGTGACCTGACTTTCCAAGCCACCGAACGCATGGCCCTGGAGCGCGAACTGCGCCGCGCCATCGAGCTGGAACAACTGCAGCTCTACTACCAGCCCAAACGCAGCCTGAGCAGCAACCGTCTGATCGGCGCCGAAGCGCTGGTACGTTGGCATCACCCGGTATTCGGTGAAATCCCGCCGGATCGCTTTATTCCTCTGGCCGAAGAGACCGGCCTGATCATCGCCCTAGGCGACTGGGTGCTGCGCCAGGCCTGCTGGCAAATGCAGCAATGGCAACAACAGCATGCGCCATTCGGCCCGCTGTCGGTCAACCTGACCGGCGTGCAACTGCGCCAGCCGCACCTGCTGGTACGCATCTCCAGCCTGCTGGAGGACAACCAACTGGCCCCGGAGCTACTGCAACTGGAAATAACCGAAAGCTTCATCATGAACCAGGCCGAAGAAGCCCTGAACCTGCTGCATCAGCTGAAAAACCTGGGCATCCAACTGGCCATCGACGACTTCGGCACCGGCTACTCCTCGCTCAGCTACCTCAAGCGCCTACCTGTCGACACCCTGAAAATCGACCAATCCTTCGTGCGCGGCCTGCCCAATGACAGCAACGATGTCGCCATTGTGCGCGCCATCATCGCCCTGGGCCGCAGCATGCAACTGACCGTGATCGCCGAAGGCGTAGAAACCAAAGCCCAAGAACTGTTCCTCGCCGCCGAAGGCTGCGAACAGATCCAGGGCTTCGTCATCAGCCGCGCCATCCATGCAGACGCCTTCGCACAAAACTTCCTCACCCCACGCCATTCGGTTGGCGCTGCCGAGAAGGCACCGGTATAATCCGCCCGCCTCTGAGGGCCCATAGCTCAGTTGGTTAGAGCAGAGGACTCATAATCCTTTGGTCCACGGTTCGAGTCCGTGTGGGCCCACCAACTCCAAAGCCGCGCACTGCGCGGCTTTTTCATGTTCGCGAGAAAAACAGCTAGACCAGCCCTATAGTCCAAAGGTGCAAATTCAGTACGGTGCCGGTACAGCGCTGAGGCGCAGCTATGGGCCTAGTCATGCCAGCTGGTTTGTGGCCTTGAAGCCACAAATGATAACTAACACGCGCATTTTGTAGCCTGTGAGCCACAGCTCAAGCTTGGCAGCACTTGTATAAATGTAGCCCAAGAGCTGCATTTTCAGGCATTACGTCAATTTTTGATGCCCGAGGGCTACAAATGACCTCTCTCTACGATGTTTCCGAAATGCTGAAACAGGCACGCGGTGACGCGAAGCTGAGCCAAGAAGCGCTGGCCAGCCGTGCGGGTGTCTCACGCACCACGGTGGCCCGCATGGAAACATTGGCCAAAGGCGATATGAGCGTCTCCGTACTTGTTCGGCTATTGGAAGCGGCAGGCTATGACCTGAAGCTGGTTAAGGCAGGTCACCAACGCACGGTTGAAGACATCCTCAACGAGCAGCGCTCAGGGAGCGCTTGAGCATGATCCTCGACGTTCACGTCAGCTCAAAGCTGGTGGCCAAGCTCTATCGGGAGCGCGATGAATATGTGCTGAAGTACCTGCCAGGAACAGCACCGGTAGACTTTGTCAGCCTGGTGCCGAAATGGCACCGCTTGAGATAAGCCATCTGCTCAGAGCGGAAAACACCAGCGAACGGTTCGCCGCACTGGTACGGCAATACGCTCGGGTAGCCGTGTCAGGGGTCGTGCCAAAGTTCATTGCCACCGACGCTGCGGATTCCACGCCATTCGGACACTCAGCCCACGCTGATCCGGACACCTGTTCCACGGTCATCCGGACAGGCAGTCGGAGCGCAGCGACGCAGGATATGCATTGTTAGTCTGAGGTGCCCGGCGTCGTCAATTTCTTCGCCCGCCTGCGCATCGACTCTCCCTTCAGGTTGATCCGGTAGGCGTTGTGCACCAGGCGGTCGAGGATGGCGTCGGCCAGGGTCGGATCGCCGATCAGTTCGTGCCAGTTGTCCACCGGCATCTGACTGGTCACGATGGTTGAGCGTTGGCCGTAGCGGTCGTCCAGCAGCTCCAGCATGTCGCGGCGCTGTTCGGTGGTGAACGGTGCCAGGCCCCAGTCATCGAGGATCAGCAGGTCGGTCTTGGCGTAGCTGCTCATCAGCTTGACGAAGCGGCCGTCGCCATGTGCCAGGCCCAGTTCTTCCAGCAGCCGTGGCAGGCGCAGATAGCGCACGCTGCAGCCGTCCCGGCAGGCCTGGTGGGCCAGGGCGCAGGCCAGCCAGGTTTTGCCGACGCCGGTGGGGCCGCCGATGATCAGGTTGAGGCCGTCGCGCAGCCACTGGCCGCTGCGCAGTTGCAGGATCAGCGCCTTGTCCAGCCCGCGCGGGGCGCGGTAGTCGATGTCTTCGAGGCAGGCGTTGTGCTTGAGCCGGGCCTGGCGTAGGCGGCTGCTCAGGCGCTTGTCGTCGCGCTCGGTCAGCTCGCGATCGACCAACAGGCCGAGGCGTTCTTCGAAGCTCAGGCTGTCGATGTCGGGTGTTTTCAGTTGCTCGGCGAGGGCTTTGAGCATGCCGTGCAGGCGCAGGGTTTGCAGCTTGTCCAGGGTCGGGTGAGGCAGCATGGTGGGATTCCTTTGTTCAGTGGTAGTAGCCGGGGCCGCGCAGGTTGGCGTGGTCGTCCGGTAGTAGGGGTAGGTTCTGTTGAGCCAGCGGCAGGTTTTCCAGGCCTTGGCGCAGAATCGATTCGAGGCTTTTGTAGCTACAGGCACCGAGGCTTAGGGCGCGCTGGCAGGCGGCTTCCAGCCGTTCTTCGCCGTGGTGCTTGCCCAGGCGCAGGATGCCCAGGCAAGCGCGGTAGCCATGCTGCGGATGCACGCGCCGTTCGAGGATGTGGCTGATTACGCCGGCGGTGTTCGGGCCGGTCTGCTCGGCCCAGCGGATAAGCCGTTGAGGCGTCCACTCGGCATGCTCGCGATGGCTCTTGGGCATGTGCTCGGTCTGCGTGCTGTGCCGGCCTTTGTGCAGGGAGCGTACGTGGCTGGCCACCCGCTGGTTGGCGTGGAAGCACTCCACGGTGCGGGCCGTCAGGCGCACCTCCAGCTGCTTCTTCACCAGCTGGTAGGGCACCGAGTAGTAATGCCCATCGACCTCGACGTGGTAGTCGATGTGCACCCGCGCCTTCTTCCACTCGGCATAGACGTAGGGCTGCTCCGGCAACGGGCGCAGAGCCGGGCGATCCAGGCTGGCGAAGGCCGACTGCCGGGAGCCCGGCAGCTTCTTGAACGGCCGTTGGTTGAGCCGCTCCAGCAGCACGGCGATGGCCGTGTTGAGCTCGTCCAGGGAGAAGAACTGGCGATGGCGCAAGGCGGCGAGGATCCAGCGCTCGACCACCTGCACGCCGACCTCGGCCTTGGCCTTGTCGCGGGGCTTACGCGCCCGCGCCGGCACCACCGCCACGCCATAGTGCTCGGCCAAGTCGCGGTAGCTGGGGTTGATGTCCGGTTCGTAGCGATGGGCCTTGCTCACCGCACTGCGCAGGTTGTCCGGCACCACGATCTCCGGCACCCCGCCGAGGAAGGCGAAGCAACGGGCATGGGAGCCCAGCCAGTCCGGCAACTGCTGCGACCAGGTGGCCTCGGCGAAGGTGTAGCTGGAGGCACCGAGTACCGCGACGAATACCTGCGCCTGGCGGATCTCGCCGCTGTGACGGTCGATCACCGGCATCGTCTGACCTGCGTAGTCGACGAACAGCTTTTCGCCGACGCGGTGCTCCTGGCGCATCACCACATCGACCTTGCCGGCCCAGGCCCGGTAGTGCTCGCAGAACCAGCTGTACTGGAAGCCCTGTGGCTGGCCCAGCCGATACTCCTGCCAGAGCAGTGCCAGGGTCACGCCTGGTCGGCGCAGCTCGGCATGCACCCAGGCCCAGTCGGGAGTTGGTCGTTGCTCAGAGGGGATCTCCGGCGGTGGCGGGAACAGGCGCCGCTCCAGCTCGGCGTCGGACAACTCAGTAGGGAGCGGCCAGGAGAGGCCGCAGGCCGTGAATCGGCAAAGGTAATCACCGGCACTGCTGTGACCTATGCCCAGACTGCGGGAGATCTTACGGACAGACAGCCCGCAATCGAACTTGAGGCGCAACACTTCACGGATTTTACGCATGGATAAACGCTCCACGACGACCTCTCTGCTTCGAAAAAGAGGCCAATGGTAGTGAATAAATCCTGCGTAGCTGCCTGCCAGAAAGTGTCCGGATGGCTGTGGAATCAGTGTCCGGATGCTCGTGGAATGGGTGTCCGGATCAGCGTGGAATCACTGTCCGGATGTGCGTGGAATGGGTGTCCGAGTCAGCGCGGAATCCGCACCGACGCCGCCGAACGGGTGTGGAATGCCACACGGGCCTATATCCCCGCTGATCGTCTGCAAGCGCAACGCGAGCACCTAGGCTGGCAGCTGCTGACCAACTACGTGGTGCGCAATGCCGACTGCCACTCGAAGAACATCGCGCTGTTTTACACCTCGCGTACTGACGTGGCCTTTACCCCGGTCTATGACCTGGTGACCACTCAGGCCTACCCGCGCTTCGCCAGCAACCCACCTGGCCTGTCCGTAGGCGGAAGACAAACCTGGACACCGGGCCGTTCGCTGGAAACCTTTTTCAAAGCCGTCCTAGGTATTCCACCGCGCCAGTATGCCGCCATGGTCGAACAGCTCTGCGAATCCGCCGTAGCGGTCGGCAGAGAAGTGATCGAAGCCGCGAAAAACGAGCCCGCCTGGCGCGATGTGGCCAAACAGATGGTGCATGCCTGGAACGATGGCATGGAGACATTGCGCAGCCCCAAAGCCGCCCCGCACTTTCGTGGTTTGGATACCGCCATCGAAGAAGCCGACTTCTCAGGGCCGCGCAAACCTGAACGCAGCCGTGAAGTAATTGGCCGCTCTGAGTTGTTGGCCAAGAAGCGCTGAAGTCCATAGGCAGGTAACCGTGACAACACCAGACAGTCACACCTGCGGCGCACTCGCATAGCCGTCTGGCCAGGCTACAAAACTGAGGATTATTGCTAATCAAGAAAAATTATAACCAACAAGCACCGCCTCATTTTTGCGACGTGAAGGTCTAAATTGGAGGTCACGGGCCGATAACCTCCTACTCTCTGAGAGGGATATATTGAAAGCACCTAGCGAGGAATATCCCCATGAGCAACGAGCTGCTGACACCCTATGACCCTGCCAAGTACCTGACCGATGATGAGGATATGGAGGTGTTTCTGGCCGAAGCAGAAGGAACCGGCGATACCGGCTATATCGCCCGCGCACGGGAAGTGGCTGAGCGAGCCAAGGCGATGAATCAAGCGAAATACCAAGCCAGCAGCGGCAACGTCTATGCCGACCTTAACTTTCCCGAGGCCGAGACCATGCAGGCCAAAGCACAGATAATGGCCTCGATCAGCCAGGTAATCGAGGCGCAGCGGATGCCACTCAATCAGGTGGCCCGAGTGCTCGACCTAGCCCTGAATGATCTGGACAAACTGCTGGCCGGCCACTTCCAGTCTTACTCTCTCGATGAGCTGGAGCGCATGCACAAGGAGATGCAGCAATGCTCAAAGATATGACAACCCGTGCTGGCGAGCAGCCAACCAGAGGCGTTTCCTCTCCTGGGTGGCCCAGAAAGCTCAGAAACGAAGCTGAGCAGCGCGACTATGGCTCAAACTCCGCGATGCCGATTGCGCCTTGCTCGGCAGCCTCACGGGCGGCAGCATCGACCGCATTAACAGCGCATCGTGCTTTCTGGATATAACTAAGCAACGTGCCGGCCATTGCTGCGCTGCATGTTGAGCTACAAACCGCTGAAGCAGCCTAACCAAAGTCAGCACCACCAAGAGCAAAGCTAAACACCATGCTAAAAGAGCCCTGCACTAAACCCAAACTGATCTTGATTGACCAAGACGGCGTGCTTGCCGACTTCGAGCGCGGTTTTTATGCCGCATGGCAGGCCGGCGGTTATCCCCACCCGGCGCTGCCACTGGAGCAGCGCCGCAGCTTCTATGTGCGTGACGACTACCCCACTGAACTGCGCGCTATTGTCGAGTCGATCTACACGGCACCGGGCTTCTACCGCGACCTGCCAACGATTACCGGCGCTGTTGATGCACTGACTGCGCTGCTGGAACAGGGGCACGATGTGCGTATCTGCACGTCGCCGCTAAACCAATACCGCAATTGTGTGCCCGAAAAATACGAGTGGGTAGAGCGTCATCTCGGGCCGGATTTCGTGACGCGCATGATTGTCACCAAGGACAAAACCATTGTGCACGGTGACGTACTGGTGGATGACAAGCCGAACGTGGAAGGGTCTTGCCCGGCAAGCTGGCAGCATGTGCTTTTTGATCAGCCGTATAACCGCCATATCGGCGGGGCGCGTATGACCTGGACTAACTGGCGTGATGTGCTATGTGAGCTGTAAATCAGGGTGACCTGATCAGGGCTTATCAATCTCCAGCGATAGCCTGAACTCAACACATAAATGCATGGCTCATCGGCGCTACAGCACCCCGCCTCGCCCAGCGCACTGATCTGCTCCAGGCTCAGGCTCAGACCACGAGTTAGCACCTGTTCGGTGTGCTCGCCCAGCAGCGCCTGGGCGTTGCGGTAGCTGACCGCCAACCGTCCCCAGTCCATGGACGGTGGACGTACTGCTCCCAGCATGTCACCTGCCGTTCATGCCCGGCCAAAATTGCATCGAAAGCTCACACCACATCGGCGATTTTGGTGGTGGCGAAACCCACTCAAAGGGAGCTCCTTCCCCCGCAAATTCGTTTCGTTTATTGCGATTTTCGTTTATTTCGAATATAAGATTATCTGTGAATGCCAAGCAGCAACCACGACGACAATTGAATACGCCCCTTTTGGAGACAGCCATGACCACCGCCGACCTCACTCGCGCCGTTCTTCCCGATGAGAAAGAAATCGCTGCGGCTGTGGAATCAAGCCGCCAGTTAGCTGCATTCCTCACTACCAAGCATGAGACACAGCGCATCGAGTTGATTGACGAAGCGCAACAGCGCGAAATCGTTGAGTTGCCTACGTTCGCCCTGCGCTTGCTCGGCGAAATCCTGAGCGAACTCGCTCTGGGCAATGCCGTCAGGGTCGTCCCTATTCATGCCGAGCTGACGACCCAGGAAGGTGCGGATATGCTCAACGTTTCGCGGCCTCACCTAGTGAAACTGTTGGATCAAGGTGCGCTGCCACACACCAAAACCGGCCGGCATCGCAGGATCAAGTTCGCTGACCTGATGGCTTACAAGGAACAGCGTGATCAAGCGAGCCGCGCAGCCATGGATGAACTCGCGGCACAAGCCCAGGAGCTAGGGATGGGGTACGAATGAGGCATTCACCGTTCACCGCTTTCTATGACGCGAATGTTCTCTACCCGGCACCGCTGCGCGACTTTTTGATGCACCTGGCACTGACTGGCGTATACAGAGCACGCTGGTCAGCCCAGGTTCATGACGAGTGGAAACGCAATCTTCTGATCAATCGTCCGGAGCTAACAGCCGAACAATTGGACAGAACGTCTCATTGATGGATAGGGCTGTGCCGGATGCCCTGGTGCTTGACTACGAAGTTCTAATTGAGGGGTTGAATCTCCCTGACGCGGATGATCGCCATGTGCTTGCAGCGGCAATTAAATGCAACGCCTCAGTCATCGTGACGTTCAACCTTAAGGACTTCCCCAAAGACGTCCTCGATACGTTCGATATTGAACCTGTGCACCCTGATGACTTTATTGCTGACCTATGGGACCTCGACAAAGCAGCTGTTCTCGAAGCGGCGCAGCGGCAGCGAGCATCGCTGAAAAACCCACCTCATAGTGCGCGGCAATACCTCGACAAGCTACTGCAACAAAAACTCCCCGAAACCGTAAAACTACTCTCCGCGTTTGAGTTCCTGATCTAACAGACTGCCGAGGTAAACAGCGCTTCACGAGACGCGGAAAAGCCATATCGGAAAGCAGCTAACCCTCAGCATAGGCCGAGAATTTCTACCGGCGCCGGGGTAGTCCAGTCATATAGTAGTCACACGCTGGGAGCCCGTGCGATCTGAAACAACCCGGCCCACCTCAGCTCAAAGCATGGGCATCATGCATCTGCGCTACGTTAGGGGACAGACCACGATGTACGGAAAATAATCGCGGCCTGCCCATCTCTGGTCACTCTGCGGCGACTTCAAATATGCATGCACTAGCCAAACGTCGGCATAAAAGGCCCGGCGCACTGTCTTATTGCTGCGACCACATGCGGTGCCTGCTCACCCAACTCAGTCGAACGAGCAAGCACCTGCTCCAATGCCTGCAACTGGTTACGGATCACTTCTTCTGGCCGCGCCACATCACACACCTGAGCGAAGTCCAGCAGTCCCTGTCGCGACGCAAAGAGCGATTTGTTGCCGACTAGATCCAGCGCCAATACGTCCTCGGGAATATAGGCCGTGGTGTTGACGATATCGTAGGCAGGTGCCAGACGCGCATCGCGCTGGACAGGGTCGGAATACAGCAGCCCGAAGTTCTTCAGATGGGCGTCGCCATTACCGACGATGCAGCTTAAGGTCACTATGGCAAATAGCTGCGCCAGTGAGCTCTGCACCTGCTCGGGCGAGCAGAACAAGCGGATAGCCTTGGCGATGGCCGAATAGCTCTTACTGTATTTTTGCTCCGCAGCCAGCCCCATCAATGCCGCCATGTCCTCGAAGCCGATGGGGTTGAGCTGCGTATCCCGGTCAAAGCGGCGCATAACGAACAGCTTGGCGTTGGCGGACAGATAGAACTCCGGCACCGCAATTCCCGCCTCCTTGGCCACGGACATGCAAAGGAATTCGTTGATCGCCAGCCCCGGAAACTCATCCCGACCACTCTTGATGATCAGGTCAGAGGTTTTCGAGGTGAAGCGCTGTGGCGCGGAGTCCTGATGCTCTGGCACCAGTACCTTTGGCTGCACGCCCGATATACCGGCACGCAGAATGTAACGATCCACCAGGCCAGCAAAAATATCTTCTGCACCGTCCCAGGCCAGGATTTCTTCCAGCTTTTCTCCGGGGAACTGCTGCCGGCGTAACAGTGCATCCACCTCAGGCGAGCTGACCGCCACCCGCCCTATAGGCGAACTGCTGCCAGACAGTGCCAGCAGCAACATCGGGTCAACGTGCGCCACCTTGGCCAGGCGGTTGCGCAACTGCTCCAGAACATAGCCTTCCGGCAGGTTCATCTGGAATATTGGGTGCAGCTCGCGGTGGCGGTATTCGTCCAGGCGCACCGGCATCAGCAAACTGATCGCGGCCTTCGCCTCGGCGTCCTCGTGGTAGCGGAACAGATAGTCTCCGGCGCTGGTAAGAACCTTCCCGCTGTCACCCTCTGGCGTTGCAACCTGCAGCACGGCCGTCATCAATCGAATACTCCATGGATTTCGTCCAGAGTGGGCATGGCTGCCGGCACCACATTGAGCTCAGCGTCGAGGGCAGCCAGCACGCGCGCATAGGCCATCATCCCCACCGAGAGGTCGCCCTTCTCGATGGCGATAACCTTTTGCCGGGTGATGCCAGCCAGGGCTGCTAGCTTGGCCTGGGTCAGCCCGCGATTGAGGCGGCGCTGCCGCAGCTGCTCGCCAAGGCGCAGCGTGATAAGGGAATAGTCCATGTTATGCATACGTTACTAAATAGATTAAATGTAACGTATACCTGACTTAGCAAAAAATCAACGCGGCGGCTGATACTCAAGGATGCTGATTGCGCCCTGCTCGGCAGCTTGACTGGCGGCACCGTCGACAGCGTCAACAGTGCCTCGTGCATTCTGGATATGACCAAGCAACGTGCCGATGACCTTGCGGGATTGGCCGAGCCCAGCCTGTGACTGAACGACAGTTATCCGAAAATAAATCCGTCCCCTTTTCGATCTTATAAGCTCGAAGAAACCTCGAAGCACAGCTGCCTAGGAGCCTGTCGGACTTTCTGACTCTTCCTTGCGCTGAAAGTATTCGCGACAATCAAGGCCCTGCAATCGAGAGCCCCGCTGATGAGCCGTTTTGTCCTTGCTGACCGAGACACTGCGTATTTACTACCGCCTTCGGTGAACGAGTGGTTGCCGGCGGATCACTTGGCGCGGTTCGTGGTCGAGGTCATCGAGCAACTCGATTTGAGCGAGCTGACTGGGCAGTATGCGGGGCGGGGTTCAGCTGCCCACCATCCGGCCGTGCTCCTGGGGCTGCTGATATACGGCTACGCCAATGGCGTGCACTCCAGCCGCAAGATCGAACGCGCGACCTATGACTCGGTAGCGTTCCGTTATCTGGCGGCCAACACCCACCCCGATCACGACACCTTGGCTACGTTCCGTCGACGTTTCCGGCAGCAGGTTGAATCGCTGTTCGTCCAGGTGCTGATGCTGGCGCGCGAGATGAAGCTGCTCAAGCTCGGTCATATCGCTCTCGACGGCACCAAGATCGAGGCCAACGCCAGTAAGCACAAGGCCTTGTCCTGGGCGCACGCCAACAAGATCGAGGCGCAGTTACGCCAGGAGGTCCAGCAGTTGCTGGCGCTGGCCGAGAACAGCGACTGCGCCGCCGTACCCGATGGCATGGATGTGCCGGCGGAGATTGCCCGGCGCGAAGATCGGCTCAGCGCGATAGCCCAGGCCAAAGCGAAGATCGAGCAACGTGCAGCTGAGCGACACGCCATTGAGCAACAGCAATTCGAGGCCAAGACGGCCAAGCGTGAGGCCCAGCGCAAGGCTGGAAAGAAACCACGCGGCAAGGATCCAGAACCGCCCGCAGCGGGCCCCAAAGACAGCGATCAAGTCAATCTGACCGATGAAGAGTCACGCATCATGCCCGTCTCCGGTGGCGGCTTCGAGCAGAGCTATAACGCTCAAGCCGGGGTCGACACCGAGACGATGCTGGTGGTCACACAGCATGTAACCCAGGCCTGCAACGACAAGCGCGAAGTGGTTCCCACGCTACAGCGCATAGCCACCTTGCCCGCCGAATTAGGCGAGGTGAAAAGCCTGATTGCGGACAGCGGCTTCTTCAGCCAGGCCAACGTGAGCGCCTGCCACGAAGCCAAGGTCGAACCGCTTCTGGCGCTCAAACGCGAGTCGCACCACACCCCGGTACTGGAGCGCTTTGCCACCGACTCGCCGCTACCACAGACGAGTAACCCAGTCGAACAGATGGCTCACCGACTGAGCACGCAAGAAGGTCGAGCGCTGTACAGGCTACGCAAACAGACGGTCGAACCGGTGTTTGGCATCATCAAGCGAGTGATGGGCTGGCGGCAGATGAGCATGCGCGGCCTGGCCAACGCCCAGGGCGAATGGAGCCTGGTGACCATGGCCTGGAACATCAAGCGTTTGCATGTGCTACGCGCGATGTAACGCGGCCGAAAAGTACGCCCACCCGCGTCCAGGCAGCTGCTCAGGTGCACGAACGGACCGCCTGGGTTCGCGATAGTCAACTCGGATGCTTAGAAAGAACGACCCCGAGCAATCAAAGACCTAAACCCGCGCTGTCATTCCTTTTCGGGTTAAGTCCGACAGGCTCCTAGTGAGCTTGATTAGACAGTGAGCCGAATAGGCGGCATTATCAGCTCATACAATGAGCCGAATAAGCTTGTTAATCGGCTCACCACTGAGTAGCCCTATGAATGACCCCTTCTGGATCTGGCAACAGCCTGACTGGCCGAACTTCAGCTGGCAAGCCGAGCAGCTTGCCCCGCTGCTGCGCGCCTGTACCCAGGCCCAGGGCCGCTTGCTTGGCATGCTCGGTGCTGTCGGTAGTGATACCGAGGCGCAGAGCAGCCTGGATGCCCTGCTACAGAACATAGTCACCTCATCAGCTATCGAGGGTGAGCAGCTGAATGTCGGCTCGGTACGCTCCTCCCTGGCAAGGCGTTTGGGAATCAGCGAAGAAGGCCGAGTCAGCGTGCGCTCCGAAGGCCTGGCGGAGTTGCTGCTCGATGCCACCCGCGCACACCAGCAACCTTTAAATCTGGAGCGCCTGTGCGGCTGGCACTGCTGGCTGTTCCCCAGCGACGAGAACCTGCTGGCACGCCCACTACGCATTGGCACACTGCGCGGCAAAGAGCCCATGCAGGTTGTTTCAGGCCGCGTCGACCGCCCCACCGTACACTTTGAAGCCCCGCCACGCGCCGGACTAGAAGAGCAACTGGCAGACTTCCTCACCTGGCTCGAAAGCAGCCGCAGCGATGCCAGTCTCGACCCATTGCTACGAGCCGGCATCGCCCATTTCTGGTTCGTCACCCTGCACCCCTTTGATGACGGCAACGGTCGTCTTACTCGCGCCATCACAGACTTGGCGCTGGCCCAGGGCG
Source organism: Pseudomonas sp. C7.1 (assembly GCF_056312395.1). Taxonomy (NCBI): domain Bacteria; kingdom Pseudomonadati; phylum Pseudomonadota; class Gammaproteobacteria; order Pseudomonadales; family Pseudomonadaceae; genus Pseudomonas; species Pseudomonas sp. C7.1. The sequence goes on along the minus strand of NZ_JBWDTL010000002.1, from coordinate 187,012 downwards.
AGCGGCAGAGCATCCGCTTTTACGCCATGTCTGCGAGCATCCTCGATGACCGCGCAGGCTATTACCGCATCCTTGAAGCCAGCCAGAAAGGGACGCTAGATATCACCGCCTGGCTGCAGTGGTTTCTCGGAACCTTGCTCAACAGCCTGGAGAAGGCACTTGCCCGTATCGACCGCGTACTGACCAAGGCACGCTTCTGGCAGACGCACCGTAGCCACGCAATGTCTGCAGAACAAATCAAAGTGCTTAACCGCCTACTCGATGGCGGCGAACGCGGCTTTGAGGACGGCATTAGCGCCGCTCAATACCAGGCCGTAGCCAAGGTTTCCAAAGCCACCGCCACCCGTCATCTGGGCGATCTTCTCGAGAAGGGCTGCATCGTCCGCTTACCGGGAGGCGGTCGTAGCACCCGCTATCAAGTAAATAACGCGGGGAATGCTCCTGCGTGAATCTCACGACGACTGCAGGCATGCGCTTAACGGCCGTAATACTATCGTGCCATTACGCCAAATTTCGGTACTATCCGCTTAACTCAGGATTCCGAAGGTTGAGAAATGGACCTCACCCCTATCATCGCCCAGGTCTGGGGCACGCTCGGTTGGGTTATCCCGCTGATGCTGCTGATCGGGCTGCTCAAGTCGCCCTGGGCCAAGGGTCATATTGGCGAACTGCTGGTACGTCTGTTCGCTCACTTCCAGCTGGATAAGCAGACCTACCGCCGCCTGCACAACGTCACCCTCAACACGCCCGACGGCACCACGCAGATCGACCATGTGTTTCTCTCGCCCTACGGCATCTTCGTGCTGGAAACGAAGAACATGAGCGGCTGGATCTTTGGTAGCGAGAAGCAGGCGCAGTGGACGCAAAAATTCCCCAAGCACAGCTTCAAATTCCAGAACCCGCTGCGGCAGAACTACAAGCACCTCAAAGCCCTGGAAGCGACCCTTGGCGTTAATCCCGAGCACCTGCACTCGGTCATAACCTTTGTCGGCGGCAGCACCTTCAAAACCGAGGTACCGGCGAACGTGACCCAAGGCATCGGCTTTATCCGCTATATCAAGTCATTCCAGCAGCCGGTATTCAGCGAGGCTGAAGTCGACGCCATGCTGCACGCCCTGCAAACCGGCCGCCGCGCCCCAACGCTCGCCACCCACCGCGAGCACGTGCAAAACCTCAAACGCCGTAGTGATCCCACAGCTGAGCGGCAATGTCCGAAGTGTGGCAGTGCGCTGCTGATTCGCACCGTGAAGTCCGGGGCGAAAGCGGGGCAGCAATTCTGGGGATGCTCGGCTTTTCCAAAATGTCGAACCATGCAAAGCCTTTGAGCGCAGAAATCAGCAAGAAAGCTTGATCGGTCACATACAGCCTCATTACAGCTAAAAAAAAACGGAATATAGCAAATGAAAGCAAGCATTATTGAGCTAATCTCCGAGCATGAATCACCTATTCTGGAGTTTAAAAGACAGTGGTATTGGGATGATACTACCCAGGCTTCAGAAATGGCTGATCTGTGGGGCGAGCTGATAAAAGATATTATCTCGCTATCAAACGGATACCTAGGGCATACCGGGAAAACTCGCCACTTAGTGATCGGCTACTCGGAAGCAGAGAAGAAAATTTTTGATATTGAACTATCAAAAATCAAGCAGCTAAGCAATATTCAAGCTTTCAGAAAAGACTTAGTTCGCCGCCTAGAAAAATACACCACCCCGTCGCTAACTGATATAGACATTAATATCGTAAGCCACGATGGATGCTCCCTACTCATAATCGAAATCCCTGCCAGAGGATACATAACGGAGCTTAAGTCCGGATTAAAAACTAAAACCAGACACATTGATGAGGGCGGTGTATTAATAAGAAAAGGGCAAAAAACCGATGAAGTCAGAACCGCCACTCCTGCCGAGTACCAAAGCCTTAAAGAAGAATTTGAAGCGCTAAGACGCTCAGATTTCTTCATAAAAATCAGCCATCCAGAACCAGGGGCACTGCAAACCGAAAGAAGTATTGAAAAAAACGTCCAATTATTTATGGACAAGAACTCCAGTCTTTCTCTCGCAGAGAACTATCCAGTGAGGGTAAAGAACTGGAAAGACAGCATCATTTACGAAGTATACAAGCTCACAGATGGCTTTGATGGCGGGAAAGATTTTATCTATATTCACGACAGCTCAAACCAAGGGAAAACCTTTGGAGAGATAAAGAGCAAAGGTTATATATCTAAGCCCGAATCTTCAATCATACTGATTGACAAGCCAGCACTGAAGGATATAGAAAAGAGAAAAGATAATATATCCAAATTATTTGGCACGAAATTTGTCTATTTTGTAGACGAATTTGGACGCAGCTTTTTATATAAAGACTGCTTGCTTCCATATGAAAAATTCAATCTTCCTATTTATGTCAACGGCCTTTATGATCTAGAGGAAGAGCACGATCTCCCAGCACTTGAAAAACTTAAAGAATGGTATAGAACCGAGGATGAGCCTCTATTCATTGTAAGTGGGCATGGCGGGATAGGAAAAACCACACTCGCCAAGCAATTTCTTGATCAAATATATTCAGAAGAGCGAGACCAAGGAATCTTATTCATTGATTCGAAAGAAATCATTAATGAGCTTTCCAGGAATTCAAAGATCAGCGACGTATTTGATTTCTACCGCGCCCAGATGGACGTAGACGGTAACGAATCCTCTAGATTCAACAAAGACCTTCTTAAGCTGTCCATTGACAACGGAAGCCTAACCGTTGTTCTAGACGGCATTGATGAGGTAATTGCAAAGCTAGGAAGTCGATTTGATGTACAGGCATTTATAACTTCAATATTTCAAGAGTACTCTTCCGACCTGCGAAAAACCAAATTCCTAATCACATGTAGGGATCATTTCTGGAGCGAAGTAGGAAAGAAAATCCTTCTGCCAGAAATCATACTTAAAGCATTTAACAGCACTTTGGCACATGAGTTTTTCAACCAAAAGCTGGCTGGCGACAAGAAGCGCATCGCAAATGCAATGGCTATCGCCGAAGAGTTAGCAATCGAAACCACAACCAAACAAGGCGATGCAGAACTTGTTTATATCCCATTCCTCCTAGACATGATTGGATATTTAATCAACTCTAAGAGCGAAGATTTCACGCTAACAAAACAAATCACCAGCCGGTACTTGTCGTCTGAAAACCATACTGACTTTCTAATTGCGCAGGTATGCGACCGAGAGGTTATAAAGCTCGGCGGATTGAGCGTAGATCAGCAAATCGAATTGTTCATTAGAATTTCCATCAGCAAAGACAGCGGCATCGACCTCTATGATATAAAGCAAGAACTTCAAAAGATTGTCACCGACCCCGATAATGCATTAATCGAAAAAATCAAAGGCCATACGCTACTGGTATGCTCGGATAATAAAATACAGTTCAGATACGATGTTTTTGACGTCTACTTTTCCGCGCTACACCTCGTACATTTTTTCAAACAGAAAGACATAGCTGCACTTGATGAACAAACAGCTAGAGTAATCGTCGGATATTTGAAATATGACAGCAGCTTCACTGAGTCGGTATGCGAAAGAATAGAAATGCATGACGACCTTCTATTATTCTGTATAGAGGTAATAGAGTCCGCAGCAGCCTATGAGGATGGCAACACTTTAATCTCCTCAATTGTCTCCCTTTTACTCTGCCTACTACAGAATTCAGACAGCAGTCAGTCTAACACTGAAACCAGGACAGATCTGATAGAAAAGTTATTCCTGAAAGGAAACGAATTAGTGGGAGTAGCACTAATGGATATATTCGGAAGCTCTTCTGCAAAACCAACATTTGACTTTAGAAATCGAACACTTCGCGACTGCACTTTCGATAACTATGAGTACTTCTGGGATTGCCCAATGAATGAGAGCACCAGATTCGAAAGCTCCCAATTTAACGACATCAACCCCAGAACTGGGGTAACAATAAAAATACATAGCGGCCTCTTCTCGAACACATGCGACCTGACGCAAATTCAACACCTACTGACTGAAAAAGAAGAAGAAGAGTCACAAAACAAAGAAACAGTACTCGCAGAACTACTAAAAGTATTTAAACTATTTTACCAACGCGGAAACTTCTATCCGAGAAAGCAAGAGGAAGTAAGAAAAAACTTTCCGCCGTAAACCTTTTACCAGACTTATTAGAGAAAGGGGTTCTAAAAAACTACAAAGACCCCCAAAAACCAACCATGCGGCAATTTAAAGTTAGCGATGAATATAAGAGCGTGATCGATTATTTTGAGCAAGGCAGTCCATCTATTGAGCTCTTCCGCTTAGCAGAGGAGCTTTCTTGAGACTCATACGCTCCATAATTTCATGAGCCACTCTGATACCCAAGCGCGCGGGTGCCAAAAGGCACCCCTGCGCGCACATGGCAAAGTGGGGAATGCACACCCACCAAAGCATCTGGATGTAGCCAGCCCCCTCTAAAGCTCATTCGATGACTAATGAAATCCGATCTTTAAAGGTACAAATGACAGTACGCTAGCGGGACAGTACTCAGCTTTTACAGATTTCGCCAAATTACGCTTAACCCGCTCTACAACGCTACTTTCAGCTAAGTGCACCTGCGCTAAGCTACGCACGATTTCACTGGGTTTGCAGCGTTTCTAGGCAACTCATAATCCTTTGGTCCACGGTTCGAGTTCGTGTGGGCCCACCACTTTTAAAGCCGCGCACTGCGCGGCTTTCGTCTTTCTGGCGGTTGTTAAAGTCGCTTTTCAATCCGCATCAGCGTCTACATTTTGTCCACGCGGGTACCTACCTGGCAGTAGTCGTAGCGTCCGCCACCACGTTTGCTTCGCAACTAGCACGCCAGGCAGCTAGGCTGATCGGAACACGCGCCGCAACAGCACTGGATATGCGACGCGGAGCCCTTAGGGCTGACAAGGACGAGCGTGGAGAACCAGGGATGGCGAATCTTTATGCCGACAATCAGTGGGCTGCATTCAGGGAACAGGTAATCCAACTCGATGGTGGCGTTTGCGTTGAGTGTGGCCGTGGGCGGCAGGATGGCGTCGTGCTGCAAGTGCACCACAAGCACTACATCAGCGGGCGCAAGCCTTGGCAGTATGACCCCTGTGATTGTGAAACGCTCTGCCGGGGCTGCCATGCGCGCGAGCATGGGGAAATACGGCCCGACTCTGGGTGGGAATACAGTGGCGAGGATGACCTGGGCGACCTCGCCGGGAACTGCGAACTGTGCGGTACCGCGATCCGCCATGTGCACTACGTACTGCATAAGCATTGGGAGCAGATGGCTGTTGGCACTAACTGCTGCGATGCCCTGACCGGCACGCGGGAAGCGACAGAGGCCAGACGACGCCTAGGTCGGCTAAGACGATTCCTCGCCTCCGCCAAATGGAAGCGCAAAAGCGGGCGCCACACGATAAAACACCGAGGCTTTAAATTAGCCGTGGTTATCGAGCCGGCTGGTTGCACACTGGTTATTGATAATGTGCAGGGGAAAAAGCACTACGAAAGCGTTATGCAGGCGAAGGAATTCGTATTCGATTTTATTGATAGCGGGCAAGCGGCCGAATACGCCAAGCGGCGACGGCTGAAAAACTAACGCCACACCCTCGGGTGAACTGATCAGGGCCTATCAATCGCTAGCGCTAGCCTGGATTCAACACATACATGCGTGGCTCATCGGTTCTATAAACAACATATAAATAGCGTCTGTACGCAAACCAGCCTCTGCCTAAGCCCTCTTGTCCTCGTGCCCATTGGGCTTAGGGTCCAGCAGCATAGGCATGACACGCAGTACCAGAAGCGTCATAAAAGTACCGAGCACAGCAGTCGCCTCATGGCCAAGCCCCACGGCTATACCTACGGCCGCAGTGGCCCACAAGCTGGCGGCAGAGGTCAGGCCCTTCACACCGGCAATGTTCTCGCTTTTTAGAATGGTGCCTGCGCAAAGAAAGCCGATACCCGCCACTACGCCCTGAATCACTCGACTCATGGCATCGTGATCCGCACCATCCATTTCCAACAACATGACAACCAGGCAGGCGCCCAGACACACCAGCATGTGCGTGCGTACACCGGCGGCTTTGCCCTTTGCCTCGCGCTCATAGCCCAGCAACCCGCCTAGGAATATGGCCAGGCTCAAACGCAGGGTGGCGCGGGTAAGGTTCTCTACTTCGCCAAGGTCGGAAAATTCGGACAGCACAGTTGCCAGAATACGGTCGGTCAATTCCATCATGCTCTCCAGTTAGGCCTACTGACCTCTGAGTACGCCGCGACGGTGTAGGTTCAGAACAATCGGATAAGCATCTTGGCCTATATTCGCACTCATCCCTACCCCTTCAATTACCGCCAAAGCGCTTCATCAAGGGTTTAACGCTGATCCCATGAGCGAAAATAGAGAGGGTTATGACGATCAAGGTGAGGTGGATCAAGTCCAGGGAAGTTTCTTCCGGAAGCCCGTGTTGAATGGCGTACATCAGGTAGTAGAGCGAGCCAATACCGCGCACGCCAAACCAGCCCGTAAGGCTGCGCACGCGCCATGAGGTGCGGGAAAACGCCAGGCCGACATGCGGATTCCGCGCTGACTCGGACACCCATTCCACGCACATCCGGACAGTGATTCCACGCTGATCCGGACACCCATTCCACGAGCATCCGGACACTGATTCCACAGCCATCCGGACACTTTCTGGCAGGCAGCTACGCAGGATTTATTCACTACCATTGGCCTCTTTTTCGAAGCAGAGAGGTCGTCGTGGAGCGTTTATCCATGCGTAAAATCCGTGAGGTGTTGCGCCTCAAGTTCGATTGCGGGCTGTCTGTCCGTAAGATCTCCCGCAGTCTGGGCATAGGTCACAGCAGTGCCGGTGATTACCTTTGCCGATTCACGGCCTGCGGCCTCTCCTGACCGCTCCCTACTGAGTTGTCCGACGCCGAGCTGGAGCGGCGCCTGTTCCCGCCACCGCCGGAGATCCCCTCTGAGCAACGACCAACTCCCGACTGGGCCTGGGTGCATGCCGAGCTGCGCCGACCAGGCGTGACCCTGGCGCTGCTCTGGCAGGAGTATCGGCTGGGCCAGCCACAGGGCTTCCAGTACAGCTGGTTCTGCGAGCACTACCGGGCCTGGGCCGGCAAGGTCGATGTGGTGATGCGCCAGGAGCACCGCGTCGGCGAAAAGCTGTTCGTCGACTACGCAGGTCAGACGATGCCGGTGATCGACCGTCACAGCGGCGAGATCCGCCAGGCGCAGGTATTCGTCGCGGTACTCGGTGCCTCCAGCTACACCTTCGCCGAGGCCACCTGGTCGCAGTAGTTGCCGGACTGGCTGGGCTCCCATGCCCGTTGCTTCGCCTTCCTCGGCGGGGTGCCGGAGATCGTGGTGCCGGACAACCTGCGCAGTGCGGTGAGCAAGGCCCATCGCTACGAACCGGACATCAACCCCAGCTACCGCGACTTGGCCGAGCACTATGGCGTGGCGGTGGTGCCGGCGCGGGCGCGTAAGCCCCGCGACAAGGCCAAGGCCGAGGTCGGCGTGCAGGTGGTCGAGCGCTGGATCCTCGCCGCCTTGCGCCATCGCCAGTTCTTCTCCCTGGACGAACTCAACCGGGCCATCGCCGTGCTGCTGGAGCGACTCAACCAACGGCCGTTCAAGAAGCTACCGGGCTCCCGCCAGGCGGCTTTCGACAGCCTGGATCGCCCGGCCCTGCGGCCTTTACCGGAGCAGCCCTACGTCTATGCCGAGTGGAAGAAGGCGCGGGTGCACATCGACTACCACGTCGAGGTCGATGGGCATTACTACTCGGTGCCCTACCAGTTGGTGAAGAAGCAGCTGGAGGTGCGTCTGACGGCGCGCACCGTGGAGTGCTTCCACGCCAACCAGCGGGTGGCCAGCCACGTACGCTCCCTGCACAAAGGCCGGCACAGCACGCAGACCGAGCACATGCCCAAGAGCCATCGCGAGCATGCCGAGTGGACGCCGCAACGGCTGATCCGCTGGGCCGAGCAGACCGGCCCGAACACCGCCGGGGTGATCGGCCACATCCTCGAACGGCGCGTGCATCCACAGCATGGCTACCGGGCCTGCCTGGGCATCCTGCGCCTGGGTAAGCACCACGGCGAAGAGCGGCTGGAAGCCGCCTGCCAACGCGCCCTGAGCCTCGGTGCCTGTAGCTACAAGAGCCTCGAATCGATCCTGCGCCAAGGCCTGGAAAACCTGCCGCTGACTCAACAGAACCTGCCCCTGCTACCGGACGACCATGCCAACCTGCGCGGCCCCGGCTACTACCACTGAACCCAAGGAACCCCACCATGCTGCCCCATCCAACCCTAGATAAGCTCCAGACCCTGCGCCTGCACGGCATGCTCAAAGCCCTCGCCGAACAACTGAAAACGCCCGACATCGACAGCCTGAGCTTCGAAGAACGCCTCGGCCTGCTGGTCGACCGCGAGCTGACCGAGCGCGACGACAAGCGCCTGAGCAGCCGCCTGCGCCAGGCCCGGCTCAAGCACAACGCCTGCCTCGAAGACATCGACTACCGCGCCCCGCGCGGGCTGGACAAGGCGCTGATCCTCCAGCTGAGCAGCGGTCTGTGGCTACGCGACGGCCTCAACCTGATCATCAACGGCCCGACCGGCGTCGGTAAGACCTGGCTGGCCTGCGCCCTGGCCCACCAGGCCTGCCGGGACGGCTACAGCGTGCGCTACCTGCGCCTACCGCGGCTGCTGGAAGAACTGGGCCTGGCCCATGGCGACGGCCGCTTCGCCAAGCTGATGAGCGGCTACGCCAAGACCGACCTGCTGATCCTCGACGACTGGGGCCTGGCACCGTTCACCACCGAACAGCGCCGCGACATGCTGGAGCTGCTGGACGACCGCTACGGCCAACGCTCAACCATCGTGACCAGTCAGATGCCGGTGGACAACTGGCACGAACTGATCGGCGATCCGACCCTGGCCGACGCCATCCTCGACCGCCTGGTGCACAACGCCTACCGGATCAACCTGAAGGGAGAGTCGATGCGCAGGCGGGCGAAGAAATTGACGACGCCGGGCACCTCAGACTAACAATGCATATCCTGCGTCGCTGCGCTCCGACTGCCTGTCCGGATGACCGTGGAACAGGTGTCCGGATCAGCGTGGGCTGAGTGTCCGAATGGCGTGGAATCCGCAGCCGACAAGCACGCTGAGGGGCCGCGCCACCAGAAATAGGAACAGGGCCAGGCTCACTGCCCGCCAGCTCCAGGAATCTACAAACAGGGTGCCCCCGACCAGCAGAATAAGGACTAACTCCGACAGACGCTCCAGGTGTTCTTTAAACACTAGCGAGCCTTCACTGACGGTTGGCGGCTGGTCCGGTTGAGTCGCCACGCGGCCCTGCATGTCATCGGGCTGCAATTGATCGGGGGCTGCTCGCGCCGTGCCGCCGAGTTTGCGCTCGGTCTGGCGCAATGCCACGGCAGCAAAAAACACCGCCAAAAATCCCCAGGCAGAGCACAGCTCACTGACGCCATAAACCACAGCAATAAGGCCAAGGCCCAAGAAGTCATCCATCAGGTCATGCCCCCGACGCTGATTGCGCAACTTCCAACTCAGATGCGCCAGGGCGCTGCCAAATACGATGCCGATAACAATGCCCGCTGTCGTGGCCCACAGTACATCGACCATCAACCACTGCAGCCCCGAATCGCCCAGTTCATGAAGGCCGAGCAAGCCCAGGCCCAACATCACAAAGGGAAAGGAAGTGCCGTCATTCAGACCTGCTTCGCACGTCAGGTAGAACCTTAGTCTGTCGCGGTCTTCGGGGTGCCTGATCTGGACATCGGTGGCCAGCACCGGATCGGTAGGGGCGACAATCGCCCCGAGCAGTACCGCTGCCCCCAACGCAAGACCGAGTTGATAGTGGGCGAAAGCCGCAACAAGCCCGACCGTGACCGACATGGAAATAAATGCCAGCAGGATGGGCGTGCGCCAGCGCGGAAACGAAAACGGCACAGGCATTTTGACCCCGGCCGCAAACAGGGAAATCAGTACCGCGACCTCTGTCAGCGTTAGCAGAATTCCTGACTGCTGCAGGGGGTTGAAGTGAAAGGCGTTGAGCAGCGTAGGCCCGGCAATCAGCCCCACAGTCAAATAGACAATGGCCGAGGTAACCGGTAACCGTTTGATAATAGAGGGGGTCAGCCCCATGACCAGCAGCAGGCCACCGACCAGCAAATACCATTGATAGTTGGTCAAAATACGTATCCGCTAATGAATGTTGGAGGCAAATCTACCAGTGAACAGAAACCGCAAGGTGAAGGAAATCTAGCAGGCCGCTGAAAAATGTAGGCGAGGCAGCTGTGGCAAGGCGGAAACAGGCGAGGATGCGGCGTTTACTGGCTGAAAATGAGCATTACTCGTTTCACTCGCCCTCCGGGCCGCGCTGAAGCGCATTAGCCACAAGTGGCTTTCCGAGCCTTTTTTCAAGGCTATGTCTGAGTTAACTGTTGCGTGGCCCTATATCCCAGCGACTCACCCAAGCAAATCAACGGGTTGAGCTGCGTTTTGTAGCGTTCAAGCAGGCGCCGCCAGCCTAAATAATTCGTCAGGTATTTGGTGGCCACACCATGAAAAGGAATCATCCAGCTCTTGAGCCGACTATCGTAGGCGTTCACGTTCTGGATGTGGAAAGCGCCATCAACTCGGCGTTTCTGACTCGGGTTTATCGGTCGATGAGTAATGCCCTCTGCTTTGGCAAAGTGGGCATAGACACCTGCGCTGTCGGTGCAAAGAATCGCGTCCGCGTCTATCAGCGGGCGCAGTCGCTCCCCGACGTGGCGTGCATCAAGCTTTTCCAGCTTGAAGTCAGCCTGCTGGCCACTACGATCTCTCACCACCAACACTGGGATCTGCTCGGCAGACAACCCGCGCCGCTTGGCACTTCCACCGCGCTTACGAGGTGGGCGGGGCAGCTCTCTCTGGCCCTTGAAGGACTCCAGGAAGAAGGTCTCATCCGCCTCGACAATGCCCGATGCATGCCGGGCCTGGTGATCAGCAATTCGAGAGAGAAACCGGTGCCGCCACAGGAAAGCCGTGTTCTTGCTGACGCCACAATGGATTGCGGCCTTGCGTACGCTCAGGCTTTGGGTCAACGCCTCGGCATAGTCTTGCCACAGATGACGCTTTCTCAATCGCGCCATAGGAGTGCCCGTCAGAGCATTACTGGTTTTGCCACACGCTTTGCAGCGATACCGAGGCAGGTCGCCACTGGTGCCCCACGGGCGCAGTTCTTTGGACTGGCAATGTGGGCAGTGGCTGGGGGCTTTGATTACGTCCTGCGTAAGCACGCCGGTATGTGAAAGGCTGGTGCTCAACTGACGACGCTGCTCTGGCGTTAGGGTGGGCAGCTGGGCTACCCACCGTGAAAACTGAATCGCTTTCATGATCAATCCCTCGCATTCGGAGACATCACAACTCAGTTTAGACCATCGCAACAGTTAACTTAGACATAGCCTTTTTCAACGCTGTATCAGCAACGTAGGTAGTTTTTCAACGGCCTGCTCGCCCTCTCCCCGGAGGGGCGAGGGGATGATCGCGGCCAGCCGCTGCTTAAGTGAACAGCATCTGCACACTGCGCGGCCTTTGCCTTTCCCCCCTCACCCATTCTGCCGCTCCACAAGCGCAGTAAACGCCTGCAATGGCAGGGGCTTGCTAAACAGATAGCCCTGAAACTGCATACAGCCGTTGCTCAGCAAAAACTGCTGTTGCTCCGGGGTTTCTACGCCTTCGGCAATCACGTTCATGCCCATGCTTTGGGCCAGGGCGATAACGGTGCGCACGATGGTTTGGCTGCTGCTGTCGGTAAGCAGGTCGCAGACAAATGAGCGGTCGATTTTCAGGGTGTTGAGGGGCAGGCGTTTGAGGTGGCTAAGGGAGGAGAAGCCGGTGCCGAAGTCGTCCAGGGAGAAGCGCACACCGCGCTCGACCAGGGCGGTCATTTTGCGCAGCAGGTCGTCGATGTCTTGCACGATCAGGGTTTCGGTCAGCTCCAGGTCGAGGCGGCGGGCGTCGATGGCGTGTTCGTCGATCAGGCGCAGCATGTCGGCCACAAAGCTGTTCTGGCGAAACTGCTTCTGGCTGATATTCACCGCCAGGCCGATGTCGGCGTAGAGCGGGTCGCCTTTCCAGCAGCGCAGCTGGCGGATGGCTTGCTCCAGCACCCACTGGCCGATGGGGATGATCATGCCGGTGTTTTCTGCGTGGTCAATAAACTCGCCGGGGGCAATTAGCCCGCGTTGTGGGTGTTGCCAGCGGATCAGCACTTCGGCGCCGATCACTTTGCCGGCGCGGTTGAGTTGGGGCTGGTAGTGCAGCACAAACTGCTGCTCGCGCAGCGCCACTTCGAGGTCGCGGTCTAGCATTGAGCGCTCGGCGACGTCGCTTTGCAGAATATGCAGCAGCACAAACAGCATCAGCATGGCGGCAATGCCTTGCACCCAGGAGCCTACCACCCGCACCTCATCCGGCAGGTGGTAGGCGCTGGTGGGGCTCCAGGATGACGAGGCCAGCACAGCAAACAACCCCAGGCAGAGCATGGCCATGCCGTAGCGCAGCTCTATCCGCTCATCACGGAAGGCCATCAGCGCGGCGACGGCAATCGGCAGCAGGTACAGATGGGTCGCGCGCGGCGCGGCGGCGGTGTGCGGGTCCATCAATAAGGTGATGCCGACAATCACCAGGATGATCACGCCGAACAGCAGCAGGTTGGCCAGGCGCACCTGGTTGCGCAGCGTCAGGATAAATACACCAAGGCCGCAGAGGATCATCAGCAGGTCCATCAGGACAATGCCCCACTCGCCGCGCAGGCTGAAGAAGATGCCCCAGAGGCTGCCGACCAGCAGCAATACCAGGCTGGAGAGCATGCGCATACGGCGCTCGCGGCGCTGACCGATCAGAGCCAGATCAGCTGCGTACCAGAGCCGGATAACCTGTTTGATAAAGGCGCAAAGGACGGTCATGGAAAGTCCCTGTGTGACCTGTTGCTTCGCCAGGAAGGTCGCCCACGGGCATGCGGGCGCAGCGGTGGACCGAGTTGAGTGTAGACGCCGCAACAGACGCGCTAAGGCCGATTACCGCGCACGCAGCAGCGCTTAATCGCCGATACGTTCGGGCTCTGCACTGTGCCGCCCGACCAGGCGATTGCGGCCCAGCGCCTTACCGCGATACAGGCGCTGATCGGCGCAGCGGTATAGCTGCTCGGCGGTTTGGCCATCGACGGGCCATTCGGCCAGGCCAAAGGTTGCCGATAGCGCGATGTCCTGATCACCGTAACGCATCGGCTGGCTGCACAGCTGCGCGCGCAGGCCTTCGACCAGCGACTCGGCGCCCTGACCATCGGTGTTGCGCAGCAGCAAGCCGAACTCTTCACCGCCCAGGCGGCCGAGGGTGTCGGTGGCGCGCAGGCGCTGGTTGAGGCTGTTGCAAATATAGCGCAACGCCTGGTCGCCGGCATCGTGGCCGTAGTGGTCATTCACCGCCTTGAAATGGTCGACATCCAATACCACCAGCACCAGCTTTGCCTTGCTGCGCCGCGCCTCGCGGATGCTCTGCTCCAGGCTCTGCTGGAAACTGCCACGGCTGGCCACGCCGGTCAGCGCATCGGTGCGCGCCATATGCTGCAGCTGCTGGTAGGCCGCAGCGCGGCGGGCTTCGTAGAGGTAGACGAAGACCAGAATCATCGCCCCGCAGAACACGGCGTTGCCCAGGTCGATCAGACTTTCGGCATCCCGCTGGATCGGGTAGGTGTACAGGTACAGCAGGCAGGCACTAATCACAAAGGGCAGCGCCAGCAGGCTGCCGCGCTTGCGCCCAAGCAGTAGGTAGGACAGCACGGGAATGCTGTAAATCCAGACGAAGGCGGTTTTCGAGGCGTTGGGAATAACGATGATGTACAGCAGAAAGCTGAAGGTCGGCAGCAGGTAGAGGTAGATCCACGGCAGCAGGTTGCGCACCCTGGCAATGCGCCAGGCGCCCCACAGCAGCGCCCCAGTGGCGACCAGTTCGAAGCTGGCAAGCAGGTAGTTGCCGGCCATAAATTGCAGCGTGCAGAACACCGCGAGGGTCAGCCCGCTGCTAGCAAAAATCATGCGGACCAACGAGCGCTGGCCGACATCCTGCAAGTCGTCGACGGCGGCGCTGTTGTTACTGCCCGGTTTGGTTCGCGGTCGAAAAAACATAGCCCGGCGCTTCATAGATGGCAATTTGCTGGCTTACTGTGCCTCAACTGCTAGGGCCTTGACCAGACGGGCAGCGCACAGCCGCCGACCACAAGCGTGTTGAACCACGTGCCAGCGGGCTGATCATGAACGGCCTGGAGCTGATCGAAGTGGCACAGGGCGTGGGTATCCAGCGCAATATCCTCGAGCGCATGGACTTCGCCCCCATCGTGCGCCAACCGCAGCTGATGGATGCGCGACTGTTTCTGCCGGCATGCATCGGCCTGGGCGAACGGTTGAATGCCGACTAGACGTAGGTTGGCGCTGAGCGCAGCGAAGCCCAACAAAAGCAGACAGGGCTCGTTGGGCTTCGTCGCGTTGCTCCTCAACCTCAACCTACGGTTACGGGGTCGGCTGTAGGGTGGACCACGCTTCACCGGTCCACCATGCGCGACCAAGCCGAACGCCGCTGAAAGATAAAACGCCTGGCGGCCATATGCCGCCAGGCACTGGGCACTGGGCTGCCTAGCGTAACTGCGGCGGTTCAGGTGGCTGCTGCCAGTGCGCAGCCAGTTGGTCGATGGCGGCGATGGTGTGGATGATGTCCGCGTGGATGGTGGCGCAGCGCAGTTCTGCCTCAAGCGCATCAGGCTCAGCTTCAAGCTGTAGATGCGGGTCAAACAGCCCGGCGGTGAAGGGTTGTAACAGGTTCATGGCTCTCTCCTTGCCGCTCAATAACGGCGTGACGGGTAAGGAGGCAGTGCAATGAAGGGGCGAACGCCCTAAAGGTGGTTGTTATTGGCAGCTTCAGCATTGCCCGACTTGATGACCGAGGCATGACAGTGCTGCGCGGTTTTACAGTCTACCGCCTGCGGCGCAGGGTCAAGCCGCACCGCCAGACGGTCAACCCTGCGCGACGAGCAGCGGCGGCATCGGGCAATCGAGGATATCCGCCACCGCGCGCATCAGCTCGGCCTCGGCGGGGCTGATCTGGCCGTCGTGCTCGATGCAACGCGCCATGGCTTTGAGCAGCTGCGGCTTCTGCAACGGCCAGAGCAGGCTCAGGCGCCTCAGCGCAGGCTCCAACGCCGCTAAGCCACTGGCACTGGCTGGCAGCAACTGGCCGAGCGGGAACGGCAACTCGCTGCCGGCATGCTTGAACGCGAGCTGCGCGGCTGATTCATCCACCCCGCCGGCGCGGGCCAGCAACGACAGCACCACGCAGGTTTCAGCGGCCAGTTCCTGCAGCTGGTAGCGGCTGGTCTGCGCGCGCACGCCTCCGACATTGCGCTCAACAATCCGTAGCAGCGTCCATTCCAGCAGCGCAACCCGGCCATCGGCGCGAATCAGCAGTGCCAAATTGGCCTTTAGCGTGGCGAACTGATCGGCCGCCAGCTGCTTGAGGGCCGGAATGGCTAGATCCAAAAGAGACAAACGCATGCCGGGCGCCAGTTGCCGCAGCGGCTCGCGCAACTGTTCAAGCTGCGCGGCAACCTCGGCGGCGATACGCGGCTGCAGCAGCTGTAATTGCTGCGCCGCTTGCGCTTCGGCGGGGTCGAGCAGCAGACCGTAGAGCAACGCCTGGGCGCCACTGCAGCTGTGCGCCGCCTCGCTCAGGGCAAGATCCAGACACGCCAGGGTGCTGCGCGCGGCCAGCAGGTGCGCTGCCTGCGGATCACCAATGGCGCCAATCGCCTCACTCGCCGAAGCTGCGCTCAAGCCCGGAACAAAGGCGCTCAGGTCATACACATTCACAGCCGAATCGCTGGCGGCCGCCACCGGCGTTGCCGCGCTGATTTGCGCTACATGCGGGTAGCGGCCGTCCCAGCCGGGCGTGATGCGGCGAATGCGCTGATCCAGGGGCGGGTGAGTGGCCAGCATGCCTTCCAGCGCCTGGCTAATGCCGGCGGCAAAATACATATGACTGAACTCGGCGGCATGCCCGGCCTGCAGCTGCGAGCCATACAGGTTGCCGCCGATTTTCTTCAAGGCCCCGGCAATGCTCTCCGGGTTGCGGGTGTACTGCACCGCAGAGGCGTCGGCAAGAAACTCGCGCTGGCGGCTTACGGCGGCTTTGATCAGGTTGCCAAAAAAGGTCCCGGCATAGCCCAGCACCCACAGCGTGACGCCAATGGCGAGCACGACCGCTACCGAGTTGTTGCGACTGGAACGACTGCCGCGCCCGCTGCTACGCAGCAGAAATCCACCAATCAGACCGAGCAGCAAAATGCCGTGCAGCACCGACACCAGCCGCGTATTGAGGCGCATATCGCCGTGGAAGATATGGCTGAATTCGTGGGCAATCACACCCTGCAACTCATCGCGGCTGAGCTGGCAGATAGCCCCACGGGTAATCCCGATTACCGCATCCTGTGGCGTCAGACCGGCGGCAAAGGCGTTGATCCCGGCATCATCGAGCACATACACCGGCGGCACCGAAGTGCCCGAGGCCAGGGCCATTTCCTCCACCACATTGAGCAGCCGGCGCTCTTCGAGGTTCTGTGGCGATAGGTTAATCAAGCGGCCGCCCAACCGCTCAGCAATCGCCTGGCCACCACGGCTCAACTGCAGCTGCTTGTACAGACTGCCCAGCAGCACCACGCCAATCACCACCAGCGCCACGCAGCCCACCAGTGGCCAACTGGGCAATACGCTGTTTGGCGTATCACTGGCCAACCACAGCGAGGTGTGGCTCTGGCCAAAGAGCTGCCAGACCAGGCCCAGCACCAGGCTGGTCAGGGTGATCAGGCTAAGCACCGCCAGCGCCATCAGAATCAGCAGGCGCCCGCTGTTACGCCGGGCGCGATCCTGTTGCTCGAAGAAATTCATCGTGCCGGACCCTTAATTCAGAACGACACCTTCGGCGCTTCCTGAATCGCCGCGCTGTCGGCGAATTCCAGCAGGCTGGCGTCCTGGGCGTGGCCGAAACTGGCGGCCAGCAATACCGGCGGGAAGGCCTGTTTGTAGGTGTTGTAGGCCATCACCGCATCGTTAAAGGCCTGGCGGGCGAAGGCCACCTTGTTCTCGGTGCTGCTCAACTCTTCACTGAGCTGCTGCATATTCGCCGAGGCCTTGAGGTCCGGGTAAGCCTCAAGCGTAACGTTCAAGCGGCCCAGGGCGCTGTTCAACAGCCCTTCCGCGCCGCCCAGCTGCGCCATGCTCTGGGCATTGCCCGGCTGCGCCGCAGCGGCTTTGAGCCCAGTTACCGCGTTATTGCGCGCGGCAATCACCGCTTCCAGGGTTTCGCGCTCATGGGCCATGTAGCCCTTGGCGGTTTCCACCAGATTGGGGATCAGGTCATAACGGCGCTTGAGCTGCACCTCGATCTGCGCAAAGGCGTTCTGAAAACGGTTACGCAGGGTCACCAGCTGGTTGTAGATGCCAATCACGTAAAAGATCAGCGCGGCGACAACCGCCAGGAAAATCAGCGTGGAGATGGACATGGGGCAATCCTTATCGCATGCAAGAGAGAAGCAGATGGTAGCGGAAAAGTGCCGCAACGAATGCCCACCGGCGCACTCTGGCTGTATGGCTAGGTCAACACGCCGATTATTGCCGCCTACAGCGCCGCACCCTGCCAAGCGCGGACCATCAACGGCGAATGCCATACAAGATGGCGCTGTCCCTATTACGTGTTGCGAGGCGATAAACCTTAGGTTTGGGTCGGGCGGCGATCCGTTAAGGAGCGCAGCGACGAAGCCCAACGATTTGTGCCATATGCCAACGGCTGTTGGGCTTCGCTGCGCTTAGCGCCAACCTACCGATTGCATGCAACACGCAATGGCATACATAACCAAAAATTTGCCTTGAGCAATTTTTGACATTGCGCAGCGATGCGCCCGAAGGGTGGCTGCCATGGATGGCAGGCCATAAAAAAGAAAACCCCGCGATTGCGGGGCTTGCAGACTGAGTCCTGACATCCTTGATCTGCTTGCCATCCTGGCAGCTGTCCAGCGTATCCCTGTTGCTAAAGTGCGCTTCCTGCGCGACGTCCATGGGCAGCAGATTAGCCATCGCCTGGCATCCGTAACAGTGGCGATCCGCAGCACGCGGTGTAAGCCAAAGCCTACACAGCATCTTTTCGAGTAAAACCGAGCAAACGCTCGGCTTTATTTTGTGACGCAGGTCTTGTTAGACTCGATTTTGTCTTACAAAAACAACAGACCCCGTCAACGGCGGTCACTGGGGCCACATATGCGCTCATTGCTTTTCGTCATCGGCTGCCTGGCAGCCAGCATCAGCCTACCCACCCTGGCCAACGGGCAGAACCAGCTTTCTGACCCCAAAGCCGCCGTGCAACTGTTCTGGAGCCAGCTTTATGGCCAGGGCGGCAGCACGCTGTATTGCGCTAAAGCGTTCACCGAGGAAAGCGGCCAACTCAAAGCCAGCGCGATCTACAGCAGCAAACAGCTAAAAAGCGCGCTGCGCTGCATAACCAACCGCCAGTGCGCAATCATGAACCCGCGCTACGTATTTATGGCGGCCGACCTGCACAACCTCTATCCGGCACTGACCCGCGTCGAGCTGGTACGGCGCAATGCCCAGTTCGGCGAACTGGATGACAGCGTGCCAAGCAAACTCGCTGACATCGGTTGCGAGATGAAAACCAGCTTCCAACTGGTAGAGCCGCGCGATGAGGCCAAGGGCAACATTGCTCGGGCAATTTTCTATATGCATGTCGAATACAACCTGCCCATCGTCGGCCAGGTGCAGGTGTACAAAAAGTGGCATCAGATGGACCCGCCGGATGCCGAAGAGAAGGCGCGTAACGACAAGATTGCCAGCCTGCAGGGCACCCGTAACCGCTTTATCGACAACCCCGAACTGGTCGAGCAGCAGATCAATAACTGATCGGCTTGTGCGATGAACGCAGCTTGTATCGATCGCCCGGATGGATCAGCCGGGCGTAGCTGATCAGGTGCTCATCCGACCAGGTACGGCGAATCACACTCAGGCACGGCGCGGCCACTGCGATAGCCAGCCAGTCGGCCACCTGCTGATCCACCAGCACGGCCTCGACCACATGCTCGACATCGGAAATCGGGCAGCTGCTGACCAGCACCTCGTTGGGCGTCTGCCGAGAGAAATCACTGTTCAGGTAATGCGGCACCCAGCGCGGGTTGACGAAGCGGTCTTCCAGCTGAATCGGCACGCCATCCTCACGGTGCACCAGAATGCTGTGAAACACCTCGGCGCCCAGGCGTAAGCCCAACCGCAGCGCCACCTCATCATCTGCCGCCACCGCCTCACAGCGAATAATGTCGTTGCTATAGGCATGCCCACGGCCGCGCACTTCACTGGCGATATTCAGCACTTCATGCAGCGATGACTCGGCCTTGCGATCGGTGACAAATGTCCCCAGGCCGGCCTGGCGCAGCAGGTAGCCCTTCTGCACCAGGTCGCGAATGGCCTTGTTGGCGGTCATGCGACTCACCCCAAAATCCCGCGCCAGCTGTTCTTCTGCCGGAATCTGATGATTGACCGGGTAAGCGCCGCTGTGGATGCGCTCCAGCAGGAACGCTTCAATCGCCTTGTAGCGCGGGGTTGTACTGCTCACTGCGGCTCCTTGGGGTGGTCCCGATGCGCGGATAATAACGCGCCAACACGCTGCGACGTAGGGTGGGCAAGACATCGCTCGGCAACAACGGGCTTCGTAGGTTGGGTTGAGGAGCGTGCGACGAAGCCCAACGAGCGATGCCAGGCGCAACGGCCAAGCCAGGCCGGACGACATACGCTGTTGGGCTTCGCTGCGCTCAACGCCAACCTACGTCAGCGACGGCAATAAACCGTTGGGTAGCAGTGGGGTCAGCACGCGTTCAGCCAACAATGCGTTGGCCGCCTCGATGTCCGGGGAGAAGAAGCGATCCTCCACGTAGTACGGCACCTGGGCGCGCAGGGCCTGGCGCGCCTGCTCCAGAGCCGGCGAGCTTTTCAGCCCTTCACGGAAGTCCAGGCCCTGGCAGGCACCCAGCCATTCGATGGCCAGCACGCCACGGGTGTTGGCGGCCATTTCCCACAGGCGCTTGCCGGCGGCCGGGGCCATGGATACGTGGTCTTCCTGGTTCGCCGAGGTCGGCAGGCTGTCGACGCTGTGCGGGTGGGACAGCGCCTTATTCTCGCTGGCCAACGCGGCGGCAGTGACCTGGGCGATCATAAAGCCGGAGTTGACCCCGCCATTGGCCACCAGAAACGGCGGCAACTGCGACATATGTTTATCCATCATCAGCGAGGTGCGCCGCTCGCTCAGTGCGCCGATTTCGGCGATGGCCAGGGCGATATTGTCGGCGGCCATGGCCACGGGTTCGGCGTGGAAGTTACCGCCGGAAATCACATCACCCTCGGCGGCGAACACCAGGGGGTTATCCGATACCGCGTTGGCTTCCACCGCCAGCACCTCGGCGGCCTGGCGCAGCTGGGTCAGGCACGCGCCCATCACTTGCGGCTGGCAACGCAGCGAATACGGGTCCTGCACCTTGTCGCAGGCCTCATGGGAGCGACCGACTTCGCTGCTCTCACCGAGCAGGTGGCGATAGATAGCTGCCGCGTCGATCTGCCCACGCTGACCCCGGGCGGCATGGATGCGCGGATCAAACGGCGCACGCGAGCCCAGCGCGGCTTCCACAGTCAGGCCGCCGCAAACGGTAGCCGCAGCGAACAAATCTTCAGCTTCGAACAAGCCGCGCAAGGCATAGGCAGTGGACACCTGAGTGCCGTTGAGCAGCGCCAGGCCTTCCTTGGCGGCCAGGGTCATCGGCTGTAGACCGGCGATGGCCAATGCCTCGGTCGCCGGCAGCCATTCACCGCGATAACGCGCCTGGCTTTCACCCAGCAGCACCAGGGACATATGCGCCAACGGCGCCAGGTCGCCAGAAGCGCCGACCGAACCCTTGAGCGGGATATGCGGGTAGACCTCGGCATTGATCAAGGCGATCAGCGCCTCGATGACTTGCAGGCGGATGCCGGAGAATCCGCGCGCCAGGCTGTTGACCTTGAGCAGCATGATCAGGCGCACCATGGCGTCATCCAGCGGCGCACCGATGCCGGCGGCGTGGGACAGCACCAGCGAGCGCTGCAGTTTTTCCAGGTCTTCATTGGCGATGCGGGTCGAGGCCAGCAGGCCGAAACCGGTGTTGATGCCATAGGCGGTGCGGCCCTCGGCGACGATGCCATTGACGCAGGCGACACTGGCCTCGATGCCGGCGTGGGCGCTGGCATCCAGACGCAGCGTGAGCGGCGCCTGATAGGCGGCGCGCAGCTGGGCCAGGCTCAGTTGGCCGGGAGTCAGGGTAAACAGGCTCATGCGTTGGCTCCTTGGGTAGCGGCGATCATCGGCAAATCAAGACCCTGCTCGCGGGCACACTCTACGGCAATCTCATAACCAGCATCGGCGTGGCGCATCACCCCGGTGCCCGGGTCGTTGCGCAGTACGCGGCCGAGACGGGCGCGGGCTTCGGGCGTGCCGTCGGCGACGATCACCACCCCGGAATGCTGCGAGTAGCCCATACCGACGCCGCCTCCGTGGTGCAACGACACCCAGGTCGCACCGCCTGCGGTATTCAGCAGGGCGTTGAGCAGCGGCCAGTCGGACACCGCATCGGAGCCGTCCATCATCGACTCGGTTTCACGGTTGGGGCTGGCCACCGAACCGGAGTCGAGGTGGTCACGACCGATCACGATAGGCGCCTTCAGCTCGCCGCTGGCAACCATGTCATTGAAGGCCTGGGCCAGACGCGCGCGGTCCTTCAGGCCAACCCAGCAGATACGCGCCGGCAAGCCCTGGAAGCTGATGCGCTCGCGGGCCATGTCCAGCCAGTTGTGCAGGTGGGCGTCGTCCGGGATCAGTTCCTTGACCTTGGCGTCGGTTTTGTAGATGTCCTCGGGGTCGCCGGACAGCGCCACCCAGCGGAACGGGCCAATGCCCTGGCAGAACAGCGGACGGATATAGGCCGGGACGAAACCGGGGAAGTCGAAGGCGTTATCCACACCCTCCTGCAGGGCCATCTGGCGGATATTGTTGCCGTAGTCAAAGGTCGGTACGCCCATCTGCTGGAAGGCCAGCATGGCGCGCACATGCACGGCCATGGACTGCTTGGCGGCCTTGACCACCACGGCTTCCTCGGTCTTGCCGCGAGCCGCATACTCGTCCCAGTTCCAGCCAATTGGCAGGTAGCCGTGGCGCGGGTCGTGGGCGCTGGTCTGGTCGGTGACCATATCCGGGCGTACGCCGCGCTTGACCAGTTCCGGGAGGATCTCGGCGGCGTTGCCACACAGGGCGATGGACACCGCCTGGCCTGCGCGGCAGTACGTGTCGATGCGCGCCAGGGCATCGTCCAGATCCGTGGCCTGCTCGTCGACATAACGGGTCTTTAGACGGAAATCGATGCGGCTCTGCTGACACTCGATATTCAGCGAGCAGGCACCGGCCAGGGTGGCGGCCAGTGGCTGCGCGCCGCCCATACCGCCCAGGCCTGCAGTCAGTACCCACTTACCTTTGAGGTTACCGCCGTAATGCTGACGACCGGCCTCGACGAAGGTTTCATAGGTGCCCTGGACGATGCCCTGGCTGCCGATATAGATCCAGCTGCCAGCGGTCATCTGGCCGTACATGGCCAGACCCTTGGCATCCAGTTCGTTGAAGTGCTCCCAGGTGGCCCAGTGCGGCACCAGGTTGGAGTTGGCCAGCAGCACGCGCGGCGCGTCCTTGTGGGTTTCGAACACGCCCACCGGCTTGCCGGATTGAATCAGCAGGGTCTGGTTGTCTTCAAGGCGGGTCAGCACCTCGACGATCTTGTCATAGCATTCCCAGTTACGCGCGGCGCGGCCGATGCCGCCATACACCACCAGCTCCTTGGGGTTCTCGGCCACTTCCGGGTCGAGGTTGTTCATCAGCATGCGCAACGGCGCTTCGGTCAGCCAGCTCTTGGCGGTCAGCGTGGTGCCACGGGCAGCGCGGATTTCGGTGTCACGGAAGAGGCTCATGGGGGCTCCTGTTGTTGTTAGCTATAAGGTTCAGTTTCAGAGCGTCAGGGTGAGTAGATGGATCAGCCGCGCTGCCACCTTGGCGGTGCGGCTGTCGATGTCGTGTTCGGGGTTGAGTTCGGCCAAGTCGATCAGGCGCAGCTTGCCGCTGTCGCGCACGCTTTCCAGCAGCGGTTCGAGCAGCGCCAGCGGCACGCCGCGCGCGGCCGGGGCACTGACGCCGGGTGCTTCGCAGGCCGGCAGTACGTCGATGTCGATGGTCAGGTAGATCGCGTCGCAGCCGGCGATAAAGGCCGACAGTTCAGCACTGATGGCTGCCAGGCTGGCCTCGCGGATCTCACGGTCTTCGCGCACCAGTACGTTCAGCTCGGCGGCGCGCTGGAACAAGGCGCGGGTGTTGCTCGCCCGGCTGACGCCCAGGCAGGCATAGGCGAACGGCCAGCCACGGGTGGCGCACTGCTCGGCAATCTGTGCGAAGGGCGTGCCGGAGGAATGCACATGGGTCGGGTCGCGCAGGTCGAAATGCGCGTCGAAATTGATAATGCCGATACGCGGAGTACCGCCAGCCAGATGCTCGGCAATACCTTGCCAGCTGCCGAAGGCCACCTCATGGCCACCGCCCAACACAATCGGCAAATGCCCGGCATCCAGCAGCGCGCAAACGTTTGCGCCGAGGCGCGCCTGGGCGCTTTCCAGATCGCCGTCGGCGCACAGCACATCACCGGCGTCATAGGCCACGCCACTACGGTGCCAGGCCAGATTGGCCAGCGCCTTGCGCATGGCCCGAGGGCCATTTACCGCGCCCACGCGGCCATGGTTTCGGCGCACGCCTTCGTCGCTGGCGAAACCGAGCAGGGCCACGCCGGGCTGGCTGTCCGCGCTTAGCGCCTGAATGCGCTGATGCCAGCGCGGGCTGTCGGCTTCCGGGTCGACGCGGCCCTGCCAAATATCCATGGAGTTGCGATCAGCGTGCATGGCTGTTGGCCTCTTTGCGGTAGCTGATAACGCCGTTGAAGATGCGCTGGCGCAACCGACCGGGCTGCACCGCATAGGCCAGCTCGGCGGGTTGCTGCACATCCCACAGGCACAGGTCGGCGGGAGCACCAACTTCGACCCGCCCAAGATCCGGGCGGCCGAGGGCGCGGGCGGCATGGGCGGTCATACCGGCCAGGGCTTCACGCGGGGTCAGGCGGAACAAGGTGCAAGCCAGGTTGAGGGTCAAGGTCGGAAAGCAGATCGGCGAAGTGCCGGGGTTGGCATCGCTGGCCAAGGCCATCGGCACTTTATGCTGGCGCAGCAGCGCGATAGGCGGCAGCTGGGTCTCGCGCAGGGTATAAAAGGCCCCCGGCAGCAGGGTGGCCACGGTGCCAGCGGCGGCCATGTCCTGCACCCCGGCCTCATCAAGAAACTCGATATGGTCGGCCGAGAGGCCCTGATAACGAGCGGCCAGGGCACTGGCACCCTGGTTGGACAGCTGCTCAGCGTGCACCTTGATCGGCAGGCCGTGGCGTTGCGCAGCCTGGAACACCAACTCGCACTGCGCCGGACTAAAGGCGATGTTTTCGCAGAACACATCCACCGCATCGACCAGGCCTTCGGCCACGGCCGCCGGGATCATCTCGTTGCACACCAGGGCGATATAACCGTCGCTGTCGTCGGCAAATTCCGGCGGCAAGGCATGGGCGCCGAGCAGGGTGGTGGTGATGCGCAGCGGCAGCAATTCGCCCAGGCGGCGAGCGACGCGCAGCATCTTCAGCTCATCTTCGACAGTCAAGCCATAGCCGGATTTGATTTCCAGGGTGGTGACGCCGTCGTCCAGCAGCGCCTGCAGGCGTGGCAAGCTCTGCGCCAGCAACTCGTCCTCGCTGGCCGCGCGAGTGGCGCGTACGGTGCTGAGAATGCCGCCGCCAGCTTTGGCGATTTCGGCGTAGCTGACACCTTCGAGGCGCTGCTCGAATTCAGCGGCGCGGTTGCCGGCGTAGACCAGATGGCTGTGGCAATCCACCAAGCCGGGGGTCATTACCCCGCCGCGACCCACCTCAACAGCATCGGCCAGCGCAGGCGCATCGAAATCGGCCTCCGGGCACAACCCGGCGACGCGTCCGTCTTGCACCCACAACGCCATGGGCTGCGGGCATGTCTGCTCGCCATCAAACAGAACAAGATCACGCCATAGCTGGATGGAGACTGACTGGGTCATAGGAAGGGTTCCGCTCTATTTGTATATACAAATAAACCTAAAAACCCATAAATTCAACCTAGACCCATCAAATGACTATACAAATAAGACGAAAGCGCTCGGCGCTCCGCTCTGCTTAACCGCATATTCAGGGCGCCAAAACGCAAAACCCCGGCACAAGGCCGGGGTTTTGTTATTGCCAAACAGCGTTTAGAACTGCGCAGCATCCAGCAGGTACAGCGACTCGCTACCGGCCTTGACCGAAGCAGTCAGCGAGTGGATACGCGGCAGCAGGCGGGCGAAGAAGAAGCGCGCGGTGCCCAGCTTGCTGACGTAGAACTCGTCCTGATCCTGCTTGGCCAGCGCGGTGCGCGCCATCAGGGCCCACATATAGGCGTAGGCGGTGTAACCGAACACCTGCAGGTACTCGACCGAGGCGGCGCCGACTTCGTTCGGGTTGGCCTTGGCGCGTTCCAGCAAATCGGCGGTCATCACTTCCAGATTGGCGATGGCCTCTTTCAGCGGATTAACGAACTCGGAGAGCGAGGCGTCGGCGCTGTCGGTGAAGGTTTTGATCTCTTCGGCGAAGTGCTTGTAGAACGCACCGCCGCTGCCAACCACTTTACGGCCGACCAGATCGAGCGCCTGGATACCGTTAGTGCCTTCGTAGATCTGGGTGATGCGGCAGTCGCGAATCAGCTGCTCCTGGCCCCACTCACGGATAAAGCCGTGGCCGCCAAAGATCTGCTGGCCGTGTACGGTGGTTTCCAGCGCCATATCGGTGAGGAAGGCTTTGGCTACCGGGGTCAGCAGGGCAACCAGCTCTTCCGCGCGCTTGCGCACTGCGGCGTCTTCGCTGAACTTGGCGGTGTCGAGTTGCATAGCCACGTAACTGGAGAAGGCACGGCCGCCTTCGTTCAGCGCTTTCATGGTCAGCAGCATGCGGCGCACGTCCGGGTGCACGATGATCGGGTCGGCGGCCTTATCTTTGGCTACCGGGCCGGTCGGCGCGCGGCTCTGGATACGGTCGCGGGCGTACTCCACGGCGTTCTGGTAGCTGCGTTCCCCCAGGGACAGGCCCTGAATGCCAACGCCCAGGCGCTCGTAGTTCATCATGGTGAACATGGCGGCGAGGCCTTTGTTCGGCGCATCGACGATCCAGCCAGTGGCGCCGTCGAAGTTCATCACGCAGGTGGCCGAGGCCTTGATGCCCATCTTGTGTTCGATAGAGCCGCAGGACAGGCTGTTCTGCTCGCCCAGGGAACCGTCTGTATTGACCATAAACTTCGGCACCAGGAACAGCGAAATACCTTTCGGGCCCGCTGGGGCATCCGGCAGCTTGGCCAGTACCAGGTGGATGATGTTCTCGGTCAGGTCGTGCTCACCACCGGTGATAAAGATCTTGGTGCCAGAGATCTTGAAGCTACCGTCAGCCTGGGGCTCGGCCTTGGTGCGAATGATGCCCAGGTCAGTACCGGCATGGGGCTCGGTCAGGCACATGGAGCCGGCCCAAACGCCGGAATACATGTTCGGCAGGTATTTTTCTTTCAGCTCTTCGCTGGCGTGGGCGTTGATCGACAGGCAGGCGCCGGCGGTCAGCATCGGGTACAGGCCGAACGACAGGTTGGCCGAGTTGACCATTTCCTCGACCTGGGCCGAGATCGCCTTGGGCATACCCATGCCGCCGAACAGCGGATCGCCACCGACGCCCACCCAGCCGCCTTCGGCGTAGGTTTTATAGGCATCCGGGAAGCCCGCTGGGGTTTTCACCGAGCCGTTGCTCCAGCTGCAGCCTTCTTCATCGCCACTGCGATTGAGCGGCGCGATGGTGCCTGCGGTGACCTTGCCGGCCTCTTCAAGAATGGCCGCCGCGGTTTCTTCATCGACCACTTCAGCCAGGGCCGGCAACTGGGCCCACAGCTTGGAAACTTCAAACACTTCATTGAGCACGAAGCGCATATCGCGCAGGGGAGCTTTGTAGTCAGCCATGGGGAAAATCCTCGGTCGATCAGCAGATGTAAAGATGTGCAGGGAGTCTAACCGAACAACTTTTTAGACCCATAGCGTCGCGTACAGACCAGCAGGTCATCATCTATTCAACCTGTCACATACAGTAAAAAATCGCCAAATGACGGGCCTTTACAGGCACGCACCGCCGGCCAGGCCAACATGCTCAGGCGGTATCTGCGTCAGCTAAAAATCGGGGTATTCCTTTACACCAACATTAAGCATGCGAATGCTAAATACACGGCCATTAGCAGGCGGTCTTAACCCCGTGCAGCATCCAGCTTGACCGCCCCGCGCCGCTGACCATAACTGCGCACACAGTTACGCCCGGAGCCCTTGGCGTTATACAGCGCCTGGTCGGCGGCCTTGAGCACCTCTTCCGGGCTGCGTTGCTCCAGCCCGCGCTCGGCCACGCCCATGCTGACCGTCACCGACACCTGATTGGCCGCGCTACCGACCCGCCGCGCCCTGCCCTGCTTATCGTCCCGGGGGCGCTGCTGTTTATCACGCAGCTGGATGCGATAGGTCTCGATGGCCTGGCGTATCAGTTCCAGATGCGGCAGGCATTCCTCAAGCGTCTTGCCGGGGAACACCAGGGTGAATTCCTCGCCGCCATAGCGATAGGCCTTGCCTCCACCGCCGATCTTGCGCAGCTGAGCGGCGACCAGGCGCAGCACCTGATCACCAACATCGTGGCCGTGGGTGTCGTTGAATTTCTTGAAGTGATCAACGTCAGCCATGGCGATCACATAACTGCGGCCCAGACGCTGCAGCCGCTCATTCAAAGCGCGCCGCCCCGGCAGGCCGGTAAGCTCATCGCGAAAGGCCATCTGATAGGCCTCATGCGCCACCGCAGCGACCAGGATCAACATGATCTGGCTGCTCATCACATTCAGTGCATTGGGCAGGATAAAGGTGTTCGGCAGCATCCACAGCAGGCCGCACAACCCCAGCCACTGCGCTGCATGCAACGGCCGTGGCGCGCGCAGGTACTGCACCGCCAGCAGAATCAGGCCAAGGATAAACACCGGATAGGCCAGCTGCACCAACGCCAGCCACTCGACCTGCAGCGCCGGCCAGCGCACCCGCGATAGCCAGTGCAGCAACGCCTCGGGAAAGCGCTGCGCCAAGCCAACCGCCACCGCACCGACCGCGAGCAGCACGGCCGCGCGGGCGATCAAGTCCTGCAGCAGATGGGTACGCTCCTGCCAGGCGGCGTAAAGGCTGTAGAGCAGCGGCAATAACAGGCTGCACAGATGAAAGATCAGCGCCGCATCGCTGCGCACCTGCCCTGTAGCGCGAAAATGATCAACCTGGGTGTCGAGCAGGAAGTAACCGAGGTACAGCGTCAGCAGCAGAAACACTTCGCGCTGGCGACCATACACCAGGCAGAACGCGCCGCCGAGCAACAGCAGCAGAGTGGGCAGTACATTGAACAGCGAGGTGAAAAACTCGCTCAGCTGCGCCAGCTGCGACAACAGCAAGCCGCCGAACAGAAGCAGCAGCGAAGGCAGAAAATGACTGAAGCGCACAGCAGCAAGACGCGACAAGACGGGTTCCACGCAGCGATAAAAAGTAGATAACGCCGCGCAGTTTGCCTGCAACGAGAACATTTCGCACGGAACATGCCAGGCAAATCGACAATTTGCAGGGGACTTTTTATTCGCCTCAAAAAACTGTCTGGAACAGTTTTTAACGTCGCGTAGCGACGGCCCGAAGGGTGGCCGCCAGGGATGGCGGACATAAAAAAACCGCCACCCCAAGGGGCAGCGGTTTTTTTGACCTAAAGGGACTAAGGCTTAGTAGCCCAGAGCGAAGTGTTCTTCGTTCATGTCCATCAGGTTGTTGGCGCCAGACAGCATCGCCTCTACGTGCGTACGGGTACGCGGCAGAATACGGGCGAAGTAGAAGTTGGCGGTCTGCAGCTTGGCTTTGTAGAACGCCTCGTCTTCAGCACCGGCAGCAATCTTCTCGGCAGCCAGGCGAGCCATGTCGGCCCAGAAGTAAGCCAGGCAGGCATAACCGGAATACATCAGGTAGTCCACCGAAGCGGCACCGACTTCTTCACGGTCCTTCATCGCGGCCATGCCCACTTTCATGGTGATGTCGCCCCACTCTTTGTTCAGCTTGGCCAGCGGCTCAACGAGACCTTTGATGGCTTCGTTGGATTCGTTGGTCTGGCAGAACTTGTGCACGATCTTGGTGAAGTTCTTCAGCGCGCCGCCCTGGGTCATCAGAATCTTACGACCCAGCAGGTCGAGGGCCTGAATACCGGTGGTGCCTTCGTACATCATGGAGATACGGCAGTCACGAACGTTCTGCTCCATGCCCCACTCGGCGATAAAGCCATGGCCACCATAGATCTGCATGCCGTGGTTGGCCGCTTCGAAGCCGACTTCGGTCATGAACGCTTTGGCGATTGGGGTGAGGAAGGCCAGCAGTTCGTCTGCAGCTTTCTTCTCGGCTTCGTCCTGGCTGTACTTAACGATGTCGACCTGCTTGGCAGTGAAGTACACCATCGCACGGTTGCCTTCAGCGAAAGCTTTCATGGTCAGCAGCATGCGACGTACGTCCGGATGGACGATGATCGGGTCAGCAGCTTTATCCGGCGCTTTCGGGCCAGTCAAAGAACGCATCTGCAGACGCTCACGGGCGTACTTCAGGCCACCCTGGAAGCCGGCTTCAGCGTGAGCCAGACCTTGCAGAGCAGTACCCAGACGAGCCGTGTTCATAAAGGTGAACATGCAGTTCAGACCTTTGTTGGCTGGGCCGATCAGGTAACCGGTGGCGCCATCAAAGTTCATCACGCAGGTGGCGTTACCGTGGATACCCATCTTGTGCTCGATCGAGCCACAGGAAACGGCGTTACGCGAACCTGTGCTGCCGTCAGCACCGACCGAGAATTTCGGCACGATAAACAGCGAGATGCCTTTGGTGCCTTGCGGCGCGTCGGGCAGGCGTGCCAGTACGATATGGACGATGTTATCGGCCATGTCGTGTTCACCAGCCGAGATAAAGATCTTAGTGCCGGACACTTTGTAGGTGCCATCGGCCTGCGGCTCAGCTTTGGTGCGCAGCATGCCCAGGTCGGTACCGCAATGCGGCTCGGTCAGGCACATGGTGCCAGTCCACTCGCCGGATACCAGCTTGGTCAGGTAGGTGTGCTTCTGGTCGTCGGTGCCGTGCTCAGCAATGGTGTTCATCGCGCCGTGCGACAGGCCTGGGTACATGCCCCATGACCAGTTCGAGGTACCGACCATTTCGCTCAGCACCAGACCCAGCGACTCAGGCAGGCCTTGGCCGCCATGGTCAGCGTCGTGCGCCAGGCTCGGCCAGCCGCCTTCAACATACTGCTGATAGGCTTCTTTAAAACCTGTAGGGGTTTTCACGCCTTCTGGCGACCAGGTGCAACCTTCGGTGTCACCTACACGATTCAGTGGCGAAAGCACTTGCTCACAGAACTTGGCGCCTTCTTCAAGGATGGCGCTGACCATGTCCGGAGTAGCGTCCTGGCAGCCAGGCAGGCTCTGATAATGCGCTTCGTAGCCGAGCAGTTCGTCGCGTACGAAACGGATATCACGCAAGGGGGCCTTGTAATCAGGCATAGCGGTTAACCTCTGCGGTGGATTCTTAGTGTGTAGGTGACCGGATATTCGGTCAGTTTCGGGAGCAATCCCGGCGCTCGCCTGCCCCTTGGCAACCGAGCTAATCAAACAAGCGTTTGAAACATACGTTTATGCCTATTTAATGTCAAGCACCCCAAGCGCCGCTCAGGCCACCAGATCGATAACCGGGGCTGGCGCCTGCAAACCACTGAGCTGCTTGTACAGATCAAGACTAGGTGGTGGCGGCAGGTCCTGCTGAACGGGCGCGGTGGATTTCTCCTTTTCAGCCGCCTCCTCTTCCTCCGCCTTTTTTCGCTGCTCGGTACGCGCTTCACTGGCGGCCTGCGCCTCACTGCTCTGTTGCTGCGCCAACTGGGCGCGTGCCTCGGCCATTTGCGCCTGGGCTTGCGCTGCCACCTGACGGTCCTGCGCCGATGGCTCGGCGGGCGCCAGGGCTGCGCGGATCACCACCTCCATCTTGCGCAGGGTGGCTTCGGGGTCGCTCGGGATCGGGCTGGCGTCGATGCCCACCTCACCGCCTACCGCATAGCGTTTGCCATCCGGGCCGCGCTCGTAGGTGTAACTCGGCGCACCGGCATAGCGCCCACCGACAGCAGCATGCGCCTGCTCGTGGGTACGCACTTCCTGATCACGGCTGACCAGCTTGGCGATTTCCAGTTGCTCGAGGCGTTGCTGCTGCGGATTGGGTTCGCCTTCGCGACTTTTGGCTTTATCGGGATTGGCCGAGGCGTCGGCAGGTTTATCAGCTTCTTCACGCGAGGAAGCTGATTGCTCATCGGCCAGCGGCTGAGCAGCGGTTATCGGAGCCTGGGCAGCGCGGGTGATATCGGGGGACACGTCAGGGGAAACATTGGCCGCAAGAAGCCGAGCCGGCAGTAGAGTTGCTGCAGGCGCAGGATAAAACGTTGCGCCGCCAATCTGCATGCAATGACTCCTCGCCCCTGACTGCTAATACTCCGCAACAGGGCCGGATTACGCTCGGGGCAAGCGTATCAAGCTGTTGTATCGATCAGAGTACCGAGCACTTCATCGGCAGTTTTCACCACCTTGGCACCCGCTTCTGCCTCATTCTGACCTTGGCGCAGGGCAACCAGACTTTCCGCCAGATCGGGGCGAGCTTGCTCGGCTGAGCTTGGCGCAGGGTTGACCTGATTGGCCGGCGGCGCAGAAGCTGGCTGCGGTTGCGGACCCAGCGCGTTGCTGGCGATATCCGCCGCAGCCTGATCGACCCGACGCTGGCCGGACTGAATGGTGCTGATGCCCGAGTTGAAGGCACTTCCAGAAATTTCCATGCTCAAGCTCCCGCTATGGCAACCACTAACATTTCAATTGAAGCAGAAATTGCTCGAAAAACGTACAAGCAAAAGGCTATGGCACTTGGCCTGCTTATAGCGCGCGGTGTAATAAACCGAGATTGAGATAGCCAGAAACCGCAGCCGGCGTGGCTTCGGCCAGGCGCGGCACATAGCCCAGGCAAGGCGCAGGCAGGCGCTCGGCCAGAGTGGCCAAATTGTCTTCAAGGCGCGAGGTCTGCGGATCGACCAGATTGGCCACCCAGCCGGCCAGCGGCAGGCCGTCGCGCAGGATCGCCTCGGCCGTGAGCACAGCCTGATTGATGCAGCCTAGACGCACGCCGACCACCAGAATCACCGGCAACTGCAGGGCAATCGCAAGGTCCGACAACGTCGCTTGCCCGGCCAGTGGCACGCGCCAACCGCCCGCGCCTTCGACCAAGGTCAGGTCCGCCTGCTTGTTCAGAATGGCCTGCACCGGCCCCTGCAGCGCGGCAACATCCAGCAATACACCCACCTCGCGCGCGGCCAGATGCGGGGCAATCGCCGGCTCAAAGGCCAGTGGATTGACCTCCTCATAATGCAGCGCCAGGGTGCATTCGCCGAGCAGCGCGAGGGCGTCGTCGTTACGCAGGCCGTCCGCTGTGCGCGCACAGCCAGAAGCCACCGGTTTGGCCGCAGCAGTCGACAAGCCCGCCATTCGTGCGGCGTGCAGCAAACCCGCAGCAACGGTGGTTTTACCGATTTCTGTATCGGTTCCGGTAACGAAAAAAGCAGCGCTCATCTAGGACATATCCTTACGCAATACGCCGTAAACCACCTGATAGGTCGCCGGCAGACCTTGCGGTTGGCGAAACTGTTCATAGGCCTTGAGCAGCGCCAGCATGCGCGCACGCCCGGTCAGGCCGCCGGGCCGGCCAGGGTTGAGGTTGTGGGCGCCGAGAGCCTTCAACTCATGGGTCAGGCTGCGCACATCCGGGTAATAAAGCGTTTCAGGCGTGGTTTGCAGGCTGAGCAGCGCTAGCCCACTGTCGCCGCACAGGCGCTGGTAATCCTCAAAACGGCGGAAGCGGTTGACGTGGACAAAGCCATCCACCGCCTGCCAGCTATCGCGCAGCTCCTGCAGGGTGCCGACACATAGACTGCTAAAGGCCAGCACGCCGCCGGGCCTAAGCACGCGAGCGGCTTCGCTAAGCACGGCGGAAAAATCCGCACACCACTGCAACGCCAAGCTGGAAAAAACCAGGTCGCAGGACGCGCCTTGCAGCGGCAAGCGCTCGGCATCGCCGGCAATAAACTGCTGCGCACCGCCCAGTGGCCGAGCGTGGCGCAACATGCCTTCGGCGATATCCAGGGCCAATCCCTGGCTCGCCGGAAAACGCTCGCCCAGGGCGCGGCTGAAGTAGCCGGTGCCGCAACCTAGATCCAACCAGCGCTCAGGCGTAATGGCTGCGGGCAACTGACCTAGCAACTGCTGGCCGACATTGCGCTGCAGGGCTGCGACGCTGTCGTAGCTTTCAGCGGCGCGGGAAAACGACGCAGCCACCTGACGTTTATCCGGCAGGCCGCTTAACGGGTCAAAGGCAAGATCAGTCATCGCCGGCCTCATGCAGAAAGGCCTGAATCGCTGCGGCAATCTCATGGGGCCGTTCTAGGGCAAAGGCGTGGCTAGCGTTGTCGATCAAACCGATCTCGACATCCGGCAACAGCGCCAGCAAGGCCTGCGCGGCGCTCGCCGGAACCAGAGCATCGTGACCGGCGAACAGGTGCAATTGCGGGCCGACAAAGGCCTGCAGCGCCGCCCGCGTATCCAGGGTCGCAAGTAAGCCCAGCCCAGCCAGCAAAGCAGCGGTTTGCTGCTGCGGTGCAGCCGCCAACAACTGCCGCGACAGGCCACGGGCATCCACCGCCCCCTGGGAGCAGAGCAGAGCAAACCGCTTGAGGGTGGTGGCCGCATCGGCGACGCAGCCCTGACGGAAGGCATTAAACGTCTCGGCAGGCATAGCCGCTGGCCAGCTTGGCTCGGCGACAAAGCGCAGGTTGCTGGCCAATGTCAGCAGGCCACTGCAACGCTCACCACGGCGCGCCGCCAGTTCAGCGGCAAACATGCCGCCGAGGGACCAGCCGCCGAGCCAGGCGTCCTGTGGCAGGTTGGCGTCCAATTCATCCAGCCAGTCGGCCGGGTCGCTGGAGTTCAATAAAGGCAGCGGCTCGATTTCCACATGTAGGCGTGGATCGAGACCGCGCAAGGCCGCAGCCAGAGGCTCAAGCGGCTCAGTGCCAAGGCCCCAGCCGGGCAACAGAATCAGCCGATCACGCATGGGCAGCAGTCTCACCAGTGAGCAACGGCCAGCACTCGGCCAGGGCTTCCAGCAACAGCTCCAGCTGCTCCAGGCTATGGGCGGCGGACAGGGTCACGCGCAGACGGGCGCTACCAGCCGGCACAGTCGGCGGGCGAATGGCGGTGACCAGCAAGCCGCGTTCACGCAGCATCTGTGAC
Organism: Pseudomonas sp. C7.1; assembly: GCF_056312395.1. Taxonomy (NCBI): domain Bacteria; kingdom Pseudomonadati; phylum Pseudomonadota; class Gammaproteobacteria; order Pseudomonadales; family Pseudomonadaceae; genus Pseudomonas; species Pseudomonas sp. C7.1. Next base: position 152,235 of record NZ_JBWDTL010000002.1, on the reverse strand, counting down.
AGCTGCATAGCGCGGCCGCTGTCGCCGATCAGGATCGGCTGAATCGGCGTGGCGCTGTCCATCAGCTCCAGGCCGATAGCCTGGGCACCTTCGCGGAAACGCTTGATCAGCGTATTTAAGTGCTCACGCCGCCAGTGCTCACTGCGCAGCAATTCCAGGCTTTTCAGGGTGGCGCAGGCCAGGGCCGGTGGCTGGCTCGTGGTGTAGATATAGGGCCGGGCGAACTGCACCAGGGTTTCGATCAGCTCTTCACTGCCAGCAACAAAGGCGCCGGCCGTACCAAAAGCCTTGCCTAGGGTGCCGACCAGCACCTGCACATCGTCGACGCCTAGACCGAAGTGCTCGACGATACCGCCGCCAGTTGCGCCCAGTGGGCCGAAGCCATGGGCATCATCGACCATCACCCAGGCATTGGCGCGGCGCGCTTCGGCGCACAGTGATGGCAAGTCGGCCAGGTCACCGTCCATGCTGAATACACCGTCGGTAACAATCAGGGTATTGCCCATGACCTTGCGCAAGCGGTTGGCCAGACTCACCGGGTCGTTATGCAGATAACGAGAAAACCGCGCGCCACTGAGCAGGCCAGCATCCAGCAAGGATGCATGGTTAAGGCGATCCTCCAGCACGCTATCGCCCTGCCCCACCAGCGCGGTGACTGCGCCGAGATTGGCCATATAGCCGGTGGAAAACAGCAGTGCCCGTGCCCGCCCGGTGAATTCGGCGAGTGCTTCTTCCAGCTCATGGTGCGGCGCGCTGTGGCCGATCACCAGGTGTGATGCGCCGCCACCCACGCCCCATTTCTCAGCACCGGCGCGCCAGGCTTCGATCACCTGCGGGTGATTGGCCAGGCCCAGGTAGTCATTGGAACAAAAGGCCAGCAGCTGATGACCATCAACAGTCACCAGCGGCCCCTGCGGTGATTCAAGTAGGGGCCGCTGGCGATAGAGATTGGCGGCACGGCGCTCGGCGAGGCGAGTGGATAGATCGAAAGGCATATGCATACCCTGTAGGAGCCAGCTTGCTGGCGATCAGCGGAAAACGAGATCGCCAGCAAGCTGGCTCCTACATAAACAGCGGTTTAGGCCGAAGCGGCGTTATAGAACAGCTTGGAATCGCGCTGTTCGACCAATGCCTGCTCAATGGCCGCCTGGTGCACTTCGTCGGCATGCTCCTGACGTTCTTCCGGCTTGATGCCGAGGCGGGCGAACAGCTGCATATCCTTGCCGGCTTGTGGGTTGGCGGTGGTCAGCAGTTTTTCGCCGTAGAAGATTGAGTTGGCACCGGCGAAGAACGCCAGGGCCTGCATCTGCTCATTCATTGCCTCGCGGCCGGCGGACAGGCGCACATGCGACTGCGGCATCATGATCCGCGCGACGGCGAGCATGCGGATAAAGTCGAAGGGATCGACGTCCTGCTCGTCGGCCAGGGGCGTGCCTTTGACCTTGACCAGCATATTGATCGGCACGCTCTCCGGGTGTTCCGGCAGGTTGGCCAGCTGAATCAACAGCCCAGCGCGGTCGTCCAGCGACTCGCCCATACCAAGGATGCCGCCGGAACAGATCTTCATCCCCGAATCACGCACATGGGCCAGGGTTTCCAGGCGCTCCCCGTAAGTGCGGGTGGTGATGATATTGCCGTAGAACTCCGGCGAGGTGTCCAGGTTGTGGTTGTAGTAGTCCAGGCCCGCGGCGGCCAGGGCCTGGGTCTGCTCCTTGTCCAGCTTGCCCAGGGTCATGCAGGTTTCCAGGCCCAGGGCCTTGACGCCCTCGACCATCTTCAGCACGTAAGGCATGTCCTTGGCCGACGGGTGTTTCCAGGCCGCGCCCATGCAGAAGCGGGTGGAGCCGATGGCCTTGGCTTCGGCGGCCGCTTCCAGCACTTTCTGCACTTCCATCAGCTTCTGCTTGTCCAGGCCGGTGTTGTAGTGGCCGGACTGTGGGCAGTATTTGCAGTCTTCCGGGCAGGCGCCGGTCTTGATCGACAGCAGGGTCGAGACTTGCACGCGATTCTGGTCGAAGTGCGCGCGGTGCAAGGTCTGCGCCTGGAATAGCAGGTCGTTGAACGGTTGCTCGAAGAGCGCCTTGACCTCAGTAAGAGTCCAGTCGTGACGCAGGTTGGCGGCGGTGGTTGCGCTCATCGGTAATTCCTTGTTATTGGCAGTTGCTAGCTAGAATCAGCAAGCACGACACGGATGTTCGGCATAGTTATGGAAGGCGTATGCGCTGTCAACCCAACTCACAAAACCTGGTTTACAACTGGTTAAAAAGCAAGCAAATCTGTTTGCTCTGCGATGAAGCCGCAGACGCCGCACTGGCCATCTGCACCAGCTGCGAAGCTGAGCTGCCCTGGCTCGGCGGGCATTGCCAGGTTTGCGCCCTGCCGCTGCCCAGCCACGGCCTGGTGTGCGGGGCCTGCCTGAAAAAGCCGCCGAGCTTTAGCAAGGTCGAAGTGCCCTGGCGCTACGCCTTCCCCATCGACAGCCTGATCACTCGGTTTAAGCATCAGGCCAAGTGGCCAATGGGACGTCTGCTCGGCGAGCTTTTGTCACAGCATCTGCAACATGCTTTTGATGAAGGGCTGCCGCGCCCCGATCTGCTGCTACCCGTGCCCTTGGCCGACAGACGCCAACGTCAGCGCGGCTTCAACCAAGCCGGCATGCTGAGCGAATGGTTAAGCACCTTGCTCCAGGTGCCACAGCAGGCGCATTGGCTGCTGCGGGTTATCGACACGCCAGCGCAGCAACAACTCGATGCAGCCACACGTAAACGCAACCTGCGCAAGGCCTTCGCCCTAGCACCAGGCAGTGCAGTGAGCGGCCTGCATGTGGCCCTGGTCGATGATGTGCTGACCACCGGTGCCACCGCCGAAAGCCTGGCGCGGCTATTAAAGAAGGCCGGCGCAGCGCGGGTTGATGTGTATTGCCTGGCACGCACGCCAAAACCAGGCGATTAGCCAGCCGTTGTAGCCCGAATAAGCCTTGGCGCAATCCGGGAGCGCTATCCCGGATTGCGCTGCGCTTATCCAGACTACGGACTGACACCCCGATTCGCGGTGATGGGTATCGCTGCGCTCAACCACATCCTACGGAACGCTGACACGCCCAAATCCCGCCCGCCGATGCATAAGCGCTACACTCTGCGGCCAATTGTTTCGGAGTCGCCCATGTCCCATCCATTTGCCGCACTCACACCCGATCTGGTGCTGGATGCTGTGGAGAGCATCGGCTACCTCAGCGATGCCCGCGTACTGGCGCTCAACAGCTATGAAAACCGCGTCTACCAGGTGGGCATCGAGGACGAAACGCCGCTGATCGCCAAGTTCTATCGCCCCGATCGCTGGACCGATGAGGCGATTCGCGAAGAGCACAGCTTCACCTTCGAACTGGCCGAGTGCGAAGTGCCGGTGGTGGCGCCACTGGTGCGCGATGGCGAAACCCTGTTCAGCTATTCCGGCTTTCGCTTCGCCCTGTTCCCGCGCCGTGGTGGCCGCGCACCGGAGCCCGGCAACCTCGAGCAACTGTACCGCCTCGGCCAGTTGCTCGGCCGCCTGCACGCGGTCGGCTCACTCAAGCCGTTCGCCCACCGCGAAGCCTTGCAGGTGAGCAACTTCGGCCATGCCTCACTGGCCACCCTGCTGGATGGCAATTTTATTCCGCGCAGCCTGCTGCCGGCCTACGAGTCGGTGGCCCGCGACCTGCTCAAGCGCCTGGATGTGCTGTTCGCCGCCAACCCGGTGCAGGCGATCCGACTACATGGTGATTGCCACCCCGGCAACCTGCTGTGCCGCGATGACACCTTCCATATGGTCGACCTCGACGACTGCCGCATGGGCCCAGCCGTGCAGGATTTGTGGATGATGCTCGCCGGCGAACGCCACGAGCGACTCGGCCAACTCTCCGAGCTGATGGATGGCTATCAGGAGTTTCACGACTTCAACCCGCGCGAACTGCCACTGATCGAAGGCCTGCGCGCTCTGCGCCTGATGCATTACAGCGCCTGGCTAGCGCGCCGCTGGGACGACCCGGCCTTCCCCATGAGCTTCCCCTGGTTTGGCAGCGAGCGTTACTGGGGCGATCAGATTCTGATCCTGCGTGAGCAGCTATCGGCGCTGGATGAAGAGCCGCTGCGACTGTTTTAAGGACCAATTCCGCAGGTCTTATGTTTCACATGTAGGAGCCAGCTTGCTGGCGATCAGCGGATTAAAAGCATCGCCAGCAAGCTGGCTCCTACAGAGCGACCACTACAGTTACCCAGCCCTATGTAACGTCTTTGTTACAGCCAGGTAGCCTAGAACGCCGAAGAAAATCCTGCCCATCCAGACAAGCCCGCGCCACGCCGACTAGAATCGCAAGCCTCCCGTTAGCCGTCTAAGCAAGGACCCAGCATGGCCACCGCCAACCCGCGTCGCGGGTATATTCTCGGCCTGACCGCCTACATCATCTGGGGCCTGTTCCCGCTCTATTTCAAAGCCATCCAGAGCGTGCCGGCGCTGGAGATCATCGTCCATCGCGCACTCTGGTCGGCGCTGTTTGGCGCACTACTGCTGATGGTGTGGAAGCACCCCGGCTGGCTGCGCGAACTGCTGGATAACCCCAAGCGCTTTGCCGTACTGACCCTAAGTGGCGTGCTGATCGCCAGTAACTGGCTGGTCTATGTGTGGGCGGTGAACAACGAGCGCATGCTCGAAGCCGCGTTGGGCTACTACATCAACCCGCTGGTCAATGTGCTGCTGGGCATGCTGCTGCTCGGCGAGCGCCTGCGTCGCCTGCAATGGCTGGCGGTCGGCCTGGCCGCCTTAGGCGTGGCGCAGCAGGTTTGGCAGGTTGGCAGCATTCCTTGGGTATCACTGGTGCTGGCACTGACCTTTGGTTTCTACGGGCTGATCCGCAAGCAGGCACCGGTAGCCGCGTTGCCCGGCCTGGTGGTGGAAACCTGGCTATTACTGCCACTGGCGCTTGGCTGGTTAATGCTGCACCCGGCAGCAATGAGCACTCAGACTGAATTCTGGAGCACGCCCGAAGCACTCTGGCTGATCGCCGCTGGGCCTATCACCCTGATCCCCTTGGTGTGCTTCAACGCCGCCGCGCGCCACCTGCCGTATACCACCCTGGGCTTTCTGCAATATATCGCTCCGACCTTGGTGCTGGTCCTGGCGGTAGCAGTGTTCGGTGAGCGTTTCGACCCAAGCAAACTGCTGGCCTTTATCTGCATCTGGGCCGGCTTGGCGATTTACAGCGTTGATGCCTGGCTAAGCCTGCGCAAACGCCAAGCGGCATAGCCTGCCGCTGCAAACCACCTGCTAGTCCTCGACCTGCAGCGTCAGCTCCACCATCAAATCATCGGCTAGGCTTTCCAGCAGCGTCTGCAACTGTTCGAGCAGCAGGCTCTGCGGCACGCCCAACACGGCCTGGGCCTGGAACAGCAGCTCGCCACTCATTGGCGCTGGCACCACTTCGGTGTTCAGGCTTTCCAGGTTGACGCCCTGGCTGCTGAGCAGGCGGGTGATATCGCGCACGATGCCCGGACGGTCATTGCCTACCAGTTCCAGGCGAATAGCCTGCCAAACGTCGCTCGGCTCGGTGCCGCCTGCGGCGATCTGCACTCGGATGCCCTGCGCTTGCAATTGCTCCAGTGCGGTGACCAGACCGGAGTGCGCATCCAACGGCACATCGACCCGCAGAATTCCGGCGAACTGCCCGGCCATGCGCGACATGCGGCTCTCCATCCAGTTACCGCCGTGCTCGCTGATGCACTGAGCGATGCGCTCGACCAGCCCCGGCTGATCCTGGGCAATAACCGTCAATACCAGATGATCCATACACAACTCCTTATACGCGTCTTATTTGAGCGCCAGCCAATAGGTAAAAAACACCTCATCACGCACATAACCCAGGCGTTCGTAGAGGGCTTGTCCTGGCAGATTGCTCTTTGCCGTCTCCAACTGCAAACCGCATGCACCAGTGGCTTCAGCATGGGCGCGAGCGGCGTTCATCAGCGCCTCGCCAACGCCCTGGCGGCGCGCCTGCTCGCAGACATACAGATCACTCAGCAACCAGGCCGGCTGCAGCGCCAGCGAGGAGAAAAAGGCATAGAGCTGGACGAAGCCTTGCGCCACACCTTGCTTATCGCGCGCCAGCAGAATGGTCGAATCACTGTTGCGCAGGCGCGCAGCGAGAAAGTCCCGTACCTGCGCCGACAGTTTGGCCACCTCATAGAAGCGCAGATACGCGCCAAACAGCTCGGCCAGCTCGTCCAGATCTGCCGCAGTGGCTGCCTGTATATGCATGGTGATCACACTCCATAAACCGGTGGAGCAGCAGTATAGGCAGGTGCGACCTGAACCAGCAGGCAGAGAGACACACTCAATAAACTGTGTACTGTTTTTTAACTTTTATGAAACAATATTCAAGCATTAAAACGACAATACGCTACACGCAGTGACTGCAAAGCACTTCTTGGTCGCAGAGCGACGCGCACCCACTGATTTTCCCCGGATCTTGATGTAGTATGCCGCGCCTCGGACTACAAGACGTATTTCCCAGGTCCGACGCGGCTATTGAGTAGAGCTGAGCAGAGTGAGGCAAGTGATGACTGAACGCGTTCAAGTAGGCAGCCTGCAGGTTGCCAAAGTGCTGTTCGACTTCGTGAATAACGAAGCCATCCCCGGGACCGGCATTGCTGCCGAGACGTTCTGGGCGGGTGCCGAAGCGGTCATCAATGACCTGGCCCCGAAAAACCGTGCGCTGCTCGCCAAACGCGATGCGATTCAGGCGCAGATCGACGGCTGGCACCAGGCCCGCGCAGGTCAGGCCCATGACGCCGCTGCCTACAAAGCCTTCCTCCAGGAAATCGGTTACCTGCTGCCAGAGCCGGCTGACTTCCAGGCCACCACGCAGAACGTCGACGAAGAAATCGCTCGTCTGGCCGGCCCGCAGCTGGTCGTACCGGTGATGAACGCGCGCTTCGCCCTCAACGCCTCCAACGCCCGCTGGGGCTCGCTGTACGATGCCCTGTACGGCACCGACGTGATCAGCGAAGAAGGCGGTGCCGAGAAAGGCCGTGGCTACAACAAGGTCCGTGGCGACAAGGTGATTGCCTTTGCCCGCGCCTTCCTCGACGAAGCCGCGCCGCTGGCTGCTGGCTCTCACATCGATTCCACCGGTTACCGCATCGAAGCCGGCAAGCTGGTTGTCAGCCTCAAGGGCGGCAGCAACAGCGGTTTGCAAGACGACGCGCAACTGGTCGGCTTCCAGGGCGCTAGCGACGCGCCTATCGCCGTACTGCTCAAGCACAACGGCCTGCATTTCGAAATTCAGATCGACGTCAACACCCCGGTCGGCCAGACCGACGCCGCCGGCGTTAAAGACGTGCTGATGGAAGCTGCGCTGACCACCATCATGGACTGCGAAGACTCCGTAGCCGCCGTCGATGCTGACGACAAAGTGGTGATCTACAAAAACTGGCTGGGCCTGATGAAGGGCGACCTCTGCGAGGAAGTCAGCAAGGGCGGCCAGACCTTTACCCGCACCATGAACCCGGATCGCGTCTACACCACCACCGACGGTAGCGAGCTGACCCTGCACGGTCGCAGCCTGCTGTTCGTGCGTAACGTCGGCCACCTGATGACCAACCCGGCAATCCTCGACGCCGCCGGCAACGAAATTCCGGAAGGCATCCAGGACGCCCTGTTCACCAGCCTGATCGCGGTGCACAACCTGAATGGCAACACCAGCCGCAAGAACACCCGCACCGGCTCGGTCTACATCGTTAAGCCGAAGATGCACGGCCCGGAAGAAGTCGCCTTCACCACCGAGATCTTCGGTCGCGTTGAAGACGTATTGGGCCTGGCGCGTAACACCCTGAAAGTCGGCATCATGGACGAAGAGCGCCGCACCACCGTCAACCTCAAGGCGTGCATCAAGGCCGCCAGCGAGCGCGTGGTGTTTATCAACACCGGCTTCCTCGACCGCACCGGTGACGAAATCCACACCTCCATGGAAGCTGGCGCCGTGGTGCGCAAAGCCGCCATGAAGTCCGAGAAGTGGATCAGCGCTTACGAGAACTGGAACGTCGACATCGGCCTGGCCACCGGCCTACAAGGTCGCGCGCAGATCGGCAAAGGCATGTGGGCCATGCCCGACCTAATGGCCGGCATGCTTGAGCAGAAAATCGCTCACCCACTGGCTGGCGCCAACACCGCCTGGGTGCCGTCGCCGACCGCCGCCGCACTGCACGCGTTGCACTACCACAAGGTTGACGTGTTCGCCCGTCAGGCCGAACTGGCTAAGCGCGAGCGCGCCTCCATCGACGATATCCTCAGCATCCCGCTGGCCAAAGACACCAACTGGTCGGCTGACGAGATCCAGAACGAACTGGACAACAACGCCCAGGGCATTCTCGGTTACGTGGTGCGCTGGATCGATCAGGGCGTCGGCTGCTCCAAGGTGCCGGATATCAATGACGTTGGCCTGATGGAAGACCGAGCCACCCTGCGCATTTCCAGCCAACTGCTGGCCAACTGGCTGCGTCATGGCATCGCCAGCGAAGAGCAGATCGTGGCCAGCCTCAAGCGCATGGCGCCAGTGGTTGACCGGCAGAACGCCAGCGATCCGCTGTACCGTCCGCTGGCACCGAACTTCGACAGCAACATCGCCTTCCAGGCTGCCCTGGAACTGGTTGTCGAAGGCGCCAAACAGCCCAACGGTTACACCGAGCCAGTCCTGCACCGCCGTCGTCGCGAATTCAAGGTGAAGAGCAAGGCTGCAAACGGCCTGTAACCCGCAGCCACGCGGTGTTGCAACCCTAAAATGCCCCGCCTAGTGCGGGGCATTGTCGTTTATGTGCGGCAGCCGCCGCCTAATGAACTAGTCTCTGATTGAGCACTGCAACATCCAGTTGATCCCCCCCCTCAACAATAAACCGCACAGTCACAGAACGCCTTGCAAATACTGGCTATAGCCAGTGCCCCTCTCGCTAGGCAGACAGCGCCACACCCTAGAAAAAACCTATCGTTTTATTTTTCGAGGAGTTGCCATCAATGAACAACAGCCCAAAAACCGGCTCACATTCGATTCAATTCCTTATGGCCATTCTGGCCGCCACTCTAGCCGCGCTGCTGTATGCCTTCTTCGCCATGAAACAGGCTTCGAATGATCTGCGAGACATAAGCGAGCAACGCTACAACTCTTATCTGCTGGCCGACGAGCTGCGACAAAGCTCGGACGACTTGACCCGCCTAGGCCGCACCTATGTGGTCAGCGCCGACCCGGAATATGAACGCCAGTACATGCAGGTGCTCGCTATACGCACCGGCAAGGCCCCGCGCCCACAGGCTTACCAGCGCATCTACTGGGACTTCGTAGCAGCCGGTAACGCCAAGCCCCGCCCGGACACTACGGCCATCGCACTTGATGATCTGATGAAACAAGCAGGCTTCAGCGAAGCCGAATTTGCCAAGCTGCAACAGGCTCAGGCCAACTCCAATAGCCTCGTGCAGCTTGAAGTCAAAGCAATGAATGCGGTCAAAGGCCTATTTGCCGATAGCCAAGGCGGCTACACCATTAAGGGTGAGCCGGACCTGGCCATGGCCCGCGAACTGGTGCACAGCAAGGACTATCACCGTTTCAAAGGCCAGATCATGCAACCGGTGGACGAGTTCTTTGTCCTGCTTGATCAGCGCACCGCCAACGCGATTACAGTCGCAGATGCAAACCTGACCCAAGCCCAGTATCTATTTCTCCTACTGATCTTCGCGCTATTCGCCGAAATCGCTCTGCTGATCTACCTCAATCACCGCAAGATGCTCGGCCAACTCGGTGCCGCACCAGCCGAAGTGGATCGGGTCGTCAATGAGCTGGCCAGTGGCAACCTGGCCGTACACATACCTCAGGCCAGCGCCGACAGTGTGATGGGCAACCTGCGCATGATGAATGACAAGCTCAGGAGCCTAATTGGCGCGGCCTTGAATACCAGCCAGCAACTGATGACTGCCATCAATGAGGTAGCCGAGATGGTCGATAACACCACCGGGCGTACTCACCAGCAAAATGAAATGACCGACCTAGTGGCTACGGCCGTACACGAGATGGGCCTTACCGTTCAAGAAATCGCCCGCAATGCTAACAGCGCGGCCCATGCCACCCGCGACGCCCTGCAAGAATCTCAACTGGCCAACCAGAATGTACGCAACTCCTGCAGCCATATCGAAAGCATGGCCAGCGATATCAGCCGTGCCGCCACTTCCGTCGGCCAGCTGGCCGAGCAGGTGGCCTCCATCGACCAGGTGCTGGCGGTGATTCGCGGTATTTCCGAACAAACCAACCTGCTTGCCCTGAATGCCGCCATCGAGGCGGCTCGCGCTGGCGAAATGGGCCGTGGCTTTGCCGTGGTTGCTGACGAAGTTCGTACCCTGGCCGGTCGTACCCAAGGCTCGACCGATGAAATCCAACAGATGATCGCGCGCCTCAAGAAAGGCGCCGAAGACGCCGTGGCCTCCATGCGCACCGGGCAAACCGCCACCGCCACAGGCGTCGAAGCCAGCCATCAGACCAGTCAGTCGCTGCAGACTATTGCGGCACGAATCGAGGAAATCAGCGACATGAACCAACAGGCCGCCACGGCAACAGAGGAGCAGTCGTCAGTGACCGAGGAGATCAATCGTAACGTGCAGGGTATTTCCGACCTGGCCTGCTCCACCAGCAGCGATATTCAGCGCTGCGTCGCAAGCTGCCATACCCTGCGCCAACTGTCAGAAGACCTGGCGCGGAAGATGGGCAGCTTCAGCCTCTGATCGGCGTCAGCAGATGAATGTGGGCGGCTAACCTGCCAGGACTAAGGCCCGCAGCAGGCCAGGCCGCGCAAAGGCGTATGCCGCCCGCCGCTGCTCTGCACAGTCACACCAGCAAAGGCGCCTGTACAGCCGGCGCATGTAACAGCGCCTTGTCAGCCAGCACCGACAAGCGCAAAGCGGTACCGGGAAACTCGATGGCGGCCAGCGCGCCGTGTTCGTGGTTATGCAGGATCAGCACCTGCTGATTCTGCAGGCAGTCGAGGATCGGCAGGGACACCTGGAAATTCTCCGACAGCCCCGCTTCACTGACATCTGGCATACGCTCGCGGCGCTCATAGCCGTCGGCGCGCTGCTCGTTGTACTTGGCCCAAACCAGCAGAACGGCACCGATCAGCAGCGCCACTACCAGGTAGATCAGCAAGGTATCCAGGGTCAGCAGGAACTCGCTGCCCAGCGACAAGCGCGGCCCCTGTTGGCCATTGGCGATCACCGCCGCCACGCCCTGCACCAGCAGATAGACCAGACCCAGCCAAGCCATCACGGTCAGCAGCGTGTCGATGCTGCGCGGCAGCCAATGTTGTTGCGTACGAATAAGCAGACTCATGAGGTACTCCGTTTAATGCCGCGATCCGGGCTGACCCAGCGCGCTCGTTGCTGACGACGCTTGAGCATGACCTTGGGAAAGCTGACCAGGGTGGTAAACAGGGTGAGCATCCAGAACGCCAACGGGTACCAGATGATCCAGAACAGCGCGCGCGCCAGCCCTTGTTCATAACGCCGTTCGATCAGCAGACTGAGGCTGAACTGCACCAGGCAGACGCAGGCCAGCACCAGGCCGGTAAAGGCCGGCGGCAGCATGCTGGTGACTTGTAGATTGGCGGGCAGCTCGACTATTTGGCCGAGCAACCAGAGCAGAATCGACAGGGCAAAGGTGAACGCCCAGATGGCCGACAGGCAGAACTCGATCAGCAGCGGCCACATGTAACGAAAGCGCCAGACCCAGATGCTGCCGACGTTTTTCAGCAGCACTTCGGCGCCACCCTGAGCCCAGCGCAGACGCTGCTTCCATAGACCGCGCAAGGTTTCCGGCATCAGAATCCAGCACAGCGCGCGTGGCTCATAGAAAATCGACCAATGATCGAGCTGCAGCTTCCAGCTGACGTCGATGTCCTCGGTGATCATGTCAGCGCTCCAGTAGCCGATGCGGTCCAGCGCGCTGCGGCGGAACGCAGCGATCACCCCGGACACGGTAAACACCCGGCCATAAACGCGCTGGGTACGCTTGATCAGGCCGATGATCGAGGAGAACTCGCCGACCTGAATGCGCCCGACCAGAGTCGAGCGCGTACGAATACGCGGGTTGCCGGTTACCGCGCCAACTCGGGGGTTGTCGATCAGCGGCGCCACCAGGTAGGCCGCAGCGTCCTGGTCGAGCAAGGCATCACCATCGATGCACACCAGGTATTCGCTGCGCGCCGCCAGCGCGCCCATGCGCAGGGCCACAGCCTTGCCCTGGTTCTGCGCCAGGTGCAGCACACGCAGGCGCGGCTCGCTGGCCGCCAGTTGGTCGAGCACTGCACCGGTGTTGTCGCTGGAACCGTCGTTGATGGCGATCACTTCAATCGCCGGGTAGCGCTGGGCCAGGGCCGCGCTGATGGTTTCCACCGCGTGCTCGCCCTCGTTGAAGCAGGGCACCAGAATCGACACCAGCGGTGTACCGACCAGTTCCGGCGGCATGATTTCGCCGGTATTGGACCAGGGCCAGTGGCGCTCCCAGTGCAGCCAGAAGTAGCAGCCGCCGGCGATCCACAGCGCCGACATAAATAATGGGTAGAAGAACACGAAGTCCAGTAGCACATCACCGGTCAGGATCAGCGCCACACCAACCGGCGCGCCGAGCACCAGCAGCAGAATCAGCAGGGCATAGATACGGTCAATCATGGCAAGGGATACCAGGCATTGGAGAGCGCCGGACGAATGCTCTGCACACGCGGCTGGTCATTGATGAAGTCGTCGGGGTAATAGCCGTAGTTGCGCACGCCATTCCATTGCAGGCGGCGCATCCACTGAGCAAGCAGTTGCGTATCAATCGGCCCAGCACTGCCGCTGCGCCAATCGCGCGCTTGCAGCTCGAACACCGTGCGCTGCAACGCCCCGGGGCGTTGGGCAATCTGCTGCACCAGGTTGTCCAGCCAGGCATTGGCCTGCGCTTGCCCCACGCCTTCCATAAAGGGCATGGCCATCGGCGCGGTCCAGTCGTAGCTGGCGAGGAAGTCGTCGAGGTTCTGCGCGAACCAGGTTTCGCTGTACGGGTTGATGATCGGCTGGGCATAGAGGTTGCGCGCGGTCTTCACCTGCGGACCACGGATGGCGCGCACCCTGGCCGTCAGTTCGGCGGTGAAATCGATCAGGTAGCGGCTCTTAAAGCGCGTCCAACGCTGCAGGGTGTCCTCATCGCCGCGCAGCTGAGCGATATCACCGGGCAGACCGGCGGCGCGGTAGGCCGCCAACGCCGCCGGGCTGGCATCTTCGAAGTCCGACAGCAGCGCATCGTCGTGGTACAGCACGCCGTAGAAGTTGGCATGTCGCGCCAGGTCTTCGTAGATCTCACCAATCTGCTGACGCACCTTGGGGTCGAACGGCGACAGGCGGCGATACTGCTCGGCATCCACCACCGGCGCGCCATCCGCCGACCAACGCTGCACCCGTGGCAGGCTGGCATCCAGGTCGAAGCTGAGCACCGGCATCCAGGCAAACACCTCGACCTTGGCGCGGGTACGCAGTTGCCAGGCAACGCGGTTGAACAGGTCGGCGCGCACCGGCAGGTGACGGTTGGGGAAGTACAGCGCCTTCACCAAGCCATTGCCCTCGGGATCAGCATAGGCCTGCAGAAACACCGTGGTGATGCGCAGGTCGGCAATGCGCTGCACCAGCTTGTCGAGGTTGGCATCCATCTGCTGCGGGTCGGCGTCGTAGACATAGTCGAGGTCGACGTGCGCTACACGCATCAACTCCGCTTCTTCCACTGAGCTAATAGCGGCGGCAAAGCGGCTAGTTTCCGGGTCACCATTGAGCAGAAAACGCGGCCCCTCTTGCAGACTGGCAAAAGCGCTCAGGCCATCCTCCAGGGTCAGCGCCAGCTCGTAGCCGTTGTCCCCGACGATCTTCAATGCAGTGCCGCTGGCCGCGCCATATGGCCAGACCCAAACGCGCGGCGCACGGCCGCTGGCGGCCTTGATCTTGGCACTGATGCGCGCCACATCCCGGCCGATGCGCGCGCTGTAGTCGGCTTCACTCTCGTAGCGTTTTTGCTGCGGGTCATACAGCCGGGTGACTGCCGCCGGCTGCGCGTTGCCCTGAGGGTTGGCCAGGGCGCCGTAGTGCAAGGCGTTGCTGTGCGCGGCAATTTCCACCAGGCCGCTGGCGGCGATTTCATGGACTTGCTGCCAGGTCACGAAACGCTCACGCGGCACCGGCAAGCCGCCGAAATCCACCGGGCGACCAGCTGGCGTGTCCATCCAGACACCCACCGGGGCCAGCACCGCTGGCCACTGATAAGCCTTGAGAATTGGCAACACGCGACTGTAGAAGCTGCTGTAGCCATCATCAAAGCTCAGCAGCACGGCCTTCTGCGGCAACGCCGGACCGCCCTGGCGCGCAGCCAGCAGTTGATCCACCGACACCGCTTGGTAGCCGTTGGCCTTGAGCCAGGCCAGTTGCTCGATCAGGTTAGCGGTGCGCACCGTCATATAGGCCTGGTTGGCATCGGCATCGTCAACATCGTGGTAAGCCAACGCCAGCACCTTGCCCTGCGGCCACGGGCTTTCGCCAGCAGCCTGCAGGCGCTGTTGCGGTGGGGTGAATGGCGGCGCCTGCACGGCGCACGCACTGAGTAACACAGCGACCAGCCCGAGCAGGCTGCAGCGGTAGAAAAAGCCCATGGGGGAAATCCTTAAAAGCGGTAATTGACGTCCAACTGTTGGCGCTGATGGAAAATTGACCCACCCTGCCGATTGAAATTTGACCCAGGGCGGATTGCTGATTTCTGCATCAGCAACTGTGGATAAGTCTATCAGCGCAGCTGCTCTTAATCCCCCCTCCGTCGATAGCCCAGTTCAGTTGTTTAAGACCTGCCACATGCAGTCATGCAGCAGGTCACCCTCTCGACATGCTCAGAACGGCTCGTCGTCCTCCGGCCGCTGGTCGCCCTTAGGTTTTCGTTCGCGTGCTTTGATCTTCGCCTGGGCCGCCAAGCTGCTGTGTTGCAAGCGGTAGGACTCGTTGCCCGTTTCGACGATGTGGCAGTGGTGGGTCAGCCGATCCAGCAGGGCTGTGGTCATCTTGGCGTCGCCGAACACACTCGACCATTCGGCGAAGCTCAGGTTGGTGGTGATCACCACGCTGGTGTGTTCGTACAGCTTGGACAGCAGGTGAAACAGCAGAGCACCACCGGCCTGGCTGAAGGGCAGATACCCTAGCTCGTCGAGGATGATCAGATCCATGCGCAGCAGTGCCTGGGCGATGCGCCCGGCCTTGCCGTCGTGCTTCTCGCGCTCCAGCAGATTGACTAGGTCAACCGTGGAGTAGAAGCGCACGCGCTTGCCGTGCAGGGTGATGCCGGACACGGCCAGCGCGGTGGCCAGGTGGGTCTTGCCGGTGCCCGGTCCGCCGATCAGCACCAGGTTCTGGGCGGTGTCGGTAAAGGCCAGGCTGGCCAGCTCTTTGATCAGGCGTGCGTCGGCGCTGGAGGAGCTGAAGTCGAAGCCGGCCAGATCGCGGTGCATCGGCAGCTTGGCCATGTTCATCTGGTGGCTCACCGAGCGCATGGCGCGATCTGTGTGCTCCTGTTGCAGCAGGTGTTCGAGCAACCATCTGGAGGACGCCGTTGCCGACTCGCCCTGGGCGATCAACTCCGCCCAGGCAGTGGCCATGCCGTGCAGGCGCAGTTCCTTGAGTTCAGCCATAAGATCACGCATGACCGATTTCCTCGGCATGGCTACGCAGGAGGTCGTAGCGCGCCGTGTTGGCGACGGGGGCTTCCTTGAGCGGCAAGTGGGTTTCGACGGTGGGCGGCGGTTCGCTCGATGTCAGCCGCGCCACGACATTGAGGATGTGTTCGGCGCTCAGGCTGCCGCTCTCAAGCACCAGCTCAACAGCCACCAGCACCGCATCGAGCCCGGCGACCGGTACGGCGGCCAGGACTTGCGCCATGATCCGGTCACCGCCGGCATGCCGCCCCAGGCCGTGCCTGAGCCGACGCAGCGGCGCTGGCAGATCGGCAAAGGGCGCGCCGTTGCGCAGCGCGCCGGGCTTGCGCTCAATCAGCGGGATGTAGTGCTGCCAGTCATAGCTGACCTGGTCGCGATCCAGTAAACGCGCATGGCTGGCAATCAACAGGTCATCGGCCACCACCTCAATCCGGGTCGGATACAGGCGGCTGCTGACCCACCGGCCGGCGCGCTCACAGGGCACCGAGTAGCGGTTGCGCCCCACGCTGACCAGGCAGGTACTGGAAACCCGCGCCGCACGCTCGACGTAACCGTCGAAGGCCGTGGGCATGGGCATCATTTCGGCCCGCTCCAACTCCAGCACCTCGGCCACACTGAGCCCGCCGTACTGCGGGTGCGCCAGCTCGCTCCAGAGTGCGCGGCAGCGCTGGCCGAGCCAGGCATTGAGTTCTTCGAAGGAGTGAAATTGGCCGTCCTGGGCGTCGAGCCAGATGCGTCGCCGGCTGTCTTGCACGTTCTTCTCGACGATGCCCTTTTCCCAGCCCGAGGCGACGTTGCAGAAGTCCGGGTCGAACAGGTAGTGCGCACACATCACCGCGAAACGCGCATTCACCGTGCGGCCTTTGCCCTTATTGACCTTGTCGACGGCCGTCTTCATGTTGTCGTAAATACCCCGGCGCGGCACGCCGCCCAAGGCGCTGAACGAGCGCGTATGCGCGTCGAACAACATCTCGTGGCCTTGGCTCGGATAAGCCACCAGCCAGAATGCACGGCTGGCGCAGAGCTTCAGGTGCGCCACCTGCATACGCCGGTAAATGCCGCCGATCAGCAAACCCTCTTCGCTCCAGTCGAACTGAAACGCCTCGCCCAGCGCAAAGGTCAGCGGCACAAAGGCGTGCAACGCCTTGCCCTGCTCCCCGCGCCAGGCACGGATAAACGCGGTGAGCTGGCTGTAGCCACCGTCGTACCCCTCGGCCTTGATTTGCGCCAACAGCGCCTTGGCACTGCGCCGCTGTTGCTTGGAACGCAGCGAGTCGGCCTTCAGCGCCTGCTCCAGCGTGGCGTGAAAAGCACTGAGCTTGTTGAATACCGCCCGGCGCTGGTACGCCGGCTGCTTCGCCTCGGGTGCTCTGACCCATTTGCGAATGGTGTTGCGCGCCAACCCGGTGCGCTTGGTTATCTCATGCAGCGACAGCTTGTCGCGAAAATACATCCGGCGAATTTTGCCCATCATTTCCATACTGATCACCCTGTGTTCTCCTGCTCAGAAATTGAGCAGAAGCAGTTGAACACCTGGGTCAGTTTTCAGTCGGCAGAACAGCCTCTACTGGGTCAGTTTTCGGTCAGCGGCAACAGTCCAACAGCACGCGCACTTCCTGCTCGCGCTCACCGTCGTAGGCGCGGCTCAGGGCCGAGACGGCCAGGCCGCCATCGAAGCGGTCATCGAAGCGCAGGCGCTGGCCGTAACTGATCAGGCCAACAGCATCCGTGCCGTAGCTGCGCTGGCTGTTGCTGCCGACGCCCAGTTCGGCCTGTTGGCTCCAGACCGTCTGATAGCGCCGGTACAGGGTGTGCGACAGCTTCACGCTGGGCAGCACGCTGAATTCGGCCTCGGGGTTGAAGTACGGCACCTCATCCGAGCCGCTGTTGCGGCTGGTACCAACTTCCAGGCCCAGGTCGGCCTGCCAGGTCGGCGCGGTGTAGAAACGCTGACTGCCATCGAGCAGCAGCGCGAAGCGGTTGTTGCCATCACTGAAATCTGCGGCATTGGCCGACAGCCGCCACACACGCCGCTCATCACCACGCCAGCGCAAGTAGCCACCAAGGCTGTCGGACGTGATGTCGGCATTCAACGCGCGCAGCGGTGTATCGCTGCCTAGGTGCTGAGCCGACCAGCCATATTGCCAGTGGTCGTCCACATCATGGCTGCCGCTGAGGCGCAGCCCCATCGGCTTGCCATGACCGAAGTCATGGCGTGATAGCTCGGCTTCCAGGGTGTGATTGCGCACCCGCCATTCGGCGCCAGTACGCAGCCAGCGGTGCTGACCGCGACCTTCCTCAAACTCACCAGTGGCATAACCGCCACCGACGAACAGCCGCCAGTCATCCTGCAATGGCGCGCTGTAAAGCGCGGTGTCGATGCCCAGGTCATTACCGCCGGACACACTGCTGCCCGAGCCCAGGCCGCGATAGCCGGACACCTGCAGCTCAGCCATGTGATGCACCTTGCGCAAGCGCTGCAAACGCTGCGCCTGCAGGCTTTCCGGGTAACGCTGGATCACGTCATCGGCGAGCAGGTCAAGCTGTCGCCACTCCTGCAGCGCCAGTGCGGCCAGACCCTGTTCGACTTCCAGGGCGGGGTTGCGCGGCGCGATGCTCTCCACCACCTTCAGCTCATCCTCGGCACGGCGTGGCCAGCCACGCGCCAGGTACAGGCCGGCGCGGGCAGTACGCAGCGCGCTATTGTTCGGCGCATTGTCGGCCAGTTGCGCATAGGCCTGCTGGGCGGCGGGGGTGTCATTTACTTGCAGGTAGGCAGTGGCCCGCAGCTCCTGGGCTTCTAACCAGCGTGCATTGGGCTCCGGCTCGGGGCTGCCGAGCAGGTACAGGCGTGGTGACTGACGGCTGGCCAGTTGCTCGGCCTGCTGCTGCGCGGCCTCCAACTGCTCGCTTTCAACCAGGGCGTAGAACAGGCTGCGCTGATCCTCCAGCCACTCTGGGTGCTTGTCGTCTTCCTCGGCCAGTACCTGGCGGTACAGCTCGGCGGCTTGCTCAGGCTGGCGCAGATAAAGAAAAGCCGACGCCACCCAGCGCAGCGCATAACCAGGCAGGTTGACCTGCTCGGCCTGCAGTTGCTGGTACTGCGCCAGTACCTCACTCATCCGTACCCGTGCGTGCAAAGCACCTAGACGGTCGATGCGCACGCGAGTGCTGTCCGCCTGGGCTTCTATCTGCCCGGCCCAGGCTTGCAGCAGGTGCTCGGCACCCGCCAGGGCACGGTCAGCGAGCTGGAAACGCTGACCTTCGCCGCGCGTGGCCATATCCGCCATGCGCACCTGTTCGGCGAGAATATCGCCTTGCAGTCGGCGCAGCTGCGCGGCATCCAACAAGCCCGGATAGCGCTGGCTCAGGGTCAGCGCCTGCTGTGGCAAGCCAGCGCGCTGCAGGCTCAGCAGGTACTCACGCGCCACGTCAGCGCGCCCTGGGGCCAGGTCATGGGCGCGGTCGATTTCATGCAACGCAGCAAAGCGCTGGCCGTCGCGCAGGTAGGCATAACCGAGTACCAGACGCCGCTCGGCATCCTGCGGAGCCTGTGCCACCAGCGCTTGCCCTTGAGCAATCGCCGCCGCCATCTGCCCAGCATCCGCCAGGGTCATCACCTGACCCAGCAACAGGCCCTGATGCTCGGCAAACCGAGCCAATCCCTGACGGTATACCGCCAACGCCGCTGGCCACTGCCGCAGGTTGCGATAGGCACGTGCCACGCCAGCCAGAGCATCGGCCGGCAGTTTCTGGGCCGCCGTATGCTGCTCATACAAGGCAACCACTTCTGCATCTTCACCGGCCCAACCGGCAATCAGCAGGTGATCCGTCAGGTAACGTGGCGATTGCCAGCTGGCCTGCTGCGCGCGCAAAAAACCCAGAGCCGGGCCGTAGTCACCCCCACGGGCGCGCTCAAGCAAGGCGTCATAAGCCGGCTGGCCCTGCACCCAGGCGCTGAACAATAAGGCGGAACACAACAGGCTGGTTTTCTCACGCATCAAGCGGCGAGTCGCGCGTACAACCACGCGGCTGGTCTTTACATCTGAGGTCACGGACAACGTCCCAGTATTTTTCGGTTTTGATGGCAGTAAGGTGCAGGCTTAACCCCACACAAAAGGCATTTTTTTGACAGCGGCGCGCATTCTGCCACACAAAAAGCATTTTTCTGACGCTTACCGACGAAGCGTTTGACCTTTACCCTACTAATTTCCTAAGTGACTGATCCGCATAGGGAAGTTTTTTTGACGGAATGTGCATAAGTGGCATCTAGACTTACGTCCAATGGCGCAAGCGGCAACGCCGACCGATTATGTTGATCTAGACAACTGTGAGGCCACCCATGAGCAGCGCAGACGCAATCGCCCAGGCAGGCAAGACGGCGGTGCTGCAGAACATCCATGGCACCATGGCCTTTCTGCAGAAATTCCCGCCGTTCAACCAGATGGAGTCCGCCCACCTGGCGTATCTGGTGGAGAACTGCCAGCTACGTTTCTATGGCGAAGGCGAAACCATCATCAAGCCGACCGACGGCCCGGTTGAGCACTTCTTTATCGTCAAACAGGGCCGCGTGCATGGCGAGCGCCCGCATTCGGCTCGGCGCGGCACGGAAACCACCTTCGAGATCACCACCGGCGAGTGCTTCCCGCTGGCCGCGCTGATCGGCGAACGCGCCACCCGCACCGAGCACCTGGCCGCCGAAGACACCTTCTGCCTGCTGCTGAACAAGCCAGCGTTTATCAAGCTGTTCTCGCTGTCCAACCCGCTGCGCGACTTTGCCCTGCGCGGGGTCAGCAGCCTGCTCGACCAGGTCAATCAGCAGGTACAGATGCGCGCGGTGGAAACCCTCGGCGCGCAGTACTCCCTCGACACCCGCCTTGGCCAGCTGGCCATGCGTAACCCGATCAGCTGCGGCCCAGACATGCCGCTGCGCGATGCGGTCAAGCTGATGCACGAGCAGCAGGTCGGCAGCATCGTCATCGTCGACCCAGCGCTGAAACCGCTGGGTATTTTCACCCTGCGTGACCTGCGCCGGGTGGTGGCCGATGGCGTCGATCTGACCCAGCCCATCGACCGCCTGATGACGCAAGCGCCCTTCCACCTGCCGCCGGATGCCAGCGCCTTCGATGCGGCGATGGCCATGACCGAGCGGCATATCGCCCACGTTTGCCTGGTCGAGCACGGCCGGCTGTGCGGGGTGATTTCCGAGCGGGATCTGTTCAGCTTGCAGCGCGTCGACCTGGT
Source organism: Pseudomonas sp. C7.1 (assembly GCF_056312395.1). Classification (NCBI taxonomy): domain Bacteria; kingdom Pseudomonadati; phylum Pseudomonadota; class Gammaproteobacteria; order Pseudomonadales; family Pseudomonadaceae; genus Pseudomonas; species Pseudomonas sp. C7.1. Next base: position 131,215 of record NZ_JBWDTL010000002.1, on the reverse strand, counting down.
GCACCTGGCGCGCACCATTCGCCATGCCGGCCGGGTGGAAACCCTGGCGGCGCTGCGCAGCGATGTGCGCCAGTTGGTCGACAGCATGCTCGCCCACGGCGCCAGCGGAGCGCAGATCACCCAGCTGATCACCCTGCTCAACGACCACACCGTGTGCCGAGTGATCGAGCTGACTTTGGAAGATTTGGGCGACCCTGGCGTGCCATTTACCTGGCTGGTGTTCGGCAGCGAGGGTCGTAGCGAGCAGACCCTGTACACCGACCAGGACAACGGCATTCTCTTCGAAGCCAATGATGCCGCTGAGGCCGCCGCCATTCGCGGGCGCCTGCTGCCGCTAGCCCATGAGATCAACCTGCGCCTGGCGCAGTGCGACTTTACCCTGTGCAAGGGCAATATCATGGCCGGCAACCCCGAGCTGTGCCTGTCGCGCCAGGAATGGTCACGGCGCTTTAGCTGCTTTGTGCAGGAGGCCACCCCGGAGAATCTGCTGGCCTCGAGCATCTATTTCGACCTGCGCGCCGTGTGGGGTGAGACCGAGAGCTGCGAGCAACTGCGCCAGGGCCTGCTGCAGCAGGTGGCCGGCAATAGCCTGTTTCAGCGCATGATGGCGGAGAACGCCCTGCGCCAGCGGCCGCCGGTTGGCATGTTTCGCGATTTCGTGGTGGCCCGCAAAGGTGCCGAGAAGGACACCCTGGACCTCAAGGTGCAGGGCCTCACACCCTTTGTCGACGGCGCCCGCCTGCTCGCCCTGGCCCATGGCGTGGCGGCCTGCAACACCCTGGAGCGCCTGCGCGCGCTGATTCAGCAGGGCGTGATCGAAGCCCAGGATGGCGCGGCCTATGAAGAGGCCTATCACTACATTCAGCAGGCGCGGATGCAGCAGCATCAGCTGCAGGCGCGCGACGGCCTGCCCTACTCCAACCGCGTCGATCCCGATAACCTCAATCACCTCGACCGGCGCATTTTGCGTGAATCTTTCCGTCAGGCGCAGCGGCTACAAAGCAGCCTGGCTGTGAGGTACCAACTATGAGCAAGTTCACCTGGTTTAGCGGCCGTGGCCCGGCGCTGACCCAACAGCAACTGCAGCGGCGCGATAACCTGGCCGAGCCCTGCGCCTTCGATGAACGTCCGCTGCAGCAGCAGCGCTTTGTGATCCTCGACCTGGAAACCAGCGGCCTGAATATGCGCCGCGACCAGGTGCTGTCGATTGGCGCGGTGGTGATCGACAACGGCGCCATCGACCTCAGCCAGCAGTTCGAATGCACCTTGCAGCGTTTGGACCATCAGGCCAGCGCCAGCACCCTGATCCACGGCATCGCGCCCAGCGAAATCGCCAATGGCGAGGACCCGGCCGAGGCGCTGCTGAGTTTTATGGCGTTTGTCGGCGACAGCCCGTTGCTGGCCTTCCACGCCGAGTTCGACCAACGCATGCTCGCCCGCGCGCTCAAGCAGAGCCTGGGCTACCGCTTGCGCCATGCCTTCTTCGATGTCGCCGAAATCGCCCCATTGGTCTGCCCCAAAGCCAATCTGCCCCACGCCGGGCTGGACGACTGGACCACGCATTTCGGCCTGCAAGTACAGCAGCGTCACCACGCCAGCGCCGACGCCTTGGTCACCGCCGAGCTGGCCCTGATTCTATTTAGCAAGGCGCGCCAGCAGGGCCTCGACAACCTGCAGACGCTGCTGCAGCAGCTCAACAGCCGCCGCCGTCAGCGGGCGCATTCGATGTAACAGCAGCGCCCCGTAGGAGCGGGCCATGCCCGCGAATCGCACGCATGGCGTGCTCCTACAGGTCTCTCATCAACAAACCATATTCCAACTGCACATCCGCCGGTACCGGCAGATAGACGATATGGCCGTCGCCGGGGGCTACTGCCACGGTCTGACCCTGGCGGTTTTCCAGCTGCTCGAGGCTAAAACGCAGATTGCCTTGAGGCGTCATCAGCTCCAGGCCATCGCCGACGCCAAAGCGGTTTTTCACACGCACTTCGGCCAATTCGCCACGACGCTCACCGGTCAGCTCACCGACAAACTGCTGCTGTTCGGACACCGAGCTGCCGCGCTCATAGTTCTGATATTCATCGTGCACATGACGACGCAGAAAGCCCTCGGTGTAGCCGCGATGGGCCAGTGACTCCAGGGTATCCATCAAGCTTTTATCGAAGGGTTTGCCCGCCATCGCATCATCGATGGCCTTGCGATACACCTGGGCGGTGCGCGCCACGTAATAGTGGGATTTGGTGCGCCCTTCGATCTTCAGCGAATGCACGCCCATCTGCACCAAGCGCTCGACATGCTGCACCGCGCGCAGGTCCTTGGAGTTCATGATGTAGGTGCCGTGCTCGTCCTCATAAGCGGCCATCTGCTCGCCGGGGCGGCTGGCATCTTCCAGCAGAAACAGCTGCTCGGTGGGAGCGCCTACGCCCAGGGTCGGTTCGACAATCTGTACAACCTCGCCCAACTCGTTCTCGCCAGCCGCAGTGGCCTGGTACTGCCAGCGACAGGCATTGGTGCAGCTGCCCTGATTAGGGTCGCGCTTGTTGATATAGCCCGACAGCAGGCAGCGCCCGGAGTAGGCCATGCACAGAGCGCCATGAACGAACACTTCCAGCTCCATGCCCGGCACTTCGTTACGAATCTCGGCGATTTCCTCCAGCGACAGCTCGCGCGACAGAATCACTCGGCTCAAGCCCTGCTGCTGCCAGAACTTCACACTGGCCCAGTTCACCGCATTGGCCTGCACCGACAGATGAATCGGCATCTGTGGGAAATGCTCGCGAACCAGCATGATCAGACCCGGATCGGACATGATCAGCGCATCCGGACCCATCGCAATCACCGGTTCAAGATCCTTGAGAAAGGTCTTCAGCTTGGCGTTATGCGGGGCGATGTTGACCACCACGTAGAACTGCTTGCCCTGGGCCTGGGCCTCGGCAATGCCCAGAGCCAGGTTGGCGTGGTCAAACTCGTTGTTGCGCACCCGCAGGCTGTAGCGCGGCTGCCCGGCGTACACCGCATCCGCACCATAGGCGAAGGCGTAACGCATATTTTTCAGGGTGCCGGCCGGAGACAGCAGTTCGGGGTAACGAGGGGGCATGGCCATAAATCGCAAGCTCGGCAATCCAAGGGGGCGCGATTTTAGGCAAGCGCCCGAGCGAGCGCATTGATCTAGGTCTATTCCAGCGCCTGCGATTCCCAATGGAGACAGGCGTATAAAGCACAAGCAGTTACTGCAGCAAACCTGGCCGCAGTGCGGATCAGCTGTTGTCAGCAGCAATCAACACAGGCCCTACTGGCAGACCTGCCAGTAGAGTTCATCATCCTTGGCAATCCGCTTCATCTGATCCAGCAGCGGTTTTTTCTGCGCATCAAGCGGCAACAGTTCCGCCGTGGCGCAATTGAGCAGGTGGGGCTGATGACTGACGCGGTCGACGTGCTGTTTTTCAAAGCGATACAGGTTGAAGGCCACCACGTCGCTACCTGAGGCATCCTCACGCAGCAGGCTTTTGCTATCGAGCACGGTAAAGGCCGTGGTCATCGGCCAGTAAAACGTCCATGGCCGCCAGAACACCTCACCGGTTTCACTGGCCACCAGCACGGACTCAGCCGGCTGACGCTTCAGCTGGTGGTCGAACCAGGAGTACTCGTAGTAAATCTGGTAGCTGAGCATGCCCAGGCCGCCAAACGCGGGAATGATCCACTTCGGCAAGCGGTTGCCCGTCAGCTTGCGCAGCAGCATGGCAATACCAGCCGCCCCCAGCCCCGAAACCACGATGGCAAGTATTGTCCACAACATTGACTGACTCCCGAAAATAAAGGCTATGTACTCATTACCTGTTGCTCCGCGCTGTAGGCCTTTGTAGGCGCGGGCTTGCCCGCGAAAGCCGGCAACGCAAAAGCATCGCGGGCAAGCCCGCTCCTACAGGTTCGGCGCTCTTTCTTAAGATTTCCTGCAACAGCTAACGCAGACATAGCCAAATAAAACGGGCCTCCCAAGGAGGCCCGCTGGCAAAAGCCTGATCAAAAATGATCGGGGGTGATTATGCTCAGTGGCTCAACGCGCCACCAGCACCTTTGGGGGTACGCACGCTTTCCACCAAGTCCTGAATTGCCTGGGGTGGCGCAACGGTCGCAAGCGACACGGTGTAGGCGACCGCGAAGTTGATGACAGCACCGACGGTACCGATGGACAGCGGCGAGATGCCGAACAGCCAGTTATCCGGGGTGTTGGCGAAGGTCGCGGTGCCAGGGATGAAGAACCAGCCCAGGTACAGGAAAATGTAGACGACGGTGAACACCAGGCCGACCAGCATGCCGGCAATAGCGCCCTTGTCGTTTACCCGCTTGGAGAAGATGCCCATCATCAGCGCCGGGAACAGCGTGGCCGCAGCAATACCGAAGGCCAACGCCACCACCTGCGCGGCAAAACCTGGTGGATTGAGCCCCAGCCAGGTGGCCAGCAGGATCGCAACCGCCATGGAGATCCGCGCTGCGCGCATTTCCCCCTTCTCGCTGATCTTAGGATTGATCATGTTCTTGATCAGGTCATGACTCACCGCCGAGGAAATGGCCAGCAGCAAACCGGCAGCCGTCGACAAAGCCGCAGCAATGGCACCCGCTGCAATCAGGCCAATCACCCAGCCCGGCAGGTTGGCAATTTCCGGGTTAGCCAGTACCAGAATGTCGTTGTTCACAGTCAGCTCGTTGCCCTTCCAGCCGCGCGTTTCAGCAGTCGGGGTGAAGGCTGGAGCGGCATCGTTGTACAGCTGAATGCGACCATCAGCGTTCTTGTCTTCCCACTTGATTAGACCGGTAGTTTCCCAGGTCTTCACCCACTCCGGACGCTCTTCATAGGCCAGGGCTGGAGCTTCGGCACCCTGCGGATAGACAGTGGTCAGCAGGTTCAGACGCGCCATGGACGCCACCGCAGGCGCGGTGAGATAGAGCAGGGAGATAAACACCAGGGTCCAACCAGCCGACCAGCGCGCATCAGCGACTTTCGGCACGGTGAAGAAGCGAATGATTACGTGCGGCAGACCGGCCGTACCAATCATCAGCGACAGGGTGAACAACACCATGTTCAGCTTGTTGCTGACATCGGCGGTGTAGTCGGTAAAGCCCAGCCCCGCCACGACTTCATTGAGCTTCTGCAGCAGCGGCATACCTGACTCAGTGTGTTCGCTGAACATGCCGAACATCGGAATCGGATTGCCCGTCAGTTGCAGGGAGATAAACACCGCCGGGATGGTGTAGGCGATGATCAGCACCACGTACTGGGCAACCTGGGTGTAGGTAATGCCCTTCATCCCGCCGAACACCGCGTAGCAGAACACCACGCCGGCTGCGATCCAGATACCGGTGGAGTTGCTCACTTCGAGGAAGCGCGAGAACGCCACGCCAGCACCGGCCATCTGGCCGATCACGTAGGTGACGCAGATGATGATCAAGCAGACCACTGCAGCCAGGCGCGCACCGTTGCTGTAGAAGCGATCACCGATAAAGTCCGGCACAGTGAACTTGCCGAATTTGCGCAGATACGGCGCCAGCAGCATGGCCAGCAGCACATAGCCACCGGTCCACCCCATCAGGAAGGTTGAGTTGGCATAACCACCGGCAGCGATCAGACCGGCCATGGAAATAAAAGAAGCCGCCGACATCCAGTCGGCTGCTGTTGCCATGCCGTTGGTGACCGGGTGAACACCACCGCCGGCGACATAGAACTCTTTGGTCGAGCCGGCACGTGCCCAGATGGCGATGCCGAAGTAGAGCGCGAAGGAGGCGCCCACAAACAGCATATTGATTACAAACTGGCTCATGGATTATTCCTCGACACCGAATTGTTTATCGAGTTTGTTCATTTTCCAGGCGTAAAAGAAAATGATCACGACAAAGGTAATGATCGAACCTTGCTGGGCGAACCAGAAGCCAAGGTCAGTACCACCGACAGAGATACCTGCCAGCATCGGTCGAAGAAGTATGGCGAAGCCGTAAGACACCAGGGCCCAGACAATCAGGCTCCAGGTAATCAACCGAACATTCGCCTTCCAGTACGCTGCAGCGTTAGCTTGATCAGAAGTCATAAACTCCTCCGGTTATTGTTATTCTCATGCCCCCTCAAGCTAGCAGCAGGCCACTAGGGCCGACAGATAGACATTGGTATTAGCTGCCTGAAAACCCCCGGAATAAAATATTTATTTATATATAACAACTAGTTAGCTAGCAGCACGGCAAAAACGACGTCAGCGATTGGACGTTAGTCGAATGACATAACAGCTGCGCGACGGCCTTCAAACCCACCTTTATTCAGACCGCACAAGCGCATCGCCAACCCCTGCCGGCTTGCCAGTTGTACGCTTCACCTGCTGGCCCGCTGCAGAGGCAAACAACCGCGCAATCCGCCACGCCAGCAGATGCCCAGCGCGCGACTCTTCGCGCAAGCCGATATGCCCGCTCATTGCACATACCACAGGCGGAAGAAGCCAAACGCCAGCAGCAGGCCAAACTGGCCAAGCGCCGTGCACAAACTGAGGAAGGACTGCACTTCGCTGTTCTGCGCGGCATTGGCCAGGCCGGTCAGGCTCTCCCAGAAGGATTCTGGCAACAGCACCAGGCTCAGCTGCGCCAGAGGTTGACCGGTCAGTTGCAGGCCTTTGATCAGGTCAAATTGGCCGCAGAACATCAGGCCCAGCAACACCATAAAGGCCACCGCCAGCCCTAAAGCAGAACAGGCGGAGAACTGCATCAGTAAACGCATCATGCTCAACTCCCACACAGATAAAAAAGCGGCGCAGGCTGGCCTGCGCCGCGCGCTATTAACGGTCGCTGGCTGGGCTGGCCAGTGGCAGGCGGCCGACGCCGTACCAGTCGAGTTTGCGGGTCAGCACCATCACCCCGGCGAGCACGCCAAACACCAGCACCGAGCCCATCAGCAGGGCGTAGTCCTCAGCGCCGAGCAGGCCGAACAACATGCCGTAGAGCAGCGCCAGCAAAGCACCGAAACCCGCGCCGCGCAGGGCGCTGTGCAGCACGTAACTGACGTAGAAGCCGATCAACAGCACGCAGGCAGTCGCGGCAATGCCATAGGCCAGGGCAAAACTCAGGTGCTCGGACAGCGACAGCAACAACAGGTAAAACAGCGCCAGCGACATGCCCACCAGGGCGTATTGCACCGGGTGCACGGCCATGCGCTTGAGCACTTCAAAGAGGAAGAACACGGCGAAGGTCAGGCCGATAAACAGCAGGGCATACTTGATCGCCCGCTCGGTCTTCAGGTACTGGTCCACCGGGTCGACAAAGCTCACGCCGAAGTTGCGCGCGGTCATTGCATTGCAGCTGTCTTCACGCACGCAATCGGCCAGCGCTTCCTCCAGGTTGGTGGCGAAGAAGCTGGTTTGCCAATGTGCCTTGAAGCCCTTGTCCGACACCTCACGGCTGCTCGGCAGGTATTCGCCGACAAAGCTCGGATGCGGCCAGCCGGACGTCAGCTCGACCCGACTGTCACGGCCCACCGGGGTGATGCTCAGTTGCTCGGTGCCCTGCAGTTTGAGGTCGAAGGCGAACTCCAGAGTCTGCCCGCCCTGGCTATCCAGCGCCGGCAGCGGTGCATGCACACCCGCGCCGAAACGCTCCTCGGCGCTGCCGGGTGCAAAGCTCAGGTTCATGCCGTTAAAGCGCAGTTGCAGGTCATTGCTGATGCCACGAATATCGCTGATACCGACCGAGAGGAAGGGCCGATCAAACTGATACAGCCCCAACTCATCACCCAGCCCGAGGCGCGCCGGCAGCTTGAAGGCGCCGCTGATCTGGTTGTCGCTGCGGTACAGCAGCGCCTTGTAGATGCCGCGCGCACGCTCCTCGGTGGCGACGTGGCCATTGAGCACAAAGCGCTCCGGCAGAAAGTACAGACGGCCTCGGCTCTTCTGCTCTTCCATATAGCGCTCGCCGGTCTTGGCGTGGGTTTTCCACACGTGCCAGACCTTGGTGTAGGGCATCACCAGAATCGGCCCGGTGAGCTGCTGGCGGTAGCTGGAACTGCGCGCGATGTCTTGCAGCACCTCGGCGCGCTGATACTGCCGCTCGCTCACCAACCCGCCGATCATCGACAGCGGGACCAGCAATAACAAAATCAGCAAGGCAATAGCGCCCAGCTTGAAACCCAGAATGCGGCTCATGGTGCAACTCTCCGATACGGTTTAGGTAGGCAGAGTCTGGGCGGCGCAAGTGGTGGCTTTATGGAGGGCAGATGGAGACTGTGTGGAGATCAATCCACAGTAAGCACCCGTGATAGAGCACTCACAGCAGCACGACCGTTCGTCCATTCCACTGGAAGCCGGATTTTTCTGCACTAGAGTGCTAACTCACTTGTTGCTCACAAGGCGGCCGGTAAGCGGTGTCACCAAGATTTATCCAATCTGATAAGGGACAGTCATGAACGAACGTCAATGGATTTGCGCGGCCAGCGCATTATTAATGCTGGGCAGCGGTAACGTATTCGCCCACGGCTATATCAAACAACCTGAAGCGCGCGGCTATCTATGCAAGCTGGGGGAAAACAGCCAATGCGGGGCCGTGCAATGGGAACCGCAAAGTCTGGAAGGTTACTCCGGCTTCCCGCAAAGCGGCCCAGCCGATGGCCAGATCGCCAGCGCCGGGCTGGCGCAATTCTCTCCGCTCAATGAACAAACAGTCAGTCGCTGGGCCAAGCGCCCCATGCAGGCAGGCCCGGCGAATTTCACCTGGCGCTTTACCGCCAACCACGCCACGCGCAATTGGCGCTACTACATCACCCGCCCTGACTGGCTGGCCAATCAGCCGTTAAACCGTGCCGCGTTTGAGACGGTGCCGTTCTGCGTGGTCGACGGCGGCATGCAACAGCCGCCGCAAGAGGTCACCCACAACTGTGATGTGCCGCCGCGCGAGGGCTACCAGATAATCCTCGGGGTCTGGGAGGTGGGCGATACGCCGATGAGCTTCTACAACGTGATGGATGTGATGTTCGGCGATGTGACCACACCGCCGGACCCGTCAGCCTGGCAAGCCAAGGGCATGCTCTACCCCTCGGTTGATTTGCAGGTCGGCGACCAAGCGATGACTCGGGTCTTCGATGCCAGCGGCGAGCGCAGCGACTTGCAGACTCAGTTACAGGTTGAAACCAGCGAACAGGGCCAGCGCAACCAGTGGACCTACCTACTCGCCAGCCGTATCAACCAGCAACAAAGCCTGCTCAAGGCCGGCCAACGCGGCAGTGATGGCACGATCCAACCGGTCTACGGCCAGAACAGCCTGTTTGCCCGTGCCGACAGCGGCATCCAGCGCATTGAGGTGCAGATCGACAAGGCCAGTGCGCCGGACCACGACCTGCTGGTCGATGGCCTGCAGCCCAACTACCGCATTCAGAGCGGTCAGCTGCAGCTCGCGTTCAACGTCACCGCCGTGGGCGCGCTGCAGATCAGCAGCTACGTCTACGACCACAGCGGCAACACCAAGGGTTTTGCCGCAGCCGAGCTGACCAATAGCAGCCAGCCCCTGAGCATCAATGTCGACAGCCCCGCACCCGGCCATCATCAACTGGTGGTCAGCGCCAAGGTGATCGGCAGCGAGCAGGTGTTGCAGAAAACCTTCGACATGATGTTCGTCGCAGGCGACGACAACGCCAGCTATGACTTCACCTTCCCGGACAGCCTGCGCAGTTACACGGCCGGCACCCGGGTGCTGCAGCCTAAGACGGGACGACTGTATCAGTGTCGTCCATTTCCGCAGAGTGGCTATTGCACACAGTGGTCAGCCGCCTCGACCCAGTTCGAGCCCGGTATCGGTAGCCATTGGCAAGAGGCCTGGATAGCTGACTGAGAAAGCGCCGCGCCCGCCAAGCTGTTAGGCCGGCGCGGACACTCTCCCCCGAACATGCATACGACACAGGCGCACGAGTGCGCCTTGGCGTATGCCTTTGCGGAGCCACAGGTATGTCCCCGTACTAACGTCCAGGCGCAGCCCTACCACTGGTAATCCCGCGCTGCAGCAGCCTGGGGATAGGTGCCAAGCCTTAGCGAATCGCTCCCCTTTAAAACCGCTAAAGGGGCGGCATGATATCGACTTTGAAAAACACATAAGCAATTGATTTAATTAGACATTTTTAATTGAAAAGCGACGAATGACCTTGGTTTTTCGACACAGTCTCCTAGGGTTCTGACAGCTGCACTACGCGGCACTCAATTGGGAGATAACCATGCAAGGATTCCAACGCACCACCGCCTTACTGTTATTACTCAGCGCCGGCTGGGCGAACGCCCAGGCCGACGAAAAACCAAGCTTCACAGCCCAGGCGCAGATCCCTGTGGATGAGCAGCAATCACCGCGCTACATCATCAAATACAAGGAGCTGACACCTTCACCAATGAGTCAGGCCAACCAGCCGCAACCCCTAAGCGCCGGCCAGTTCGAAACCTTGGCCGCCCAGCGCCTGCTCAGCCAGGCCCAGGTACAGCCCTTGATGCACCTGGACAGCCAAGCCGCCAGCGTGGCGCACCTGAACCCTGCGCAACTCAAGCAGTTGCAGGCCAACCCGGCGGTCGACTATATCGAACTCGACCCGCGCCGCTACCTAATGGCCGAACAAGTCCCCTATGGCATCCCCATGGTGCAGGCCAACCTGTTACCCGATAACGCTATTTCCAATATGAAGGTGTGCATCGTCGACTCCGGTTACGACCTTGGCCATCAGGATTTACCGTCGGCCGGCATCACCGGTAATGACGGCTATGGCAGCGTCAACAGTGGCAACTGGTACGAGGATGGCAATGGCCACGGCACCCACGTCGCCGGCACCATCGCGGCCCTGGGTGGCAACGACCTTGGCGTGGTTGGCGTCAGCCCGTCGGGCAACCTCGGCCTGCATATCGTCAAGGTGTTCAACAACAGCGGTAGTTGGGCTTATGGCTCAGACCTGGTGATGGCCATCCAGCAGTGCCGCGCAGCCGGGTCAACGGTGATCAGCATGAGCCTGGGCGGTGGCGCCTCGTCGGTAACCGAGCGCAATGCCATGGATGCGGCCTACCAGAATGGCGTGCTGGTTGTCGCAGCTGCAGGCAACAGTGGTAACAGCACCCTCTCCTACCCCGCCTCCTACGACTCTGTCGTATCGGTCGCGGCAGTAGACAGCAGCGGTAATCGCGCGTCGTTCTCGCAGTACAACAACCAGGTCGAAGTCGCCGCTCCTGGGGTTGGCGTGCGCTCCACCCTGCCTGGCAACCGCTATGCGAACTACAACGGCACCTCGATGGCCACACCGCATGTGTCAGCGGTTTACGCCCTGGTGTGGAGTCAGCACCGGCAGTGCACCGCCGCGCAGATTCGCAAAGTGGTCAATAACACCGCAGAAGACCGTGGCACTGCTGGCCGCGATGCTTACTACGGCTACGGCATCGTCAAGGCCAAGCGGGCCAGCGACCTGATCGCCCAGCGCGGCTGCGATGCCAGCAGTGGCGGTAATGGCGAGGAGCAAACCTACCCTAACCTTTCCGGCGCGCGGGACGCTTGGGTACGTTACAACGTGGTGGTGCCAAGCGGCACCCAGCGCCTGACCGTACGAATCAGCGGCGGCACGGGCGATGCTGACCTGTACACACGCCTGGGCAGCCAACCCACCACCAGCCAATGGACCTGCCGGCCCTACCTCGACGGCAATCAGGAAACCTGCACCCAGGAAAACCCTGCTGCCGGTACCTGGCATATCGGCCTACGGGGCTATTCCAGCTTCTCTGGCGTAACCCTCTACTGGCGCTACGAGTAACCCACCCAGCCCCGAGACAGGCAACTGTCCGGGGCTGTTCGCCCATAACCACATCAAATACTGAGTAAGCGCGCGAAACCACGCAGAAAGGATCGCAAAACTGCACAAACCATTAAGGCGTAAATGGACAGTATTTTCAGAAATGCGTAGCGTGTGTGCGGATTCCACGCCATTCGGACACTCAGCCCACGCTGATCCGGACACCTGTTCCACGGTCATCCGGACAGGCAGTCGGAGCGCAGCGACGCAGGATATGCATTGTTAGTCTGAGGTGCCCGGCGTCGTCAATTTCTTCGCCCGCCTGCGCATCGACTCTCCCTTCAGGTTGATCCGGTAGGCGTTGTGCACCAGGCGGTCGAGGATGGCGTCGGCCAGGGTCGGATCGCCGATCAGTTCGTGCCAGTTGTCCACCGGCATCTGACTGGTCACGATGGTTGAGCGTTGGCCGTAGCGGTCGTCCAGCAGCTCCAGCATGTCGCGGCGCTGTTCGGTGGTGAACGGTGCCAGGCCCCAGTCGTCGAGGATCAGCAGGTCGGTCTTGGCGTAGCCGCTCATCAGCTTGGCGAAGCGGCCGTCGCCATGGGCCAGGCCCAGTTCTTCCAGCAGCCGCGGTAGGCGCAGGTAGCGCACGCTGTAGCCGTCCCGGCAGGCCTGGTGGGCCAGGGCGCAGGCCAGCCAGGTTTTGCCGACGCCGGTGGGGCCGCCGATGATCAGGTTGAGGCCGTCGCGCAGCCACTGGCCGCTGCGCAGTTGCAGGATCAGCGCCTTGTCCAGCCCGCGCGGGGCGCGGTAGTCGATGTCTTCGAGGCAGGCGTTGTGCTTGAGCCGGGCCTGGCGTAGGCGGTTGCTCAGGCGCTTGTCGTCGCGCTCGGTCAGCTCGCGATCGACCAACAGGCCGAGGCGTTCTTCGAAGCTCAGGCTGTCGATGTCGGGTGTTTTCAGTTGCTCGGCGAGGGCTTTGAGCATGCCGTGCAGGCGCAGGGTTTGCAGCTTGTCTAGGGTCGGGTGAGGCAGCATGGTGGGATTCCTTTGTTCAGTGGTAGTAGCCGGGGCCGCGCAGGTTGGCGTGGTCGTCCGGTAGTAGGGGTAGGTTCTGTTGAGCCAGCGGCAGGTTTTCCAGGCCTTGGCGCAGAATCGATTCGAGGCTTTTGTAGCTACAGGCACCGAGGCTTAGGGCGCGCTGGCAGGCGGCTTCCAGCCGTTCTTCGCCGTGGTGCTTGCCCAGGCGCAGGATGCCCAGGCAAGCGCGGTAGCCATGCTGCGGATGCACGCGCCGTTCGAGGATGTGGCCGATCACCCCGGCGGTGTTCGGGCCGGTCTGCTCGGCCCAGCGGATCAGCCGTTGCGGCGTCCACTCGGCATGCTCGCGATGGCTCTTGGGCATGTGCTCGGTCTGCGTGCTGTGCCGGCCTTTGTGCAGGGAGCGTACGTGGCTGGCCACCCGCTGGTTGGCGTGGAAGCACTCCACGGTGCGCGCCGTCAGACGCACCTCCAGCTGCTTCTTCACCAACTGGTAGGGCACCGAGTAGTAATGCCCATCGACCTCGACGTGGTAGTCGATGTGCACCCGCGCCTTCTTCCACTCGGCATAGACGTAGGGCTGCTCCGGTAAAGGCCGCAGGGCCGGGCGATCCAGGCTGTCGAAAGCCGCCTGGCGGGAGCCCGGTAGCTTCTTGAACGGCCGTTGGTTGAGTCGCTCCAGCAGCACGGCGATGGCCCGGTTGAGTTCGTCCAGGGAGAAGAACTGGCGATGGCGCAAGGCGGCGAGGATCCAGCGCTCGACCACCTGCACGCCGACCTCGGCCTTGGCCTTGTCGCGGGGCTTACGCGCCCGCGCCGGCACCACCGCCACGCCATAGTGCTCGGCCAAGTCGCGGTAGCTGGGGTTGATGTCCGGTTCGTAGCGATGGGCCTTGCTCACCGCACTGCGCAGGTTGTCCGGCACCACGATCTCCGGCACCCCGCCGAGGAAGGCGAAGCAACGGGCATGGGAGCCCAGCCAGTCCGGCAACTGCTGCGACCAGGTGGCCTCGGCGAAGGTGTAGCTGGAGGCACCGAGTACCGCGACGAATACCTGCGCCTGGCGGATCTCGCCGCTGTGACGGTCGATCACCGGCATCGTCTGACCTGCGTAGTCGACGAACAGCTTTTCGCCGACGCGGTGCTCCTGGCGCATCACCACATCGACCTTGCCGGCCCAGGCCCGGTAGTGCTCGCAGAACCAGCTGTACTGGAAGCCCTGTGGCTGGCCCAGCCGATACTCCTGCCAGAGCAGCGCCAGGGTCACGCCTGGTCGGCGCAGCTCGGCATGCACCCAGGCCCAGTCGGGAGTTGGTCGTTGCTCAGAGGGGATCTCCGGCGGTGGCGGGAACAGGCGCCGCTCCAGCTCGGCGTCGGACAACTCAGCAGGGAGCGGCCAGGAGAGGCCGCAGGCCGTGAATCGGCAAAGGTAATCACCGGCACTGCTGTGACCTATGCCCAGACTGCGGGAGATCTTACGGACAGACAGCCCGCAATCGAACTTGAGGCGCAACACTTCACGGATTTTACGCATGGATAAACGCTCCACGACGACCTCTCTGCTTCGAAAAAGAGGCCAATGGTAGTGAATAAATCCTGCGTAGCTGCCTGCCAGAAAGTGTCCGGATGGCTGTGGAATCAGTGTCCGGATGCTCGTGGAATGGGTGTCCGGATCAGCGTGGAATCACTGTCCGGATGTGCGTGGAATGGGTGTCCGAGTCAGCGCGGAATCCGCAGCGTGTGCTGATCGCCAATTTAAGGATGAACGGCCATGACCCCGCACAACCCCTACGCCACCCCGCAAGCCAGCGTCGCCGACGCAGAATCACTGGTGTCCGACGAACAGATCGCTGCACTCCCCATCTCGGACAAATGGAAGCAACGCTTTAGCGCAATTCACCATGCCGGCGGCATCAAGATGCCCAAGTTCAAGGAGCTGCCTGCGGCAGAACGGCGCAAGGCCTTCAGCTTCAACTTCCTGGCATTCTTCTTCGGGCCGATCTACTACGCCATCAAGGGCATGTGGAAAAAGGGCCTGGCGCTGTTTCTGCTCTGCGCCGCCGTGGTGATCACCCTCGGTATCGGCCTGGAGTATCTGGGCTACGGCAAGATCGCCAACGCCTTGGGCTATGGCGTTAGCGCGGTATTCGCGGCACGCGCCAATATTGATTACTACAAGAAGATGCTGCTTGACGATAACGGCTGGTGGTAGTCACCCAACCCAACTGCAACAGGAAAATACCCATGACTGAGCATGTCGCCGAAGTAATCTGGCAACGTGGCGAGCAGGACTTTCTCGGCAACCGCTATAGCCGCAAGCATTTGCTGCGTTTTGATGGCGGGCTGGAGGTTGCCGGCTCATCCTCGCCGCATGTAGTACCGCTGCCGATGTCGGATGAAACAGCCGTTGATCCCGAAGAGGCCTTTATCGCCTCCCTCGCCAGCTGCCACATGCTGTGGTTTCTCTCCATCGCCGCCAAACGCCGCTTCTGCGTCGATGACTACCGTGACAGTGCCAGCGGACTGATGCAGGAGAATGCTGCCGGCAAGCTGTTTATCGCTCAGATTATCTTGCGCCCAGCGGTCCGTTTCTCCGGTGAGCGCCTGCCCAGCCGCGAACAGATCGAACACATGCACCACCAGGCCCATGAAGAGTGCTTTATCGCCAACTCGGTAAAGTCCGAGGTGCGCTGCGAACCGCGTTTTACCGCGTAACGCCACAAAGGCCAGCCCCTAGGCGGCCATGCATGAATCCAATTACACACGGTCGTGCCGATGGGCAGCCCTTGTTTTATTTCCATGGCGTACCAAGCGCGGCAGTTGAAGCGGCGATGCTGCGCACCGCCAACACCGTGACCCGCTGCACCGAACAAGCGCATGACTCCTGCTTGCTGGAAAACGCTGAAGCCATGATGAAGGCGGTGCAGCTCAACACTTAAAAACGCAGATTGAAATTGCCAGTACCGAAGATGCCGACCAGGCCAATTACGATTAGATAAATTGCCACGATGTAGTTGAGCAAACGTGGCACCACCAGAATCAGAATGCCGGCGATTAGCGAAATCAGTGGAGTCAGAGCAAGGGTCATAATCGTTACCTTAGGGTTATTGAAGCGCCAGTATGCGCTCCACACCAAAGCCGCACCACTACCCACCTGCAGAGCCAAAACCCTTTTAAACAACCCGCGTATTCAGGATCATTCGCGAAGCAAGCTAAGCCGGCGGTTTGGCGATAAAAGCCTGCTTGTCATGCCGGTCAAAGCCTGCTGATTCGTAGAAACGCAGGGTTGCTGGGTCCTTGCTGCTGGTCATCAGCATCACCTTGTAGCAGCCCTGGCCCCAGGCAAACGCCAGGGCGTACGCCAGTAACGCCTGGCCATAGCCACGCCCGCGATGCTCGCTGTGGGCCACCACGTTTTCGATCAGGGCAAAGGGGCGGCAGCCGCGCGTCAGGTTGGCCACCAGGCTGATGCTGCAGCTGGCCACCAACTGTGCATCGCGGTACAGACCAAAACACTGGTGCGCAGGGTTGGCGATGATTGCCTGCCACACCGCATCAACTTGATCACGCGCGGGCAACGGTTGGTCGTCAGGGTGCAAATGCTCATACAGGGCGAGCAGCGCATCCAGCTCGCCAGCCCCGACACTGCGGATATCCATCAACCTATCCCTATTACACGCGCTGCTACTCGCCGCGAATGTACTGCTCCAGTTGTTGGATCAAGCTGGCCTGATCGGCGATGGTGTGTTTAACCAGGTCACCAATCGACAGCAAACCGATCAATTCGCCTTCAGCCAACACCGGCAAGTGACGCAAATGGCGGTCGGTCATCAGCTGCATGCAGTGCTGTGAGGTGTCGCGCAGGCCTATGGTCAGGACATCTGCCGTCATGATTTCGCTGATCGGCACGCTGAATGACGGGCGTTCCAGCAGCGCTACTTTGCGCGCGTAGTCACGCTCGCTGACGATGCCGGCCAAACGCCCCTTGTCATCCAACACCACCAGCGCCCCAATACCTTTCTCGGCCATCACCTTCATTGCATCCAGCACAGTAGCGCTGAGATTGACGCTGTATACGGCGGCCTGAGGCTTACTGCGGAGAATTTCGGCAACTGTTTTCATACAGCGGCTCCTGCTCTGTTTCTTATTGGCATTAGAGGATAGTGCTCAGGAAGGCCATTGCTGGCCAACCCGATAGCCCGATCAGAGCACCTGTGCGGGCTTAGTGCAACCATTGCGAGCCAAGCGCCCCGTTAACTTCAAGTGCCTATGTGCTTACTTATTTCGACCAATTTTGGCTCAACACCTCAGCCTGTTTAAGCACCAACTCGATAGCCTCATCGGCCTTATCCGGCGGGTACTTATAACGACGCAGGGTGATACGCACCAAGTTGCGCAGCTTGGCCCGCACGCTATCGCGCACCTGCCAATCCACCGTGGTGCTGCTGCGCAGTTTGCCGGTCAGTTCAGTGGCGATCTTCTTCAGCTCTTCATCGCCCAGCTCGCGCACCGCGCTTTCGTTATTGGCCAGGGCATCGTAAAAAGCCAATTCGTCGGGGTTCAGGCCCAGCGCTTCATGCCGCTTGAGGGCCTCCTGAAACTCTTTGGCCATGGCGATCAGCTCTTCAATCACCTGGGCGGTTTCGATGGCGCGGTTGCGGTACTTGCGCAGGCTTTCCAGCAGGCGGTCGCTGTACTTCTTCTCCTGCACCACGTTGTTGCGGGTGTGGGCGCGGATTTCATCGCGCAGCAGTTTTTCCAGCAGTTCCACCGCCAGGTTTTTGCTCTTCATGTTGCGCACATCGGCCATAAAGTCATCGTCGAGCAAACCGATATTGGGCTTGTCCAACCCGGCGAGGGCGAAGATATCCGCCACGCCATCGGCGATCACGGCGTTGTCGAGAATCTGCTTGAGGGCGGAATTCTTTTCTTCCTCGGTGAGCTTTTTATCGACCGTGGTGTATTTAGTGATCACCGCCTTCACCGCCGCATAAAAGGCGATTTCTTTACGGTATTCGTCCGCTTCATCCAGGGTGCCGCACAAGGCGAAGGCCTTGCTGATGGCCAGCACCAGATCAAGGAAGCGCTTTTTGCCGTCATCCAGCCCCAGCACATGGTTGGCCGCTGGCACCAGCAACAGCGTGGCTTGAGTGGCGTAGGCACTGATATCCAGTTTTGCGCCGTCCACCTCGCTGGCGAACAAGCCACGCACGATGTCGACTTTCTCCACCAGCACCGCGAAGGCCTCTTGCGCCAGGTTGGCCGGCTGGCCTTTGCCGTTGGCGTCGGTGTAGGTCTTGAGCGCACTTTTCAGCTCGTTAGCGATGCCGATGTAGTCCACCACCAGGCCACCCGGTTTGTTCTTAAACACCCGGTTAACCCGCGCAATGGCCTGCATCAGGTTGTGGCCCTTCATCGGTTTATCCACGTACATGGTGTGTACACAGGGGGCATCGAAACCGGTTAGCCACATGTCGCGCACAATCACCAAGCGCAGCGGATCATTGGCATCCTTGAAGCGTTTCTCCAGGGTCTTCTTCTGCAGCTTGTTGTAGATGTGCGGCTGCAGCAGCTCGCGGTCGGCGGCCGAGCCGGTCATCACCACCTTGATCGCGCCGCTGTTGAGGTCTGTGCTGTGCCACTCGGGGCGCAACGCGACGATGGCGTTGTAAAGGTGCACGCAGATTTCCCGGCTCATGCCGACGACCATGCCCTTGCCTTCCAGCGTGGCGCTGCGGGTCTCGAAGTGCTGCACCAGGTCGGCAGCCACCTGCTGGATACGCGGCGCGGCACCCACCAGTTTTTCCAGGGCGGCCCACTGGCTTTTGGTCTTTTCGCGGTAGGAGATGTCCTCCTCGTCCTCGATAACTTCCTCGACCTCATCGTTAAGCTGCTCGATCTCGGCCTGGTTGATGTCCAGTTTGGCCAGGCGGCTTTCGTAGTAGATCGGCACGGTGGCACCGTCATCCACGGCATCCTGAATGTCGTAGATGCTGATGTAGTCGCCAAACACCGCACGGGTGTCTTTGTCTTCGCTGGCAATCGGGGTGCCGGTAAAGCCGATAAAGGTCGCGGCTGGCATGGCGTCGTGCAGGTGCTTGGCGTAGCCGCTCACGTACTTGTGCCCGGTTACTGCGCCGCTGGCTTTGTCCTTCACGGCCACCAGGCGGGTTTGCAAGCCGTAGTGGCTGCGGTGCGCCTCATCGGAAATCACCACCACATTGCTGCGCTGGGTTAGCGCTGGGTGATGTTCCTCGCCTTCGAACAACGAGAACTTCTGCACCGTGGTGAAGATAATCCCGCCGGACTGGCGCGCCGCCAGCATCTCGCGCAGCTCATCGCGGCTAGTAGCCTGCTCCGGCAACTGCTTGAGCAGCATCTTGGCGCTGGTGAAGTTCTCGAACAGCTGCCCGTCGAGGTCGTTACGGTCGGTCACCACCACCAGTGTGGGGTTGTGCATTTGCGGCTGCTGCAACAGCTTGCCGGCATAGCAAACCATGGAGATGCTCTTGCCCGAGCCTTGGGTGTGCCACACCACCCCGGCTTTGCGCGGCTCGATGCGCTTGCCGTAGGTGGCCCGTTCCTCACGCAGCGTGCCGTCGAGCGTGGCGGCCACCAGGGTGACGCGCACCGCCTCACGCACCGCATGGAACTGGTGATAACCGGCAATTTTCTTGATCAGCCGCTCGCCGTCCTGCTCGAACAAGACAAAGTGGCGGATGTAATCAAGGAACAGCTCGCGCTGGAAAAAACCACGCACCACCGCCTCCAGCTCGTAAGACAACAGCGGCTTGTCGTGCTCATCGTGAATGGTACGCCACGGCAAAAAGCGCTCCTTGTTGGCAGTCAACGAACCAACCCGCGCGGTGATGCCATCGGAAATCACCAGCGCCTGGTTAAACACAAACAGCTCGGGGATTTCCTCTTTATAGGTCTGCAACTGGTTGCAGGCATCCCAGATATCGGCGCTTTCATCACCGGGGTTTTTCAGCTCGATCACCGCCATCGGCAGGCCGTTGATAAACACCAGTAAATCCGGGCGACGGTTGCCTTTACTGCCCAGCAAGGTGAATTGGTTAACCAGCAAAAACTGGTTGTTGTGCACCTGCTGAAAATCCACCAGTTGCACATGTTCATGCTGCATCTCGTCCGCCACGCGGTACTGCACCGGCACACCCTCCAGCAGCCAGCGCTGAAACTGCCGGTTGTTGTGGATCAGCACCGGGCTTTGCGCCTTGCCGAGCACCTCCACCACCTGCTCCTGCAATACTGCTGGCGGAATGCGTGGGTTGATGCGCACAAGCGCGGCCAGCAAACGGCCGGGCAATATCACCTGGCGGTAATCCTCACGCTCGGCGGCATGGCCTTCCGGGGCCAGATCCGGCCCATAGGCGATCTCATAACCCCCCTCGCGGAACCACGCCTGGCACAGCTGTTCCAGCCCGTCTTCGCTAATCAGCTTCACTGCATAACCTCCCAATGGCCACCCTTGGCCGGGCCAATACGGCGCAAGCGCCCGTGTTCGCGCAGCTTGGCAATTTGTTTCTCCACCGCCCGTGGGCTAATGCCCAAGCGCTCGGCCAGCACACGGGCCGGCAAGCGCGGCTCGCTGCGCAGCAGGGCGAGTATCTTCTCCGAACTTTCTTCCGAACCTTTCTCCGAACCTGCTGCCAGGGTTTCGCCCATGGCATCGAGCAAGGCCTGCAGCATAAATTCGATAAAAGGCGTGGCCTCGGCGCGCTGATCGGCCTCGCTCAAGGCTTGGTAATAATCTGCCTGGCGCGCATGCACCAGGGTTTCCACCGGCAGATAGGCCAACAGCGGCTGCCACTGGCTGAGAATCAACGTCTGCCACAAGCGCCCCATACGGCCATTGCCGTCATCAAAGGGGTGAATAAATTCAAACTCGTAATGGAATACGCAACTGGCAATCAGCGGATGCGCCTCGGTGGCGTGCAACCAGCTCAGCAGATCGCCGAGCAACTGCGCCACCCGGTTGGCCGGCGGTGCCATATGCACCAGCGCATCACCACGATAGATACCCACCCCGCCCTGGCGATACTGGCCGGGGCCGTCTACCAAGCCCAGCATCAGGGTTTTATGCGCCGACAGCAGGTCGGCAGTACGGTCGGGCTGCCAGTGGGGCAGTTGCTCATAGGCGGCAAAGGCATTGCGCACCTCCTGAATCTCCCGTGGCTGGCCCAGCACGCGCTTGCCATCCAGCACCGCCGTCATCTGCTGCAACGACAGGCTGTTGTGCTCAATGGCCAGGGAGGCATGGATGGTGCGGATACGGTTATCGCGGCGCAGATGGGGCGACGATGAAGCTGCGCCCGAAGCCGACCAACGCCCGAGCAGCTCGCAGATGGAGGCGACCTGCTGGAGGATGCGAGGGGTGAGCTGGTAGGGGGGCTGATAAGAGGACATTTGCAGCTAGCGCACAGAAAACAGTGGAGGCGGATATCTGCGACTCATTAGCTCTCCCCCATCCGGCTTGGATACAGTTCAGCGGCTTTTTCTAGAGAGGAGTCAACTGCTGCATCTAAAAAAGCTTCAGAAAAGGCAACTTTTATTAGACGACGCCTAATTTTATTCTTAAAGGTAGCACGGCGTGATTCATGAGCCTGCCAATCAATACCCGCATCATTTATGGCGAAGCCAATAACAAACTCAGCAATACTCCTTATATCCTCTGCAGACACTGACTGTTGAGCTTCATCACTTACAAGTAGAGCGGCAATTATTGAATCAATTCCATCCTGATAAGGGATATGCATATTTTTATACGATAGCTCGTCCTCCGGCGGCTCAACAACAAGCACCACCCCTTCTTGCACCCCAACAACTAAAGACTCCTCCCCCTCCCCCTCAGAAGACATAAACTGAAGCAACATTTCACGATAAGCGAAGGAGCTTTCATCAGCCATGAAAAGCAATTTGCTTGGCAGAATCTCAAGGTGTTTTTTTCCATCCATTTCAAATTTATAGCCACTATACTGACCATCAAGAAAGTCATTGAAATCAGGATAATCCTGATAGTAAATCCTGACCGCCAGAGAAGGATCACCATTAGCCTTGTGTTTATGGAAAACAAACCCGGCAACACTATCCACCAGCCTGGCTACCAGCTCGGCCTCCGGCATCTCAATCGGGCTTACATAATGACCATCTTTACCATGAGACGCCGCACCATACCTATTGCGAAGCTCCCCAACATTATGAACAACACTACTCGAAAGCTTCCCAATTAAAGCATTTACATCCTTATCTCTATTAAAGGATAAAGCGTCACGCACAGACTTAAAAAGCGGTTTTAGATCCTGCTCAAGATCGCAACCCACCACCCTATCCGAAAGAATGGTCTTAAACACGCTTTCTAAAAAGGCTTTAGATGTATCTAGAGTGAGCGCTGGGTCGCCAGTCACAACCGCCTGTTCAATGCGCTCCTTCTGCTCAATCAGATGAACTGCATCTTCTGACCCAGCAATAGCATATGTACTACTACTTAATAAAAAGGCAGAGCTACTCATCCGTCATCCCTCACACCTTCATCTGACCAGAAAATAGCTTCGGGAGCAGCGCAGTTCGCGCAACTGCTAAAGAACGAGACTCCTCCGCTAACAGCGCAATCTTCTCGTACAAAGGCGCGACAATCCGACAAAACTCACTGAGAACCTCGCCCCCTGGCACAAGAACCGGTATCGGTCGAAAAGTTTTCTTACTTATTTCAGCAAATGTAGTACCACTCGCCCGAAGTTTAATGTCATTTATTGAAAAGCTTGTCCATTGAAGAACATATTCAGGGGGCAAAATCTTTTCACATCGCATAGCAATGAAACCTTGATTAATCGCGACTGGCACCTTGGCAATAGCAAGATAGCCGACAGGAGCTCGCGAAGACATAAGCACGACATTTATGGGCAAGAGGCCAGAGCTGATTTTGTCTAGCCCAGCCTGGGTGACTCTCCTCTCCGTACCAAGTAACACCTTATCATTCAGGCCTGAGAGATCTTTTGGCGTCGCCCAGTTGAACTGCCCCCCCGCCCAAAATTTCTCTTCCTGTGTACTTGGGGTTCCACCGCCTAGAACCTCCACCTCTTCCCCGATAGTGCTCCATGCCCACCCCTTCGGGATAAAACCCAATTCCGACGCCATCAATTCTTCCGGAAAGATGACAGCGGTGGTGGCACTCATGCCTTCTGGCTGGCGGCCAGCGATTTTGGCGCGAACGGGATCAAAATCGATAAACCAGGACTTGAAGATAGCTTGGGCCATTTGTTCGAGGGATTGGTTTATTTGACGGTTGACTTCTACTTTTTTGTCTAAAGCTTTTAAATGCTTCGCTATTTCAACCTGTTCGTCTTCAGGGGGAATAGGTAGCAAAATCTTTCTGAGTTCGCTTTGCTTAATTCCCTTAACTGTTGAACCAGACGCACGCGATTCAAGTTGATCCTGCACATAGCTTGACTGCATTAAATAAAGAAGATAGTCATTATTCAATACCCCTTCTTTCCCTCGAAGGGTCACTATCCTTTGGGCCAAAGCAACATTGGAATCATCAAGCTGAGCAATCTCTCCGAGTGGAGCCTCAGTAGTCACCACAACGTCGCCCGCTCTCGGCAAGCCTCGAACCATCCAACTGCTATATTGGCTTTCAGCAATAAACTCTTCAGGCGTTTCGATTCGCCCGTTCTTTACGATTTTTGCCGTAATTAATGGAATTCCACAATCTGTCTTCTGAGGCGTTTTTCCTCGATAGTCAATAATGGCTTCCATAACTTCATCTAGCGGCTTTATTAACCAATGCACTGGATAATCAGCACTCATAACCCAACCCCGCCAGATTCTTCCTGATCTGCTCTTCCAGCTTGGCACTTTCCTCAAACTGGCTTTTAAGCTGGGCACTTAACCGCTGCATCTTCTCGGCAAAGGGCTCGCCATCCTCTTCGACCTCGGCAGCGCCAACATAACGACCCGGCGTTAGCACGAAGTCGTGTTTGGCAATTTCGTCCAGGGTCACGGACTTGCAGAAGGCCAACATATCTTCATAGCCCGCGCCGGTCTGCCAAGCCTGGTAGGTGCTGACGACCTTGTGGATATCCTCGCGGGTAAAGTCGCGCAGTACGCGATCCTTCATAAAGCCGAGGTTGCGCGCGTCAATAAACAGCACCTCGCCGCTGCGCTCGCGCAGGTTGAGGCCGGTGGCGGTTGTGCGCGGGTGTTTGTTTTTGCTTAAAAACCAGATGCAGGCGGGTATCTGGGTGTTGGTAAATAACTGCCCCGGCAGGGCGACCATGCATTCCACTTGGTCGGCCAGCAGCAGGTTTTTGCGGATTTCACCTTCGTTATTGGTGTTGGAACTCATGGAGCCGTTGGCCAGCAGCAGGCCCAGGCTGCCGTTGGGTGCCAGGTGGTGGAGCATGTGTTGCAACCAGGCGAAGTTGGCGTTGCCATCCGGTGGGATGCCATAGGCCCAGCGCGGGTCGTCGTCCTTCACCCCGCTCTTCCATTCCTTCATGTTGAACGGCGGGTTGGCCATCACGAAGTCGGCGCGTAGGTCGGGGTGCAGGTCTTCGCTGTAGGTGCTGGCCCAACGGCCACCAAAGTTAAAGTCGATGCCGCGCAGGGCCATGTTCATCGCGGCCAAGCGCCAGGTGGTGGGGTTGGACTCCTGGCCGTACACCGAGATGTTATTCAGCTTGCCCTGGTGCTCCTCAATAAAGCGTTCGCTCTGCACAAAGAAGCCGCCCGAGCCCATGGCCGGATCGTACACACGCCCCTTGAACGGTTGGAGCATTTCCACCATCAGGCTGACGATGGCTTTGGGCGTGTAGTACTGCCCGCCCTTTTTGCCTTCGGCGAGGGCGAATTGGCCGAGGAAGTATTCGTAGACGTGGCCGAGAATGTCCTTGGCGTGCAGGCTGGCGTGTTTGAAGGGGATGCTGCCGATCAGGTCGATCAAGCCGCTGAGCTTGTCGGCCTCGATGCTGAGCTGGGTGTAGGTTTTGTTGAGCACGCCTTTGAGGATGGCGTTTTCTTTTTCCACATGATCGAGGGCGGTGTCGATCAGCCAGCCGATGGTGCGCATCTCCACGGCCTGCTCGGTTTTGCCGCTCTTGAGCATAAAGTGGGTGCCGATGGGCAGCTTGGCGTTGCTTTGCAGGGTGTCCCAGCGGGCGATCTCGGGCACCCAGAAGACGTTTTTCTCGGTGTAGAAGTCGCGCACTTCCAGCTCTTCTTTAATCAGCGCTTCGTCGCCGCCTAGGTAGTACTCGTGGGCGGGGTCGCGAAACTGCGCCTCCAGCTCGGCGCGGCGCTCGGCAAAGGTGTCGCTGACGTACTTAAGGAAGATCAGGCCAAGCACGGCATGCTTGTACACGGCGGCGTCCAGGCTGGAGCGCAGCCTGTCGGCGGCGTTCCAGAGTTTTTTCTCCAGATCGTTGAGAAATTGCTGTTCTTCGCTACTGGTCATGCCATTCGTACCTTGTATGCAGAACTGCGCCGGATGAGGCGCAGCTGTAGAAAATGCTGCGCGGATTTTGCCAGAGCGGGCGCGCTTGGCGGGATTATTCGTTTTAACCGTGGTGAATCTATACGCGCCGAGGTGATGCGGATCGCCAGCAAGCTGGCTCCTACAGGGCAAGCCGCATCAGGCGCAGCTCGGCTCAACCTTCAACATTACCGATGTGCGACCTGGTAGCCCGGATGTAATCCGGGAACGGACTACCCAATGACACACGGCCCCGGATTGCATCCGGGCTACGGACTCTTCGCGGGCATGGCCCGCTCCTACGGATTTCAGCGGGTAGCTCGGATGTAATCCGGGAAGGGGCCGCCCGATGACACACGGCCCCAGATTGCATCCAGGCTACGGACTGCCATCCCGTAGGGTGGGTTAGGCGCGCCCTGCCGATAGCGATGCACCCGCGCTACCCGGTGCGCCGTAACCCACCACCTGCGCAACGCCGCGATAGTGGCTGGTGGGTTACGCGGTGCACCACCATGGCGGTGCCTGAGCGTTTGTCGCTTGGCACCGCTAACCCACCCTACGGTGATCCGACATTTCAACAGCGGGTAGCTCGAATGTAAGCCGGGAATGGACTACCCAATGACACACGGCCCCGGATTGCATCCGGGATACGGACTCTTCGCGGGCATGGCCCGCTCCTACGGTTTTCAGCCCCTCGGCAGCCGCAATATCACCTCGACACCGCCCGCGACATTGCCGATGTGCAGTGCGCCGCCGTGCAACTGCATCACCTCCTCAACAAAATTCAGACCCAAACCGGTGCTTTTGCGCCCGCTGCCGGGGCGTGGCAGGGAGTAGAAGCGCTCGCACAAGCGCGCCAGGGCGTAGTCGGGAATGGCCTCGCCCTGGTTGAACAGGCGCAGCTCGATCTGCCCGGCGCGGATCTCAGCGTTAAAGCGCAGTAGCCCACCGGGCGGGGTGAAGTCCAGGGCGTTGTCCAGCAGATTGGCCAGGGCCTGACGCAGCAAAAATGCCTCGCCGCGCGCGCTTAGTTCAGTGCCGATCTGGTTTTCAACCTGCAGGCCCGCCGCTTGAATACGCGCTATCTGTGCCTGCAACAGCGACTCCACCAATGCGTGCAGCGGCACCGCCACCTGTTCTTCCAGGCCCTGGCGTTGTTCGACCTGAGCCAGGTGCAGCAGGCGCTCAATCAGCTGCTGCATGCGCGCGCTTTCCTGCTCGATATTGGCGACAAAGCGCTGCCGTTGTGCTGCCGGCATCTCGCTGTCGAGCAGCTCCGCCGCGCCGCGAATCGCCGCCAGAGGGCTTTTCAGTTCATGGGTCAGGGTGTGCACATAGCGCTCGACATAGGCTTTGCCTTCCAGCTCGGTGCGCATGCGCTCGATGGCCTCGGCCAGTTGCGCCAGCTCGCCACCACGTACGCTGGGCAGTTCAGCGCGCTGCCCGGCGCTGACTGCCTGGGCATAGCGGGTTAGCTTGCGCAGCGCGGCGCTAAGCCACCAGGACAGCAGCGCGCCGATCAACAGGCCGAGCACGATCAACCCACCACCGAGCCAGGCCAGGCGCTGTTCGGAGCGTTCGATATAGGGCTGTAGGGTGCGATTAGGCTTGGCCACCGAGACCACGCCGATAATCTGCGTGCCGTCCATGATCGGCGCGGCGACGTACATCACCGAGGAATCGGGATCGTTCGGGTCTTCCTTGGTAGAACGCGCACCGTATTCACCGCGCAAGGTGCGCAGCACATCGTTCCAGCGCGAATAATCCTGCCCCACCGCTACGCCCGTGGAGTCGAGCAGGACGATGCCCTTGGCATCGGTGACATAGATGCGGTGGTTGACCTGGGTTTTTTCCACGCCCCAGATCTGCGCCTGGGGCTGGCGCTGGCCGTAGGCTTGCAGCAGCGCGGGCAGGCGGCTCTGTTGCAGGCGGCCGGCCTTGACCTCGTCACGCAGAATCTCGGCCAGCAGGTTGGCGGTGTCGACCAGGGTTTCTTCGGTGCTTTGGCGCACGCCGGGGCGGACTTCGTCCATCACCGTGCTCAGCACAAACCAGCCGGCCAGCCCAACAAAGAGGAAGTACACCAGAAAGATGCGAACGCCTAAGGGCATCAGGCGTGCCTCGGCGAGTAGCTGTAACCCAGGCCGCGATGGGTCTGGATCGGCTCCGCCGCAGCGGCCACCTGGCGCAGCTTGGCGCGCAGGCTTTTGATGTGGCTGTCGATGGTGCGCTCGTAGCCAACATCGGCGGCCACGCCAAGGCCGTCGAGTAATTGCTCACGGGAGAACACGCGCTCGGGTTGTGCCAGCAAACTGTTAAGCAGGCGAAATTCATGACGCGTAAGGCTGAGCAGTTGGCCGTGGTAGTGGATTTGCACCCGCTCGTTGTCCACCTGAAACGGGCCTTGAGCTGGGAGCACAGCGGCTGCTTCCCGTGGTGCCATGCGCTTGAGAATGGCCTTGACCCGCGCCGCCACTTCACGCGGGCTGAAGGGTTTGACCACGTAATCGTCAGCACCGATCTCAAGGCCCACCACGCGGTCGATTTCCTCGCTGCGGGCGGTGAGGAAAATCACCGGCACCTCGGAGAAGCGCCGCAGTCGCTTGCAGGCCTCAAAGCCACTGATATCCGGCAGGCCGACATCGAGGATCAGCAGATCCGCCGGGTTGCGCTGTTGTTCGGCCAGGGCCGGCTCGGCCAGGCTGAGCCAGGTGGTGGTAAAGCCTTCACTTTGCAGGGCAAAGATCAAGGTGTCGGCGATGGCGGCTTCGTCTTCGACAATCAGAATATGCGGCATGGGCGTCCTGCTCGTGGCAACTCGGCGAGGAGCCTGCGGCAGGCCGCTGCCAGCGTCAAGCATGGTCAGTCACCCAGCACGTAGCCGTTGTAGCCCGGATGTAATCCGGGAATGGCGACGGCAGATAAATCGCCCCGGATTACATTCGGGCTACGCACCAGATCGTAGGTTGGCGTTGAGCGCAGCAAAGCCCAACAGGTGGTGGCCGTATCGTTGGGCTTCGCCGCTGCGCGCCTCAACCCAACCTACAAATAGCAACGAGCCCTCAGTCGAGTTTGAAGCGCGCTGTGTTCTGCTCCAGCGCCTGACTGCCCTGGCGCAGCTGTTCGGCGGCATTACTCACCGCCTGGGCGCCTTCAAGCAGGGCACTGGCTGCGTGATCGACCTGCTGAATATTGCCGCTGACTTCATCGGCGGTGGCCGCCTGTTGCTCGGCGGCAGTGGCGATCTGCGCCAGACGGTCGGTCACCAACTGCACCGATTCGACAATGGCACTCAGGTCCTCCCCCATGGCCAGCACGCTGCCGACATCATCTTCAGCCTGGCGCACGGCGTCTTCCATCTGGGTCACCGACTGGCCGACCACGCGGTGCAAGTTGGCCACAGTCTCGGCGATTTCCGCCGTGGAGTTCTGCGTGCGCTGCGACAAACTACGCACCTCATCGGCGACCACGGCAAAACCTCGGCCTTGCTCGCCAGCGCGCGCGGCCTCAATGGCGGCATTGAGCGCCAGTAGGTTGGTTTGCTCGGCGATGCCCTTGATCACATCCACTACGCGGGTGATCTGCTCGGTCTGCGTGCGCAGTTGCTGCAAGGTGGTGGCGCTGTCGCCCAGGCTGCTGCTGAGCTGACGCATGCTATCGCTGGTACGCGCGCTGCGCTGGTTGCTCTGGTTAGCAATTTCTCGGGTTTGGCGGGCTTCCACTGCAGCCTGCTCGCAGCTCTGTGCCACGCTTTGTGCGGTGGCGGCCATTTGTGTGGCGGCGGCGGCAATCTGGCTCATCTGGTCCTGTTGCTGCTCCACCGACGCCAAAGCATTGCGCGCCTCGCCGTTAAGCATCTGCACGGTGCCGCCCAGCTGTAGGCTCTGCTGGTTGACGCCCTGCATGGAATCACGCAGCTGGCCAACCGCCGTATTCAGCGCCATGGCAATACTCGCCAGATCGTCCTGACCATGTACCTGCATGCGTACACGCAAGTCGCCATCGCGCAGGCCTTCGGCGGCCAGGATGATCCCGGCAGTGCTGCGCCGGATTGAGGCGTTGAGGCAGAACAACACATACAACGCCAGAAGAGTCAGCAGGCTGAACACGCCGATCACTTCGACCATCGCGGTCAGGGCCTTGTGCCGATACTCGCCAAGACTGATAGCAAACTGCTGATACAGCGCCGCCTGCAAGCCGAGCAGCTGGCCCTGCAGGACCTCGGTGCGTTGCACGAACTGCTCCGGCGTCAAGGCCATGGGGCTGGCCTCGAACATGTCGCGGTCGATGTCCGCGAGGAAGGTTTCGTAACCTTGCAGCGCCTTATCATAGGGCCCTTGCAGCTGGCGCATGGCACGCGGCGATTCGAGTTTGAGCGTGGCGTGGGCCTTGAGCAACTGGCTGCGCGACTCGTCCAAGCTGCTGCGCAGATCGCGGATCAGCACCCGGCTCTGTAGAGTGAAATGCTGTGATACCACCGCGCCATAACCCTGACTGGTAAAGCTGCCCAACTGCTCAAGCAGGCGCGGCAGGATGTAGGTCAGTTGCTCCATCATCAGGTAGGTGTCGAGCTGCGGATCGAGGATCAGGCCGCTGTCGGTGGCCGCCTGTTCGCGCAGGGCGAGCAGGCCCAACAGGTTCTTTTGGTAACGTTCGAGGGCATCGGGCAAGGCCAGCTTACCCAACACGTCAACACTCAACTCGGCCTGACCGGCGCTAAGGTTCTGTAAATGCTGACGAGCCTGATCACTGAACAGTTCGGATTTAAGTGGCTGCTGCAACGCTTGCACGGCTGGCTCAAGAGCGCTGGCGCGTTCACGCAGTATGGCCTCGGCGGCTTTCTCGGTGCCCTTCCAGCGCGACAGTAAAATGCCTTGTTCAATTAGCTCCCGCTGCACGCCAGCCATGACCTGCAGGGTACTGATGCCTTCAAGTTCCTTGTCGATAGCGTTAAGTCGCCCCTGATAATTGCTGCCGATCACCCACAGCGAAAAACCCAGCGGCAAAGCGAACAAGACGAACACCAGCTGAAACTTGCGCGCAAAGCTGAAACGTTCCAGCAGCCGTACACCCGGCTTGAGTACTCCTGTCATATACACCTCAACCTGTTGGGCGCACCAACTACAGGGGCGCGCCAAAGCAAAACCTCAAGCAAGAAGCACGCCCAGGCAGCGCACCTTTAACCCGCAATGTGTATTGAGCATAGATGAGTGACCAGGACACGCCCTGCTAACAGGTCGCAGAAGCGCGCGGAGGAGTTGCTGCTGCAGCGTCATTACTGGGCAATACCACTCCAGAGTTCGTCGACATGGCGAAAGCCCCACTCTTCGGCGGACTCGCGGCCGACGATCTTGTCGCGCCCGACCAGCTTATTCAGGTCGAGAATTTCCTGCGGGATCGGGGTTTTCGACTTGGCCGAGAAGAACACCTTGACCCTCGGTGTGAGCAAGGATTTGGCCTGTTGCTCCATGACCACGCCGATGCGCCCACTTTCCAGACGCACCAGCGAACCCACCGGGTAAATGCCCACAGTTTTAACAAAGGCCTGAAACACCACGGGGTCAAAATGGCCCTTCCATTCAGCCATCTTGCGGATCGACTCGGCGGGGTCCCAGCCGCGCTTGTAGGGGCGGTCTGAGGTGATTGCGTCATACACATCGCATACGGCCCCCATGCGCGCATACAGGCTGATCTGCTCACCGGCCAGACGATGCGGGTAGCCCGTACCGTCGACCTTTTCGTGGTGATGCAGGCACACATCCAGCACCAGCGCGCTGACCTGCTTGCTTTCAATCAGCATGCGCGAGCCGGCTTCGGGGTGATCGCGTACCGTGGCGAACTCTTTGTCAGTCAGCTTGCCCGGTTTGTTCAGCACCTCATTGGGAATCGCCATTTTGCCAATGTCATGCAGCAGCCCGGCCAACCCTGCTTCGCGTACCTGGCCCTCGCTCAAGCCCAGATTGCGCGCCAGAGCAATCATCAAAGCGCAGACCGCCACCGAGTGCATATAGGTGTACTCATCGGCATGCTTCAGCCGTGCCAGGCTGATCAGCGCATTGGGATGGCGCATGATCGACTCGGAAATTTCTTCGACCAACTCGCCGGCTTGCTCAAACTGCAACGCCTGGCCCATGCGCGCATCGCCAAACATGCTGACCACTGCGGCTTTGGAGCGGGCGCAGAGTTTGAACGCGCGCTGCACTTCATCTTCCATCGACACCGCCAGGTTGACTGGCGAGCGCTGTACCGCTGCCAACAGAGCAGCTTCGGCTTCGGCGGCAACTTCTTCAGGGCTGGCGCTGGCCGTGCCGACTACAACATCCAGGCCCTTGCTGACATCAATCCACAGCTCACCGATGCTGCTGGCCTTGATCCGCAGCAGGTCTTTCTCAGAATTGAGAAGAAACTTGGATTTCCAGAAAGGGTGGTCCATCCATGCGCCACAGAACTCGTGGATATACATACCGACGCGCACATCGGCTACTGCAATGCACTTCAACATGGACCCCACTCAAGAAAGGACGAACAACGACAATTCTTAGACAGCATAGATGATCAATTTGCCGGCAGTGTTATGGCATTGGCTGACCA
Source organism: Pseudomonas sp. C7.1 (assembly GCF_056312395.1). Lineage (NCBI taxonomy): Bacteria > Pseudomonadati > Pseudomonadota > Gammaproteobacteria > Pseudomonadales > Pseudomonadaceae > Pseudomonas > Pseudomonas sp. C7.1. Next base: position 99,326 of record NZ_JBWDTL010000002.1, on the reverse strand, counting down.
ACGGCAACAAGGCGTCCGTCGTAGCGGGGTGATATGGGTGGCGCAAACCACTTCGGCGATATTGATGCGGTCCCACATGATCGCCTGCATCAGTTGGCGGTTGTACTTCATCACCGGAGTCTGGCCGGTGTGAAAGCTGTGGGATTTGGCCCAGCCGAGGCCGAAGCGGATGCTCAGGCTGCCGATCTTCGCCGCCGCGTCCACCGCGCACCGGATTAACGTCACCGACGATTACCACCGCCGCGCCGAGCATCCGATGGGTATCGCTTCGCTCAACCCATCCTACGAACTGGAGCTTGTGTCTGTTGCTGGGCGGGCCGAGAACTTGGCAGTCGGTGAGCCACCCGTAGCCCGGATGCAATCCGGGGAAAATCTGTGCGGCGCAACGGCTCCCGGATTGCATCCGGGCTACGCACTATCAGGAGTGCGGGCATTTCGTAGGAGCGGGCCATGCCCGCGATAGGCCAGAAGCTTCGCGGGCATGGCCCGCTCCTACAGATTGACTAAGCGTGCAGCACCACGGTGCGGCTGGCGTTAAGGAACACGCGGCGCTCCAGGTGATAGCCGATGGCCTTGGCCAGGGTCTGGCATTCGATATCGCGGCCCTTGGCGATCAGGTCTTCGGGATAGTGGGCGTGATCCACCGGCTCCACGCCCTGGGCGATGATCGGCCCCTCGTCGAGGTCGTTATTGATGTAGTGGGCAGTGGCGCCGACCAGCTTGACGCCCTTCTCGTAGGCCTGGTGATAGGGCTTGGCACCCTTGAAACCGGGCAGCAGCGAGTGGTGAATATTGATCGCCCAACCATCCAGCTTGCGGCACAGCTCAGGCGAGAGCACCTGCATATAGCGGGCAAGCACCACCAATTCGGCACCCGCGTCCTCGATCACCTGCAACACCTTGCTCTCCTGCGCCAGCTTGTTCTGCGGGTCGAGGGGGAAGTGGTAATAGGGGATGTCGTGCCAGCGCGCCAGCGGCTCCAGGTCCGGATGGTTGGATACCACCGCCACCACGTCCATGGCCAGGTGACCGATGCGCTGGCGATAGAGCAGGTCGTTCAGGCAATGGTCGGCCTTGCTCACCATCAGCACCACCTTGGCACGGTAACCCGGCGGGGTCAGCTCGACCTGCATGCCAAAGGCACTCAGGCGATCATTCAGGCCGGCGCGAAAGGCCTGCTCATCGAAGTCATCCGGCTGGCGGAATTCGACGCGGATAAAGAAGCGTGCCGACAGACGATCATCGAAGGAGTGGTGTTCGGTGACGTAACAGCGCTGCTCGAACAGAAAGCGTGTCACCGCATCCACGGTGCCGAGCACGCTTGGGCAGTGGGCGGTAAGGATCCAGGTATCGGGGGTGCGGCTCATAATAGACTCCGAAACAAACTCAATTGCTTTGCCCCCTCTCCCCCGGGAGAGGGGCCGGGGGTGAGGGCGCCCGAGACAACGCGGTTCGCTTTTCCCCTCTCCCCAACCCTCGGCTTTGGCATCCTGCGTCGCCCTACCTCCTGCATCCATGCAGTCGTCTCCCGGAGGGAGAGGGAGCCGTTCGTGTGTCAGGCCTTGATCGCCAAGCCATACTCGGCGCTGGCGTCCTGCAGCCACAGCCAGAAGTAATCGGCGAAGCTGCGGCGGATCAGCAGTTCCCAGGTGTCTTCGGCGGTGTGGCGGATCACCAGTTGCGACTTGGCGAAGTGGGTGCCCACCGCCTTGCCCACCGGGAAGTTGCTCGGGTGCACGTCGTAGCTGGTGGACTTCATCAGCACTTCACGCACCTTCGGCCCGCTCAGTTCCAGCAGGGTCTGCCCGCCGCTGACGTTGACGATCGAGATATGCAGCCCCGCCAGCGCCTCGCGCAGCTTCTGCTCGACCGCGAACTCGCTGCCGCTCGGCACAATCAGCAGCCACTCATCCGGCGCCAGCCATTGCAGCGAAGTATCGCCAGCAGCCACCAGGGACAGCGCCGCTGGCAGCTCCAGGCTCAAAGCCTTGTGCACACCACCGGCAAACGCCGGGTCTTGGCCGTCGCCGCGTAAGGTCAGGTGCCCGAGCAGCCTCTTCTCGCGCAGGGTCACCCCGGCCTGTTTGGGACCTTTGCCGGCCAGTTGCTCAAGGTCGGCATGGTGCAGCGGCGACTCGGCGTGAGCGGCAGCCGGGCGTTGCTGATAGACATTGATCAAGTTAGACATTCTGGCGATCCCCTTTCGGGTCATAGAACACGGAGCTGACGATTTCGGCTTCGATCAGGCTGCCATCGGCCAGCGGCGCGAACACCCGCTCGCCCATGCGTTTGAGGCCACCCTTGACCACGCCCATGGCGAAGCTGTAACCGAGACTGGCGCTTATATAGCTGGAGGTGACGTGGCCGACCATCTGCATCGGAATGGACTGCTGCGGATCAAACACCAGTTGCGCGCCTTCCGGCAGCACCTTGTTCGGGTCGACGGGTTTGAGCCCGACCAGCTGCTTGCGGTCTTCGCGCAGGCTGTCTTCGCGGTTCATGCCGCGCCAGCCGATCCACGAGAAGGGCTTGGTCCGGCCGACACACCAGCCCATATTGAGATCGTCCGGGGTTACCGAGCCGTCGGTGTCCTGGCCGACGATGATGAAGCCCTTCTCGGCCCGCAGTACGTGCATGGTCTCAGTGCCGTAAGGCGTCAGGCCATGCTTCTTGCCGGCTTCGATGATTTTTTCCCACACACCCAGGGCGTAGTCGGCCTGCACGTTGACTTCGTAGCTCAGCTCGCCGGTAAAGGAGATGCGGAACACCCGCGCCGGCACGCCGCCAACCTGGCCTTCTTTCCAGGTCATAAACGGGAAGGCGTCCTTGTCCAGGTCGATATCAGTGACCTCGGCCAGCAGCTTGCGGCTGTTGGGGCCGGACAGGGTCATGGTCGCCCAGTGGTCGGTAACCGAGGTGAAGTACACCTTCAGCTCTGGCCACTCGGTCTGGTGATAGATCTCCAGCCACTCCATCACCCGCGCCGCGCCGCCGGTGGTGGTGGTCATCAGGAAGTGGTTATCGGCCAGGCACGCGGTCACGCCGTCGTCGAAGACCATGCCGTCTTCCTTGCACATCAGGCCGTAGCGCGCCTTGCCCACATCCAGCTTGGTCCAGGCGTTGGTGTACACGCGGTTAAGGAACTCGCGGGCATCCGGGCCTTGAATATCGATCTTGCCCAGCGTCGAAGCATCGAGAATGCCGACCGCGTTACGCACCGCCAGGCACTCGCGGGCCACGGCGGCGTGCAGGTCTTCACCGGCCTTGGGGAAGTACCACGGACGTTTCCACTGACCCACGTCTTCGAACTCGGCACCGTTTTGCAGGTGCCAGCTTTGCATCGCGGTGTAACGCTTGGGCTCGAACAATGCGCCACAGTGACGGCCGGCCACCGCGCCGAAGGTCACCGGGGTGTAGTTCGGGCGGAACATGGTGGTGCCCATCTGCGGGATGCTGATGCCCAGCGAACGGGCGGCAATCGCCAGACCGTTGATATTGCCCAGCTTGCCCTGGTCGGTGCCGAAACCCAGGGCGGTGTAACGCTTGACGTGCTCGACCGACTCGAAACCCTCACGGGTGGCCAGCTCGATACCGGCGGCAGTCACGTCATTCTGCAAATCAACAAACTGCTTGGGCGCGCGCGCCGTCGGCTTGTCGTGCGGCACCTGGAACAGCGCCAGGGACGGCTCTTCCATGCGCACGGCAACCTGCGGCAGGCTGGCGGCAACGGCTTTAAAACCTGCTTCGGCGGCGGCTGAAACACCGGCCTCAAACCCATCGGCCAGGGCATCACCCAGGCCGAACACACCATTTACCGCACCGGCGCACAGGCGCTTCTGGAAGCCGCCCTCCCCCGGCACAAAAGCCAGAATATCTTCACGCCAGGTCGGCTTGCCGCCCAGGTGCGAGGCCAGGTGCACCACCGGGCTGTAGCCACCGGAGCTGACGATCAAATCGCAGTCGAGCACTTCACCGGGGCTGGTGATCTTGTGGTGCTGCACATCAATGGCGCAGATGCGTGCAGCGGTAACGCGCTTGCTGCCGGTCGCTTCCACCACGGCGCTGCCGGTGAGGATGCGTACACCACGCGCACGCGCCTCTTCTACCCAGGTGCCGCGTGGGTTGCTGCGAGCATCGGCAACCGCCACCACCTGCAAGCCCGCATCCAGCCAGTCGAGCACCACGCGGTAGGCGTAATCATTGTTGGTCGACAGCACCAGCTGCTTGCCCGGCGCCACGCCATAACGGCGCACATAGGTGGACACCGCATCGGCGAGCATATTGCCCGGCACGTCGTTGTTGGCGTACACCAGCGGCCGCTCATGGGCACCGGTGGCCAGCACCACACGCTTGGCGCGTACGCGGTGCATACGTTGCCGTACGACTCTCTGCCCAAGCGGCCCAAGCGGCGCGATCTCACCGAGGTGATCGGTCAGGCGCTGGTGAATGGTGAGGAAGTTGTGGTCGTGGTAACCGTTAACCGTGGAGCGCGGCAACAGGGTGACTTCAGGCATGCCGGACAGCTCGGCAATCACCTGCGCGGCCCATTCAGCGGCGGGTTTGCCGTCGAGGGTTTCGCGGGTGCTGAGCAGGCTGCCGCCGAACTCTTCCTGCTCGTCGGCGAGAATCACCCGGGCACCACTGCGCGCAGCAGCCAACGCCGCCGCCAGGCCCGCCGGGCCGGCACCGACCACCAGCACGTCGCAGTGCTGGTTCATATAGTCGTAGCTGTCCGGGTCCACTTCGGTGGGCGAGCGGCCTAAACCTGCGGCCTTGCGAATGTACTTTTCGTACGTCAGCCAGAGGTTCTGCGGGTACATAAAGGTTTTGTAGTAGAAGCCCGGCGGCATCATCTTGCCGCCGACCTTGCCGAGAATGCCCATCATGTCGGTGTTGACGCTCGGCCAGCCGTTGGTGCTGCTGGCCACCAAACCGGGGTACAGCGCCTGCTGGGTGGCGCGCACGTTGGGGATCTGCGCCGCTTCGCTGCTGCCAATCTGCAGCACGGCGTTCGGCTCTTCGGCGCCAGCGGCAACAATGCCGCGCGGGCGCGAATACTTGAAGCTACGGCCGACAATATCCACACCATTGGCCAGCAAAGCGGCGGCCAGGGTGTCACCGGCAAAGCCTTCATAGCTCTGCCCGTTGAAGCTGAATGTCAGGGGCTGGCTGCGATCAACGCGGCCGCCGCTGGCAAGACGATTGACCTGGCTCATGCCGTTACTCCTTGGTCGATGGCCTTTTTCTCGGCGGCGCCAGCAGCAGTGACGCTGGGCTTCTCGCCGATTTTGTAGGTTTCGAGAATTTCGTAGGTCACCGTGTGACGGGTGGCGTTGAAGTATTGGCGGCAACCGGCCGAATGCACCCACAGCTCGTGGTGGATGCCGCGCGGGTTATCGCGGAAGAACAGGTACTCGCCCCACTCGGCATCGCTGCAGGCGGTTGGGTCCAGCGGGCGCGGAATATGCGCCTGGCCCTTGGCGTGAAATTCCTCTTCGGAGCGCAGTTCGCCGCAGTGAGGGCAGAAGATATGCAGCATGTTCGGTACCTCCAGAAAATCTTCAAACCCGCTCGGATAGCCACGCGGGACAAGCTTGTCTCCCCTCTCCCTCCGGGAGAGGGGCCGGGGGTGAGGGATGCAGGCACAACGCCTTTTACCCTTCCCTCACCCCAACCCTCTCCCAGAGGGAGCAAAATCAGTGCGCAACCGCAGCAGCGCCGTGCTCGTCGATCAATGCGCCGGTGTGGAAACGGTCCATGGAGAACGGTTTGGCCAGCGGGTGCATGTCGCCCTTGGCCAGGCTGGCGGCGAACACGTGGCCCGAACCCGGCGTGGCCTTGAAGCCACCGGTGCCCCAACCGCAGTTGAAGAACAGGTTCGGCACCGGTGTTTTGGAAATAATCGGGCAGGCGTCCGGCGAGGTGTCGACGATGCCGCCCCACTGACGGTTCATGCGCACCCGCGAGAGCACCGGGAACATCTCGACGATCGCCTGCAGGGTGTGTTCGATGGTGCCGTAGGAGCCGCGCTGGCCGTAGCCGTTGTAACCGTCGATGCCGGCACCGATGACCAGGTCGCCTTTGTCGGACTGGCTGATATAGCCATGCACGGCGTTGGACATGATCACGCTGTCGATAATCGGCTTGATCGGCTCGGACACCAGCGCCTGCAGCGGATGGGATTCCAGCGGCAGACGGAAGCCGGCGAGGCCCGCCATATGTCCGGAGTTACCGGCCGTGACCACGCCAACGCGTTTGCCGCCAATAAAGCCCTTGTTGGTTTCCACGCCGATGCACACGCCGTTTTCCTTGCGAAAACCGATCACTTCGGTCTGCTGCAGCAGGTCGACACCCAAAGCATCGGCGGCGCGGGCATAACCCCAGGCCACGGCATCGTGACGGGCTACGCCACCGCGACGCTGCACGGTAGAACCCAGCACTGGGTAGCGGGTGTTCTTGCTGCAATCGAGGTACGGAATCTCTTCGGCCACCTGCTTGGCATCCAGCAATTCGCCGTCCACGCCGTTAAGGCGGTTGGCGCTGACGCGGCGCTCGGAGTCGCGCATGTCCTGCAGGGTGTGGCACAGGTTGTAGACGCCGCGCTGGCTAAACATGACGTTATAGTTGAGATCCTGGGACAGGCCTTCCCACAGCTTCATCGCGTGCTCATACAGGTGCGCCGACTCATCCCACAGGTAGTTGGAGCGCACGATGGTGGTGTTGCGCGCCGTGTTGCCGCCGCCCAGCCAGCCCTTCTCGATCACCGCGACGTTCTTTACGCCGAACTCTTTGGCCAGGTAATAGGCCGTGGCCAGGCCATGGCCGCCACCGCCGACGATGATCACGTCGTACACCGGCTTGGGCGTGGGGTTGCGCCACATGCGCTGCCAGTTCTCGTGGTGGCTGAACGCGTGCTTGAACAGGCCGAAGCCGGAATAACGTTGCATCAGTGGGTACTCCTGATACGAAAAAGCCTAACCGTAGGAGCGGGCCATGCCCGCGAACCCCGTGGAATCGCGGGCATGGCCCGCTCCTACAGGATCATTGCGCTCAGCGGTAAACGGGGTAATCGGCGCACAGCCCTGCCGCCAAGGTCGCCACCTGCGCCTCGACATCGGCATCGCCGAGGTGGTCGAGGATGTTGCAGATCCACCCGGCCAGCTCGATGCTCTGCGCCTCCTTAAAACCGCGCGTGGTAATCGCTGGGGTGCCGATACGCAGGCCGGATGTCACGAACGGCGATTGCGGGTCATTCGGTACGGCGTTCTTGTTCACCGTGATGCCGGCGCGCCCCAGGGCCGCATCAGCGTCTTTACCAGTGATGCCCTGCTTGATCAGGCTGACCAGAAACAGGTGGTTGTCGGTGCCGCCGGAGACCACGTCATAACCACGCTCGATAAACACCTTGGCCATGGCCTGGGCGTTTTTGATCACCTGCGCTTGGTAGTCCTTGAAGCCCGGCTCCATGGCTTCCTTGAAGCACACCGCCTTGGCCGCAATCACATGCATCAACGGGCCGCCCTGGGCACCGGGAAAGACCGCCGAGTTGAGTTTCTTCTCGATGTCCGGGTTGCTCTTGGCCAGGATCAAACCGCCACGCGGGCCGCGCAGGGTCTTGTGGGTGGTGGTGACCACATCGGCAAAGGGCAGCGGGTTGGGGTACAGGCCAGCGGCGACCAGCCCGGCGACGTGGGCCATATCGACAAACAGCAGCGCCCCTACCTTGTCGGCAATGGCGCGGAAACGCGGGAAATCCAGGGTTTTCGAGTAGGCGGAAAAACCAGCAACGATCATCTTCGGCTGGCACTCCACAGCCAGGCGCTCGACTTCGTCGTAATCGATCAGCCCGGTGGCGGTGTCGATGCCGTACTGCACAGCGTTGTACAGCTTGCCGGAAGACGACACTTTGGCGCCGTGGGTCAGGTGGCCGCCGTGGGCCAGGCTCATGCCGAGAATGCAGTCTCCGGCCTGCAACAAGGCCAGGTATACCGCGCTGTTGGCCGACGAACCGGAATGCGGCTGAACGTTGGCGTAATCGGCGCCGAACAGCGCCTTCGCGCGATCAATGGCAAGCTGCTCGACCACATCGACATGCTCACAGCCGCCGTAATAACGCTTGCCCGGATAGCCCTCGGCGTATTTGTTGGTCAGCCCGCTGCCCTGGGCCTGCATCACGCGTTTGCTGGTGTAGTTTTCTGAGGCGATCAGCTCGATATGATGCTCTTGGCGCGCTTCTTCAGCGTCCATGGCGCGGAGCAATACATCGTCGTAACCCTGAATCTGGTCGTTCTTGCTGAACATCGCTGATCTCCTGCGGCAGTCACTGCGGCGCGTCTGGTCGGGCGGGGAACGAGCCCCAGTTGCTACCGATGGTATGACTCGCCCTGCCATCCCAGATGCCCAGGCACGCCACGGGGGATTGCGTTTGCGACATGCGCGCGTCGCAATTGCGTAGGCCGGTAGACGACTGCGCATTGCGGCTTCGCCTGCATGGCAGAGGATGTCGCCCCAGTATCTGCACGGCAGCGTGACCGCAGATACAGTAGAGGCATCCCAAAATGCTCAAGGTCTGCAGACAAGGAACAGCGCCATGCCCGATCTCTCGCAACAATTCGCCAGCGATAACTACTCCGGCATCTGCCCGGAAGCTTGGGCAGCCATGGCCGAAGCCAATCAAGGCCACCAGCGCGCCTATGGCGACGACGAATGGACGGCGCGCGCCGCCGACCACTTCCGCCGCCTGTTTGAAACCGACTGCGAGGTGTTTTTCGCCTTCAACGGCACCGCCGCCAACTCCCTGGCCCTGGCCTCGCTGTGCCAGAGCTACCACAGCGTGATCTGCTCGGAGACCGCCCACGTCGAAACCGACGAATGCGGCGCGCCAGAGTTCTTCTCCAACGGCTCCAAGCTGCTGCTGGCCAAAACCGAGAACGGCAAGCTGACCCCCGAAGCGATCCGCGACATCGCCCTCAAGCGCCAGGACATCCACTACCCCAAGCCACGGGTAGTCACCCTCACCCAGGCCACGGAAGTCGGCACGGCCTATAGCCCCGAGGAAGTCCGGGCAATCAGCGCGGTGTGCCGCGAACTAGGCCTGCACCTGCACATGGACGGCGCGCGCTTCTCCAACGCCTGCGCCTTTCTCGGCTGCAGCCCAGCAGAGCTGACCTGGAAGGCCGGCGTCGATGTGCTGTGTTTTGGTGGCACCAAGAATGGTATGGCAGTGGGCGAGGCGATCCTGTTCTTTAACAAGGATCTGGCGGTCGACTTTGACTACCGCTGCAAGCAGGCCGGCCAGCTGGCCTCGAAGATGCGCTACCTGTCAGCACCCTGGGTCGGCATCCTGCAGAACGATGTTTGGCTGAAATATGCCCTGCACGCCAACCACTGCGCGCAACTGCTGGCCAAGCTGGTCAGCGATATTCCGGGGGTCAGCCTGATGTTCCCGGTGCAGGCCAACGGCGTGTTCCTGCAGATGTCGGAACCGGCGCTGGAGACCCTGCGCGGCCAGGGCTGGCGCTTCTACACCTTTATCGGCGCCGGCGGCGCACGCTTTATGTGCTCCTGGGACACCGACGAAGCGCGGGTGCGCCAGTTGGCGGGGGATATTCGCCAGGCCATGGCGGCGAGCTGAGGCGATACCGGAGCAGGTAAACCGTAGGGTCGGGCTTGCTCACCTTTATGGGTTACAACCTGTAGGAGCGGGCCATGCCCGCGAACCTTGCAATCGCGGGCATCGCGGAGTGCCGCCCAGCCGCTTCTACACGAACGATCTGCGCGCGGGGTTGCACGGCCAAAAATACTCTAACGCGGCACAAGCGCCGGCAACAACGTGCGCGAAATCGCCTCACGCACATTCGGCAGCAGCGTCGCGCTGCCGCCCAGCAACTCCTCCACCAACCGCCGCAAGGCCACTGCGCGCTCCGGGCTCAAGCCGCTAACGGCATGCTCGCACGCTTGCTCGGCAGTTACGCCAGGTGGGATCGACAGCCCCAGCGCCACCAGGCGTTCACGTAGATCCTCATGATCAATCAGGTCGGCGTGCATCATGGTCAAATCCTCCAGTGGTGCTGACGTAGGATGGGTTGAGCGCAGCGATACCCATGCGGAATCCAATATCGCGATGGGTATCGCAAGCTCAACCCAGCCTACTTAGCGGTTTAATCGACGACTGCGTTCAGTGCAGCACACCTTCTTCGAGCAGTAACTTGAAGATAGCCTCAGCGCCCACTTGCGGCGAGACATCCTTAAGCACCTGCCCCCCGCCGCTGGATGCCTTGGCGGTGGCGGCCTTCATGCGTTCCGCGCCGGTCTTGGCCTTGATCACTTTAAGGCGTTTGGGTCGGGGTTTAGCCGGTTGCAATTGCGCGTTGGCAAATAGCGGATCAGCGACCAGCCCCACCTCTTCAGCCGTCAATAGTCCCCGGCGCGCGGGGCCGAAGGCGCTTTGCCGCGCAGTAGGTGCGGCATTATCCACACTGGCGACAAACGGCAGACGCACCTGCAAACGCCGGCGCTGACCGTGCGGCAAGGCTTGCAGCACCTGAGCCACGCCGTTATTGACGTGCTCCACCGCCGCCAGCCCAACCACCAGCGGCCAGCCGAGCTGTTCCGCCAGCAGGTAAGGCAGCATGCCGGAGCCTTCGCCGGTTTCCGCCTGACTACCGGTCAACACCAGCTGCGCGCTGGAGTCGGCCAGGTACTCGGCCAGCACCGGCAGCGCATCGCTGTGCGCCGGTTGTTCAAGAATATTGATCTGCTCAAGGCCCATGCCCAGATAAGCACGCAACGCCTCCTGTTGCGGGTCGCCGGCATGCAGCACCTGCAACCGCTCACCAGCCAGGCGCAGCCCCAGCTCGACTGCTCGGGCATCCTGTTCGGCGCGGCGCGGCCGGCCGGAGGTTGGATGGGCACCGACCGAGACCAGGGCGACGATATTCAATTCAGTCATGTATCCCCCGTAGCCCGGATGCAATCCGGGAATCGGTGTTGAAGGCCCCGGATTGCATCCGGGCTACGCTATGCGGCATCACGCGCGCTTTCCTGGCGATGGGCCGCGACCCGCTCGATCAACGCCTGCAAAATCGCGGCGGACTCGCCGATTACCGAGAGGTCGGCGCGTTTGATCATGTCGCAGGTCGGGTCGAGGTTGATCGCCACCACCTTGTCGCAGGCACCGATGCCTTGCAGATGCTGGATCGCTCCGCTGATACCCACCGCCACATAGACCCGCGCGGTGACCCAGATGCCCGATGCGCCAACCTGGCGCTCGCGGCCCATAAATCCATCGTCCACCGCCACCCGTGAAGCGCCCTCGGTGGCGCCCAGGGCCGCGGCGGCCTGGTGGAACAGCGCCCAGTCCTTTACGCCGTTACCACCGGAGAGAATAAATTCAGCCTCGGCCATGGGGATCTGCGCCGGGTCGACCGCCACGGCGCCCAAATCCTGAATCCGGGGCAAATGGCTGACCAGCGCTTCACTGAGCGCCAGCGGCCGCACTTCATGGCGGGTTTCGCTGACTGGCTCGGCGCACTCCACCGCCGCCAGAATCAGCCGTGGCGCTTGTTGCACCAGGTCTTCCCGTCCGGCACCGGCACGCCCACTGGCGATGCCATCGGCCACCTGCCAGACCCGCGTGGCCGGGCGTTCGCCCAGCTTGGCAGCCAAGCGCCGACCCAGCTCACCACCACCGCTGCGGCTGTCGGGCAGCAACCAGTGGCGCGGCGAAAATTGCCGTTCCAGCGCACCGAGGGCCAACACCCGCGCTTCCGGGGCATAGCCGTCGAAATCGTCGCCGGCGAAGTTCAGCAAGCGGTCGACGCCGTTGCAGTCGAAGGCGCTTTCCTTGTGTTCGCCAAATATCACCGCCACCACCGCGCCGTCGCTGCCAGCGAGTTTGTGCGCCAGGCCGAGCAGGTCCTTGTCGTGGCTGCTCAAGCGGCCGCCGACCATATCCGGCAGCACGGCGATATAGAACGCTGGTTGCTCGATAACCCGCAGCGGCAGCTGCACCACGGCGCTGGCCGCGCTGCGCTTCTGGCCGCCGGCCTGCTGCGTGCCGGAGCGGTCGATTCGTTTAACGCCGTTGGGGCCGATAAAGCCGACGGCGTGGGGGTTCTTGCGGATCAGCCCATTAGGTCCCATCCAGCTGGATTCGACCTTCTGCAGCGCGGCATGCAGCGGGTGCAAGCGGTTACGGGCGATCCATTCGGCGCGTGGATCACGGCGGATAATGTCGCTCATACACAGGACTCCGCGAGGCGTGGGCGAAACGTAGGTTGGGTTGAGACGCGCAGCGGCGAAGCCCAACGAGAGATTGTCGAGCGGCACGCTACGCGCGCCCTGTTGGGCTTCGCTGCGCTCAACACCAACCTACAACCGGCATTTACCTTCATCACTGCACCTCCGCCATTTCAGGCTTAGCCGGCGCAGGCTGCTTCGCCTCGACTACACCCTCGATCAAGACATCGGCCACCAGCTCGGCAATATCCTTGACCTCAGGGCGCGGCCCGACCACGCCTTCGAGCATCGCGGTGCACTGCGGGCAACCTACGGCCACCAGCTCGGCGGCGGTTTCCTTGATATCGACCATGCGCATATCGGGGATGCGCTGCTTGCCAGGAATATCGGTGATCGGCGCGCCGCCGCCACCGCCGCAGCAACGGGAACGGAAGCCCGAGCGCTGCATTTCCTTGACCTCGATGCCGATGGCATTCAGCACAGCGCGTGGGGCTTCGTACTCGCCGTTATAGCGGCCCAGGTAGCAGGGGTCGTGGTAGGTCACGCTGCCGCCTTTGTGTTGGCCAAGATTGAGTTTCTGCCCGCTGATCAGTTCATCCATATAGGTGCTGTGATGGAGTACCTGATAGTCGCCGCCCAGTTCGCCGTATTCGTTTTTCAGCACATGGAAGCTATGCGGGTCGCAGGTGACGATGCGTTTGAACTGGTACTTGGCCAGGGTGGCGATATTGCGTTTAGCCAGCAGCTGGAAGGTTGCTTCATCGCCCAAGCGGCGGGCCACGTCGCCGCTGTCGCGCTCTTCCAGGCCGAGCACGGCGAAGTCGACCTTGGCGGCCTTGAGCACTTTGACGAAGGCGCGCAGGGTGCGCTGGTTGCGCATATCGAAGGCACCGTCGCCGACCCAGAACAGCACATCGACCTGCTGTTTATCGCTCATCAGCGGCAGATTCAAATCCGCTGCCCAGTTCAGCCGTCCACCGGGGTTGAAGCCGCCGGGGTTGTCTGTGGCGATCAGGTTGTCCAGCACCTCGGCACCCTTGTTCGGCGTCGCACCTTTTTCCAGGGTAAGGTGGCGGCGCATGTCGACGATGGCATCGACGTGCTCGATCATCATCGGACACTCCTCGACGCAGGCACGGCAGGTGGTGCACGACCATAGCGTTTCGGCATCAACCAGGGCTTTGCCATTGAGGTTGACGATGGGCAAATGGGGGCCGCCGCTGTGTTCGCCGATGGGTTTGCCACCGCCGTCAAGGGATGGATAAGGCGAGCCGGCAAATTTGGCATCGGTGCCGCCGGCCAGGCCGACCACCATGTCCTGGATCAGCTTTTTCGGGTTCAGCGGCTGGCCAGCGGCGAAGGCCGGGCAGGCCGCCTCACACTTGCCGCACTGCACGCAGGCGTCGAAACCGAGCAGCTGGTTCCAGGTGAAGTCCGTAGGCTTTTCCACGCCCAGCGGGGCTTTCGGATCATCCAGATTCAGCGCCTTGAGGCCGGTCGAACGGCCGCCACCGAAGCGCTCACTGCGGCGGTGCCAGGCCAGGTGCAGGGCACCGGCGAAGGCGTGCTTCATCGGTCCGCCCCAGGTCATGCCGAAGAACAGCTCGGACACACCCCAAGCCACGCCAATGGCCAGCAACACGGCGAGAATCCAGCCGCCAAAGTCGGCGGGCAGGATGCCGGCAACAGGAAGCGTGGCGATAAAGAAGCTGCCGGCAAACATCAGCAGGCTTTTTGGCAGGCGCATCCACGGGCCTTTCGACAGCCGCGATGGCGGGTCGAGGCGGCGCTTGGCGACAAACAGCGCACCGACAAACATCAACGCGGTGGCCGCCAGCAACGCAAAGCCAAGAATGCGGCTGTGCAGGCCGAAGCCGTGCACCAGAATCGCCAGCACAGCTGCCAGGACAAAGCCGCCCGCCGTGGCCACGTGGGTGTTGGCGATATATTTGTCGCGCGCCACCACATGGTGCAGATCGACCCTATAGCGGCGCGGCATGGCCAGCAGCCCGCCCAGCCAGTCGACCTGGGCCGGGCGGCCACGGCGCCACATCAGAAAGCGCTTCGCCGCGCCAATGACCGCAAGGGCCAAGGCAGTGAAGAGCAGGAGGGGGAGGACAGTGTTCAACATCAGTTGGTCTCCTTAGAGGGACCGCATATTCAAGGCAGAACTGCAACGTAGGATGGGTTGAGCGCAGCGATACCCATGCTGTCTCGGTGACGCTGATGGGTATCGCCAGGCTCAACCCATCCTACGAATGTGATCGCGGCCAAGGCTGCTCCTACAAAAATCAGCCTTAAAAGTCCTTGCACAAGCGCAACGCGTCATAGATCGCCGCGTGGGTATTGCGCTGGGCCACGCAGTCGCCGATACGGAACAGCAGATAGCCGTCGCCCGCCTCGGTTAAACACGGCTGCGGCTGAATGGCGAACAGCGCTTCCACGTCGATCTGCCCCTTGTTGCGCGAGCCGTCCTTGAGGGCGTAGTACAGGCGCTCGTCAGGACGCACGCCGTTTTCCACCACCACTTGGTCGACCACCCGCTCCTCTTTCGCGCCGGTGTATTCGTTCTCCAGCACCGCCACCAGTTTGTCGCCTTCGCGGTAGACCTTTTCCAGCATCAGGTCGCCGGTCATGATCACTTCTTTCGGGTACAGGCTGCGGTAATAGGTGGGGAAGCTGGTGCCGCCGATGGCCACGCCCGGCTTGATGTCGTCGGTGACGATCTCCACCCTCGCGCCTTTCTCGGCGATAAAGTCGGCCACCGACATGCCGGTGAATTCGCAGATGGTGTCGTACACCAGCACGTTGTTACCGGGTGCGACCGTGCCGTCGAGGATGTCCCAGCTGCTCACCACCAGGCCTTCAGCCGCGCCCCAGTGTTCGTTCTGCTCGATAAACGGATGGCCGCCGTTGGCCAGCACCACGATATCCGGACGCAGGTCCATGATGGTCTCGGCATCCGCACCGGTACCCAGGCGCAGGTCGATATTCAGGCGCGCCAGCTCCAGCTGGAACCAGCGGGTGATGCCGGCCATCTGGTCACGTTGCGGGGCCTTGGCGGCCAGGCTGATCTGCCCACCGAGGGCATCCTTCTTTTCAAATAGCGTCACGCCGTGGCCACGCTCGGCGGCCACCCGTGCGGCTTCCATCCCGGCCGGGCCGCCACCGACGATCACCACCTTGCGCTTCGGCCCGCTGGTTTTCTCGATGATATGCGGCAGGCCCATATATTCGCGGCTGGTGGCGGCGTTCTGGATGCACAGCACATCCAAGCCCTGGTACTGACGGTCGATGCAATAGTTGGCGCCGACGCACTGCTTGATCTGGTCGACCTGGCCCATCTTGATCTTGGCGATCAGGTGCGGGTCGGCGATATGCGCGCGGGTCATGCCGACCATGTCGACATAGCCGCCTTCGAGGATGCGCGTGGCCTGGTTCGGGTCCTTGATGTTCTGCGCGTGCAGCACCGGGGCCTTGACCACTTCCTTGATGCCGGCGGCCAGGTGCAGAAACGGCTCCGGCGGGTAGCTCATGTTGGGGATGACGTTGGCCAGGGTGTTGTGGGTGTCGCAACCTGAGCCGACGACGCCGATAAAGTCGATCATGCCGGTGTCGTCGTAGTACTTGGCGATCTGCTTCATATCCTCGTGGGACAGGCCGTCCGGGTGGAATTCGTCACCGCAGATACGCATGCCCACGCAGAAGTCGTCGCCGACCTCGGCACGTACCGCCTTAAGCACTTCCAGGCCGAACTTCATCCGCCCCTCGAAGGTGCCGCCCCACTCGTCGGTGCGCTTGTTGACCCGTGGCGACCAGAACTGGTCGATCATATGTTGGTGCACGGCGGACAGCTCGACGCCGTCCAGCCCGCCTTCTTTGGCGCGGCGCGCGGCCTTGGCATAGTTGCCGATCACCCGCCAGATTTCCTCGACCTCGATGGTCTTGCAGGTGGCGCGGTGCACCGGCTCGCGAATGCCGGACGGCGACATCAAGGTTGGCCAGTGGAAGCCATCCCAGCGCGAGCGACGGCCCATGTGGGTAATCTGGATCATGATCTTCGCGCCGTGCTTGTGCATGGCGTCGGCGAGATTCTGGAAGTGCGGGATGATGCGGTCGGTGGACAGGTTGACCGAGCTCCACCACTGCTGCGGGCTGTCGATGGCCACCACCGAGGAGCCGCCGCAGATCGCCAGGCCGATGCCGCCCTTGGCCTTCTCTTCGTAATACTTGATATAGCGCTCGGTGGTCATGCCGCCGTCGGTGGCATAGACCTCGGCGTGCGCGGTGCTGAGCACGCGGTTGCGGATGGTCAGTTTGCCGATTTGAATCGGCTGAAACATTGCTTCAAAAGCCATTACGGCATCCTCACAAGATCGGCGAGTAGTCGTAGGAGCGGCCCATGGCCGCGATTCGCGGGCATGGCCCGCTCCTACAAATCAAAGAGGTTTGACAGTGAACAGGCCATCGTCGTGGCCTTCTTCGGAGCCGCCATAGACCTGCTCGGCCACGGCGCGCAGAGTGCTGCCCTGGGCCTGGAGAATCTGGTCCATGGCGCCGGCAAACCAGCCGGTGAACATGTAGTCGACCTTGCGCCCGCACTTGCCGTAGACGTAAACGAAGGCCGAGTGCTTGAGCTTCACCGACGCGGTGCCAGCGGCCAGATCAATGGACTCGATCTCGAACAGCCCCCAGCCGCGTTGCGACAGGCGCTTCATGTAATGCTCGAATACCGCCACGCCAGACAAGCCATGGCACTCGGCTTCCTTCTCGCACCAGTGCCAGGCGGATTTGTAGCCGGCCTTGTAGAGGATCTCGGCATAGGCCTCAGCGCCCAGTACTTCCTCGATACCCATGTGGTTGTTGACGAAGAAATGCCGCGGCACATAGAGCATCGGCAGCGCATCGGTGGTCCAGACGCCGGTTTCGTCGTCGACCTGGATGGGCATTTCGGGTGCGTGGGTGGCCATGTGTTCAGTGCTCCAGAATTCGGTGTGGTATTGCTTGATGGGTATCGCAGCGCTCAACCCCTCCTACGAAGGTGTTTGGCGCGTTTGGCGTAGGGTGGGTTAGCCGAAGGCGTAACCCACCAACCGGTCCGCAGGGCCGGCGAGGTATTGATTATTCGCCCCAGACGTCTGCGAGAACCCTCACCCAGTTATCGCCCATGATCTTGCGCACCACGCGCTCGGGGTGGCCGCGTTTGAGCAGGGTTTCGGTGAGGTTGGGGAATTCGCCGACGGTGCGGATGCCCAGCGGGTTGATGATCTTGCCGAAGCTGGTCAGGCGACGGGCGTAGCCCTTGTCGTGGGTCAGGTACTCGAAGAAGTCCTGGCCGTGGCCCTGGGTGAAGTCGGTGCCGATGCCGATGGCGTCTTCGCCGACGATATTCATCACGTACTCGATGGCTTCGGCGTAATCGTCGATGGTCGAGTCGATGCCCTTGGCCAGGAACGGCGCGAACATGGTCACGCCGACAAAGCCGCCGTGATCGGCGATAAATTTCAGCTCGGCATCGGACTTGTTACGCGGGTGCTCTTTCAATCCAGAAGGCAGACAGTGGGAATAGGTGACCGGCTTTTTCGATTCAAGGATCACCTCTTCCGAGGTCTTGCTGCCGACGTGGGAGAGGTCGCACATAATGCCGACGCGGTTCATCTCGGCAACGATCTCGCGACCAAAACCGGACAGCCCGCCGTCACGCTCGTAGCAACCGGTGCCGACCAGGTTCTGGGTGTTGTAGCACAGCTGCACGATGCCCACGCCGAGCTGCTTGAACACCTCGACATAGCCGATCTGGTCCTCGAACGCATGGGCGTTCTGGAAGCCAAAGAGGATGCCGGTCTTGCCCTGCGCCTTGGCCTTACGGATGTCGGCGGTAGTGCGCACCGGCATCACCAGGTCACTGTTCTCACGGATCAACTTCTGGCTGGCGACGATGTTGTTCACCGTGGCCTGAAAACCCTCCCACACCGACACCGTGCAGTTGGCCGCTGTCAGGCCGCCTTTGCGCATGTCCTCGAACAGTTCGCGGTTCCACTTGGCGATAATCAGCCCATCAATAACGATGCTGTCGGCGTGTAATTCGGCTGGGCTCATCAGGCAGTCCCCTCTTTAAAGTGAAAGTCGCGCAGCGACGCCTTCCTGATGCCCTTGTCCCTGCGGGAGAAGGTGGCGCGAAGCGCCGGATGAGGGAAGCGGGCATGCCCGTTAGCGGTGTCGCCAAACCCGTTGTTGGCGCTGTGGATTGAGCATATAGCCGGGGGGGCATTCGACCCGGTGCAAAAACGACCGGGGTATTGCCGAAAGCGTCAAAGCCGCGTCGCGGCCGGATAAGTGTCCGATTAGGCATGCATCCGGGCTACAGAACTCACCAACCTGCAACCAACCCCATAAAAAACTCCTGCCAGAAGGGGCTCCGGCAGAGGCCAAGGTGACCCTTGAGGTGGGTCTCAGTGTGTTGCTGAAGACATTGGCCTGCGCCGCGCGGCCAGCAGACCGTAAGTGGTCAGGCAGAACAGCAGCCATAGGCCAAACGTCATATACAGCTTTACTCCGCGCCAACCTGGCGCAAATACGGCGCTGGTGCCGCGCCGAGGTTGTTCAGCATGCGCTCGCTGTACCAGTCGACAAAATTGACCACGCCAAACTCGTAGGTCTTCGAATACGGGCCGGGCTGGTAGGCGGTGGAGTTGATGCCGCGTTGGTTTTCTTCGGCCAGGCGACGGTCCTGGTCGTTGGTCGCGTCCCACACCTGGCGCAGACGCGCCACGTCGTAATCCACGCCTTCCACGGCATCCTTGTGCACCAGCCATTTGGTGGTGACCATGGTTTCTTGGGCGCTGATTGGCCATACGGTGAAGACGATCATGTGATCGCCCATGCAGTGGTTCCACGAATGCGGCAGATGGAGGATACGCATCGAGCCCAGGTCCGGATCGGTGATGCGGCCCATCAGCTTTTTGCACCCCTGCTTGCCGTCCATGGTCATCGATACGGTGCCTTTGAGCAGCGGCATGCGCACGATGCGGTTGCGCAAACCGAAGCTGGCGTGGGCGTAGGGGATGTTGTCCTTGTCCCAACGGCCCGTGCACTCGGCCACCTGATCCTTGAACGCCTGGTTAGCGCGCGGGTCGGTGACGTCGTCCCACTCCAGCAGGGTATTGAGTAGCTCCGGGTGCGAACCGTTGCAGTGGTAGCACTCGCGGTTGTTCTCCAGCACCAGCTTCCAGTTGGCCTTTTCCATCAAGGTGGTCTGCACCGCCACCTTGGTGTTTTCCATGTCATAGGGCTCCATGTAATGAGCCAAGGTGCTGAGGAAGTCGTCGATGGCCGGCGGGTTCTCGGCCAGGGAAATAAAAATGTAGCCGCCCGCCACCTTGCAGTTGACCGGCTTGAGGTTGTAGTCCTTGAGGTCGAAATCCGCACCCATTTCAGTGCCGGCGAATAGCAAGCGACCATCCAGCTCGTAGGTCCACTGGTGATAGGGGCACACAAGCTTGGCCACCTTGCCCTTGTCGCTGGTGCACAGGCGCGAGCCGCGATGGCGGCAGACGTTGTGGAAGGCATGCACCACGCCATCGGCGCCGCGAATCACCATGATCGGGTTGTCGCCGAGCTGCAGGGTCAGGTAATTACCCTTGGCCGGTATTTCGCAGGTCATGCCGGCGATCAGCCATTCCTTGTGGAAGATCTCCTGCATGTCGATCTTGAACAGGCGGTCGTCGTTGTAGAACGGCTGCGGCAACGAGAAGGTGCGCTCGCGGCTGTGCAGCATTTCGGCGGTGGCCTTGCGTGCGGGCTCCAGTGGGTCGCCCAGGCTCAGGGTGGAAGTGACGTCCATCGGTAACTCCTCAATGGCTGTCGGCTATGGCGACGGCCGTAAAAGTGGCTAATCGGTATGAGTCGGCTGACCCTCACGCAGGCGGCGTTATTGCCCCGTTCTGCGCCTGCCGATGGCGTCTGGATGAAAGAGGAATGCGCTCGTGTCTTTTGCTTCGGCTGGCTGCGAGTGTGGCGCTGAGCGAGGGCCAAACCTTGTCTATGGGCGACATGGTCACATCCGTTTCCGACGCGGCAAACCAAGGGCTGCGCGGCAGGTCGCGATAAGCATGCAAATGTCGCTGGCAGGTAAATGAGCGTGCCGGCCAGTACGCACAATCGGCCCTATACAAGGCCGATGCCCGGCCGCGCGGAGACGTCCATGACGACGAACGACTTCCTCAACCCGGTTACCACCCAGACCTGGAGCAACGGTCGGCATATGGTGCGCTGCGTCAAAGTCATCCAGGAAACCTGGGACGTGCGCACCTTCTGCTTTATGGCCGATCAGCCGGTGCTGTACTTCTTCAAGCCGGGGCAGTTCGTCACCCTGGAGCTGGAGATCGACAGCCAGCCGGTGATGCGCTCCTACACCATTTCCAGCTCGCCCTCGGTGCCCTACAGCTTCTCCATCACCATCAAACGGGTGCCGGGCGGTAAGGTTTCCAACTGGCTGCACGACAACCTGCAAGAAGGCCAGGAGCTGCCGGTGCACGGCCCGGTCGGCTTATTCAATGCCATGGACTTTCCCGCCGACAAAGTGCTCTACCTCAGCGGCGGCGTCGGCATTACTCCGGTGATGTCGATGGCGCGCTGGTTCTACGACACCAATGCCAATATCGACATGGTCTTCGTGCATAGCGCGCGCTCGCCGAAGGACATCATCTACCACCGCGAGCTGGAACATATGGCCGCGCGGATCAACAACTTCAGCCTGCACGTGATTTGCGAGAAGCACGGCCTGGGTGAGGCCTGGGCTGGCTATCGCGGCTACCTCAACCAGAAAATGCTGGAGCTAATGGCCCCGGATTACCTGGAGCGGGAAATCTTCTGCTGCGGCCCGACGCCCTACATGAGTGCAGTCAAGCGTCTGCTGGAAAGCAACGGCTTTGATATGCAGCACTACCATGAGGAATCCTTTGGCGCGACGCCGGCGGATGTACGCGCCGAGGTCAAAGAACTGGCCGCCGAAGCCGCCGAGGCCGACCCAGTACCGGCCGCTGATCAACATCAGGTGGCGTTCACCAGCACCGGCAAGAGCATCCGCGTCGACCCCGGCGAAACCGTGCATGCCGCCGCCGCCAAGCTCGGCCTGCATATCCCCAAGGCCTGCGGCATGGGCATCTGCGGCACCTGCAAGGTGATGAAAACCGCCGGCGAAGTGACCATGGAACACAACGGCGGGATCACCGACGAAGATGTGGCCGAGGGCTATATCCTGTCGTGCTGCAGCGTGCCGCAGGGGGATGTGGCTATCGAGTATTGAGGCCGCTGCAAACACAACAGCGCGCAACAAAACGCCGCATTCACCTCAAGGCTGGTGCGGCGTTTTTGTTTGCGCAGAACATACTGCGATGGGCCTTTGTAGGAGCGGGCTTGCCCGCGATAAGGCTGATCGCGGGCAAGCCCGCTCCTACAGGGTATTCAGCGTGGTTTAAAGCCTGACACTGGCAAATGTAGACTCACCCTGCGCACGGATTAGTGCTGCCATGGCGGCGGATGGCGAGGGGCGCAGCAGGTCTTCTGGCATTGGCAGCAGCGCCACTATATGACCGCCCTGCTGGCCGGCGCGTTCGTCGCGTGGCGGGATGCCGAAGTATTCGCGGTAGCACTTGGAGAAATGCGGCGTGGAGACAAAACCGCAGACCGAGGCCACTTCGATGATCGACATGCTGGTCTGCTTGAGCAGCTGACGCGCGCGGATCAGGCGCAGCTTGAGGTAGTAACGTGATGGCGAGCAGTGCAGGTATTTCTGGAACAGGCGCTCCAGCTGACGGCGCGACACATCGACGTACAGCGCCAGCTGATCGAGGTCGATGGGCTCTTCCAGGTTAGCCTCCATCAGCGCGACGATTTCCTGCAGCTTCGGCTGGTTGGTGCCGAGCATATGCTTGAGCGGCACGCGCTGGTGATCCTGCTCGTTGCGGATGCGTTCGTAGATAAACATCTCGGAAATCGCCGCCGCCAGTTCGCGGCCATGCTCGCGGCCGATCACGTGCAACATCATGTCCATCGGCGCGGTGCCGCCGGAGCTGGTGTGGCGGTTGCGATCAATCGAGAACAAGCGGGTGCTGACGCCGGCGCGGGGGAAGGCTTCCTGCATCGAGGCCAGACATTCCCAATGCACGCTGCAATCGAAACCATCGAGCAGCCCGGCCTTGGCCAGCGCCCAACTACCGGTACACACCGCCCCCAGCTGCGCACCATGGCGCGCCTGGCCCTGCAGCCACTGCACATGCTCACGGGTAACGCTGTGCTGAATGTCCACGCCGCCACAAACAATCACCGCATCCAGGCGCGGCGCAGTGGCCAGGCTGGCGTCCGGGGTGATCTGCAGGCCATCACTGGCGCAGAGTGGCAGGCCGCTCTGGCTGAGGGTGTGCCAGCGGTACAACTCCTTGCCGGACAGCTGATTGGCCATACGCAGCGGCTCAACCGCCGACGCCAGGGAAATCAGGGTGAAGTTGTCGAGCAGGAGAAAGCCGATGGACTGCGGCGCACGGCTCTGGGGTTGTGCCCCTTGAGTGAACTGTGACATCAGGTAAACCCTCACGCGAAGCAAAGCACGGTAGTGAGCCCCTCTTTAGGGTGGCTCTTCTTATGGTTCTGGGACTGCACAACACCAGATCGACAGCCAGCACAACGCAAAGGCCGTGCCTAAATTGATTGGGCGTTCAATTAAAAATATCTGGACTAGCCCAGTGCTAGTGCCGCTAGGCGTTGGCAGGAGCGACAGAAGCATTCTGATTACGACCGCAAACGCCCGACTGACGTGCGCTTGAGCATTTCGGTAGCACTGCCCGAGAGGTGCTTTGTCACCCCGCTACGCAGGGTAAAAGCAGCGCGGTAACGGCCCCACGATCAGGCCCTATTCAGCAGCGTTGCGCTGCCCTTTTCCGCTGCACCGAACAGCAACGCACCACAATCGCGCACAGCGAACTCGGCGTGCGCTTTAACATTCAACGGCGCTAACAGCCAACCCGCCGCGCGAGGTTTCCTTGTACTTGTCATGCATATCGGCACCGGTGTCGCGCATGGTGCGGATCACCCGATCCAGCGAGATAAAGTGCTCGCCGTCGCCACGCAGGGCCATCATCAGGATTTCCCCGGCACACAGTCGCCCCACACCGACCCGCCCATGCCTAAAGCCGTCAGCCGGGTTCACGCCCGCTCCGTAGGTTGGGTTGAGCCTGCGAAGCCCAACATGGCCCGCGATTCACACGCAGCCAGAAAACATCACGGTCATGAACCGCTCCTACAAACAGCAGACACCGCGGTCCCCCGGATTTAATAGGCTACGGGTTCACACTTTTAAGCGCTGCAGCAGCCATTCACGACAACAGCGGTCTAATTGCGACTTCACGCATAGGCAGCGAAGGAAATCTGTCGGCATGATCGCGATGCCTATGGACCGGCCAGCCGCGCTCGCCCTGCCCGCCCCGTGGCCCGACCGCGCGCTTGCACAAGCGCCCCCCTGTCACCGGAGCTGGGAAAAGCTTGATGAAACTGAATATATGCGGCTGCCTGCTGGCCGCTGCTCTTAGCACACCCCTGCTGACCCAGGCTGCCGAGCCGGCCGAGTGCGGGCTGATTCGCTTTGCCGATGTCGGCTGGACCGATATCACCGTGACCACCGCCGTCACCCGCCAGGTGTTCAGCGAGCTGGGCTACCGCACGCAGGTCAAGCGCCTGTCCGTGCCAGAGACTTACAAGGCCATGCAAGATGGCAAGATCGACGTATTCCTCGGCAACTGGATGCCGAGCATGGAAAACGACATAAAGCCCTACACCGCCAACGGCTCGGTAAAGACCCTCGGCGCCAACCTCATCGGTGCCAAATACAC
The DNA here is from genome assembly GCF_056312395.1 of Pseudomonas sp. C7.1. Lineage (NCBI taxonomy): Bacteria > Pseudomonadati > Pseudomonadota > Gammaproteobacteria > Pseudomonadales > Pseudomonadaceae > Pseudomonas > Pseudomonas sp. C7.1. The sequence goes on along the minus strand of NZ_JBWDTL010000002.1, from coordinate 75,201 downwards.
CCTGGCCGTGAATCAGGCGGCGCATGACGGCGGCGTGAAGAATTTCGCCGATCTTGCGGGCTTCAGCAAAGAACTTGGCGGCAAGTTGTACGGCATAGAGCCGGGCAACGACGGCAACAAGCTGATCCAGCAGATGATCGACAAGAACGCCTTCGGCCTGGCCAGTTTCAGCCTGGTGGAGTCCAGCGAGAACGGCATGCTGGCCCAGGTCAAACGCGCTGAACACCTCAAGCAATGGGTGGTGTTTCTCGGCTGGGCGCCGCACCCGATGAACAACCAGCTGCAGATGCACTATCTGGATGGTGGCGATGAGTTCTTCGGCCCCAATTACGGCGGTGCCACGGTGTACACCAACGTGCGCGCCGGCCTGGAGGAACAGTGCCCGAATATCACCCAGCTGCTGAAGAACCTGCGCTTTAGCCTGGAGATGGAAAGCCACCTGATGGGCGCCATTCTTAACAAAAACACCAACCCACGGCGTGAGGCCAAAGCCTGGCTTAAAGCCAATCCGGAAATACATGCGTCCTGGCTGCAAGGCGTAACAAAATTGAACGGTCAATCAATAAAAACCGCCGAAAACCTCACCAGTGAAAATTAATTTGTCATTTTTTTCGAACAGAGCGCAGCCCCCTGCCCATCGCGCCTGTGGCTATTTCAAACGCTGCAAACCACGACCGGCGTGACTTGCAGCCTTGGCCGAGGGGCAAAAAAGTCTGTTATTGTTTTTAAACAGCCTGTCGCCGCGCAACACGTCAGCGTCGCAAACCGACAATTGCGACAGGCCGAAGGCTATATCGTTGAGTCAGCCGATTTCGTCGCTCTCGCCGCCTAAGGCGGCGAGAGACCGGGCGCCCATAGCCCCGGACCGAAGAATATAAACGGGCTGGCTCACAACGCGATGGGCGCCAGCCCAACAAGAAATTTCGGATGTACGCGCACCTCGGGTCGAGGTGTGTAAAACCCAGGGAATGGGACTCCGTAACACTGCCAGAGAGTTTGGAACGCGGTTTGCAGCACGGCATAGCAAGGTTAACTCGACAGTACGCCCCCATTACGTCCATTGCCCACATGGCAACTGGCGCGTTGCAGCGGTTGTGCCTGAGCGCCCTGAATGTGTTGCGCGGCAAGGCACGGCCCCGACCCCGGAGCCCAGTAAACCCATACAGGCAAGAACAGTCGGCAGCACCGTACCTACGCCAGCTGGCGTAAGCGCGGCTGCGCAGCACTGATCTGGATGTCTACTGAAGGGGAATCATCCCATGCATTCTGGAAAAATCGTCGTCGAAAACCTCTACAAGGTGTTCGGCGCAGAGCCACAAGAAGCCATCGACCTGCTCAAGCAGGGCTGGAGCAAGGAGCGGATTCTTGCGGAAAAAGGCGCGGTTATCGGCGTCAGCGACGTGTCCTTCAGCGTCGAGGAAGGTGAAATATTCGTGCTGATGGGCCTCTCCGGCTCCGGCAAATCCACCCTGATTCGCCTGATCAACCGCCTGGTTGAACCCAGCGCCGGCAACGTCTACATCGACGGTCAGAACGTCGCCAAGATGCCCAAGGCGGAACTGATCGACCTGCGCCGCCGCGACATGAGCATGGTCTTCCAGTCCTTCGCCCTGATGCCGTCGCGCAGCGTGCTGGACAACGCCGCCTTCGGCCTGGAAGTGGCCGGCAAGAGCAAAAAAGTGCGCGAAGAACGCGCCATGCAGGTGCTCACCCAAGTCGGCCTGGACACCTTTGCGCACAAGATGCCGCATGAACTGTCCGGCGGCATGCAACAGCGCGTCGGCCTGGCCCGCGCCCTGGCGGTTGACCCGTCAATGATCATCATGGACGAGGCGTTTTCCGCACTCGACCCGCTCAAGCGCCGCGAGATGCAGGACGTACTGCTAGAGCTGCAGAAGACCGACCGGCGCACCATCATCTTCGTCTCCCACGACATCGAAGAAGCCATGCGCATTGGCACCCGCATCGGCATCATGGAAGGCGGCAAGCTGGTGCAAATCGGCACCCCGCAAGAGCTGATCGACAACCCCGCCAACGATTACGTGCGCAACTTCTTCGATACCGTCGACACCAACCGCTACCTCACCGCTGGCCAGCTGATGGCCAACAGCGTGCCGATCTATGTGCACAACGGCAAAGCCCCGGACGCGCAGACGGTCTGCCAGGAGCTGCAAGCGCTGGACAAGCACTACGCGTTTATCGTCGACGAGCAGAACAACTTCCAAGGCTCCATCAGCCTGGAGAAGATCGCCCTGCTGGTCGAGGGCGGCACCAGTTGCGGGCTCGACGCGGACGTGCTCAAGCAGATCAACCCACTTGCCGAAGACACCCCCCTGGATCAGGTCATCGAACGCCTGGTGGACAACGAAGGGCCGATTCCGGTGATAGACAGCGACGGTCATTACAGCGGTGCCATCAGCAAAGGTCGCCTGCTGACGCGCCTGCAGGGAGAATCCCATGAGTGATAAACAACTCGACCTGGGTAGCTGGGTCAACGACGTGGTCCAGCACCTGCTGGACAACTACAGCGATGGCTTCGACAGCATCGGCGCGGTGGTCAACGGCTTCTCCGAAGGCATCGAATGGCTGCTGATGCTGCCGCCGGCCTGGCTGCTGATCGCCATCTTCGTCGCCCTGAGCCTGTGGCGCATCAGCTACAAGTTCGCCATTTTCACCGCCGTGGCCTTTGTGCTGATCGTACTTACCGGTTTCTGGGAACAGACGGTGGTGACCCTCGGCCTGACCTTCTCCGCCACGCTGATCAGCCTGCTACTGGGCATCCCCCTAGGTATCTGGGCCGCGCGCAGCGAGCGGGTAGCGACCACCATCCGGCCGATTCTCGACTTTATGCAAACCATGCCGGCGTTTGTTTACCTGATTCCCGCCGCCATGCTCTTCGGCCTCGGCCGCGTGCCGGGCATCATCGCCACGGTGATCTTCGCCATGCCACCGGCAGTGCGCCTGACCAACCTCGGCATCCGCCAGGTGAATAAAGAGATCATCGAAGCAGGCCAATCCTTCGGCTGCACCCAGCGTCAGCTACTGTTTAAGGTCCAGCTGCCCAACGCCATGCCGTCGATCATGGCCGGGGTCAATCAGACCATCATGATGGCTCTGTCGATGGTAATCATCGCCTCGATGGTCGGCGCTGGTGGCCTGGGTAACGACGTACTGGCGAGCATCCAGCGCCTGGACATCGGCCTGGGCTTCGAAAGCGGCATGGCCGTGGTGTTGCTGGCGATCATTCTCGACCGCATCACCGAAAGTTTCGGTACCCCGCAAACCGCCAAACGCAGCAGTCTGTTCAGCTGGTTCAGCGGCAAGCTTCAACGCCAGTAATCTAAATTTAACCATCACAGGGAATCGCAGATGAAGACGATTAAACAGCTCGCAGGCGCCAGCCTGCTCTCCGTAGCCATGCTGCAAAGCGCCTGGGCGCAAGAGCCGGAGAGTTGCAAGATGGTGCGCTTTGCCGAAATCGGCTGGGCCGACATTGCCGCCACCACCGGCGTCGCCATGACCCTCAGCGAAGGCCTGGGCTACCAGACCCGCAAAATCATGGCCTCCGTGCCCATCGCCTTTACCGGCGTGCAGAAAGGCCAGATCGACGTATTCCTCGGCTACTGGGCGCCCTCGATGGACGCCGTGATCGAGCCCTTCACCAAGGATGGCGGCGTCAAAGTGCTGCCCAAGGCCAACCTTGAAGGCGCCAAATACACCCTCGCCGTACCGACCTACGCCGCAGAAGCCGGGCTGAAAAGCTTTGCCGACATCGCCAAGTTCAAAGACCAGCTGGACGGCAAGATCTTCGGCATCGAACCGGGCAACGACGGCAACCTGTTGATCGACGGCATGATCAAAAGCAACCAGTTCGGCCTCGGCGAATTTAAGATTGTCGAGTCCAGCGAAGCCGGCATGCTGGTACAGCTGCAACGCGCCGTGAGAAAGAACGAGCCGGCGGTATTCCTCGGCTGGGCGCCACACCCGATGAACACCCAGTTCGACATCACCTACCTGGAAGGCGGCGATGAGGTCTTCGGCCCAGACTTCGGCGCCGCCAAGGTCTACACCGTAATACCGCCAGATTACGAAGCACGCTGCGCCAACGTCGGCAAACTGCTGAACAACCTGCAGTTCACCGTAGAAATCGAAAGCCAGCTGATGGAAAAAGTGCTGGAAAAACAGAACCCCACCACCGTCGCCAAAGAGTGGATCAAAGCCAACCCGGCGATCCTCGACCAGTGGCTGGCCGGCGTCACCACCTATGACGGCCAGGACGGCCTTGCAGCGGTAAAGAAATACCTCGGCATGTAAACCGCACCGCGCCGCCCCAGCAGCCTGCGGGCGGCGCGGTTAGCTAAAGCACCTTAATAAGCACCACACCGCGAGGCCACACGGCCATCGCCTGGTTTGCTGCACCCGCGATTTACCTCGCGGTACAGATCAGCTCCCCTGCCCCTTTGAGGAGACGACTGCATGGATGCAGGAGGTAGGGCGGCGCAGGATGCCAAAGCCGAGGGCTGGGGAAAGGGGCTGGAGGCAAACCCTCATAACCAAGTTACGTAGCCCGGATGAAATCCGGGAACAGACTCACCAACACTGCAAGACCCCGGACTCCATCCGGGCGACACAACCGCAACAGCAACCTGTTTACCCAGCAAGGTCCGCACGAAGAACGCGCCAGTAACCCGCAGAACTGCCACCCTTTCCGCCTGGCTGTCCGCCACCCACGGCGAATACTTTGAAAAACTCAAAGACAAGGTCGAAGTGCTCGGCACCAACTACGCCGGCGCAAAAATTGGCCTGATCGTGCCTGACTACGTACAAGCCAAAACCATCGCCGACCTGCAAACCTACGCCAAAGACTTCGACAGCAAAATCACCGGCATCGACGCCGGTGCCGGCGTTATGCGCCGCGCCGAAGAAGCCATCACCGACATCAAACTGATGCCAAGCTCCGGCCCAGGCATGGCCACCGCCCTGACCCGCGCTGAAAAAGACAAAAAAGCCATCGTCGTCACCGGCTGGATTCCGCATTGGATGTTCGCCAAATGGAACCTGCGCTTCCTCGAAGACCCGAAAAAAGTCTTCGGCGATGACGAACACGTCGACACCGTCGCCAACCCCAGCATCACCAGCAAAGCCCCAGAAGCCGCTGCCTTCCTGAAGAAACTCTCCTGGAGCGGTGAGGAAGTCGGCGCCGTGATGCTCGCCATCCGTGACGGCGCCAAACCGGAAGACGCCGCCAAAGATTGGATCGCGAAGAACCCCAAGCGCGTTGCTGAATGGCTTAAATAAGCTGCGGCTGCACCTCACTATCGAAGCGGGCTACGGCCCGCTTTTTTATGGGTGCGAAATGGTGGTGGAGAATTTTCTAGACAGGGGGAGATGGCGGTGGATAGGGTTGGGGGCATCGTGACAAGAGAACTGGCCCGACTGTCGCCTAACCTCCGCCAAATCCTACCGACTTGAGACATGCGGTGCTGGATATAGGCGGACTGCAGCAGATAAGCAAAGTTAGGCGACAGATAAACGCGACATTGGTATGTCGCATAATTAATAGTTAGGCACTTTGTCGAAAATCCTGTAATCCAAGTCAAGGAATGATTATGAAACCTGAAAATTTAAACCCTAAAGCAAGAGAAGCATTTGCCAAAACACTGATTGATGTTGGCGTATCGGTGTTTAAAGGAATAATTCTTTTACTCACCGTAATTCCTATAGCCGCAATTTTTAAAAGCGCCTTTGACGGAGTTTCCATCGAAGTATCTCTAATCAAAATAATTGGCTCGATGACTATTGGTACCTACATTACTCTTCTGGCGCTACTGATCATCGCATTTTTTATCGGCCATCTATTTCGCAAAGAGGGTTTACGTCATTTGCATGAAATCGAGAGTGATATTTAATAGCACCTATACAACTGGGCTGCAGCGCCTAACAAGGCGCTCAAATCGTTCGCTTCGCTCACTGGGACGGGCTAAAGCCCGCCCCTTAGCTTAATCGTTAGGCATGCTATGGAAATCTCATTAGCCTTAAGCAATCTAGTTGAATGGATCGAGACACATGCCACAACCGTCGACATATTGAAGTGGATAATTGTCGGCTTGCTTGCATGGGGGCTCGGCGCATTTCGCTTTATAAAAACAAAACTGAAAAGGCCAAAGCTGGAAGTTGAGTCTTTTACCAGTCGCTGTATCTGGCAAGAACTGGGAGTCGTAGACGGTAACGACCATAATGCCAGAGTTGTATTTATTATCGAGGCGGGGATCAACAATCCAACAACAGATCCAATTGTTGTTCGCGACTTCACTCTTAAGGTTAAAAGACTTAAAGGCTGGCCAGTCCGCAATCATCCACTGAATGCCGTCACACTTCCCTCGCGCGTACGACACAACATAGGAAATATCACAAAATTTCTGAAAAATTGGTTCTCAAATTTCGCAGAAGGTCCTGAAAGCCTAACTTTAGGCGCGCGGATTGAGTCACGAGAATACCAATCTGGTTTCTTACTTTTTGTTTCAGCCTCGTGGGGGTACATGCGGCCCTTCGTAAAGGCTGGCGCCATCCCAGTAAAGCTCAATGTCCGCCTAACGACCGGCGAGAGCCTGACTGCTCGCGCTAACATCGCAATCATGGAGGATCATGCTGCCTTTGAAGAAATGGTTCCGGGGGTACTTGATCATGTGCAACACAGAAGCACTTGGAACATTATTCGAGAGCAAGCCTAACAACTGGTTCAAATCGTTCGCTTCGCTCACTGGGACGGGCTAAAGCCCGCCCCTTAGCCAAACGTTAGGTACCTCGGAGGTCATCATGGAGAATCCAGAACTAGCGCGAATGCTGCTCATCATCGGTTCAAGCATCTATTTAGCCTTGGGTGCGGCCCATGTACTTGCCACCATCGTAGATGTTTTTCGCCCTACTTTTTTTGCCCCCACTGAGCGCAAGCTAATTGAGCCGCTAAAGCATGCTCCAGTTCAGTTGGCCGCATGGTTTGGACGCAAGGCAGATTTCTGGGGTGCCTGGCTCGGCTTCAATATCAGTCACGGCATCGGTGCGGCCTTCTTCGGGCTCTGTTTTCTTTTGGTGGGAGTGCATAGGTTCGACCTTTTTCAGTCCTATTGGGTAGCCCCTACACTCGCTATTTCCGTGGGTATCACGTATTTGGTCTTGGCGTTCAATTTTTGGTTCTTTATCCCGGCAACAGGTATCACCATAGGTTTGTTGTGCTTCATTGCCAGTTCGGTGCTTGCATGAGGCACCTAACAATTGGTTCAAACCGCTCGCTTCGTTCGCTGGGACGGGCTAAAGCCCGCCCCTTAGCTTAATCGTTACAAGCCCTTACCTTGCCCTCCCCCAGCTTCTGGCGTACGCTCAGAGGTACAAGTAAACGTACGCAGGTGCCTGCCATGTCACGAGTCCATGTAGATGAAGATATACGCCCCCTCTCTGAGTTCAGAGCGGGCGTAGCCACATTTGTAAAACAGATCCATGAAACCCGCCGCCCCATGGTGCTAACGCAGAGAGGGCGCGGCGTTGCCGTTCTGGTTGATGTACAGGTGTACGAGAGGATGCAAGAACGGCTGGAGGTACTTGAAGAGGTCTATAAAGCCGAGGAGCAAATTGCCAGCGGGGCAGGTATCCCCCATCAAGACGCAAAATCCCGGGTCCTGAGCAGGCTGTCCCGATGAAAATCGTCTGGTCTCCGCTTGCGTTGGAGCGCGTAGAAGATATCGCTCAATACATTGCCGAAGACAAGCCTGCTGCAGCAGTTAAGTCGGTCGATGAGCTATTTGCCACAGTAGAACGCTTGGCTGACTTTCCTGAAAGTGGGCGCATTGTTCCTGAAGTTGGCGCGCATCGCATCAGAGAGGTAATGTTTGGTGCATATCGCGTTATTTATAGCGTCAAAGATCAGGTTGATATTCTGACAGTACGGCGTAGCAATCAGCTATTACGAGAATCCGAGTCTGGTGGTGACGAAACATAACAATAGGTTCAAACCGCCAGCTTCGCTCACTGGGACGGGCTAAAGCCCGCCCCTTAACCAAACGCTAGACGTACCTATCAAAAGCCAGTGATAAGCAAATCAATAGCAGCAATTATTTCATTGCGTTGTTCTGAGAGGTCGGCAATTTGAGTACCGAGTTGCTTCTTAGCTATACCGGCCAATTGCGGAGTCACCATCACATACTGTTTGTCATCAATTTCAAACGTTGGTGTGAGGGTTCTGAGAGTTTTCCCTTTCATGGCAGTAGCCGTGTAGAGAGGCACTACAACCCGTGTGCCGAGTTCGGCAATCAGGTCGTTTTGCACGTCAAGCAGAAAGGGCACGGCAGCATTGGTAGCAGCATTGGTGTTCTTGTGTACGGCGAACTGAGGCATCAGAAGCTCCGTAGGTCGTCGCTGAACACGCCATGAGCTTCAACATGTTCGTTGTAGGCATTGATGGCTTTGCGATTCTCTGCCAGCCACTGCTCGCGCTGTTTTTTCTTCAGGGCCTCGGCCAGAGCCTGCTCCAATGTCGCGGAGAGGTTAATATCCAAATCCTTGGCTTTACTGAGCAAGTCACCGTTAACACTGAGGTTGGCGGCCCGTTTTGGGGCATGAGGGTTGTAGGCAGCGAGCATGGGCATTCCCTCCTGGGTAGTCATGCGCACATTGTATGCGCATTCAGGCTTGCGATCAAAGGCGCATCTAAAAACTGGTTCAAATCGCTCGCTGGGACGGGCTAAAGCCCTCCACTTAACCAAACGTTAGGTGCTGGAGCAAGAAAACAATGCTCTCAACAGAAAATGGAGATTTCTAAGTTGCTGTTTGAAAATGCATTTAAATATAAAAAATGGGCGAACGCCGAACTACTAAATTTCGGAGAGCGCCAGCTGCACTTACTCCCCGAAAGCGATGCCACATTTTTTATCAGAATCCTCAACCACACGACTGTGGTTGACAGCCTATTTATCAGCCGAATATCAAGAACACCAGAGCTTTATTCAGCTGATAATACGATAGAAACACCAACCTACTCAGAGTTAAAAGAAAGAATTGAGAGAAATGACTCATGGCTTGTTCATTTCTCCGCAACAGCCACTCCTGAAATTATGAGTAAGGCCATCGCTTTCAAATTCACTGACGGCGACTATGGCAATCTTTCAGTAGAAGAAATAATGATTCACCTATTAACCCACAGCAGTAACCACAGAGGCATGGCTTCGCGGACGCTGGCATCAAATGGCCTTGAGCGACCAAAAGATACATTTACTCGATATCTGCATGAGACAGAGCCTTTTAGAAAAGCGGAGGCCCGATGAGCCAGCATCTAACAACGGGTTAAAACCGTTCGCGTCGCTCTCTGGGTCGAGCTAAAGCCCGCCCCTTAACCAAACGTTATGTAGAAAAGGAGTTCGAGCATTGAGCAGTTGGAAACTTTCTAAATTTTATGATTACGATGGGCGGAAAGTTCGTTATGACCGGTTAGGTGAAGGCCCACCAATGGTCCTTGTTCATGGAACTCCTTGGTCATCATTCAATCTGCGGCTTCTGATACAGAAGCTGTCCAAAGAGTACACGGTCTACTTTTTTGACTTGCTGGGCTATGGCCAGTCTTGCACGGTAAAAGGCGACGTGTCGTTGGGTGTGCAGAATAAGGTGTTGGATAGCTTGCTTACCCATTGGGAGCTGGATAATCCGATTATTGTCGGTCATGACTTCGGAGGCGCTACCGCGCTCAGAGCCCACCTTCTCAATGAACGGTCGTTTAAGAAGATTATTCTGATTGACCCGGTCGCAATTTCTCCTTGGGGCTCGCCATTTTTCCGCCACGTAAACACGTATGAAGCCGCTTTTTCAGGGCTCCCAGACTATATTCACGAAGCTGTGGTCCAGTCCTACGTGCAAACAGCTGCTTTCAAGCAACTTGATGAGGCAACACTAAAGGGAATCGTTTCGCCGTGGACTGGCGAGCAAGGAAAGACAGCTTTCTATCGTCAGATGGCTCAAGCAGATTCTAAATATACCGACGAGGTCCAGTCGCTTTATCCTACGATTACTACCCCTACCTTGATCCTCTGGGGACGGGAGGATAGCTGGATACCGCTGGAGCGAGGAGAAGAACTCCGCAACCTGATTCCAGGATCGGCTCTTCGCGTGATCAATGATGCAGGCCACCTTGTCATTGAAGAAAAACCTGATGAAGTGGTCCAGGAAATTTTGAATTTTTGTTCAGACCTCAGAACTACATAACCAGTCGCGCTATGCGGATGGCTTTTTCTCCGCTTCACTCCAAAAAAGCCAACGGTGCGCTTCACCTTATAGCGCCAAACCAACATAGCAAGATTCGGGTCGGCAGGCTGCGAGTGGCCTCTTAAAATTTACTCTGTTCCCGGTAAAACCAACTTATTTAGAACAGAGTCAAAGAGGTCAATATATGAGCACACTCAAGAATAAAGTCGTTATTGTTACTGGTGCCAGTGCAGGTATTGGTCGCGAGACTGCGCGACTTTTTGCCAAAGAAGGAGCTTCTGTGGTGCTGGCGGCACGAAGAGAGCCAGAACTTGATGCCCTGGCTAACCTTATCAGTGAAGAAGGAGGGCAAGCGTTGGCGATAGCGGGCGACGTTGGTGAAGAGGCATTTGCCAAAACCTTGGTTGAGCAAACTTTAGCCAGGTATGGTCGCCTGGATGTCGCCTTCAATAATGCGGGTATATTGGGCGCCATGGGGCCGGTTCCCGAAATGTCTTTGGCGGACTGGAATCAGGTTATCGCGACAAATCTGTCCAGTGCCTTCTTGGCTGCAAAGTACCAACTGCCTGCCATGCTGTCAGGCGGTGGTGGATCGCTGATCTTCACTTCTACTTTTGTTGGCTATACAGCGGGTATGCCGGGAATGGCCGCATACGCGGCCAGTAAGGCAGGGTTGATTGGACTAACCCAGGTGCTCGCATCCGAATATGGTGTTCACAAGATCCGGGTAAATGCATTATTGCCGGGAGGAACGGATACAGCAGCGGCGCAGGAGTTTGCAAATACGCCGGAGGCGAAGGAGTTTGTATCGAGCCTGCACGCGCTTAAACGTATAGCGAAGCCAGAAGAGATAGCCCAATCTGCACTCTATCTAGCTTCCGATGCTTCCAGCTTTACTACGGGCTCTGCGATGCTCGTGGACGGTGGTGTATCCATAAACCGTGTCTGAGAGCTAACGTCATGTCAGACTATGAGCGCATTGAAAGCGCTATGAATTATCTGGTGAAAAGGGCAGCCGATCAACCGAGTTTAGCGGAGATCGCCAGCCATGTTCACCTGAGTCCTTATCACTTCCAGCGGCTTTTCTGCCGCTGGGCAGGTACAACACCGAAGCGCTTTTTGCAGGTCCTGACATTGGAACGAGGCAAGACGCTGCTGGATGAATCTCGTTCTTTGCTCGATGTCTCACATGAGCTTGGTCTCAGCGGCAGCTCCCGGCTGCATGATCATTTTGTTCAGCTTGAAGCAGTCACGCCGGGCGAGTACAGGAGCGGAGGAAAGCTGGTGAATATAGAGTATGGCGTACATTCTACGCCGCTGGGTCGTATGTTTGTGGCAGTAACCCAGCGCGGTGTTTGCAGGGCAGAGTTCATGGAACTTAACAGCTTGGAGGAATACTTGAATGACTTGCGAAACGCTTGGCCTTTGAGTTCAATCAAGGAAAACATTCTGTCTACACGTCATGCTATTGATGCGTTCTTTTCCAGTCATGAAGACTCCAGGCAAGGTCCTCTATCACTTCATGTGTCAGGGACGAACTTCCAAATCGCTGTGTGGCGTGCGCTGCTTAAAATACCTCCGGGTGCAGTGGCCAGCTATGCTCAGGTTGCGAAGTCGCTCGGCGCCCCTAAGGCGGCAAGAGCGGTTGGTAACGCCATTGGCGCGAACCCGATCGCGTTGCTGATCCCTTGCCGTCGGGTTATACAGCAAAGTGGCGCTCTGGGTGGTTACCGCTGGGGGCCGGCGAAGAAGCAAATGGCTCAAACATGGGAAAGGGCGCGCAGTGAACCGGTTGAGCTATAACAATGCCGTGCAATCAACGCTCGTACCTCGCGCAGTTGATGGCAGGCGTTAGAGGCACTGCTAATGACCATATCTATTCGCAAAGCACGCCAAGAAGACGCAGCAGAAATCAGCAGCGTAATAATCTCCGCAATTAAAAAAACCAACGCCAAAGACTATCCTAAATCTGTTATCGACAAGCTGCCGGAAAGCTTTTCCCCTGACCAAATAAAAGATCGTATGTCTACCCGTGAAATGTACGTTTCCATAAAAGATGGAAGAGTTGTGGGAACCGCAAGTTTGGATGCAAAGACCATACGATCTGTTTTTGTAATGCCAGAACTCCAAGGGCTTGGCATTGGCCTAGCTATAATGAAGCAATTAGAAGCGCGGGCCTCGGAGAAAAACATCACAACGCTAACCGTGCCATCTTCAATCACCGCTGAAGGCTTTTACAGGAAATTAGGTTACACCAAGGTGCGCGAAGACCATGAAGGGGCTGAGAAAATATTAATAATGAGCAAAACCATTCGGCCACTCTAACTACTGGTTAAAACCGTTCGCTTCGCTTGCTAGGACGGACTAAAACCCACTCACCAACCAAACATCAGGCCATATGAAAAAGAGTGCAGATGGGTCAAGAAACTACCGAATCATCACCGCAGTGTTCGGGCTATTCCTGATCGTGCTTGCGGTCGCAATTGTCGTCATGTCTGACCGCACCGCCGGCCCCCTACTCGCTGCGGCGGTCGTTAGCGTCTTGGGCATTGATGCTATTACCAGCGCAATGCGCAACAAGCCCTCGCTGCTGTCTCGTATCGGGCCACTACCGTAATGAGCATGGGTACACCCCCTACAAGCCAACGGAATGTTAGGGGCATACAATGCTCCTGCATCTGCTAACCACGCCGAGCTAAAAAATGAACCGCCGCAAGAAAATCAAACAGCTACTCGAAGCGCACGCCAAGAAAGCCAATGCCAAATTGGCACCCAAGAAAAAGTCCACCTATGTCAGCAAAGCTGACCGTTTAAAGCTTGCTGCCGAAGCCAGCCAAGATTCAAGCGCTACTTCCGAGCCTATGGGATCGGATTTAACTGCTCCGGTCAGAGACGCTCCACAACCATAAATTCAATCACCCGTGATGGACTACAAGGAAGAACGCCCACATGCCTGGCCAATACCCAACCCGAATCAAGCAACTGCCCTTATTCGATGGCCGCTTTGACGCCTACAAGCTTGAGGCAAAAGACAGCACCGTTCTGTTTGCCTCCTACCCTGCCGGCACCTCCATCCCGCCGCACACCCATGACACCGATAACCATGGCGTGATTACGCGCGGCGAATTGATCCTGAGCATGAATAATCAAACGATCAGGGTTGGCGTCGGCGAGTGGTATCACGTACCGGCCCATGTCGAGCACTCGGCATTATTTGAGGTCGAGACCGATGAGGTTGAATTCTGGTTTGTGTAAGCACAGAGCAAACCCTTGGATAAACCTGCCACCTTTTGTGTAGATCACCATGCAAGCAAAATTTCGCGCCGACGTACTGCATAACCACCATAACGCACAGATCATAGAGCGTTGGGATGCACTGAACCTTACGGATGGCTGGCTAGTCGCCGGCTGCCTATTCCAAACAGTGTGGAATGTACTTTCTGGGCAGCCGCCGGAGAGCAAAATCAAGGACTATGACGTCTTCTACTTCGACCCTACTGACCTGAGCGAAGCAGCTGAAAACGCCGTGCAGCGCCATGTAGAAACCGTGCTGGCAGACCTGAGCATAACCGTGGAAGTCGCCAACCAGGCGCGGGTTCATCTTTGGTATGAACAGCATTTTGGCCATCCCTATGCAGCGCTGAGCAGTGCCAGGGAGGGTATCGACCGCTTTCTGATACCCGGAACATGCGTTGGCATTAACCCCACAGAGGTCTATGCACCAAACGGCCTTGAGCTTTTGTATAAGGGCATCCTGACGCCAAACCCGCTGAAACCGCACAAAAATCTTTTTGCCCAGAAGGCCGCGTCGTATCAGCAGCGCTGGCCTTGGCTCAGCATCAGCCAAGATGAGTCGCCACACATCAAACAAGCAATCCGCTTAAAGTAACCCGCTCGCTTATCGGGCCGGGCAAGTACCGCCCGACAGTTCAATATCCGAAATAGAAAACTTGATTTAGACCCAACAGACCCCACATCTACTGAAACAAAGAGCTATGGACAGACACATGGAATATTTACTCGCAGTCATTCTCTTCGCTGTTTCATCCTCAGTAACACCTGGGCCAAACAACATTATGGTGATGACATCCGGCCTGAATTTCGGCATCAAGCAAAGCCTGCCGTTACTGACGGGGATATGCGTTGGCTTTACCATCATGCTGTTGCTTGTAGGGCTAGGGTTTGCCCAACTGTTTGACCTATTCCCCAGTTTGCACTTCATCATCAAGTGCGTTGGCACGCTGTATTTACTCTATCTAGCCTGGTTAATTGCCAAATCGACCGGAGCGGTTACTGCAGAGCATCAAGCCAAACCCCTGACCTTTATGAAAGGTGCCTTGTTTCAGTGGGTAAATGCGAAGGCGTGGGTAGTCGCTACAGGGGCAATTGCAGCCTTCACAACCATTGGCGCGAGTTTTTACACGCAGAACCTGACAATAGCTCTAACCTTTTTTATCGTGTCGTTCCCATGCGTTGGGGTTTGGCTGCTTTTCGGCTCAGTGCTTAAAACCTTGCTGAAGAGTGAGCAAAATCGAAAGTGGTTCAACTACAGCATGTCAGCATTGCTGGTTCTGTCTGTTGTGCCCGTTGTAATGGAAATATTCACTCAGCTCACTCGCCGTTGAACCAGTGAACGGCCTGAATAAGCCAGCGCAGACTAGTTGAGGCTCCCGCATGATCACCTGCCATATCCGCTATGTGCTCGACCCGCGCAAGCTCAAGGAATTCGAGCATTACGGCAAGCTATGGATTGCCCTGGTGGCGAAGTTTGGCGGCACCCATCACGGCTACTTTCTGCCCTCGGAAGGCGCCAACAATATCGGCCTGGCGATGTTCAGCTTCCCCAGCCTGGCGGAGTACGAGCAGTATCGGCTGAAATCCTTTGCCGATGCCGAGTGTCTGGCGGCGTTTAAATATGCGGAAGAGACCCAGTGCATCATCAGCTACGAGCGCACCTTCTTTCGCCCGGTATTCGATGCCTGACTGAGCCTTAATTGCCGAGTTAAGCGCCACTCCCTTGACCGACAGGTCATCCCTGGAACGTCATGTTTGATTGATCGTTCAACAATAACCGGCCTAGACTGCGCGCATTCCGGGGACGCCCCCATCGATGGAGAAGCAGATGCCCAAGGTCGGAATGCAACCGATCCGCCGCTCGCAATTGATCGCGGCCACCCTCGAAGCGGTTGATCAGGTCGGCATGGGTGATGCCAGCATCGCCTATATCGCGCGGATCGCTGGGGTCTCCAACGGCATCATCAGCCACTATTTCCGCGATAAGAACGGCCTGCTCGACGCCACCATGCGTCACCTGATGCAGGCGCTCAGCGATGCCGTGCGCGAACGTCGCGCCAGCCTGCCGCCGGACCAGCCGCGCGAACACCTGCGGGCGATGATTGAAGGCAACTTCGATGACAGCCAGGTCAACGGCCCGGCGATGAAAACCTGGCTGGCGTTCTGGGCCACTAGCATGCATCAGCCGGCGTTGCGGCGTTTGCAGCGGGTCAACGATCACCGTCTGTATTCCAACCTGTGCGGGCAATTCCGCCGGGTATTGCCACAGGAGCAGGCGCGCACCGCCGCCCGTGGTCTGGCGGCATTGGTCGATGGCTTGTGGCTGCGCGGCGCACTGTCCGGCGAGGGCTTCGACACCCGCCAGGCGATTGAGATCGCCTATGAGTACCTTGATCTGCAGTTGGCCAAGGCGCAATAGCCACCCAATTACATGGGCGAAGCGATAACACGTAGGTTGGGGCGGGGCGCTTAGCCAGAGGAGCAAAGCGACGAAGCCCAACGAGATATGCCAGTCCCTGTTGGGCTTCGCTGCGCTCAACACCAACCTACGCATGATGTCAGCCATTCACTCCTGCGCCCTGCAAAACCTTACGGCACGCATTGCCGCAAACAATCCCAATACCCCCGCTGTAACGCCCGGCGTGTCGTGTTTGATTGCCCATCGCCGCTTTTATTGATTGATCGTTCAATTAAGATAATTTAGCCTTGCGTCTATATTGCTTACACTGACGACCTGCGCCAGGCGGCTCGCGTCGCCCCACCGCACACGAGGAATACGCCATGCCCTGCTTCGACGAACAGCAACTCTACATTGGTGGCCGCTATGTAACGGCCACCAGCGGCGAGACCTTCGACAGCATCAACCCCGCCACTGGCGAAGTACTCGCTCGCGTGCAGCGCGCCAGCAAAGCGGACGTGGAACTGGCCGTGGTCAGCGCCACCGAAGGGCAGAAGGTGTGGGCGGCGATGACAGCCATGCAGCGCTCGCGCATCCTGCGCAAGGCGGTGGACATTCTGCGCGAGCGCAACGATGAGCTGGCTGAGCTGGAAACCCTCGACACCGGCAAGCCTTTGAGCGAAACCCGCTACGTCGATATCGTCACCGGCGCCGACGTGCTGGAGTACTACGCCGGCTTGATCCCGGCCATCGAGGGCGAGCAGATCCCGCTGCGCGAAACCAGCTTCGTTTACACCCGCCGCGAGCCGCTGGGCGTGGTCGCCGGCATCGGCGCGTGGAATTACCCGATCCAGATCGCCTTGTGGAAATCCGCCCCGGCCCTGGCCGCCGGCAACGCGATGATCTTTAAGCCGAGCGAAGTGACCTCGCTCAGCACGCTCAAGCTCGCCGAAATCTACAGCGCCGCCGGCCTGCCGGATGGCGTGTTTAACGTGCTTACCGGCAGTGGTAGCGAAGTCGGCCAGCTGCTCACTGAGCATCCCGGCATCGAGAAGATTTCCTTCACTGGCGGCACCGTAACCGGCAAAAAGGTTATGGCCAGCGCCTCCAGCTCGTCGCTCAAGGAAGTGACCATGGAGCTGGGCGGTAAGTCGCCGCTGATCATCTTCGAAGACGCCGACCTCGACCGCGCCGCCGATATTGCGGTGATGGCCAACTTCTACAGCTCCGGCCAGGTCTGCACCAACGGTACGCGGGTGTTTGTGCCGCGCATGCTGCAGGCGCGTTTTGAGGCCAAGTTAGTTGAGCGGGTCAAGCGCATCCGCCTGGGCAACCCGCAGGATGAGGCCACCAACTTCGGCCCGCTGGTCAGCGCAGCGCATATGGACAGCGTGCTCGGCTATATCGAAAAAGGCCGCAGCGAAGGCGCACGCCTGCTGATCGGCGGCAACCGAGTGACCGAGGGCGACTACGCCAAGGGCGCCTATGTCGCGCCGACCGTGTTCACTGACTGCAACGACGGCATGACCATCGTGCGTGAGGAAATCTTCGGCCCGGTGATGAGCATTCTGGTGTACGACAGCGAAGAGGAAGTGATCCGCCGCGCCAACGCCACCGAATACGGCCTGGCCGCCGGCGTGGTGACCCGCGACCTGAACCGCGCGCACCGGGTAATCCACAAGCTGGAAGCCGGTATCTGCTGGATCAACACCTGGGGCGAGTCGCCAGCGGAGATGCCGGTGGGCGGTTACAAGCAATCCGGCGTCGGCCGCGAAAACGGCCTGACCACCCTGATGCACTACACGCGGATCAAATCGGTTCAGGTTGAGCTGGGCGGCTACACCTCGGTGTTCTAACCACCAAACCCTTTGTAGGAGCGGGCCATGCCCGCGATAGCGCTTCGCGGGCATGGCCCGCTCCTACAGATCAGCACCCTGAAGATCCTATGTTCATTCTCAAGGCGCGCGACTTCGTAGGGCAATGAGATGGACTCCTCCCTCCTACGGCGTCTATGCGCCAGACTGAGGTTGTCACAACCAAACAGCCACGAAGGGAGGAGTCACCATGAAACTTAAGCGAATCGGCATCGATTTGGCAAAACAGGTTTTTCAAGTTCATGGCGTCGATAGCCACGAGCAGGTGAAGTGCCGTAAGCAGCTCAAGCGTTCACAGATGCTGGATTTTTTCCGCCAACAAGAGCCGTGCTTGGTGGCGATGGAGGCCTGTGGTAGTTCGCATTACTGGGCGCGCGAGCTGGGCAAGTTGGGGCATGAAGTGCGGTTGATTGCGCCGCAGTTCGTCAAACCCTACGTCAAGAGTGGTAAGAACGACGCCAACGACGCGGAGGCGATTTGCGAGGCTGCCAGCCGACCCACGATGCGTTATGTCGCGGTGAAGAGTGCCGAGCAGCAAGCTGGGCAGTCGGTGCACCGGATCAGAAGCCGGTTAATCAGGGCGCGTACAGCGTTGGTTAACGAGATACGTGGCCTGCTTGGCGAGTTCGGTTTGGTGGCGAGTCGCCAGGGAATAGCGGCCACCCGCGCGTTGCTGCAGCAGGCGCTGGACGAACACCAGACATTACCGGGCGAGCTGCACGAAATGCTCGAGTTATTGCGTGATGAGCTGCAGGGACAGGATGAGCGAGTCAAACAGTTGGACAGCATGCTTCACCGTCAGGTTAAGACGGATGAGCGTGTCCAGCGTTTGCTGCAGGTGGAGGGCGTTGGCCCGATCAGCGCGACTGCCGTGGTGTCTGCAGTGGGTGATGCACGGCAGTTCAGTTCGGGCAGACAGTTCGCGGCCTGGCTGGGATTAGTGCCGAGCCAGCATTCAAGTGGCGGCAAAGAGCGTCTGGGGCACATCAGCAAAAAGGGTGACTGTTACCTGCGCACGTTATTGGTCCATGGCGCTCGTGCGGTGCTGAAGACCTGTAAGGAAAAGACGGATCGACGCAGCACCTGGCTGCAGCAGTTGCAGTGTCGACGCAACACAAATATCGCCACGGTCGCCCTGGCGAACAAGAATGCCCGGATCATCTGGGCGATCCTCAGCAAGGGGAAGACTATCAACCTGCTGAGGCGTAAACCTGAAGTACCCAAGCTGGAATGAAGTGACACCGTAGAAGATCCACCACGATTGCACAGTGACATGCAGTGATGACGAACCGGTCGAGCCGGCATGTGTAAAACCTGCTTTACCCACAGGCCCTCTGTAAACCAAGGCCGCTAGGGCGATCAGGAACACATGAGCGGATATTCATCATGGCTCAAGGCACCCAACGCCTTATCAGAAGCCGGATATACGGAAGCAGTCGTACCTAGGTTCGTTGGATGTGTATTTCACTGGCAAAACGGGAGGAGTCCATATATGGATGACGCTTCACCCATCCACCAACTGCATTGGTGGATGAAAACTACGTCATCCACCCTACATAGAGCAGCCCCGTAGCCCGGATGCAATCCGGGAACAGTCACCGCGTTTGCCCCGGCGTGCTCCGGGCTACAGGAGCTTTTATGCCCCAAGAATTCGACTACATCATCATCGGCGCCGGTTCGGCCGGTAACGTGCTGGCCACCCGCCTGACTGAAGACGCTGACGTCAGCGTGCTGCTGCTGGAAGCCGGCGGGCCGGATTACCGCCTAGATTTCCGCACCCAGATGCCCGCCGCCCTGGCCTTTCCGTTGCAAGGCCGACGCTATAACTGGGCCTACCTGACCGAGCCCGAGCCGCATATGAACAACCGCCGCATGGAATGCGGGCGCGGCAAAGGCCTGGGCGGTTCGTCCCTGATCAACGGCATGTGCTACATCCGTGGCAACGCCATGGATTACGACGGCTGGGCCGCAGAAAAGGGCCTGGAAGACTGGAGTTATCTGGATTGCCTGCCGTATTTCCGCAAGGCGGAAACCCGTGACATCGGCGCCAACGCCTACCACGGCGGCGATGGCCCAGTGAGCGTGACCACGCCGAAAAACGGCAATAACCCGCTGTTCCACGCCATGGTCGAAGCCGGCGTGCAGGCGGGTTACCCGCGTACCGACGATCTCAACGGCTACCAGCAAGAAGGCTTCGGCCCGATGGACCGTACCGTTACGCCCAAGGGCCGCCGCGCCAGCACCGCGCGTGGTTACCTCGATCAGGCCCGCGAACGGCCGAACCTGACCATCGTTACCCACGCCCTGACCGACCGCATTCTGTTTAGCGGCAATCGCGCCAGTGGCGTGGCGTATCTGCAGGGTGACAACGACACCCCCATCACCGTCAACGCGCGCCGCGAAGTGCTGCTGTGTGGCGGCGCGATTGCCTCGCCGCAGATACTGCAACGCTCCGGCGTCGGCCCGGCGGCGCTGCTGCGTGAATTGGACATCCCCCTGGTGCATGACCTGCCCGGCGTCGGCCAGAACCTGCAGGACCATCTTGAGGTGTACCTGCAGTACGCCTGTAAACAGCCGGTATCGCTGTACCCGGCGCTGCAATGGTGGAACCAGCCGATGATTGGTGCCAACTGGCTGTTCCTCGGCAAGGGCATCGGTGCCAGCAACCAGTTCGAGGCCGGCGGTTTTATCCGCTCCAGCGCAGACTTTGCCTGGCCAAACATCCAATACCACTTCCTGCCGGTGGCGATTAACTACAACGGCAGCAACGCGGTGAAGGAGCACGGCTTCCAGGCGCACATGGGCTCCATGCGCTCGCCTAGCCGTGGGCGTATTCAGGTCAAATCCAAGGACCCGCGCCAGCACCCGAACATCCTGTTCAACTACATGGCTCACGAGCAGGACTGGCGCGAGTTCCGCGACGGCATCCGCATCACCCGCGAAATCATGGCGCAATCCGCCCTGGACCCGTATCGCGGACGCGAGATCAGCCCCGGCGCCGATCTGCAGACCGATGCCGAACTGGACGCCTTTATCCGCGAACATGCGGAAACCGCCTACCACCCGTCGTGTTCCTGCAAGATGGGCGAAGACGCCATGGCGGTGGTCGACGGCCAAGGCCGGGTGCACGGCGTGCAGGGCCTGCGCGTGGTGGATGCGTCGATCATGCCGCTGATTGTCACCGGCAACCTGAATGCGCCGACCATTATGATGGCCGAGAAAATCGCCGACAAAATCCGTGGCCGCGCCCCGCTGCCACGCAGCACAGCACCGTATTTCGTTGCAGGCAACGCGGCGGCTCGCGGCACGGCGCAGCGCTAGCCCTTAGATCCTGTGCATGTGCAAGGTCTACAGCCTCGTAGGGAGGACATGCCGAAGGCTTGTCCACCTTCCGAATATCAGTGGCGGACAAGGCTGCGCCATGTCCGCCCTACCAACGCGCACCCCCGAAGCCCGGATGCAATCCGGGAACTAATTTGCAGGTGCCAACGTGCCCCGGTTTTCATCCGGGCTACACAACGCTTCGCCCGTCTTTAACCGGTCAAAACCACACGCTGCTTGAAGCTGCGGGCGAAGGGCGTCGATAATGCGCAGTTTTCAACCAGCGCCTTTGTGCGCCGCCGCCCCCACGGCCGACCGAGCAGACCATGAAAGACAGCATTCGCCACCTGATCCAGCAAGCCCTGTCCCGCCTCACTGCCGACGGCGTGCTGCCGGAAGGCCTGAGCCCGGCCATTCAGGTGGAGAACACCAAGGACAAAACCCACGGTGACTTCGCCAGCAATATCGCCATGATGCTGGCCAAGCCGGCTGGCATGAAGCCGCGTGACCTGGCCGAGAAGCTGATCGCCGCGCTGCCAAGCGATGCCGCGATCAGCAAGGTCGAGATCGCCGGTCCGGGCTTCCTCAACTTCTATCAGAACACCCAGGTCCTGGCCGCGCGCCTGGATGGCCTGCTGGCCGACGCCAAACTCGGCGTACGCAAGGCCGGCCCGGCGCAGCGCGTGGTGGTCGACCTGTCCGCGCCCAACCTGGCCAAAGAGATGCACGTTGGCCATTTGCGCTCGACCATCATCGGTGACGGTGTGGCGCGGGTGCTGGAGTTCCTCGGCGACGAGGTGATCCGGCAGAACCACGTCGGCGACTGGGGCACCCAGTTCGGCATGCTGCTGGCTTATATGCAGGAAAACCCGGCCGCTGCCGAAAGCGAGCTGGCTGATCTGGAAGGCTTCTACCGCGCGGCGAAGAAGCGCTTCGACGAATCCCCTGAGTTCGCCGAACGCGCCCGCGAGCTGGTGGTGCAGCTGCAGGCCGGCGACGCCGAATGCCTGCGCCTGTGGCACCGCTTCAACGATATTTCCCTGAGCCACTGCCAGGCGCTGTATGACCGCCTTGGCGTGAAGCTCTCCATGGCCGACGTCAAGGGCGAGAGTGCCTACAACGACGACCTGGCCAACGTGGTCGCCGACCTCAAGGCCAAGGGCCTGCTCAGCGAAAGCGACGGCGCGCAGTGCGTGTTTATGGACGAGTTCAAGAACGCCGAAGGCAACCCGCTGCCGCTGATCGTGCAGAAGGCTGGCGGCGGTTACCTGTACGCCACCACCGACCTGGCCGCCACGCGCTACCGCGCCAACGTGCTGAAGGCCGACCGCGCGCTGTACTTCGTCGATCAGCGCCAGGCCCTGCACTTCCAGATGGTCTTCACCGCCGCGCGCCTGGCCGGCTTTGTCCCAGCCAGTATGCAGCTGGAGCACATGGGCTTTGGCACCATGAACGGCGCCGATGGCCGCCCGTTCAAAACCCGCGATGGCGGCACGGTGAAGCTGGTTGACCTGCTCGATGAAGCCGAAGAGCGCGCCTACACCCTGGTCAAGGGCAAGAACCCCGAGCTGGATGAAGCCGAACTGCGCCAGATCGCCCGCGCGGTGGGCATTGGCGCCGTGAAATACGCCGACCTCTCCAAGCACCGCACCAGCGACTACCGCTTCAACTTCGAGCTGATGCTGAGCTTCGAGGGTAACACCGCACCTTACCTGCTGTACGCTTACACCCGCGTGGCCAGCGTGTTCCGCAAGCTGGGCAAGGGCTTCGACGAAATCGAAGGCAACCTCGACCTGCAGGCCACTCAGGAAATCGAACTGGCCGGCAAGCTCGCGCAGCTCAATGAAGTGCTCGCCAGCGTCGCCGACAAGGGCGAGCCGCACCAGCTCTGCGCCTACCTGTATGACCTGGCCGGCTTGTTCTCCAGCTTCTACGAGAACTGCCCGATTCTGTCCACCGAGGACATCGCTGTGCGCAACAGCCGCTTGCGCCTGGCAGCGCTGACCGCGCGCACACTCAAGCAGGGCCTAGAACTGCTCGGCCTGGAAACCCTGGAGCGCATGTAAATGGCCGCGCGCAAGAAACCCGCCCCGAAACGCGGCGCTAGCCGTTACCAGGCACCGGCAAAAAAGCCGGTGCCGGGCTGGTTCTGGCTAATCTGCGGCCTGGTGATCGGCGGCTTTATGATGTTTCTGTTCAGCCTCGAACCAGGGCGCGATGAGATCAGGCGTACTAAAGTCGAACAGGCGCGCGCCACTCAGGCCAGCAAGGCGGCGGCCGCCAAGCCCGCCAGCAACGAGCCGACCAAGCCCAAGTACGACTTCTACACCCTGCTGCCGGAATCGGAAGTGATCCTGCCGCCGCAAAGCATCGAGCCGCCCGCTCCACCGGCACAGAAGCCGGTTACCCCGGAAGAAGCGGCGAAGATCGATGCCGCTCGCGCCGAAGCCGCACTCAACGGTGAGGTGCCGCCACCTGCGCCGCCGGTAATCGCCAAAGGCCCGGTCAGCTCGCAGTTCTTCCTCCAGGCCGGCTCATTCCGCCGCAAGGACGATGCCGACGGTCTGCGCGCGCAGATCATCCTGCTCGGGCAGAGCGTGCAGGTGGAATCCGGTACGGTGCGCGAGGAAACCTGGCACCGCGTGCTGGTCGGCCCCTTCGCCACCCGCGAACAGCTCGGCCAGGCGCAGAAATCCCTGGCTGCCAGCGGCTTTAGCAATCTGTTGTTACAGCAGCGCCAGGCGCAATAAACCGCGCGATTTCAGGCCCTGCGGCGCTCTCTAACGACTATTTGTCGGACAGCGTGCCCCTCAGGGCTTGAAGCGGGCCGCCACTGCCCCCACCTCATTCGGCATTGGGCACTTTCGCCCCGCTGCGTGGAGATTCTCCCCTTGACCACCATCGTTTCAGTGCGCCGCAACGGCAAAGTCGTCATGGGCGGCGACGGCCAGGTGTCCCTCGGCAATACCGTGATGAAAGGCAACGCGAAAAAAGTTCGCCGCCTGTACCACGGCCAGGTGCTGGCCGGCTTTGCCGGTGCCACAGCCGATGCCTTTACCCTGTTCGAACGTTTTGAAGGCCAGCTGGAGAAACACCAGGGCCACCTGGTGCGCGCCGCCGTCGAGCTGGCCAAAGACTGGCGCACCGACCGCTCCCTAAGCCGCCTGGAAGCCATGCTGGCAGTGGCCAACAAAGACGCCTCCTTGATCATCACCGGCAACGGCGACGTGGTTGAGCCCGAGCACGGCCTGATCGCCATGGGCTCCGGCGGCGGCTTCGCCCAGGCTGCGGCCATGGCCTTGCTGCAGAAAACCGACTTGAGCGCCCGTGAAATCACCGAAACCGCGCTGAACATTGCCGGTTCCATCTGTGTCTTCACTAACCAAACCCTGACTATCGAAGAAGAAGACTGCGCCGATCCGGCCGTTTAAAGCTGCTGCGCTCGCAACGCTTTAAACACCTGATTAGCGGTCTTTTCTGGAGTACCCCCGCATGTCCATGACGCCCCGCGAGATCGTTCACGAACTCAACCGCCATATCATCGGTCAGGACGACGCCAAGCGCGCCGTGGCCATCGCCCTGCGCAACCGCTGGCGGCGCATGCAGCTGCCGCTTGAGCTGCGCGCCGAAGTAACGCCCAAGAACATCCTGATGATCGGTCCCACCGGCGTCGGCAAAACCGAAATCGCCCGTCGCCTGGCCAAACTGGCCGGCGCGCCGTTTATCAAGGTGGAAGCGACCAAGTTCACCGAAGTCGGTTACGTCGGCCGCGATGTCGAGTCGATCATCCGTGACCTCGCCGATGCGGCGATCAAGATGCTGCGCGAGCAGGAGATGATCAAGGTCCGCCACCGCGCCGAAGACGCTGCCGAAGAGCGCATCCTCGATGCCCTACTGCCGCCGGCCCGCACCGGTTTCAGCGAAGAAGCCGCGCCGGGTAGTGATTCCAACACCCGCCAACTGTTCCGCAAGCGCCTACGCGAAGGCCAGCTGGACGATAAGGAGATCGAGATCGAAGTGGCCGACGCTCCGGCAGGCATCGAAATCATGACTCCGCCGGGCATGGAGGAGATGACCAACCAGCTGCAAAGCCTGTTTGCCAATATGGGCAAGGGCAAGAAAAAGAGCCGCAAGCTTAAGGTCAAGGAAGCCCTGAAGATGGTGCGCGACGAAGAAGCCGCGCGCCTGGTCAACGAGGAAGAGCTCAAGGCCCAGGCCCTGGAAGCCGTGGAACAGAACGGCATCGTGTTTATCGACGAGATCGACAAGGTGGCCAAGCGCGGCAACACCGGCGGCGCCGATGTGTCCCGCGAAGGCGTGCAGCGCGACCTGCTTCCGCTGATCGAAGGCTGCACGGTCAACACCAAGCTGGGCATGGTCAAGACCGACCACATCCTGTTTATCGCCTCCGGCGCGTTCCACCTGAGCAAGCCGAGCGATCTGGTACCGGAGCTGCAAGGCCGCCTGCCGATTCGCGTGGAGCTGAAGGCTCTGACCCCGCAGGACTTCGAGCGCATCCTCACCGAGCCGCACGCCTCGCTGACCGAGCAATACGCCGCGCTGCTGAACACCGAAGGCCTGGGCATCCAGTTCGTCGCCGACGGCATCAAGCGCATCGCCGAAATTGCCTATCAGGTCAACGAGAAGACCGAGAACATCGGCGCGCGACGCCTGCACACCCTGCTCGAACGCCTGCTGGAGGAAGTTTCCTTCAGCGCTGGCGATCTGGCCGGCCAGCAGAACGGCACACCGATCGTGATCGACGCCGCCTACGTCAACAGCCACCTTGGAGAGCTGGCGCAGGATGAAGATTTGTCGCGCTATATTCTGTAACGCGCTACACGTAGCCCGGATGCAATCCGGGGGCATCGCACAGAAGCCCCGGATTGCATCCGGGCTACAGAGCTACATTTCCTGCGGAACCCGCCCATGCGCATCCCCACCGCGATCAAACTGCACAAAGCCTCGAAAACCCTGGAGCTGCACTACGGGGCCGACGAGCACTACACCTTGCCAGCCGAGTTCCTGCGCGTGCATTCGCCCTCGGCGGAGGTCCAGGGCCACGGCAAACCCATCCTGCAAACCGGTAAGCTGCATGTCGGCCTGAGCAAGATCGAGCCCGCCGGCAATTACGCGCTGAAACTGACCTTCGATGATGGCCACGACAGCGGCCTGTTTACCTGGGATTATCTGGAGCAGCTAGCCATGCGTCAGGCCGAGCTGTGGAGCGATTACCTCGCCACTCTCGCCGCCGCAGGCAAGTCCCGCGACCCTAGCGAAAGCGTGATCAAGCTGATGCTTTGAAACGCTGACGCGGCATGCCTTCAGGAACTGGCTGAGGGACTGCAGCTATTTCCTCCCCCCCTCCAAGCGGCAATCGACCGCAGCGCAACAGCCCGTCTAGCCCGTTGATCCTGACCGGTTAGAGCGCATTTTCTAATCCTTCTCTGCATACTCATCGCGCATGCGGCCTGGATCGCGGCCGGCTTGCACAAATTCTCAAACTCGGGTAACCAAGTAGTTGGAAGTTTTCTCGCGCCAGGCAGCCCCTGCGACGAGGAATATTGCGGAGTGATCCGCCCTTGGTAATCCGGGCAATACCTGGTTCATGGAACCTGTTCAAAGTCTCGCGAGCTAGAGTCATGCAAGGCAAGAGCAGGCGAGGAAGCGGAGTGTACTTTTGTACATGAGCATTCCGAGCCGGCTCTTAACGCAGCAGGACCGACGCGCAGCAGACTTGGAGCGGGTTCTAGCCCTGTGTCGCCGTGCACAGCCTTACGCCGGTATTTCGTCTCAGGACAATGGAGCGTTGTAGATGACAAATAAGAATAATGATGACCTGAAACACCAGGCCTCCGAGAACACGTTGGGCCTTAACCCGGTAATCGGCATCCGTGGTAAAGATCTGCTTAGCTCAGCCCGCGTCGTGCTCAAGCAAGCCCTCAAGCAACCCCTGCACAGCGCCAAACACCTTGCCCACTTCAGCATGGAGCTGAAGAACGTGTTGCTCGGCCAGTCCGACCTCACTCCCGCCGAAGGCGACCGGCGCTTTGCCGACCCAGCCTGGAGCCAGAATCCGCTATACCGCCGCTACCTGCAGACCTACCTGGCTTGGCGCAAAGAGCTGCATGACTGGGTCGAGCACAGCAACCTGTCCGAGCAGGATGCCAGCCGTGGCCACTTCGTGATCAACCTGATGACCGAAGCCATGGCCCCCAGCAACAGCATGGCCAACCCAGCTGCAGTCAAACGCTTCTTTGAGACCGGCGGCAAGAGCCTACTCGACGGCCTGTCGCACCTGGCTCAGGACATCGTCAACAACGGCGGCATGCCCAGCCAGGTCAACATGAAGGCCTTCGAGGTTGGCAAAAGCCTGGCCACCACCGATGGTGCGGTGATTTTTCGTAACGACCTGCTGGAACTGATCCAGTACAAACCGATCACCGAGCAGGTGCTAGAGCGCCCGCTGCTGGTGGTGCCGCCGCAGATCAATAAGTTCTACATTTTTGACCTGTCGCCGGAAAAGAGCGTGGCGCGCTTTCTGTTGCGCAATGGCGTGCAAACCTTCGTGGTGAGCTGGCGCAACCCGACCAAAGCGCACCGCGAGTGGGGCCTGTCGACCTATATCGAAGCGCTGAAAGAAGCCATCGACGTGGTCACCGCCGTCACCGGCAGCAAGGACATCAACATGCTCGGGGCCTGTTCCGGCGGCCTCACCACCACCTCGCTGCTGGGCCATTACGCCGCGCGGGGCGAGAAGAAGGTGCATGCCCTGACCCTGCTGGTCAGCGTGCTGGACAACCGCCTGGAAACCGATGTGGCGCTGTTCGCCGACGAAAAAAGCCTGGAGATGGCCAAGCGCCGCTCCTATCAGGCAGGCGTGTTGGAAGGTAGCGACATGGCCAAGGTGTTCGCCTGGATGCGCCCCAACGACCTGATCTGGAACTACTGGGTCAACAACTACCTGTTGGGCAACGAGCCGCCGGTGTTCGATATCCTCTACTGGAACAACGACACCACGCGCCTGCCGGCTGCCCTGCATGGCGAGTTTATCGACATGTTTACCTCCAACCCGCTGATCCGCGCGGGAGCGCTGGAAGTCTGCGGCACGCCGGTCGACCTCAAGCAGGTCACCAGCGACCTCTACTGCGTGGCCGGCACCACTGACCACATCACGCCGTGGGAGTCGTGCTACAAGTCGGCCAACCTGTTCGGCGGCAATATCGAGTTCGTGCTGTCCAACAGCGGGCATATCCAGAGCATTCTCAACCCGCCGGGTAACCCGAAAGCACGCTACATGACCAATACCCAGATGCACGCAGACCCAAAAACCTGGCAAGCCAGCTCGACCAAGCACGCCGACTCCTGGTGGCTGCACTGGCAAATCTGGCTCAGCGAGCGCTCTGGCGAGCATAAAAAAGCACCGACCCAACTGGGCAACAAAAAATACCCGGCCGGCGAAGCAGCCCCCGGCACCTACGTTCACGAACGTTGATTACCTGCGCACTGCGCAACACTGCCCGCGGCACTGGACGTGTCGCTCGCCCACCCACTCATTTGCGCGGGTGAGGCGAACCAGGCTTTGCCCTGGCGTTTCTGGAAAAGACCCGGAGGGTCTGATCCAGCGTTTTAATTGATAGGGCTTTTGCGCATGTCGCTACCTTTTGTATTCCGTACCATTGAACTGGACGGCCAGACCATCCGCACTGCGGTTCGCCCCGGTGACGGCAAGATGACCCCGCTGCTGATCTTCAACGGCATCGGGGCCAACCTGGAGCTGGTCATGCCCTTTGTACGCGCCCTCGACCCTGGCCTGGAGGTCATCGCCTTCGACGTGCCCGGCGTCGGCGGCTCTTCCACGCCCAGCACGCCATATCGCTTTCCTGGCCTGGCCAAGCTGGCGGCGCGCATGCTCGATTACCTCGACTACGGTCAGGTCAATGCGATTGGCGTGTCCTGGGGCGGCGCCCTGGCGCAGCAGTTCGCCCACGATTACCCGGAGCGCTGTAAGAAGCTGATCCTCGCGGCCACCTCGGCCGGTGCGGTGATGGTGCCCGGTAAACCCAAGGTGCTCTGGTGCATGGCCAGCCCGCGACGCTATGTGCAGCCGTCCTACGGCGTGCAGATTGCTCCAGAGATTTACGGCGGCGCTTTCCGCCGCGACCCGAAACTGGCCCTGGCGCATGCCAGTAAAGTGCGCTCGGGCGGCAAGATGGGCTACTACTGGCAACTGTTCGCCGGCCTCGGCTGGACCAGCATCCATTGGCTGCACAAGATCCGCCAACCGACACTGGTGATGGCTGGCGACGACGACCCGCTGATCCCGCTAATCAATATGCGTCTGCTGGCCTGGCGCATCCCCAACTCCGAGCTGCACGTAATCGACGATGGTCACCTGTTCCTGGTAACCCGCGCCGAGGCCGTGGCACCGATCATCATGAAATTCCTTGAGGAAGAACGTCAGCGCGCGATCATGCACCCGCAGCCCGCGCCCGCCCGGACTCTCGGCTAAGCGCACTCTAGTTGGGCAGGCGCCTCAACCGCACGCACTGCAGCGGTGCTGAGAGCACAGTGCTTGACCCACTTTCAGGCACGTTGTATTACCTTGGACTTGGCGCGCGGCAGTCTGGAACATACATGCGCGCGCATTGGTATAAGCCTTGCTGCTTATCTATCAACCTTGAAGTCTCATGGTTTGACGACGGAGTGTTGCCCAATGCGAGACCAACCAGCCAAGCGCGCCTTGCCTGTACGTAGCAGCGTTATGAATGCCCAGAATGCAGTGGTCGGCCTGCGTAGCCGTGACCTACTGTCCACCCTGCGTGGCCTGGCCCTGCAAGGCATCAAACAACCCATTCACAGCGCCAAGCATGTCGCAGCCCTCGGCGGCCAACTGGGTCGTGTGCTGATGGGCGACAAGCCGTTCAAGGTCAACCCGCAAGACCCACGCTTCGCCGACCCCACCTGGCGCGACAACCCGATCTACAGCCGTAGTCTGCAAGCCTACCTGGCCTGCCAGAAACAGCTGAACAGCTGGATTGATGAAAGCAACCTGAACGTCGACGACCGCGCACGCGCACGCTTTGTCGCCACCTTGCTAGGTGATGCTCTGGCACCGTCCAACACCCTGCTCAACCCGCAGGTGATCAAGGAGCTATTCAACACTGGCGGCAGCAGCCTGTTCAAGGGCGTAACCCACCTGTTCGATGACTTAGTCAACAACGACGGCATGCCCAGCCAGGTCAGCAAGCACGCCTTTGAGGTTGGCCGCAACCTTGCCGCCACCAACGGTGCGGTGGTGTTTCGCAGCGAGATGCTGGAACTTATCCAATACAAGCCGATGAGCGAAAAGCAGTACGCCAAACCGCTGCTGATCGTCCCGCCGCAAATCAACAAGTTCTATATCTTCGACCTCTCCAGCGAGAAGAGCTTCGTTCAGTACGCACTGAAAAATGGTCTGCAGACCTTCGTCATCAGCTGGCGCAACCCCGACCCACGGCATCGCGAGTGGGGCTTGTCGAGCTACGTGGAAGCGCTGGAGACCGCCATCGATGCCTGCCGTGAAATCACCGGCAGCAAGGACGTCAACCTGCTCGGCGCATGCGCCGGCGGCCTGACCATCGCCGCACTGCAGGGCCATCTGCAGGCCAAACGCCAGCTGCGCAAAGTGGCCAGCGCCACCTACATGGTCAGCCTACTCGACAGCCAGATCGACAGCCCGGCCATGTTGTTTGCCGACGAGCTGACCTTGGAGGCCGCCAAACGCCGCTCCTATCAGCAAGGCGTGCTGGATGGCCGCGACATGGCGCGGGTG
Source organism: Pseudomonas sp. C7.1 (assembly GCF_056312395.1). Taxonomy (NCBI): domain Bacteria; kingdom Pseudomonadati; phylum Pseudomonadota; class Gammaproteobacteria; order Pseudomonadales; family Pseudomonadaceae; genus Pseudomonas; species Pseudomonas sp. C7.1. The sequence goes on along the minus strand of NZ_JBWDTL010000002.1, from coordinate 44,255 downwards.
TTTGCCTGGATGCGCCCGAATGACCTGATCTGGAATTACTGGGTCAACAACTACCTGCTCGGCAAGCAGCCGCCGGCCTTCGACATTCTTTACTGGAACAACGACAACACCCGTCTGCCGGCTGCCCTGCATGGCGACCTGATCGACTTCTTCAAGCACAACCCGCTGACCCACCCGCGCGGCCTGGAAGTCTGCGGCACCCCAGTCGACCTGCGGAAGGTCACGGTGGACAGCTTCAGCGTCGGCGGGATCAACGATCACATCACCCCCTGGGATGCGGTGTACCGTTCGACCCTGCTACTGGGCGGTAATCGGCGTTTTATCCTGTCCAATAGCGGGCATATCCAGAGCATTCTCAACCCGCCAGGCAACCCCAAATCCAACTACCTGGAAAACCCTAAACTCACCGGCGACCCACGCGCCTGGTACCACGACGCCGAACATGTGCAAGGCAGCTGGTGGCCGGTGTGGCTGAGCTGGATGCAGGAGCGCTCAGGCGAGCAGAAGGACACCCTGATGGCCCTGGGCAACCAGAACTACCCGGCCATGGAAGCTGCGCCCGGCACCTATGTGCATGTGCGCTAAAACGCCAAGCCACCTATGATCAGACTGGCCGCAAGCCTTTGCGGCCAGGTATCGTCAGCCTTCCCGCGGCCAAAATAAGAAGACCGGATGAAAACCCGCGACAGAATTCTTGAATGTGCCCTCCTGCTGTTCAACCAGAAGGGCGAGCCAAACGTTTCCACCCTGGAAATCGCCAACGAACTGGGCATCAGCCCAGGCAACCTCTACTACCACTTTCACGGCAAAGAGCCGCTGATCCTCGGTCTATTCGAGCGCTTTCAAGCCGAACTGGCACCATTGCTCTCACCGCCCGAAGACGTGCAGCTGGATGTGGAAGACTACTGGCTGTTCCTGCATTTGATCGTCGAGCGCCTGGCGCACTACCGCTTCCTGTTCCAGGACCTATCCAACCTGACCAGCCGCCTGCCAAAACTGGAACGCGGCATGCGTCATTGGCTCAATAGCCTGAAACGCACACTGGCCGAACTACTGGCGCGCCTGCAGCTCAGCGGCCAACTGCACAGCGACACTCAGTCGCTGGGCCAACTGGTCGAGCAGATCACCCTGACCCTGCTATTTTCGCTGGACTACCAACGCATCATCGGCCGCGAAAGCGAGAGCCGCCTGGTGGTGTATCAGGTGATGATGCTGGTGGCCCCGCACCTGATTGAAGAGTCACGCTACGCCGCCGAACACCTGGCGCAGCGCTACCTGGAAGACTGACCCCCACGCAGAAACGCAAACGCCCGGCACTAGGCCGGGCGTTTGCGTTGACTGCTGCGCGTCTTACGACTGGGCGGCAGGTGTCACAGGTGCAACAGGCGCGGCTGCCGGAGCAGGTGCAGCAGTGGCCACCGGAGCAGCCGGTTTAGCGGCTGCTGGTTTGGCTGCTGCTTTGACTGCCGGTTTAGCGGCTGGCTTAACTGCTGCTTTGGCAACCGGCTTGGCGGCTGGTTTAGCAGCTGGCTTCACTGCAGCCTTGGCTACCGATTTAGCAGCAGGCTTGGCCGCTGGCTTAGCTGCAGCTTTGGTAACCGGCTTGGCTGCGGGTTTGGCAGCAACCTTCTTGGCCGCAGGCTTTACCGACTTAACCGAAACACCGGTCAGTTGCTCGATCTGCTTGGTCAGGCTTTCAACTTTGGCGTTGAGCGCTTTCACTTCATTGCGGCTCGGTACACCGAGGCGCGAAATGGCATTGTTCAGACGCTTGTCGAAGGCTTCTTCCAGCTCGCCCCACTTGCCCAGCGCCTTGTCCTTGACCTCGTCGACACGCGATTTGGCGGTGTCAACTTTCGAACCCACAGTGGACTTCACGGCATCCACTTGCTTGTCGACTTCGGTCTTGGCCAGCTTCTCGGCTTTTTCGCCGTCCTTGACCAGCGTGTCGAACAGCTTGTTGCCGTCCTTGCTGACCTTGGAGTAGGCACCCAAACCAGCCAGCCAGATCTGACGCGAGTATTTTTCTACTTCGCCGATCCAGGAAGTGGTTTGCTTTTCGGTTTTCTTTTTGACAGCCATCCTGCTCTCCTTATTTGGTACGCGCGACGTGCTCGAGCAACGCGCTCAGCTCATCCAGCTTAGCAGACAGTACTTCAACATCCTGCTTGGACGGGATACCAATGCGGTTCAGGGCGCTGGCTACACGGTTGTCGAAAGCCTTCTCGATCTTATCGAGTTGCACTTCAAACTTGCCTTTCACGCTGCTGACGTTGCTGGTGACAGTGCTCTTAACGCTGTCGATCTGGCTATTGGCGGCTTCAACTTGTTCGTCGACCAGTTTTTTGCCTTGTTTTTCAACACTTTCGCCACTCTTCACGAGCTCTTTGAAGTATTCGGAACCTTCCTGACCCGCTTTGGCGTAAGCGCCCAGACCGGCCAAGTAAATTTTGCGGGCATAGAGTTTTGCGTCGTTCAGCACGCTGCTGGTTTCTTCAACGACAGCTTTCTTTTTAACGGCAACTTTCGACATGGTGCACCTCACTCTAAGTGTTTCGAGGAAACGCCCACGGAATGCAGGCTTAGGAGCACGGTATCGATGAAAATTAGAAACCGCATACTAAGCGTAGAAAAAATTGCCAGGAGCAATTTTTAACGTCGCGTAGCGACGGCCCGCAGGGTGGTCGCCAGGGATGGCAGACCATCAAAAACTGCCGGGAGCAGTTTTTAACGTTGCGCAGCAACGGCCCGAAGGGTGGCCGCCATGGATGGCTGGCCATAAATAAATTGCCAAGGTGTCGTCAGGCGACACCTTACGCCTGCAGATTCTTATCCAGCACCTCTTCGATCTCGCGTTTGATGCTGCCGCTCATCGCCGACAACAACAGCCCTAGGCTGAGCTGCACGCGCACGCTGTGCTCATGCACTTCTATACGCCCATCCGCGCCGCTGCGTTTGAACTCCAGATTGTCGCCATTCCAGCGGTAGCGCACGTCATATTCGCGGGCCAGACGCTCGGCCAGTTGCTCGGCTTTCTCGCGGGCGACTTCGCGGCCCAGGGAGTGGGGACGTTCTACGGTGATCTTGGCCATGGCATTTCTCCTCGCCCGTTAACTGCGACCTTAAGTCGCGAGACTATAGCAAGCTGTGCGCATGCACCGCCTTCGGGCTTTTACTTGCGCGCACGGCTTGAAGCCTAGGGCGGCTTTTAGGTTTAGAATGGCCGCCACTTTAGATGCAGCCTCTGTGTTTTAGGAAAGGCCACCATGAACGATCCGCGCAAGAGCAGCGACAGCGAACCCACCACGCACTTTGGTTTCCAGAGCGTGCCGGAAAGCCAGAAGGCGGAGAAAGTCGCCGAAGTGTTCCACTCGGTGGCGGCCAAGTACGACCTGATGAACGACGTGCTGTCCGGCGGCATGCACCGCCTGTGGAAGCGCTTCACCATCGAGCTATCGGGCGTGCGTAGCGGCAACCGGGTGCTGGATATCGCCGGCGGCACGGGCGACCTGACCCGTAAGTTCTCTAGCCTGGTCGGCCCGACCGGCGAAGTGGTGCTGGCTGATATCAATGAATCGATGCTGCGCGTCGGCCGTGACCGTCTGCTCGACAAGGGCGTGGCCGGCAACGTCAAGTTCGTCCAAGCGGATGCGGAGAAACTGCCGTTCCCGGACAACCACTTCGACGTGGTGACCATCGCCTTCGGCCTGCGCAACGTGACGCATAAAGAAGACGCCATCCGTTCGATGCTGCGCGTACTCAAGCCCGGCGGCCGCTTGCTGATTCTGGAGTTCTCCAAACCGTCCAGCCCGCTGCTGTCGAAGTTCTACGACGCCTACTCGTTCAAATTTATGCCGCTGGCCGGCAAATTGATCACCAACGACGCCGAAAGCTACCGCTACCTGGCCGAGTCGATCCGTATGCACCCGGATCAGGACACCCTCAAGGCAATGATGGTGGAAGCCGGCTTCGAGCGCGTGACCTTCCACAATATGACCGGCGGCATCGTCGCCCTGCACCGTGGCATCAAGCCCTGATGCTCCTCACCGGGCTGCTGGCCGGCGTCGAACTCGGCCTTAACCGTGTATTGGCCATGGACAGCACTGCCCTGCCGCGTCTCGCACGCTTGAGCGGCCGGGTGATTGCCGTGGAGTGCGCCGCGCCGAATCTGCAGCTGTTTATCCTGCCCAGCGCCAGCGGCCTGCAACTGGCCGCGCAGTGGGCCAGTGAAGCGGATTGTCGCCTGCGAGCACCCGCTGCTAGCCTGTTGCGCCTGGCCACCAGCAAGGACAAAACCAGCATCCTGCACAGCCCGGACGTTAGCCTGGATGGCGACAGCGCCGCCCTGCTGGAGCTGGCCGGCATCCTTCAGGATCTTGAGCTGGACTGGGAGTACGAGCTGTCGCGCTGGCTCGGCCCGGTCGGCAGCCAGTTGCTCGGCGGCCATTTGCGCAGCCGTGCCGGCTGGACAATGCAGACGATAGATAGCCTGCGCCTGAACCTGGCTGATTACCTCAGCGAAGAATCCCGCAGCCTGGTCGGCCAGCGCGAGGCCAGTGCGCGCTTCGCCGAACTGGACCACCTCAAGCTGTCCCTCGACCGACTCGACGCGCGCATCGAGCGCCTCGCCCAACGCCATAAGCCCATCGCATGAAGCTGCTTGCCGTTCGTCGTCTGTTGCGTATCCAGCGCGTAGTCATCCGCTACCAGCTGGACGACCTATTATTTGCCTTGCCACTGCCCTTCTGGGCACGCGTGCTGCGCTATGTATTGCCCTGGCGCTGGCTGCCACGTCGCGCCTTGCTGCTGTCGCGCGGCGCGCGCTTGCGTCTGGCGCTGGAAGAACTGGGGCCGATCTTTATCAAGTTCGGCCAACTGCTTTCCACCCGCCGTGACCTGCTGCCACCCGATATCGCCGATGAGCTGGCCAAGCTGCAAGACCAGGTTCCGCCTTTCGATCCCGCGCAATCACAGGCCCTGATCGAGTCCCAGCTGGGGGCCAAGGTCAGCGAGGTGTTTGCCCGTTTCGATGCGCAACCCCTGGCCTCGGCGTCCGTCGCCCAGGTGCATGCCGCGCAGTTGAAAAGCGGCGAAGAAGTGGTGGTCAAGGTTATTCGCCCAGGCCTCAGGCCGGTGATCAAACAGGACATCGCCTGGTTGTTCCTGCTGGCCAAACTGGCCGAGCGCGCCTCCGCTGACGCGCGCCGCCTGCGCCCCATGGAAGTAGTCAGCGATTACGAAAAGACCATCTACGACGAACTCGACCTGCTGCGCGAGGCAGCCAACGCCAGCCAGCTGCGGCGCAACTTCGAAGGCTCACCGCTGCTCTATGTACCGCAGGTGTACTGGGACTATTGCCGGTCGAAAGTGCTGGTAATGGAGCGTATCTACGGCATTCAAGTCACCGACCTCGCGACCCTGGCCGACCAGCGCACCGACATGAAACTGCTGGCCGAACGCGGTGTGGAAATCTTCTTCACTCAGGTGTTCCGCGACAGCTTCTTCCACGCCGACATGCACCCCGGCAATATCTTCGTCAGCACCCGCACGCCGTGGAACCCGCAGTACATTGCCATCGACTGCGGCATCATCGGCAGCCTTACCGCCGAAGATCAGGACTACCTGGCGCGCAACCTGATCGCCTTCTTCAAGCGCGACTACCGCCGCGTGGCGCAGCTGCATATCGACTCGGGCTGGGTGCCGGCGGAAACCAAGATCAATGATTTCGAGGCGGCAATCCGTACCGTGTGCGAGCCGATCTTCGAAAAACCACTGAAGGACATCTCTTTCGGCCAGGTACTGCTGCGCCTGTTCCAGACCGCGCGGCGCTTCAATATGGAGGTGCAGCCGCAGCTGGTACTGCTGCAGAAAACCCTGCTGAATATCGAAGGCCTGGGCCGCCAGCTGTACCCGGATCTGGACCTGTGGAGCACCGCCCAGCCGTTCCTCGAACGCTGGATGCGTGAACGCATCAGCCCGTTGCAGCTGCTGCGCAACCTGCAACTGCAGGCCGAGCAGGTGCCGCACTTGTCGCAAATCGCCCGTGAAACCCTGGAACGCCTTAACCAGCAACCAACCAGTCGCCAGGAACAGCCTGTCACGCGCCGCCAATGGCCGGCCCGCTTGCTCGGCGCAGCGCTAATCGCTGGCGCGGCGACACAGGGCCTGGCATTGAGCCTGATGGTTTGGCCGAGCTGGCTGATGCTCGTCGGCGGCCTCTATCTGGTGCTGCGCCGATAGCCACACCGGGTGCGCACTGGCACACTAGCTTTCTGAATCAAACAGCCCGAGATGGGCGGATAGGGTAATGACTGACTGGCTCGACGAAATCAACTGGAACGCGGACGGCCTGGTGCCGGCCATCGCTCAGGACCACAAAACCGGCCGCGTGCTGATGATGGCCTGGATGAACCGCGAAGCCCTGGCCCTGACCGCCAGCGAGCAGCGCGCCATCTACTGGTCGCGCTCGCGTGGCAAGCTGTGGCGCAAGGGCGAAGAATCCGGCCATGTGCAGAAGCTGCACGAGCTGCGCCTGGATTGCGACGCCGACGTGGTCATCCTGATGGTCGAGCAACTGGGCGGCATCGCCTGCCACACCGGCCGCGAAAGCTGCTTCTATCGGGTATTCGAGAACGGCACCTGGCAGACCGTCGATGCGGTGCTCAAAGACCCACACGCCATCTACAACTCGGAACACAAACATGAGTGACACAGGCATGACCGACACTCTGAGCCGCCTGGCCGATGTGCTGGAGTCGCGCAAAGGCGCGGCCGCCGACAGCTCCTATGTCGCCAGCCTGTACCACAAGGGTCTGAACAAGATTCTGGAAAAGGTTGGTGAGGAATCGGTGGAAACCATCCTCGCCGCCAAGGATGCCGCCGTCAGCGGCGACTGCAGCGATGTGATTTATGAAACCGCCGACCTGTGGTTCCACAGCCTGGTCATGCTCGCCGCCCTCGGCCAGCATCCCCAGGCGGTAATGGACGAACTGGACCGGCGTTTCGGCCTGTCCGGGCACGCGGAAAAGGCCGCGCGCTCGGAAAACTGATCAACCTCTTATTACGGAGTACGCATTATGGGATTCGGTGGAATTAGCATCTGGCAACTCCTGATCGTCCTGTTGATCGTGGTTATGCTGTTCGGCACCAAGCGCCTCAAGGGCCTGGGCTCCGATTTGGGCGATGCCATCAAGGGCTTCAAAAAGTCCATGGGCACCGAGGAAGACAAGCCGGCAGTAGACGAGCCCAAGGGTCAGACCATCGACGCCCAGGCGCGCAAGGTCGAAGAACCAGCGAAAAAAGACTAACCCATGTTCGATATCGGCTTTACCGAGCTGCTGCTGATCGCGGTGGTCGCCCTGGTAGTCTTGGGCCCTGATCGTCTGCCTGGCGCAGTGCGCACAGCCGGTCTGTGGATCGGCCGGATCAAGCGCAGCTTCAGTGCGATTAAGGCTGAGGTGGAGCGCGAGATCGGTGCGGACGAAATTCGCCGCCAACTGCATAACGAACAGATCCTCGAGCTTGAGCGGGAAATGAACGCAATGAAGCAAAGCCTCAACGCGCCGCTCAGCAGCATCACTGAGCCGAGCCCTGTCGCTACACCCGCAGCAGAGCCAACCGCCGCTCCCGATAGCACCTCCCAGAATAAAAGCCCGCAGCCATGAGCCCACGACTGGACAGCGATCAGGAAATGCCCCTGGTCTCGCACCTGACCGAACTGCGCACGCGCCTGCTGCGCATTGTCGCGGCGGTATTTGTAATGTTTGCCGGGCTGTTCTACTTCTCCCAGGACATCTACGCACTGGTCGCCGCGCCCCTGCGCGCCTACCTGCCGGAAGGTGCAACGATGATCGCCACCGGCGTGGCCTCGCCGTTTCTCACGCCGTTCAAACTGACCCTGATGGTGTCGCTGTTTCTGGCCATCCCGATCATCCTGCATCAGATCTGGGGCTTTATCGCGCCAGGGCTGTACAAGCATGAGAAGCGCATCGCCATACCGCTGCTGGTTTCCAGCATTCTGCTGTTCTACGCCGGCATGGCCTTCGCCTACTTCGTGGTGTTCCCGATCATGTTCGGCTTCTTCGCCAGCGTGACCCCGGAAGGCGTGGAAATGATGACCGACATCGGTCAGTACCTGGATTTCGTGCTTACGCTGTTCTTTGCTTTCGGCGTGGCGTTCGAGATCCCGATTGCCACCTTCCTGCTGATCTGGATCGGCGTGGTCGATGTCGCCACCCTGCGTAAAAGCCGACCCTATGTGATAGTCGGCTGCTTTGCCGTCGGCATGGTCCTGACCCCGCCGGACGTGTTCTCCCAGACCCTGCTGGCCGTGCCCATGTGGCTGCTGTTCGAAGCCGGCCTGCTCTGCGGCAGCCTGGTCAAACGCCGCGCCGAACAGGACGCGGCGGCCGAAGAAGGCGAAAACGACAGCCCCTCCAACGACCAACCACCCGCCGCGCAACCGTGAACCTGCTGCTGCTGGAAGACGGTGATTTTATCGCCGCCGACCGCGTGCTGCTCAGCGGCCGCCGCCTTAAACATCTGCATGAAGTGCACCGCGCCGAAGCCGGCGACCGCCTGCGCGTCGGCCGCCTGAATGGTCTGATGGGCAGCGGCCAGCTGCTGCGTCTGGATGCCGAACAGGCTGAGCTTTGCGTGCAACTCGACCAAGCGCCGCCGGAAAAACTGCCGCTGACCCTGCTGCTGGCCCTACCGCGACCAAAGATGCTCAAGCGCGTGCTGCAAACCGTCAGCAGCATGGGCGTACCTCGGCTGATTCTGCTGAACAGCTATCGGGTGGAAAAAAGCTTCTGGCAGACGCCTTTCCTCGAACCGGCGGCGATTCGCGAACAGTTGATCCTCGGCCTGGAACAGGCCCGCGATACCGTGCTGCCCGAGGTGATTATCGAGAAGCGCTTTAAGCCCTTTGTTGAAGATCAGTTGCCCGGCATCGCAGCCGACACCCTGGGCCTGGTCGGCCATCCGGGTGACTACGCGGCCTGCCCACGCGCAGTCGAGCAGGCAGTGACGCTGGCCATCGGCCCGGAAGGTGGCTGGATACCCTACGAAGTAGAAAAGCTACAGGAAGCCGGCCTGCAACCGGTGCAACTGGGCGCACGGATTCTGCGGGTGGAAACAGCGGTTACCGCCTTGCTCGCGCGACTGTTTTAACCACATATGCATGAGCCGTAGGATGGAAAGCCTTTACTCCATTCACCACACACAACGGCCGATGGATAAACAGCGCTTCATCCACCCTACTCGTTGCAACCGGCTCACCACAGTCAGCTGAAAGGTTCAAGGAACACCCGAAGAGCAGCACCGAAGAAGGCATTAAGCGCAACGGGGGCGGCAGCGAGATGCAACTTCGGCCAGAATCAGCTGGGCTTTTTCGTCGCAGCGCTGCGCCGCTGAAATGCCTTAGAGCAGGCTGACGAACAGTCGTGTCACCTGCTCGGTCAATTCATCTGCTCCCAGGGCCTCGCTCAGTTGCTGCTCCTGCAGCAGATGAGCAAGACCATGCACCAGGCTCCATGCCGCCAAAGTCGCGACCGGCTGAGCGCGTTGTGGCGCGGCCACCTGCACGGCCGCGGCCAAGCGCGCGTGCAAGGCCGCCGAGGCCTGCTGCAACTCGGGATAACGGCGCTTGTCCAGGGTGGCACCAAACATCAACGCAAAATGCCCCGGCTGCGCCAGGGCGAAACGCACATAGCACTGCCCCAGCTCGGCCAGCCCGCCAGACTGCCGGCCCATCTCTTGTCCCAACTGTACGAACCCCTGGATTGCCAGAGACGCCAGCAGGCTGTCGCGGTCGGCAAAATGGCGGTAGGGCGCGTTATGCGAGACACCCGCTCGACGTGCGACTTCGCGCAGGCTAATGGATGCCAGCCCACCTTCAGCCAACAGTTCGGTCGCGGCGAGCAGTAGCGCACCGCGCAACTCTCCATGGTGATAGGGCTGTTCCTGCTTGCGTGTTGACACTGACAACATCTCCTTATATGTTGACGACGACCACATTATGCCGCGAGCTCGATTAGCCTTACCAGTCGGCACATTAGGAGGACTCATGCTATTCATTGCCTTGTTGCTCAGCCTGACTCTAATGGCCGCATTGGCCCACCGTTGCGGCGTCACTAGCGTGGCTGACTGGCCCCAGCGCATGCGCCTGGCCATGGTCGTGGCGCTGCTGATGGCGGGCACCGACCACCTGCTGACGCCCGAGCGTTACCTGGCCATGATGCCGGGCTACCTGCCCTATCCTTTGCAACTGGCGCTCTTCACTGGCCTGTGCGAACTGGCAGGTGCGATCGGCCTGCTGCTGCCACGCTTCAGACGCTATGCCGCCATTGCCCTGGCGATTTATTTCGTCTGCGTTTTCCCGGCCAATATCAAGAACGCCGTAGATGGATTGCAGGTTGAAGGCCTGCCTGCGGCGACCTGGTACTACTGGCTGCGCCTGCCCTTTCAGCCGCTGATCATTCTCTGGGCGCTGTACGCCGGCGAGTTGATTGGCCAAGCCAAAACCGATACTGCGACGCACGGCCCGCAACCCGCCAAGATGCCAGAAGCTCAAGCTCACGCCGCACAGGCAGATCAACGTCGGCTCAGCTCTCCAGCAAAAAAGTCACCGGCCCGTCATTGATCAGGTGCACCTGCATGTCGGCCCCGAATTGCCCGGTGGCGACCTGAGGGTGCCGGGCGCGGGCCTGCGCCACCAGCAAGTCGAACAATTCAGCGCCAAGTGCCGGCGGCGCGGCGCGGGTGAAACTGGGGCGCAAACCGCTCTTGGTGTCGGCGGCCAGGGTGAATTGCGACACCAGCAGCAGGCCGCCGCCGATGTCACTCAGCGACAGGTTCATCTTGCCCGCCGCGTCGCTGAACACCCGGTAATTAAGCAGCTTGTGCAGGATTTTCTCGACGCTGGCCGGGGTGTCCTGCGGCTCAACGCCAACCAGCGCCAGCAGGCCCTGATCAATGGAGCCGACCACCTCACCCGCCACTTCTACCCGCGCACCGCGCACGCGTTGAATCAGTGTTTTCATGCTTCGTCCGGGGCCAGGTTGAGCAGGCGATGGGCCAGTTCGTCTGCGGCCCGAACCAGGGCATCGACGATCCCGATTTCGGCCGCCGAATGACCGGCATCGCGGATGATCTGCAGCTCGCTGTTGGGCCAGGCCTGGTGTAGCGCCCAGGCGTTGTCCAGTGGGCAGATCACGTCATAGCGGCCATGTACGATCACCCCCGGCAGGTGGGCGATCTTCGGCATATCGCGTAGCAGTTGATCGGTTTCGAGGAAGGCGTTGTTGACGAAGTAATGACACTCGATGCGAGCAATCGATAGCGCGCGATGGCTGTCGCTGAAACGATCGACCACCTGCGGGTTGGGCCGCAGGGTGGCGGTGCGGCCTTCCCAGGTCGACCAGGCTTTGGCCGCATGCATCTGGGCGATCTGATCGGGACCGGTCAGGCGCTTGTAGAAGGCCTGCATCAGATCGCCGCGCTCATCCACCGGGATCGGCGCCAGGTAGTCTTCCCAGTAATCCGGAAACAGGCGGCTCGCGCCCTCCTGATAGAACCAGTGAAACTCCTGCGGCCGGCAAAGGAAGATGCCGCGCAGGATCAGCCCATGCACGCGCTGTGGGTGGGTCTGGGCGTACGCCAAGGCCAGGCTCGAACCCCAGGAGCCGCCGAATAGCACCCACTTGTCGATGCCGAGGTGCTCGCGGATCTGCTCCATATCGGCGATCAGCGCCTGGGTGGTGTTGTTTTCCAAACTGGCGTGGGGCGTAGAACGACCGCAACCACGCTGATCGAAGGTGACGATGCGGTACAGGTTGGGGTCGAAATAGCGCCGACTGGCAGCATCACACCCGGCCCCTGGGCCACCATGGATAAACACCACGGGCAATCCATCCGGCGAACCGCTTTCGTCGACATACAGCACATGCGGCGTTTGCACCGCAAGCTCATGGCGGGCGTAGGGTTTAATCTCCGGATACAAGGTCTGCATGGCATGCTCCTGAATTAATGCGTAACTTGACGGCTGGCGAAGGTGATTCGCCGGTCGCGGCCGTCTAAAGCCCTGCCGGGCATCATAACCATGAAAAAGGAGTTCAGCATGCCAACAAGGATATTTGCCTTAGCTTTCGTAATGATTTGCACCCTGCTCGCCGGCTGCGGCGTTAAGGATGATCCGCAGGCAGCGTTGGAAGCAGCCGTGCAACAGCTACAGGACAATCTGGAAGCGAAGAAAAACAGCGCGGTACTCGACCAACTACACCCACAGTTCAAAGCCCAGGACGAGTTTGACCGTGAGTGGGCGCAACGCACCATGTTGCTGCTGTTTATGCGCCACAAGAACGTCGAAGTGCTGGCCCTGAGCAAAGCCAGCTACGTCCATGAAACCTATCGCGAGAAAGGCTTCACCGAAGCCCAGGTTGCCTTGGTCGGCGCCGAAAGCCTGATCCCCGACAGTGCCCGTCACTTCACCGTGGAGATGGAGTGGTGGCTGGAGGGTGATGAATGGAAGCTGGCGCGGTTGAACTGGCAATAACCACCCGCAGACAGGCTGCGGGTAGCTAAAAATCACTCACCCCAGCGCAGCCCAAGGTTGTAGCCTGCATTTCGCCTTGAATCATCCCGGAGGTTTGTTGCCGTTTCGTTCGCGGCCGCGCCGAAACGGCAAAAGACCCTAGCGCTCTAGCGCCATCTCGGCAGCCGTGCGTCGCCAGATCAGCTCACGGGTGTCATAACCACGGCTGCGCGCCTCTTCAAGTAGCGTCGCAAGGTGTTTTGCGCTGGCGTTCTGATCACGGGTCAGCAACCAGAGGTACTTGCGGTTAGGGTGGCCGACCAGTGCAGTTTGGTAGTCGTCATCCAGATAAAGCACCCAGTACTCGCCCTTGGTCAGCCCTGGCAGCAGGCGGCTGGCCCAGTTGTCAAAACGCACCCAGAGTTTATTGGTCTCGCCCGGCACCTGCGCTACGGCCTGGCCCTGCACCTGCTGCAACTCACCATCGAGGGTTCGGCAGCGGTTGGTCACACCAATCGTGCCGCCTTCCTGCAACTCATAGAGCGCCTCGGATTGCGCGCAGTTGCGCTGGAAGAACATTGGCAAACGCGCCTGCTCGTACCAGGTGCCCTGATAACGCTGCAGATCGACACGTTCAACCGTCTTCGGCGGCACCACACCCGTACCGGAGTTGGCGCAGCCCGCCAGCACAACCGCTGCGGCCAACGCCGCCAGCAAGCGCATTACTTCAGCCCCTTGCCGGAAAACATCATGACCTTGTCGCCAGCGTACTGAACGCTGATAAAGCGCTGCTCATCGCCCCAGGTGCAGCTGGACATGCCCAGCGCGCCGGCGCACTCACCGGGTTTGCCGAGCAGGTTCTCGACCTCATCCTTGCTCATGCCCGCCTTAAGCTGGGTGTAATTGTCCTGATTGATCTTGTTGCAGGCAGCCAGCAGCAGGCAAGTGGCGAGTAGTGCGACGACACGCAGAGACATGGGAAAACTCCTGAGGAAAGAACCAAGACCAGCTTGGCATAGCAATACCGAGCTTGCCTGCTTGGATGCTAGAAGCGCGAGCCTGGTTCCAGCAGAAAGGCAGATTCCTCAGCGCTAGAAGTGCGCCCGAGAATCTGATTGCGATGGGGAAAACGGCCAAAGCGCGCGATCACACGCTGGTGGCGTTCGGCATAATCGAGATAACCGGCAAACAGCTCGCGCTCAGCGGTTGTAGCCTGCTCATGCAATACCTGAAACAGCTGCACGGCCTGATTCTGCAACGCCGGATCCTCGGCATGCTCCAGCACCAGATAGGCGAACACCCGCTGGATTGGGCGCAGTTGCTGATCCCAACCCTCGTTCAGCCCGTGCAGGGCCAACGAACGAGCCAGCGGATCGCCGGCAAAGGCTTTTGGCGTATCACGAAAGATCATCCGTGGCAGCTGATCGAGCAGCAGCAAGATTGCCAGCCAGCCTTCAGGTTCGCGCTGCCAGTCTTGCAACTGACCGGCCAGGGCCTGCTCGACCCACGCGCCAAACTGCTCGCGTGCCTGATCATCCTGACGGTCCTGCTTGCCGAACCAGAGCTTGCCGCGACTGGCGGCCACCTCGGCAGCCGTCACGCCAGGGCCGAACCACCAGTCGAACAACGGCTGCCAAGGCGCGCTCATCACTTACTCGCGGTGGTAGGCGCTGATGCGCAGTACTTCTTCCTTGGAACCGAGGAAGACCGCGACGCGCTGGTGCAGGGACGTAGGCTGGATATCAAGGATGCGCTGAGTACCATCAGTGGCCACACCGCCGGCCTGCTCGATGATCATCGACATCGGATTGGCTTCGTACATCAGACGCAGTTTGCCTGGCTTTTCTGGCTCACGGCTGTCGCGTGGGTACATAAACACACCGCCACGGGTGAGGATGCGATGCACGTCGGCAACCATCGAAGCGATCCAGCGCATGTTGTAGTTCTTGCCCAACGGGCCGTCCTCGCCCGCCAGCAATTCGCTGACATAGCGCTGTACCGGCGCCTCCCAGTGGCGCTGGTTAGACATGTTGATGGCGAATTCTTTGGTCGACTCCGGCACTTTGATGTTGTCGTGGGTCAGCACGAAGCTGCCCAGCTCGCGGTCCAGGGTGAAGCCTTTGACGCCGTCACCGAGGGTCAGCAGCAACATGGTTTGCGGGCCGTAGATCGCATACCCGGCAGCCACCTGCTCGGTACCCGGCTGGAGGAAAGCCTCTTCACCCAGATCGCCCTCAGCACCATTGCGGTCCGGGCAACGCAGCACCGAGAAGATGGTGCCGACCGAAACGTTGACATCGATGTTGCTAGAGCCGTCCAACGGGTCAAATACCAGCAGGTAGGCACCTTTGGGGTACTTGCCGGGAATCTGGTAAGCGTTATCCATTTCTTCGGACGCCATGCCGGCCAGGTGACCGCCCCACTCGTTGGCTTCCAGAAGAATTTCGTTGGAAATCACGTCGAGCTTCTTCTGCACCTCGCCCTGTACGTTCTCGGTGCCCATGCTGCCCAACACGCCGCCCAGTGCGCCCTTGGATACCTGATGGCTGATTTCCTTACAGGCCCGTGCGACCACTTCGATAAGGAAACGCAGATCGGCCGGGGTGTGGTTGCAGCGGGTCTGCTCGATCAGGTAGCGGCTGAGGGTAACGCGGGACATGGACGGCTCCGGAGGGAATGAAATCGCGCGCAGTTTACCCCTTTAAAGGCGGCAACGCTCATGCTGCCGCCCATTGGTATCTACCAATCCAAGGTTAAGGCCAGGCTAACGCCCTGCTGCTTGTCATCGGAGCCTTTACGCAGACTGTATGCACCACGCAATGCTAGGTCCTTAGCCAATTGCTGGCTAAAACCCAGGCTCACTCGGTCGAGTCGATCATCCGGCTGATAGCCCTGCAGGGTGAAATCGAGACTCGGCAGGCTATTGAGCGCGATGTTGACCTTGGCCGCATCGTCCTCGAACTCTTTTTCGCGAGCGATTTCGGCGAACAGCTGCGTGCCTGCACTGAGCATCCAGCGCCCCTGGAAACCGAAACCAAGCCGCTTAGAGGTGCGCTCCTGGTCCGCAAAGGTAAGCGCAGTAGAACGCGCACCTGACTCGGAATAACCGTCTACTTCGACCCGCGCGTAATCTGCGCTGAGGAAAGGACTCAGGTGCCAATTGTCACCTGGCTGAGCAATGTCATAACCCGCTCGCCCACTCAATGCCCACAACTGGCCATCGCTATCGCCTTTCTCGCTGGCCTGGGTGATGCCAAGGTCGAATTTGCGCTTCAGATCCTGGTAATCCAGATAACCCGCACTGGCTGAAACATCCGCCCACCAACGATTGTGCTGATACTGGGCAAAAGCTGTAGCCAAATAACTGCGCATGTCGTAGTCGGAATCAGCCCTACCGGCCTGCAGTTCCTGCTCATACAAACCCAGGGAAACGCCCACACGCCAGGCCTCGTCGAGCCGATAGCTGGTGCCCAGGTTGAGGCTGTAGCCATTACCGTCGGCGCTCGCTGACGCAGCCTGAGAGTCAAAATCCAGGCGCTGGCCAGTTGCGGAAACAAATGTCCGCCACTCACCTCTCGGCTGCCATGCCTCCCAATCGGCTAACAACTGCGTGCGCAGTTGATCCTGATGCGAGCGCAGGGTGCCATGAGCCATTTCAGGCAACAGGCTTAGCTCCCAGGGTGCAGCGAGAAGAGAATAGGAATAGTCAGCGAATATCTGCTGCACAGCAGTCGTTGGGTGCACGCTGTCATTGAACATCAGCTTGCTTGGATCTGGCGTCGTGCTGTTTATGCCCCACGTCGCATTGACGCTGGCGCACCCGCTAAAACAGGTCCCGATCAAATTCTGGCTCGCGTCAAAACCAAAAATGGTCGCATTCGCCAGCACTTCATTGAAAAGCAATGGCACATTCAGGGGAATAATCTGCGCATTGACGCTCTCAAGCCGACGTACCAGCTCGGCGTTGAAGTCCCGCCCGATCTGCGAAATAGCGGGGGCTAAACCCGTGCCCGAGATTGCCGGCGTGCTACCAACATCTGGCAACAGGGAAACCATAATGTAGCGCGCACCCGCCGCCTGCAGCGCCTCAACACTGGAGGCCAGGCGCCCGGCAGCAACCTGCGCGCCATCAGTAAAGATGGTGCCTTGAAGGAAGTCATTGCCGCCGCCGTTCACATAAAACAGCGTATTGGGGTCAATACTCAAACCACGATTGGCTAAATCCACCAGGAACCCATCGCGAGTGCGACTTCCCGCAACCGAACCGCCTACGGCAGTGATGGAGTCAAAGATCTGATCCGTGCGATAACCGCCAACGGCCCAGTTGGAGCCATCTGGCCGTCCATCAGCAGCAAACACTGCAGAGGTTGAAGGCGTTTGCAGCCCGAGCCCAAGTTGCTCGCCCAACAACATTGGCGACGTTGATCCGAAAATCTCACCACTGCCACTTTGAAAGGTTGGCCCAACCCGGTTGGTAAAGCGTTGAGTAGCCCCAGCCGGACCGCCAGGATCAGCAAACTGCCCCGCATCACTCAGGCTGTCGCCAAAAACAACCAGACCAGAGTACGGCGCGGCAAATACAAGAGAGGGGGATAGTGTCAGCAGGCACGCGGCTGCTAAAGGTGTTAACAATTGCTTCATGGGCCACCTGGGAATTTATTTTTATTGGAGTTCACAGGCCCAGAATGTAGTGAGGTTTGTGAGGCAATGCACGCGCAAAGCTAAAAATCACCCTTTTGGGTGAGGGTGCCTCAACAAGACAGCGCAAGCGCGCACACCCTATTACGCCCCGCATGCTTGGCCTGGTAGAGCGCAGCATCGGCCACCTGCAGCAACTCATCGAGCGCAGGGCCCTGCTCGGGCCACAGCGCCAGGCCAGCGGAGAGGGTGACGTAGCGCGCGCCACCACGGGTTGGTAAGGGGTGCGCAGCCAGCTCGCGGCAGATGGTTTCCAAACGCGCACGAGCCTCACTGGCATCGGCGCGTGGCAGGATCAGCAGGAACTCCTCACCACCAATACGGAATACCGCATCCGAGCTGCGCAGGTTCTCCAACAGGTGCTGAGCCACGCCCTTGAGCACGTCGTCGCCTTCCAGATGACCATATTCGTCATTGAGCAGCTTGAAATGATCCAGGTCGATCAACGCCAGAGAAATGGGCGTGCCCTCGCGCTGCGCCACGGCCAGTTCGCGGGTAAAGAACTCGTCCAGATAACGCCGGTTGTACAGCCCGGTCAGCGGGTCACACAGCGCCTGTTCCTGCAGTTGTTCGTGCAGAGTGGTGATGGTGCGCAAGCGCTCTTCACTGATGGCCAGGGCTTCGGCCAGTTTTAACTCACTGAGGTGACGCTGGGTGACATCACGCAGGTAGAGCATCTGCCCCATTACCAGGGTCCCTCGATGGGTCACCCGCTCGATGGCGCGGATACGCACTTCAAAATAACGCGCCGAATTGGCCAGGGTCAGCAGTTGTTCCTGCTCGCTGTGGTTGCGGCTGAGCAACTGCTGCAAATCGGCGCCTAGTATCGGCCAGTCCACCAACTGTCGGCCCTGCCAGCCACTGCGCAGGCCAGCCAATTTCAGCGCGGCCGGGTTGGCTTCGATCACCCGTAATTGCGCATCGACCACCAGTACCGGATCAAGCAAGGCATCCAGTAGTAGGTGGCGGGCGACTGGTAGCAGATCGAACAACCGCACACCGACAATCAGCCAGGCAAACGCCACCAGGGTAAAGGCGAAACTAAAGGGCGTAGGGTCGAAGCCAAATAGCATCCAGCCGAACACCACGTAGCTGATATTGGCGACCCAGGGCACCGCCGTAACGAAGACAAAGGCCAGGTAGTGGCGCCGATGCACGCCATAACTGACGATGGCCGCGCGCAACACCACGCCCATGCAGAACGCCATAAACAGATAGACGTAAGCGGCGGCAGCGTAGAACAGCGGCCCATGCTGATAACGGATCGGCGCGCCCAGCTCATCACTCAATGGCACCGTACCCGCGCCGTAGAACAGGCCATGCCAGGGGTTGCTCAGGGCCATCAGCCAGATCAGCACCGGCACCACAGCCAAACCCAGGGTGCTGCGCAGTGGCAGCGGTTGCCGCACGCTGTTGACGTATTGCCAGAGGAAAATCGCCCAGAAGGTGGGCACCATCAGAATTCCCGGCCAGGCCATAGTCGCCCAGAACACTTTGCACTGCGCACCCTGCGCGGCCATTTCCAGGCTCGCGGCGGTCATCCACCAGAGGCTCGCCAGGTGCAGCACGATAAAACTCTCGCGCCCAGGGAAATAGCGCTGGCGCGTCACCCAGTGGGCCAACAACAGCACGCCGATGCAGACCGCAGAGGTCAGAATGACCGGGGCACTGAGCGCCCAGCCGGAGTCACCGCAGGCATTCATCGGGAGGGTACTGCCAAGAAAAACGGTTGCGCATGCTTGCCGACCAAACGTGGCACACGCACAAGAACCACCCAAAAACGGGGCGCAGTAAAAATACGCAAGGGCCTTCCTGACCTCAAACGCCAATCAATTGAAGGTGCCAACCATACTGCAAAAATCGTCAGACGGCGGCGCTTAATTGCCATGAAAACGCTATCAATCGCGCTTATTCCGCGCTCGGCCGGCGCAACAAGCTGACCGCCATCAGCGCCAGTAAGCCCACGCCAAGCAGCAATACCAGCCACAACCCCCAGCGTTTCCAGTCGCTCTCACTAGCCGCTGCCTGCTCCTGCTGCGCAAGATTCTCAGCCTGCAACTGTGCTTCGGCTGTACCCAATTGCTGCAGGCGCTGCGGCTGAAAGCCAGGAATCAAGGTGGTCAACGGCAAGGCCGCCGACTGAGCCCCCGCCCGGCCAAGCGCCAGCCGATAGGGCGGGCTGCCACGCTGGAGAAACACCAACTGGGTGGCGCGCACCGCGACTTTGATCTGCGGTGGTTCAACGCCCAGGCCGCCGCCCCGCTCATCCACCTGCAGACGCAGCTGCTGCACCGCCCAGCCCGGCAACGACAGTTCATCCTGACGGATTTCCACGCCATTCTCCGGCAGCCGATAGAGCAAGCCCTGCGCCAGCGATTGCCAAGCGCCCTTGGCTTCGCTGCGGCCAGTGATGCGAATCGGCGCCAGGCTGTTGGCCTGACTGAGCTCGACATGCACACGCTCCAGCGGCAAGGCCAACGGCAATTGCCATTGATACTGGCCATCCGGGCTGCGCGTCGCCGCCAGCGGCTGCGACCACACCAGCGGCGCCGGCATGCTGCCACTGCGCTGGCTGCGCAAGCTGGCTGCGGTCAGTTGCGGCGCCTGTTGTGGGCTCTGCCAGAGCAAGCGCAGGTAGCGCGCTTTGCTGCCCGGCAGCTCGACTTGGCGCTGTTCGACACGCTCGCCATCAAAGGATAAGCGCGCCAACTGCCCACTGCCCCAGGAGCGCCAGGCTTGCAGGTCATCACTGGCTTCAATACTAAAGCGCTGAAAACCCTCCTGGCCGCCGCCCCAGTCCAGCTGCAAGCGAACCAGCGGCTCTTGCAGTGCGCTGGCATCCAGCAGCCAGCCACGCAGCAGCGCCGGTTTGGCAGCTGCATCTGGCTCATCAAGCAGCTCGATCAAGGTACCGCTGGTACTGCGTTGCACCCGCAGGCTCGGCGTGGCGCTGCTGTCACCCTGCTCGGCATACAGCGGAAACCACTTCACCGCCTGTTCCTGCTGGCTATCGCGCGATTCACCCTGCCCCGCCACCAGGGCGTAGGCCAGGGCCTGGCCTTCGGCGTTAAACACCCGCAGGTCGCGCAAATCGCCATAGCGCGCGGCGAAATGCAGCGCCATCGGCACATCCAGGCGATACCAAGGGCCCTCACCACTAAGGCTTAGCGGCAGTTGCATGGCATAGTCGCCTGGCTGCTCCTGCGCCAGGGCTGAGACGCTGCACAGCAGACTGATAACCGCAGCGCTGCCCACTTTGTGAATTAAACGACTGATCATGCGTGCTCCTGCGGCTGTTGCGCATCCGCCTTGCGTGGCGGCAGCGGGGCGAAATAGCCCACCACCAACAGCAATACACCTACGCCAATAAACGACACGATACGCTCCAGGCCACCGCGATTACCCAGTTCCACAAAAAACAGCTTGGCCACCACCAGCGCGATCAGTGCCGCGCCGAGCAGCCACAGCTCGCGCCGCCCACGCCGGTTGCCGAGCACCATCAGCGGCAGGGCGATCAGCGTCCAGATAATCGACAGGCCGGCCTGTACCAGCATCGAATCGAGCAGCGCATCCAACTGATAAGGCACACCGCCCCAATGATGGGCCGTGCGCATCACCATCGCGGTCAGCAGGGCAAACAGCGAAGCACCCGCCACGGCCTGAGTCAGCCACTGACTGCGCACGGCGTCCACGCCCAGCTCGGCCAACCCCATGCGCGCCCAGGCGAACACCGCGCCCAAGGCAAACAGCAGGCACAGCTCCAGCGGATTGAGCAGCGGCAGATAGGCTAGCGGTTCGGCATCCCCGGCACTGGCCACGTTGGCCAGCCAGAACCAGCCGAGCATCAGCAGCGCCAGCGGCGCTGCTGCCAGCAGACGGTATTCACGCAGATAGGCCGCCAGCGGCCAAGGCCAGCGACGCGACCGAGCCATCTGCCAGGGGGCCACCAGCCACAAATAGGCACTTGGCAGCAGCGCCCAACCGAGCCAGCGCCAGGCGTTGTAATGCTCCGATAGCGCCAGCAGCAGGTAGCGTAACTCCAGCGCCAGCACGCCCAACAGCAACCAGCAGCCAAGTACATGGGCCGCGCTCAGCGCCCCGGCTGGCAACTGTGCAGCCAAGCGCCGCAATGCCCAGAAGTGCACGGCAAACAGCAGCGCCCAGGCCAACCAGCCGAACTGCGCCGCAGGGTGATAGTGCAGGTGCCAGGCGTGCAGCAGCACCACGCCAGCCAGCGGTGTCAGCAGGCAACACAGCAGCGCCAGCTCGGCCCAGCGTGTACGCGGCGCGAGAAATGCAGCCAAAGCCACACTGGCCGCCAGTACCGCGAGCAAGGCGCTGCTCTGCCATTCCGCAGCGACAAAGCGCAGCACTTCGCTGCTTAGCGCCAGCGCCCACCAGGCCGCGCCCCACACCAGCAGCAACTGCGCCAAACCAAGCAGGCTGTAATTACCGAGAGCACTGGGCGCCTCGCGGCGCGCCAGCTGTTGCAAACGCCAGGCGCCAATCAAAGCGGACACGCCGAGGACCAGCGGCGCCCAGAAATCCATATGGGCCAGCGGCCGCAGGCCCTCGGCCGACAGCTGACCAAACAGCAGCGGGCTGACCGCAAGAAACACCAGCCCCGCCAACACTTGCAGCAATAGGCCGAAGACAAAACTGGCGCGCTGTTGCAAGTGCAGGCTAAGCCAGATAATCAGCAGGCCGCTGCCGCCCCATACCGCGCTGGCCGTCGCCCAGGGCAGCACAAACAGCACCGCCAGGTTGATGAACACCAGTCCCACCAACAGCACCACCGACAGGCCGCGCAGCAGGCGGCGATCCGCACCGACCTGCGGGTCCCGCGCCGCCAGCAGCATACCGGCGATCAGGCCAAAGCCAATCAAGGACGAGGTGAGCAAGCCCTGCCAACCGGCAGAGAAACCGCCCATACCGGTGGCCGCATTGCCGGCCATATCCAGCATAAACACCAGGCCACCGAGCAACTGCACGGCAAAGGCGCTGAACAGGAAACTGCGCGCCTGCAGGCGCAGACCCAGCCACAGGGTTAACAGGCCAGCCAGGGCCCAGCTGATCGCCGTGCCTTGGGCGGCAAACAGCAGGGGGGCAATCAAATAGAGAAAGGCCAGCCCGGCACAGGCCAGCACCGGCAGCCCGCGCACTTCCCAACTGCTGGCGTGTTGCGTGTTCTGCCGTAGCTGCCAGTAGCTGAACAGCAAGGCCACGCCGAGCATCAACGCGCCCAGCGGCGCGCCGTCCAACAGGGTCAACTCAGCGCCGCGCAAACCAATGACGAACGCCAGTGCCGCACCGACCTGCAGCAGCAGAGCAAACGCCCGCGCCAGGCTGCGTTGCTGACGCAGGCCGAGCCAGAAGATACCCGCGCCTTCCACCGCCCAGGCGGCCGAAGTCCAACGCGCATCCAGGCCCAAGGGAATCGCCAAACTGCCAAACACCACGCCCAAGGCCAAGCAGGTTTCAACCAGCAACACGGCGCGATCACCGGTGCGGCCGACCAGCAGCCGCGCCAGCACGAGGTAGAACAGCCCCAACGCCAAGGCGCTAAAGGCCGCAGCAAATTCGATGTGCTGCACCAACGCGAACTGCAAACCAAAGCCCACCAGCGGCGGGCCGAACAGTACGGTGGCATCGATATAGTCGCCCTTGCGCGCCGCCCAGCGCAGCAGCGCATCACGATCCTCGGGTGCATCCAGGGCCTCACGCAGCTTGCGCCGGGCAAACAGCAGACCGATGGCCACATACATCAGGAAGAACAGAATCAGAAACGGCTCGGTGCTCCACAGCAATTCCGGCGTGTAGGAGCGAATGCCCCAGGCGAAGCCGATGCCGAAGGTGCCGACAAAACCGATCAGATTGAGCAGACGCCAGGCCTTGAACCAGGCGATGGCAAAGATCCCGGCATTGAGCAGTGCGAAATAGCTGAACAGCGCGACATGGTTGCCGCTGCCGGTGGACGTCAGAATCGGCGCAGCAAAACCGCCCAGGGCCGCCGCAGCGGCGAGGCCCAGAGCATCCTGCTTGATCGCTAGAATCGCCGAAAACAGCGTGACCAGCACCAGCAGGCCCAGCGCCATGCCAGGGGCCAATAAAGGATGCAGGCGCATCGCCGCGAACACTGTCAGGTACAGCACCGCCACCCCAGTACCCTGCAGCATCAACGCATAGTTCGGGTTGCGTAAACGCAGCCACCAGCCTAGAGCCAACAGCGCCACGGCGCTGGCGGCGACGCTGGCGTAGCGCAACTCCACCGGCACCACCACGCCTTCGGTGGCATAACGCAGCAGAAAGGCCAGGCCGAGAAACAACAGCACCACGCCGACGCGCAGCACCGTATTGCCACCCAGCAGCCAGTTCTGGGCGAGATCAATGGCTCGCTCAATCGGCGACGGCTGACGCGGCTCAGCAGGCTCCCAAGGTGTAACAGCCGGCGGCTTAATCGCCTCGGCGGCGGACTCGAGCGCCGCCTGCATAGGCGCGGCAGGCTCAGGGGCAGACTCAGGCAGGACAAAATCCAGGGTCCAATCCAGCTCAGGCTCGGCTGCCTGGGCACTGACAGCGGGCTCAGGCGCAGGCTCGACAACAGGGCTGAGCGGCTGCGCCACGGGCGGCACCTCAGGGACTGGCGTGACGCCCTGCTCCAGTTTCAGCAAGCGCTCATACAGCGCCGCCGTACCCTTTTCGAAGCGCTGAGAAAAAGCCTTGAGCTGCGCCGTTAACGCGGCATTCTCACGCTCCAGCCCATGCAGCTTGAACGCCTGACCAAGACCCAAACCAATCAGCCCGCCCAACAGCGAAGCCGTCAGCGTCTCATCCGCTAAAGCGCCGAGCACCAACCCCACCAGCATGAAAATCCATTGCATGCAGCGTGTTCCTATTCAGCTAAACCCGAACATCCCGTTGCCCGGCACCCGATGCAAACTGCGCAGCAGTATAGGAGCCCGACCGGTACATACCCAGAGAGACGAATGCCGTATGCATCACAGCACAGTGAGAAATTGGCCCCCGCCATAGCCGCACATTTTATGACCAGCCGGCAGATAGTCATTCACAAACGCCGCAAGGCCGCTATCATCGCGCGCCGCACAACTGATGCATGCCTGCAATGAAAAACAACCTGATTGCCGCCGCCGAACTCGACCGCCTGGAAACCTGGGCCAAATACACCGCTGATATGTGCCACAGCTGCATGTCCAGCTGCTGCACGCTGCCGGTTGAAGCGCGGCTAAATGACCTGATCCGCATCGGCGTGGTCGATGAGTTCGAACGCAGCGAGCCGCTGAAAAACATTGCCAAGCGCCTGCAGAAAGACGGCATCGTCGAACGTTTTCATCAAAAGTCGGGCATCTTCACCCTGACCCGCATGAGCAACAACGACTGCTACTACCTGGACCGCAAAACCCGTCTGTGCACCATCTACGACAAGCGCCCGGATACCTGCCGTAATCACCCGAAGATCGGCCCACGCCCAGGCTACTGCGCGTACAAGCCAAAGAGCTAAATGCAGCAAGCGCGGCGGCGCTGACCTATCCTAGGCAGCACTCTCCGCGATCCAGGCACAAGAGCATGAACCCGTGGCAAAACATCAGCTTATGGATGGCACAACTGGATGAGCCACTGAGCCCCAGAGCCGCTCTGCAATCTGATATTCACGCCGATGTGGCGATCATCGGCGCTGGCTACACCGGCCTGTGGACCGCCTACTACCTCAAGCGCCAGGCACCGCAGCTGCGTATCGTCATCCTCGAAGGCGAGATTACAGGCTTCGGGGCCTCCGGGCGCAATGGCGGCTGGTTGATGGGCAATTTGCTGGGCCAAGACCGCCTGTTAGCCGAGCAGCCCAGCGCCGCACGGAAAGCGGCCTATCAATTGCTGCACGGCATTCCCGATGAAGTCGCCAGCGTGCTGCAGCGCGAGCAGATCGCCTGCGATTACCGCAAAGCCGGCGTGCTGTATTGCGCCGCGCGCTACCCCGAGCAGCTGGCCAGCCTGCGCCAGCACCTAGCTGAGCTGCGGGCCCTGGGCCTGGATGAAACCGACTACCGCTGGCTAACGCCCTTCGACCTCGGCAAACAGCTGCAACTGGCCAACAGCTTCGGCGCCATCTACACCCCGCACTGCGCCACCATTCAGCCTGCCAAACTGGTGCGCGGCCTGGCCCGCTGCGTGGCGGCCATGGGCGTCGAGCTGTATGAACAAAGTCGGGTGACCGACTGGCAAACCGGCCTGGTGCGCACCGCCAGTGGCAGCGTGCGCGCCGACTGGATTATCCCAGCCGTGGAAGGCTATGCCGCCAGCCTGCCGCCCCTGGGCAAACATCAGTTACCAGTACAGAGCCTGCTGGTGGCCACCGAGCCGCTGCCCAAAGAAGTCTGGGCCGATATTGGCCTGGAGCGCGGCCAGGCCTTTAGCGAGAACAGCCGCCAGGTCACCTACGGCCAGCGCAGCGCCGATGACCGCCTGGTGTTCGGCGCCCGTGGCGGCTATCGATTTGGCGGCAAGCTGCGCCACGACTTCAACCTCAGCGAGAACGAGCGCGACCTGCGCCGCTACCTGTTTGGCGAACTGTTCCCGCAGCTCAAGCAGGTACGCATCACCCACGCCTGGGGCGGCAACCTGGGCATGGCGCGGCGCTTTCGCCCGCACATGCTGGTGGACCGACGCAACGGCATCGCCCTGTCCGGCGGCTACGGCGGCGAAGGCGTCGGTGCCAGCAACCTCGGCGGACGCACCCTGGCCGATCTGATTCTGAACCAGGAAAGCGAACTGACCCGCCAGCCCTGGGTGCTCGGCGACCAGCCGCTCAGCCGCCTGCCGCGCTGGGAGCCAGAACCCCTGCGCTGGCTCGGCTACAACGCAATCGTCCAGAGCTTCGCGCACGAAGACCGTGTTCTGGCCAACCCACACAGCGCGCCCTGGCGGCGCAAGCTCGCCAGCAGCCTGGCCGGCACCCTGGAAAAATTTATGCGTTAACGGAGAGTTTTATGAGCATCAAACACTTCAAGCACACCGCCCAACTGCCCCTGACGGACGTCAGCCCGGTTACCCGTGCCGCTCCGCGCATCCATGTAGACCAAGCCACAGAAACCGTGCGCATCTACAAACTGGGCTGACTACCTCGCCCGCCCCCTCACGCCGTACGAGCAAAGTAGCGGCGTCAGCATCAACTACGTGATGCCCAGGGAGGCACACGGATCTAGTTCGACATGCCCCTATAGATAAACAGCGTGCGCGCACACATCTGGAGCAAGGTCAAAAGCGGGATCTAACCAAACGGCAATGTCTTGAGCCAATAAAGGCTATGCCTACGTCAGCAGTTGCAGGAAATCTTAAGAAAGAGTGCCGAACCTGTAGAAACGGGCCTTGCCATGCGCCTTACAGCTCAGAGGCAGCCTGCTATCTCTCACGCTGAGCCAGCTTACCCGCATTAGCCTTCGGCTTGATCAGACTGAAATCAATCAGGCTTTTCGGCTGCTCAGGATTGCCAATAAGCAACGGTAGCGGCCGAAACTCATTGCTCACCAGGCTTTTATGCGCTTCGTATCTATCAAAGCGCAGGCCAGCCAGATCTGCCCAAGTGTGAATGAAGTGCGAGGAGCTGTAGGGCCGTGACAGTGCTGCCGTGAAATCACGAGGCTGCTGCGCTTGCCATTGGGGCGAGTTCCACAGGATAAACGGCACGGTATACATCGGGCTGGTCGGGGCAGCTTCATTGCGCCCCAACACATCAGCCTTGGGCGCATCGAACACCGCCTCGCCATGATCAGCCAAGTACAGCAGAAAACCATTCGACTGCTGTCCTGCCAGGCGTTTGATCAAGCTGGCCACCACATGGTCGTTGTACAGCACAGCGTTGTCGTAGCTGTTGTAGGTCGGCAACTGATCATCGCTGACAGTCGCCGGCACTCCGGCTCGGTCGGTAAAACGCTCGAACTCCGGCGGGTAGCGGTACTGATAACTCATATGTGTGCCGAGCAGGTGGACCACAACAAATTTGCGCGGCGCGGGGTCTGCCAGCACCTTGGCAAAGGGCTCCAGCACATCACCGTCATACTGGCGAGCATTCTGCTCACGGTTATTGTTCAAATAAACCTGCTCATCGGCCTGCTTGGAGAAGGTCGTCAGCATGGTGTTGCGCTTGGTCATGGTCTGCTGATTGGTGATCCAGTAGGACTTGTACCCCGCCTGCTCCATCAGATTGACCAGCGAAGGGGTGGTCAGGTACAGATCCGGGCTCTCCTGGTCGGCAAAGGTCAGCACCTGCTGCAACGCTTCGATGGTGTAAGGGCGCGGCGTCACCACCGAATCGAACACCTGCAACTGATCGCGCAGCTGATCCAGCTCCGGCGTAGTTTGCCGTGGATAACCATATAGGCTCATGCGTTGGCGATTGGTCGACTCACCAATCACCAACACCAGGGTGGCGGGCAGCCCTGCACGAGCATCCTGCAGGTTGCTCAGCGGTGGGATGCTGGCGTTTTCCGCCAACATTGCCTGCATGCTGGACAGTTGCTCGCGGTAATTCTTATAGCCAACCAACAGCTGCCACGGTGTGGCTGCCTCGATGCGCTCAGCAAAATTATCCAGACCGTCCTGCCAGCTGTCGTGCTTGCTGAACTGACGAATCGCCGGATAACCCAGTGACACAAATAGCGCCAGAGCGGCTGCAAGATAAGCCCCGGAACGCGACAGATAGACTGGCCGCACCTTGCGCCACAGCAACCAACCACCGACGCCATACGCCAGGAAAGCAGGCACCATCCACCAGGCGAAATACTGCACCAGGTACTCATGGCTCTCCGACACGTTCGATTCGAACATGATGAAGATGACGCTCTGAGAAAACTCCTGACCGTAAATCAGAAAATAGCCAAAGCTACCCAACGAACAAAGCCAAAGCAGAGAGCCAGTACCTGCAGCCAGCTGCCGGGCTCGTGCCGGCCAGAGCAGCAAGGGAATCAGCCACAACGCACTGGCCAACAGCGCCTGGCGAAAGCCGGCAAAGCCTGCCGTACCGGTCAGTTGAATTAATAACTGGGTAACACCAGAGAAGTACCAGAAAAACAGAAAAGCCCAACCCAGGCCCGCCCAGTCAACTCGCCGACCCGACGCCCTCGTCATCACTGCAGACATAACAACCTCATAACGCATTTATAGCCATTCTGTTACGCCAGACAGCCGGAAAAAAACCGTCAAACCATGCGCCAAAGCGTGTCGCACGTCCAGTGGATAATCAGCCAACAAAAAGCCCCCACAGGCTCGCGCCGGCGGGGGCTTTTTAGTTAGCTAGAACTGGATCAGTTCTTGGCTTTCTTGGCAGCGCGGGTGCGCTCGCCTTCGTCGA
This sequence comes from Pseudomonas sp. C7.1, assembly GCF_056312395.1. Lineage (NCBI taxonomy): Bacteria > Pseudomonadati > Pseudomonadota > Gammaproteobacteria > Pseudomonadales > Pseudomonadaceae > Pseudomonas > Pseudomonas sp. C7.1. The sequence goes on along the minus strand of NZ_JBWDTL010000002.1, from coordinate 15,663 downwards.
GGATCTTCTTACGCAGACGGATCGATTTGGGCGTAACTTCGCACAGCTCGTCGTCCTGGATGAATTCCAGCGCCTGTTCCAGGGTGAATTTCACCGGCGGAACCAGAGCGATGGTTTCGTCCTTGCCGGAAGCACGCATGTTGTCGAGCTTCTTGCCTTTGGTTGGGTTTACGCCCATGTCGTTGTCGCGGCTGTTCAGGCCGACGATCTGACCGTTGTAGATTTCCTGGCCGTGCTCGACGAACAGCTTGCCGCGCGCCTGCAGGGTTTCCAGGGAGTAGGTCAGTGCCTTGCCGGTTTCTACCGATACCAGTACACCGTTCTGACGGCCGGACATGTCACCGGACTTCATGGTGTCGTAGCGATCGAAGATCGAGGTCAGGATGCCAGCACCGTTGGTCAGGGTCAGGAACTGGTTACGGAAACCGATCAGACCGCGAGCCGGGATGTTGTATTCCAGACGCACACGGCCTTTGCCATCCGGCACCATGTTGGTCAGGTCGCCCTTACGCAGGCCCATCTCTTCCATGACCTTGCCCTGGGACTCTTCCGGGGTGTCGATGGTGACGTTTTCGAAGGGTTCCTGCTTCACGCCGTCAACCTGACGGATGATCACTTCTGGACGACCCACGCCCATTTCGAAGCCTTCGCGACGCATGGTTTCGATCAGTACCGAGAGGTGCAGTTCGCCACGGCCGGAGACCTTGAAACGGTCAGCGCTGTCGCCTTCCTCAACACGCAGGGCCACGTTGTACAGCAGCTCTTTGTCCAGACGCTCTTTGATGTTGCGGCTGGTGACGAACTTGCCTTCTTTACCGCAGAACGGCGAATCGTTGACCTGGAAGGTCATGGATACGGTCGGCTCGTCGACGGTCAGCGGCTTCATCGCCTCGACATGGTTGATGTCGCACAGGGTGTCGGAGATGAACAGCGAGTCCATACCGCTGACGCAGACGATGTCACCGGCGGTGGCTTCTTCAACGTCAATGCGGTGCAGGCCATGGTGACCCATCAGCTTGAGGATACGGCCGTTACGCTTCTTGCCGTCGGCGTCGATGGCGATCACCGGGGTGTTCGGCTTGACGCGACCACGGGCGATACGGCCAACGCCGATAATGCCGAGGAAGCTGTTGTAGTCCAGTGCCGAGATTTGCATCTGGAACGGACCGTCGATGTCCACCTTGGGCGACGGTACGTTGTCGACGATGGACTGGTACAGCGGGGTCATGTCTTCAGCCATGTCGGTGTGGTCCAGACCGGCAATGCCGTTCAGGGCCGAGGCGTAGACGACCTGGAAGTCCAGCTGCTCTTCGGTGGCGCCGAGGTTGTCGAACAGGTCGAAGATTTGGTCCAGAACCCAGTCTGGACGCGCGCCTGGGCGGTCGACCTTGTTGATCACCACGATTGGACGCAGGCCGGCTTCGAAAGCCTTTTTGGTCACGAAGCGGGTTTGCGGCATCGGGCCGTCTTGGGCGTCAACCAGCAGCAGCACGGAGTCAACCATCGACATCACGCGCTCAACTTCACCGCCGAAGTCGGCGTGGCCGGGGGTGTCGACGATGTTGATGTGGTAGCCGTTCCAGTTGATCGCGGTGTTCTTCGCGAGAATGGTAATGCCGCGCTCTTTTTCCTGGTCGTTGCTGTCCATCACGCGCTCGTCGTTGAGCTCGTTGCGCTCAAGGGTGCCGGACTGACGCAGGAGTTTGTCTACCAGGGTGGTCTTACCATGGTCAACGTGGGCAATGATGGCGATGTTGCGTAGATTTTCGATCACGTGTGTATCTCGATCAGAGGATTCGGTGTGCCGCTTAGTCTAGGCGGCGAGTATTAACTAATTGCGTTTTCTGCCAGGCGGCGTGAGCGTGTTAATCACGCCGCCTGTAGGTCGGGAGGGCGATGGCGGATACTGCCGCCATTCAACCCTGGCGTTTTATGCCGGACGATAAACGCGCACATTGGCATGCCCCTCACTCAGCAAGTGGTGGGCGTGCAAACGACTCATCACACCTTTATCGCAATACAACAGGTACTGGCGCGCCTCATCCAGAGCCTTGAACGAACTGTTCAGGGCATAGAACGGCAGCGCCATAACCTCGACGCCAGGCAGGGCGAGTGGCTCGTCCTCGGCGGCATCGGGGTGACGAATATCGATGATCACATGGCTGGCCAGGGCTTCGCTGACTTCCTCGATCTGCACATCCTTGCCCAGCTCGTCGATCACTTTGTCGATCGGCAGCAAGGTCGCACGCTCCAAGGCGCGCTCGAAGATTGCCATATCCAGCTGCTGCTCTTCGTACTCGATGCGCAGCTTCTTCGCCCGGGTGGTCGGGTTGACCGAAATCACCCCGCAATATTCCGGCATATGCTTGGCGAACTCGGCGGTGCCGATGCGCGTGGCGGTGTCGATGATGTCCTGCTTGTGGCTGGCCAGTAGCGGACGCAGCACCAACATGTCGGTGGCCGAGTCGATCACCGCAAGGTTCGGCAAGGTCTGGCTGGAGACCTGGCTAATCGCCTCACCGGTGACCAGCGCATCAATCTGCAAGCGCTCAGCCATACGCGTGGAGGCGCGCAGCATCATGCGCTTGAGGATCACGCCCATATGGCTGTTATCGACCTTGCCGAGAATCTCGCCCAGCACTTCCTCAAACGGCACGCTGATAAACAGGACGCGCTGTGAGCTGCCGAACTTCTGCCACAGATAATGCGCCACTTCCATCACGCCCAACTCGTGGGCACGGCCGCCTAGATTAAAGAAGCAGAAGTGGGTAACCAGGCCCCGGCGCATCATTTGGTAGGCGGCGACGGTGGAGTCGAAACCGCCGCTCATCAGTACCATGGTCTGCTCCAGCGAGCCGAGCGGGTAGCCGCCCAGGCCTTCGTGCTGGTGATGAATAACGAACAGGCGCTGATCGCGAATCTCCATGCGCACAACAACGTCAGGGTCTTTCAGCGAAATGCCGGCCGCGCCGCACTGCTGACGCAGCTGACTGCCGACATAGCGCTCGATGTCCATGGAGCTGAATGCATGCTTGCCGGCGCGCTTGCAGCGTACGGCGAAGATCTTGCCCGGCAGCTGATCGGCGAAGTGCAGCTTGCACTTTTCCAGCACATCGTCGAAATCACCCAGCGGGTATTCATCAACTTGCAGGAAATGGGTGATGCCCGGCGTGCAGCTTAGGCGCGCAATCATTGCCTGCAGGGTTTTCGGTTCACTGATCTGGGTTTGGACTTCCAGGTTGTCCCACACACCGCTGACCTGCAGCTGGGGATCAAACTCACGCAAAACCGAACGAATGTTCTTCGCCAGCTGCCGGATAAAGTGCTTACGCACTGGCCGACTTTTAATGGTGATTTCCGGGAAGACTTTAACGATCAGTTTCATGAAAACAGGGGGTGCCGAGGCCGCGAAAAAACAGGGGCGCGGATTATAGCGGAAATTGCTCACGCTTTGATCAAAAATCCTCACGCCGTTAAAACGCGCACCACTAAAGCGCACCAAGCAAAAATAGCGCCTCATTACAGTGCACAAAGTTATCAAGCAGCTTCACCAAGCGCCCGCCAGCCCTGAGTTTCAGGCCACACACCCATTCCTGTGCACTGGCATGCAATTTGCTCCCTTGTGAGGCAGGTTGCCCTGGAGGACTATGCCGCCGGGCTGCACCGTACTATTGAGGGCTCACCATTCCGAGCCTTGGCCATCTGGAGGACAGCATGTCGAAGTCGATTCAACTGATTAAAGAACACGACGTGAAGTGGGTTGACCTGCGCTTCACTGACACCAAGGGCAAACAGCACCACGTGACCATGCCGGCACGCGATGCGCTGGACGACGAATTCTTCGAAGTCGGCAAAATGTTCGACGGCTCCTCCATCCACGGCTGGAAAGGCATCGAAGCCTCCGACATGATCCTGCTGCCGGTTGACGAAACCGCCGTACTGGACCCGTTCACCGAAGAGCCAACCCTGATCATCGTTTGCGACATCATCGAGCCAAGCACCATGCAAGGCTACGATCGTGACCCGCGCTCGATCGCCAAGCGCGCTGAAGAATTCCTCAAGTCCACTGGCATCGGCGACACCGTATTCGTCGGCCCAGAGCCTGAGTTCTTTATCTTCGACGAAGTGAAGTTCAAGTCCGACATCTCCGGCTCGATGTTCAAGATCTTCTCCGAGCAGGCGTCCTGGAACACCGACGCTGACATCGAAGGCGGCAACAAGGGCCATCGCCCAGCCGTCAAAGGTGGCTACTTCCCAGTTCCGCCGTGCGACCACGACCACGAAATCCGTACTGCCATGTGTAATGCCATGGAAGAGATGGGCCTGGTCATCGAAGTTCACCACCACGAAGTGGCGACTGCCGGTCAGAACGAAATCGGCGTGAAGTTCAACACCCTGGTTGCCAAGGCTGACGAAGTTCAGACCCTCAAGTACTGCGTACACAACGTGGCTGATGCCTACGGCAAAACCGCGACCTTTATGCCCAAGCCGCTGTATGGCGACAACGGCTCGGGTATGCACGTACACATGTCCATCAGCAAAGATGGCAAGAACACCTTCGCTGGCGAAGGCTATGCCGGCCTGTCCGACACCGCCCTGTACTTCATCGGCGGCATCATCAAGCACGGTAAGGCCCTGAACGGCTTCACCAACCCGTCGACCAACTCCTACAAGCGTCTGGTCCCAGGTTTCGAAGCGCCGGTCATGCTGGCCTACTCGGCCCGTAACCGCTCGGCCTCGATCCGTATTCCGTACGTGTCCAGCCCAAAAGCCCGCCGTATCGAAGCACGCTTCCCGGACCCGGCTGCCAACCCATACCTGGCCTTCGCAGCGCTGTTGATGGCTGGTATCGACGGTATCCAGAACAAGATCCACCCTGGCGATGCAGCGGACAAGAACCTGTACGACCTGCCACCAGAAGAAGGCAAGCTGATCCCGCAAGTGTGCGGCAGCCTGAAAGAAGCCCTGGAAGAGCTGGATAAAGGCCGTGCGTTCCTGACCAAAGGCGGCGTGTTCTCCGACGATTTCATCGACGCTTACCTTGAGCTCAAAAACGAAGAAGAAATCAAAGTACGCACCTTCGTACACCCGCTGGAATACGACCTGTACTACAGCGTTTAATCTCGCACGCGTTACAAGAGGCCACCTTCGGGTGGCCTTTTTTGTGGAGCGTTTTTCTGATTTACTGCCGCGAATTTCGACCTGGCGCGCCCCGGCGAGCGCAGTCGTTAAACTTTCTGAAACAAGGCAGATCTCAACTTATGCCCAACGCCCACACCATAGCTCGACCCCTTCTTTTTTCGGCATGCCTCTTCAGCATTGCCGCGTGCACCTCGAACCTCAGCGCACCCCCACCTCCCGTAGCGCTTGCCCCGTTGCTCGGCAGCATCAGCGAGCGCCTGACCATCGCGGACCAGGTTGCATTGACCAAGTGGGACAGTGGCAAACCGATTCAGGACAGCCTGCGCGAACAGCAAGTCATTGCTGCTGCCGCCAGGCTTGCGCCCGACTACAAGCTGGATGCCGGCGACGTCAGTCAGTTTCTGGCAGCCCAAATCGAAGCGAACAAGCTGGTCCAATATGCACTGATTGCTAATTGGCACGCCGCCGGCAAAGCACCTGACAGTGCAAGGCCGGATCTGGCTACACAGATCCGACCAAAACTGGATCAACTGCAAGTCAAACTGCTTAAAGACTATGCGGCTTTTGCACCTTATCGACATAGCCCGAACTGCCCGGAATGGCTAGACCAACAACGCGCACGGCTGGCCAAAGACACCATTCATGACTTAGCTCTGGTACGGGCAACCGGGGAATTGTGTATCCCCACGAAATGAGTACCGCGCTTTCAGACCGATTTGTGTTCTATGCTGACGTCCTGTAACGCGATTACCTTATCTGCTCCGGAGTTTTCATGCGTCGAAGCCTTATCTGCCTACTACTGTTGGTCGCCTTGCCTGCTGTTGCGCAGATCTACAAATACACAGACGCCAATGGCAACACGGTATTCACCGACCAGCCGCCGGAAGGCCAGGCGACGCAGAATGTCGACCTGCCAAAAACCAATAGCGTGTCGATGCCAGTACCCAGCCCGCCCACTGAAACCACCGCCGAACCAGCCAACAACGCCGCGCCTTACAGCATGCTGCAGCTGACCGGCATCCCTGACGATGAGGCCATGCGCGCCAACAACGGTACCTTCAGCGTTGGCGTGGACATCCAGCCGCGCCTGGCCAGCAACCATCGCCTGCGCCTACTGTTCGACGGTAAGCCTCACGGCCAACCGAGCAACGTACCGCGCCTACAAGTGAGCAATGCCGACCGTGGCGAGCACAGCCTGGCTGTGGAAGTCCTCAGTGGCGAACAATCAATTCAGCAAAGCGCCACCACCACCTTTACCGTGCAACGGGTCAATACCAACAGCCCGGCCCTGCGCCCGCCCCCACCAAAACCCAAGCCAGCCCCCTGACTATGCGCAATCTGCTGTTATGCGGCCTGATGCTGCTCGCTCTACCTGCCTTCGCGCAGGTCTACACCTATATAGATGCCGAAGGGAATCGCGTTTTTACCGACAAACCCCGCTCGGGCGATGCCGAGCGCGTCGAGTTGGCGCCGAGCAATTCAATGCCGACCATGCAGACGCACACCGCGCCAGTGATTGAGACGCCGCCTGAGCCCAGCCAGCGTTACAGCCTGCTGCGCATTCTGGTACCGCAGCCCGACGCGACCATCCGTGACAGCGCTGGCAACCTGATTGTCAGCATCAACAGCGAACCGAAACTCCTCCCCCAGCACAGCTATCGCCTACTGCTGGATGGCGCACAAGTGGGCGAAGTGGGCAGCAGCCCGGTGTTTCCACTGGAGAATATCGACCGAGGTACCCACCAACTGGCGGTGGAAATCATCAACCAGCAGGGCCGCATCATCGAGCGCACGCCGACTCAGCCATTCCATATGCTGCGTATCTCATTGGCGCAGAAGCGTATGGTCAACCCGTGCAAGAAAGCCGATTACGGTGTGCGCCCGGAATGTCCGCTCAAGGACAAGCCGCCAGAAAAGAAAGACATTCCCTTCGTTCCGTTTATTTAATTCCGGCAGGCGCACCAAAGCAGTGCGCTTATTGCCCGGCATTTCTATACTCTCCCTGTTTTGGGTCGCCGCGCGCGACCCGGCTGCGCTGAAAAGCAGCTAATTCCGGGCACCCCACGGCCAAACACGCTTCTTTTCGGGGCTTTGGTTTGCTTCTTGCATTTTCCCGCTGCATTGCTGGAACCCAAGGGTCTGCTGACATCCCATATGATCATCAACGACGCACTGCACCGCCTGCTGCTGGACAACCTGACCACTGCCACCCTGCTGCTCAATGACGACCTGCGTCTTGAGTACATGAACCCGGCAGCGGAGATGCTCCTGGCCGTCAGCGGTCAGCGCAGCCATGGGCAATTCATCAGCGAGCTATTTACCGAGTCCAGCGAGGCGCTGAGCGCCTTGCGCCAGTCGGTTCAGCACGCTCATCCATTTAACAAGCGCGAAGCAATTGTCACCTCGGTCAGCGGTCAGACCCTGACCGTCGACTACGCGGTGACCCCGGTACTCAGCAAAGGCGAAACCCTGCTACTGCTGGAAGTGCATCCGCGCGACCGTCTGCTGCGCATCACCAAGGAAGAGGCGCAGCTGTCCAAGCAGGAGACCACCAAACTGCTGGTGCGCGGCCTGGCCCACGAGATCAAGAATCCGCTCGGTGGCATCCGCGGCGCCGCACAACTGCTGGCTCGCGAGCTGCCCGAAGAAAGCCTCAAGGATTACACCAACGTCATCATTGAAGAGGCCGACCGCCTGCGTAACCTGGTCGACCGTATGCTTGGTTCGAACAAGCTGCCGTCCCTGGCGCTGACCAACGTGCACGAAGTGCTAGAGCGTGTAGGCAGCCTGGTGGAGGCGGAAAGCCAGGGCAGCATCACTTTGGTGCGCGACTACGACCCCAGCATCCCGGACGTACTCATCGACCGCGAGCAGATGATCCAGGCCGTGCTGAATATCGTGCGTAATGCCATGCAGGCGCTGTCCGGGCAGAGCGACCTGCGCCTGGGCCGCATCACCCTGCGCACCCGCACCCTGCGCCAGTTCACCATCGGCCATTGTCGCCATCGTCTGGTGACCAAGATCGAAATCATCGACAACGGCCCCGGCATTGCGCCCGAGCTGCAGGAAACCATCTTCTACCCCATGGTCAGCGGGCGTGCCGACGGCACCGGCCTGGGCCTGGCCATTACCCAGAACATCATTAGTCAGCACCAAGGCCTGATCGAGTGCGAAAGCCATCCTGGCCATACCGTGTTCTCGATCTTCCTGCCGCTGGAACAAGGAGTAACTCCGTCATGAGTCGCAGTGAAACCGTCTGGATTGTCGATGACGACCGCTCCATCCGCTGGGTCCTGGAAAAGGCCCTGCAACAGGAAGGCATGACCACCCAGAGCTTCGACAGCGCCGACGGCGTGCTCAGCCGCCTGACTCGCCAGCAACCCGATGTGATCATTTCCGATATCCGTATGCCCGGTGCCAGCGGCCTGGAACTGCTGGCGCGCATCCGCGAGCTGTACCCGCGCCTGCCGGTGATCATCATGACCGCCCACTCCGACTTGGACAGCGCCGTGGCGTCCTACCAGGGCGGCGCGTTCGAGTACCTGCCCAAGCCGTTCGATGTCGATGAAGCCGTATCGCTGGTCAAGCGCGCCAATCTGCACGCTCAGGAACAACAGAGCCTGGCCGTGCCGGTCGAGCAGCCGCGCACACCGGAAATCATCGGCGAAGCGCCGGCCATGCAGGAGGTGTTCCGCGCCATCGGTCGCCTGTCGCATTCCAATATCACCGTGCTGATCAACGGTGAGTCCGGCACCGGCAAGGAGCTGGTGGCCCACGCCCTGCACCGCCACAGCCCGCGCGCGGCCTCACCGTTTATCGCGCTGAATATGGCGGCAATTCCGAAAGACCTGATGGAATCCGAGCTGTTTGGCCACGAAAAAGGTGCCTTTACCGGCGCTGCCAACCAGCGTCGCGGGCGTTTCGAGCAGGCCGACGGCGGCACGCTGTTTCTCGATGAAATCGGCGACATGCCGGCCGACACCCAGACCCGCCTGCTGCGCGTACTGGCCGATGGCGAGTTCTACCGGGTCGGCGGGCACACGCCAGTCAAAGTGGACGTGCGCATCATCGCTGCCACCCACCAGAATCTGGAAAGCCTGGTGCAGGCCGGCAAGTTCCGTGAAGACCTGTTTCACCGCCTTAACGTGATCCGCATCCATATCCCGCGCCTGTCGGATCGCCGTGAAGACATCCCCACCCTGGCCCGGCACTTCCTCGCCCGCGCCGCGCTGGAGCTGGCAGTCGAGCCCAAGCTGCTGAAAAGCGAAACCGAAGATTACCTGCAGCAGCTGCCCTGGCCGGGCAACGTGCGCCAGCTGGAAAACACCTGTCGCTGGATCACCGTCATGGCCTCGGGCCGTGAGGTGCATGTCGACGACCTGCCGCCGGAGCTGCTTAGCCAGCCGCAGGAAAGCGCACCGGTGAGCAACTGGGAGCAAGGGCTACGCCAGTGGGCCGATCAAGCCCTGGGGCGCGGTCAATCCAACCTGCTGGACACCGCCGTGCCGGCCTTCGAGCGGATCATGATTGAAACCGCCCTCAAGCACACCGCCGGCCGCCGCCGCGACGCCGCTGTGCTGCTGGGTTGGGGTCGTAACACCCTGACCCGCAAGATCAAGGAACTGGGCATGAACGTCGAAAGCGCCGATGACGAGGACAACGACGACTAAACCGCCGGCGCTGTACTGAATGTAAAACGGGCCAAGCACAGGGCCCGTTTTTATTTATGCAGGCAAACAACTGAAAATGCGCCAGAGCAATGCACCGGCACCGCACCAGTGCACAGCGGCGGTTCATATCCCAGCGCCCGCAGCGGCATAGAGAAACCCTGAAACCCTGCATTTACAAGGTCTGCAGCCAACGTAATAAAACTGGCACACAGCCTGCATAGACTCAGGTAATCCCAGTTTTGGGGACCTTGGTACAGGCAGGCCGGGGATTCCCCTCTTTTATTGCTTCACCAGGCTGACCACCAGCCGCCAACGCCCGTCCACCTCCTCAGCGCGCCACTCACCGCGCAATGGACGGGCTGCCACCACCCTCAGTAGTAAATCCCTTCGCTCGCGCTGCAACCGCCAATTGGCCAAGCGTCCCTGCACCTGCAGTTGACCCTGCTGCTGGCGACCGAAACTCTGCAGCCGCAGGATAAATACGCCGCCGGCATGCTCTTCACGCGGCACCGGCTCGACGTTGAACCACAGCTCAAGGCCTTGTTCGGTCACCTCCACGCGGTCAAGCCAGAGCGGGTCTGGCTGCAGCAGACGACCAATCATCAAACCAATCAAAAAACCAAACATCGCCAATGAAGCAATCACCCGCACCCACGGACGGGGGCGCGGGTCTGTAGAATGCTGCTCGTCTTCAAGCTCGGAGCCGCGCATGTTTCACGTCATCCTTTTTCAACCGGAAATACCGCCTAATACCGGCAACATTATCAGGCTCTGCGCCAACAGCGGCTGCCACCTGCACCTGATCGAGCCGCTGGGCTTCGAGCTGGATGACAAACGCCTACGCCGCGCCGGACTGGATTACCACGAATACGCCACCCTACAGCGTCACGCAGACCTGCCCAGCTGCCTGGCGAGCATCGGCCAGCCGCGCGTGTTTGCCTTTACCACCAAGGGCTCACAGGCGTTCCACCAGGTCAGCTACCAGCCGGGCGACGCCTTCCTGTTCGGCCCGGAAAGTCGTGGCCTGCCGCAGGAGATTCGCGACAGCCTGCCGCCCGAGCAACGCCTGCGCCTGCCGATGCGCGAAGGTTGTCGCAGCCTGAACCTGTCCAATACCGTCGCCGTGGCGGTCTATGAAGCCTGGCGCCAGCAGGGTTTTGCTGACGCGTAGTAGCGCCATTACGGCTAAACAGTGCCCATAAAAGGCTATGTATCCATTGCATGTTGCATGCAATCGGTAGGTTGGCGCTGAGCGCAGCGAAGCCCAACAGCCGTTGACATATGGCATAGATCGTTGGGCTTCGTCGCTGCGCTCCTTAACCCAACCTACGATTTATCGCCTCGCAACACGCAATGAGTACATATCTATAAAAAAACGCCCCGGAGGACGTTTTTGCTCCAGCCGCAAACCTTAGTGTGCGGTGGCCACTTCGCCAGCCTGCTGCATGCGCTGCAGTTCCTGGGCGTAGAGGGCGTCGAAGTTCACCGGAGCGAGCATCAGCGCCGGGAACGAGCCGCGCACCACCAGGCTGTCCAGGGTTTCGCGGGCGTAAGGGAAGAGGATATTCGGGCAGAACGCGCCCAGAGTGTGGCTCATGGAAGCGGCGTCCAGACCTTTGATCAGGAAGATACCGGCCTGCTGCACTTCAGCGATAAAGGCGGTTTCTTCGCCCGTTTTCACGGTGACGGATAGGGTCAGCACCACTTCGTGGAAGTCGCCTTCCAGGGCCTTCTGACGGGTATTGAGGTCCATCGCGACGCTCGGCGCCCACTCCTGACGGAAAATTTCCGGGCTCTTCGGCGCCTCGAAAGACAGGTCACGTACATAGATACGCTGCAGGGAGAATTGCGGGTTTTGTTCGCCCTGAGCGGCGCCGTTGCTAGCTTGTTCTGTCATGGCAAAGCCTTCTTGTTTAGGTACGGATAAACAGGGAATTAAGCCTTGAGCAGCGCGTCGAGCTTGCCGGCGCGCTCCAGGGCGTAAAGGTCATCGCAACCACCCACATGGGTGTCACCGATCCAGATCTGCGGCACCGAAGTCTGCCGCGCCTTGCGGGTCATTTCCGCCCGCACATCCGGCTTGCCATCAACCTTGATCTCGTTAAAGGCAACGCCTTTGTGCGTCAGCAGTTGCTTGGCGCGGATGCAGTACGGGCACCAATCGCTGGAATAGATGACGACAGGCTGCATCTCACTTCACCAGCGGCAGGTTGTCACCACGCCAGCTGGCGACACCGCCAGACAGCTTGGCCGCAGTGAAGCCCGCCTTTTTCAGGTCGCGGCAAACGCCACCGCTGTGCTGGCCCATGGCATCGACCACGATAATGGTCTTGGCCTTGTGCTTGTCCAGCTCGACCATGCGTGCGGCGAACTTTTCAAAAGGGATATTCAATGCACCGACGATATGCCCGGCGGAAAAATCCTTTTGCCCACGAATATCCAGCACCACGCCTTGCTCGCTGTTAACCAGCGCAGTCAGCTCGCGGCTGCTCAGGCTCTGCCCGCCCTTGCGCGCCTCGGTGAAGATCAGCAGCGCGAGCAGGGTGGCGAACATTCCGCTCAGGACATAGTGGGTCGTGGCAAATTCAATCAAGTTGGCAAGCATTGGGCGGTTCCGGGGCGGTAAAATGTCGGCCAGTATACACAGCCGCACAGGTCGGCCAAACCCCGCCCGGCGGTGACGTTTGCCGCACTTGGCCGTAAAATGCCTGTCCTTGTTAACGTGAAAGTCGCGTAGCGACGACCTCCCTATGAACTTCTCCCTCCGGGAGAAGGTGGCGCGAAGCGCCGGATGAGGGACAGGCATGCCGCGAAGGCTTTAGTCATTATTAGGGGTGCCTCCACGGCATGCCCGTTTCCCGCCCATCGACCCAGAGCGAACCAGCTTTATGAGCGCCACGCCCAAACCCCTGGTACTGATCATCCTCGATGGCTTCGGCCACAGTGACAGCCCCGAGTCCAACGCCATCATGGCGGCCAACACGCCGGTCATTGATCATCTGCGCGCCACCCAGCCTCACGGCCTGATCTCCGGTTCGGGCATGGATGTAGGTCTGCCAGACGGCCAAATGGGCAACTCCGAAGTCGGTCATATGAACCTCGGCGCCGGCCGTGTGGTGTATCAGGACTTCACCCGGGTGACCAAAGCGATTCGCGATGGCGATTTCTTTACTAATCCGGCCATCACCAGCGCTGTGGACAAGGCGATCAGCGCCGGCAAGGCCGTGCATATCCTCGGCCTGCTCTCCGATGGCGGCGTACACAGCCATCAAGACCATCTGGCGGCCATGGCCGAGCTGGCCGCCCAGCGCGGTGCCGAACGTATCTACCTGCATGCCTTCCTCGATGGCCGCGACACTCCGCCCAAGAGCGCCCAGCCCTCCATTGAGCTGCTTGACGCCACCTTCGCCAAGCTCGGCAAAGGCCGCATCGCCAGCCTCAGCGGCCGTTACTTCGCCATGGACCGCGACAACCGCTGGGACCGCGTCGAGCAGGCCTACGAGCTGCTGGCCGACGGCAACGGCCAGTTCAACGCCGCCACTGCCGTGGAGGGCCTGAATGCGGCCTACGCACGCGGCGAAAGTGATGAATTCGTCAAAGCCACCACCATTGGCGAACCCGTGCGGATGGAAGATGGCGACGCCGTGGTGTTTATGAACTTCCGCGCCGATCGCGCCCGCGAGCTGACGCGCGCCTTTGTCGAGCCTGGCTTCAAGGAATTCGAGCGCAAGCGCGTGCCGCAACTGGCCGGCTTCGTCATGCTCACCCAGTACGCCGCATGCATCCCGACGCCCAGCGCCTACAAGCCGGAGGCCCTGACCAATGTGCTCGGCGAATACCTGGCGAACAACGGCAAGACCCAACTGCGTATCGCCGAAACCGAGAAGTACGCCCACGTCACCTTCTTCTTCTCCGGCGGCCGTGAAGAGCCGTTTGCTGGCGAAGAACGCATCCTGATCCCATCACCGAACGTCGCCACCTACGACCTGCAGCCGCAGATGAGCGCCCCGCAAGTCACCGACAAGATCGTCGACGCCATCGAAAACCAGCGCTATGACGTAATCATCGTCAACTACGCCAACGGCGACATGGTCGGCCATACCGGCGTGTTTTCCGCCGCCGTGGCCGCCGTGGAGTGCCTGGACGGCTGCGTCGGTCGCATCGTCGCGGCGCTGGACAAAGTCGGCGGCGAAGCGCTGATCACCGCCGACCACGGCAACGTCGAGCAGATGGCCGATGAAAGCACCGGCCAGGCGCACACCGCACACACCTGCGAGCCGGTGCCGTTCATTTATGTCGGCAAGCGCCCAGCGACTATTCGTCCAGGTGGCGTGCTGGCCGATGTGGCGCCAACCCTGCTGACCCTGATGGGCCTGCCGGTACCGGCAGAAATGACCGGCACCAGCATCGTCGAGCTGAACTAAGCCGCTGCCCGCAAGCCAGGTGCAACGCCTGGCCTGCGGGCAAACTGCCGGCTGCTTCACGCTGCAGGAACAGCTCCGCGCACAGCACTGATGACATGCAGCTTGCCGCTGTTTTTTTAGGCATACTAGGCGCGTCCTTGCCCCAGGTGCTGCCAGCCCCATGTTTCGTGCCCTCGCCCTTATTTTTCTGACTGTTCTGCTGACGCCTGCCCTCGCCGACGAGAAGAGCAATGCGCAGAAGCAACTGGACGCCGCCCGCGCCGATGTCGCCGAGCTCAAGCAACTGCTGGATAAGCTGCAGCAGGAGAAATCCGGCGTGCAGAAAGACCTGAAGAAAACCGAAAGCGAAATGGGCCAGCTGGAGAAGCAGGTCAAAGGCCTGCAACAAGACCTGAAAAAGAGCGAAGAGGAAATCCAGCGCCTCGATAAAGAGAAAAAAAAACTTGAAGGCGCGCGCCTTGAACAGCAGCGCCTGATCGGCATCCAGGCCCGCGCCGCCTATCAGAGCGGTCGCCAGGAATATGTCAAGCTGCTGCTCAACCAGCAGAATCCGGAAAAATTCTCGCGCACCCTGACCTACTACGACTACCTCAGCGAAGCGCGCATGGAACAACTGGCCACCTTCAATGAAACCCTGCGCCAACTGGCCAATGTCGAGCTGGATATCACCAACCAGCAAAGCCAGCTGCTGGAGCAAAAAAGCGCGCTGGACGGCCGCCGCGAAAAACTCGCCAGCGTGCGCAAAGAACGTCAACTGGCCCTGGCCAAGCTGAACAAGGAATTCTCCGCCCGCGACCAGAAGCTCAAGGCCCGCCAGCAGGAACAAGCCAACCTGGCGCGCGTGCTGAAAACCATCGAGGAAACCCTCGCTCGCCAGGCCCGCGAAGCTGAAGCGGCGCGCCAGCAAGCCCTGCTCGCCGAACGCGAACAGTCGCGTAGCAGCACTAACTCCGCACCGACGGGTCCATTGGTGAGTTCCGGCACCAGTTTTGGCGGTCCATTCGCCAAGGCCCGTGGCAAGCTGCCCTGGCCGGTGAATGGTCGCCTGGTGGCCCGTTACGGCACACCACGCGGCGGCGACGCACGCACCAAATGGGATGGCGTACTGATCGGCGCCTCCGCTGGCAGCCAGGTACACGCCGTGCACGGCGGCCGCGTGGTATTTGCCGACTGGTTGCGCGGCGCTGGGCTTCTGGTCATTCTCGACCATGGCAATGGTTACCTGAGCCTCTATGGGCACAACCAGAGCCTGCTCAAGGATGCCGGTGACGTGGTCAAGGCCGGCGAAGCCATCTCCACTGTTGGCAACAGCGGTGGCCAGGAAACCCCAGCACTGTATTTTGCAATTCGCCAGCAGGGCCGCCCAATCGACCCCGCCCAATGGTGCCGCGCACAAGGATAGCGGGCCGTTTAAAAACGTGTGAGCT
>NZ_JBWDTL010000001.1:0-203539 GCF_056312395.1 Pseudomonas sp. C7.1 | reverse complement strand
TCACATGCAACCCAAAGAGGCGGCGCTGCATCAGAAGCTTATCGCCGAGGGGATCATCTCGAATGCACGCACCGTCTGAAATCGTCGATCAACAGACTACCAATACCCTACTGACCGCAGATGATCGTGCCTGGCTGGCGGAACTACAGATGGCGCATCGGGCCGCTTGCGATTTCTACCTGGCAGACACTTTTGGCCGTGCAGGACGGTCGATCATCGACCTCGCAAAAGAGGTGCGAATTTGGCTCGATGGCCATTACATCTCAGTAGGATGCCTACTGGATCAGATCGAGAAGTCAGTCCCTAGCAGCCAGATTTTTGAGCAGTGGGAATATCAGGTTGCATCCAAAGTCCTGGACACGGCCAGCACCCTCCCCAGCCTGGAAAAGAAGGCCCTTCTTGTAGGGTCATGCTTTGCTGATGCGGACATGGATGTTCTCTGGGAATCCTCTTACGAAGCTGTCCGTGAGGCTCGGGAAGCCCTGTATGGCGATCAATGATCGAGGTAGTGCAGATATGACGACAACCGCCACGAAAATCAGGTTGAAGGTTGGCCACCCCTCCTTCGATGCAGTGCTGGTGCCGACCGACAAAGGCTTAACCGGGCCGAAACTGATCATGATCACCACCGGTGCACAGTTGACGGTGGATTCCAGCGAGGCAGAGCTGGCATTCTTGGCCTCAGCCAAAACGGAGGCCGACCTGCCTCCAGTTGTTCCGATTGCACTCGCCAGGCTTTTTGCTGCGCGATCGCAGTTTGGTAAACCCAGTGGTAATCCGTTTCAAGTCGGCCTGGAATCGCTCGATATCTTCGCCGGTGTCACACGCACGATTGAGTTGGCCACCCTACCCACCTGAAAACCCAACCAAACGAGATTGCAGATGCAAGTTTCAGGCTTCGGGATTGAAGAGCATCGGCATCGATTTGCGGTGTGGGCAGCCGGCCGGGCCTATTCGCGCCATGGGCCCGGCCACGGTGTAGCCACAGCCCAGAAACTTGTGCACAAATCCGGTCTCGACTTGATCAACACCCCCGATGATCTACCCGTTGCGCTCCGGATCGATGACTTTCTCGATTTGGCCTTTCGCAAGATGATGAAGGCTTGTGAATCACTCACCTACCTGGATAAGAATCATGAGGTGCATCAGCTCCTGTGCACGTATGGAAGAGCTCAAAAACTAGGCAATGTGTATCTGAAAGCAAAACTGGTCTGCGCAGGGCACGAAAGAGACCCACGAGTTTCAGCACTTCACCCCCCTCTTGATTCGGTTCTGCTGGCAGCTATTCATAAGAGTCGCGATGAGTGTCCTGCCGACCTCAAGAAAGAATTCGAACTGGCTTGGAAGTCGGCCCGGCGTGGAGGGACGGCATGGACACAGTTCGACGCCGCCAGCTATGACGCCTACATCACAGCAATCAAGCTGTTCCAGGGCACACAACCTCTCTGGGCAGTCGAAAGGCTGTGGAACCCTGCGAAGTCCGATTAGCCTGAGTTTGATTTCCTTCCCCCCGCCGTTAAGCTGCCACCAGTACCCGAGCTGACACGCTGTCTGGCCAGGTAACCTGCTCGAAATCAATTCAGGCACAGCCACCATGACCGAACGATTCCCTAAGCGCAGATTCCACGGCCACGCCATGCAAACGTCCATGATGGGGATGCAGTCAATGCTCCACATCGGCAACGAAAGGCTTGATCGCGATGGTTATGAAGGCCGGCGCGTCATGGGTTACAAACTCCCAGACTGGCAGAGACCATTAACGTGGAAAACTGAGCAATGCGTGCGGTTTATCGAAAGCATTTGGCTGGGCGTCAACTTGGGGACGTTCATCGTCAACGAAACGGCATCTGATGAGGCTATTGATCGAATCCTGCTGGATGGCCAGCAGCGCCTTAGCGCAATTGAGCGTTACTGGGATGATGGTTTCCCTATTGTTGGGGAGGATGGGAGTCCCTACCTTTGGTCCGACCTGACGCAAGAAGAGCACAACCATTTTCTTCGCATAAGCTTTCCCTGGAT
Source organism: Pseudomonas sp. C7.1 (assembly GCF_056312395.1). Lineage (NCBI taxonomy): Bacteria > Pseudomonadati > Pseudomonadota > Gammaproteobacteria > Pseudomonadales > Pseudomonadaceae > Pseudomonas > Pseudomonas sp. C7.1. The sequence continues at coordinate 201,520 of NZ_JBWDTL010000001.1, read as the reverse complement.
TGAGACCCGATATCGCACCGAGCAAGAATGCCGGCTGGCTTACGACCGGCATAACTTTGGTGGGACTGCACACACGGAAGACCAGCGTGCTGTGAAACCAGGCGCGCTTTGATGGCCCCCGTCGTCTTGACCTTTACGCGCATAGAGGCCGACTCGCTCATGCACCGCCTGGCTCACCTGGGTAGTGCCGATGATCTTGAAGAGCTCTTTGAGGACGATACCCTCGACATTGAAGAGCTGGGGCGCTACTCAGCAGGTTTGGCCACCGCATTTGAGGCTGGGCAGTTGACTGCCACCCTCTCTTGCCGGGAGCACGTGGAAGCACTCGTGGACGCGGTTGAAGGCGCGCTGGTGCAGGACATAGCCAGGTCTGAGGCTCAGTGGGGGCGCCGTTCAACTCAATCCAGCAGTGCAATCAGCCGCTCCTTAGAAACTGCGGCACAGAAAATAAAGGCTACTACCGGCCGAGAGGTACGCCTGCCAGGCAGAGCGAAGGCTGTGTTCGTAGGGATTTAAATCCAAGAGCGCCGAGCGTTTTTAACACCCCAATCGGTTGGTTGGCCCTGATCTCTCACATATCGTGTCGTCACGAAATTGATCAGGAATCCCCATGGCCGGCATAGAACCTCAACTCCCACTTCCTATTCCAAGCGCGGAAGAGATCATTGCTGCCAAGAACTGCCATGCGCAGATCACCGGAACTCAAGATGGCGGGTTCACCTTTAACGCAGACATCCTGATTGGCGGCACCAAGTTGTGCCACGTATTCGGTGATGGCCTGGACATCTACTACAGTGACCCGGAAGTTCGTACCCAGCTCGGGTGGTTGGTTGCTACAGGCGGCATCAATGAGCCTCAGGACTCTGTGATGCATGCGCCCTACTACAACGCACTCGGTGACCTCAAAGTGCTAAGCGACGTAGCGGTGGCGATCCTTGCTGGGCATTTCGATGCAATTGGTCGAACGCAGATGTTCGCTATGAAACCAGGCTACAAGGTGTTCCTGGTGCCAACCGATATGCGGGAAACAGCCAAGGCTGAGCAGATCGACATAGCGATTTACGAGGCAAGCCACCCCGATCATCACATTGCCAACTGTGAACGCCCTACCAGCATGGCTGCCACTCTTCTGGCCAATTCCAATTTTGCAAATGACTACCTACGCAACTTCCATGGCCATGCGAATGGCGAGGCCATTATTGGTTTGTACCAGCGCCTGGTACTGGGTTCACGCCGTGTATCTGACGTGCACAACGGTTTCAGTGTTCTAGGCCAGATACGCGCCGCAGTGTCACATCAAGGACAAGCAGGCGTTTGTCACAGCAATGACTTGAACCAGCTCTAACAGCCGTTATAGAGACGGTGAACAACAATTGACGGAATGTTCCACATGAAGAATCTGAAAGCCATCACCCTCGCCCTGATCGCCGCAAGTGTGGCTGCCTTACAAGGTTGCACGACCCACCTGTCGCAGGGCCAGGAGCGCGAGTTGGCCGGGTACGAAGCCAAAGGCATAGCTGTAAAAGAGAAAAGCGAAGTGGCAGCTGGCATTCTGGGAGTGCTGCCGATGGCGGGCTACGTCTATACAGGTCACGCGGTGCTCGCCTTCACTACCCTGCCCCTCTACCCGTTCCTTGGGCCATTGTGGCAGCCCTTCGATACTGCGGCGTCGGCCAAGAACCGCAATTACTACGCGACAAAAGAAGCGGCCTACCGTGGGAAGACCGAAGAGTTCAAGAAGCTCGATAAGCGCCTGCAAGACAAAGAGATCAACTACGAACAGCATCTGCGGGATCAACGCATCATTGAAGCGAAGTTTGAACCGTATTGATCGCCCAAACAGATTCAACCGAGGCAGGGGATAATCCCTGCCTTTCTGCGTTTAACTAAGAGGTAAGTACCTGATGAGAGCCCTGATTTGTGACGATGCCCGGACAGACGCTTATGTGTGTTCGCAGATCGCCTCGAAATTTTTCACTGATGTGATGGTTGTTGGGACGCCCAGTGAATTGAAAGTGGCCCTTCGGGAATTCAAACCAGACATCGTGTTCATGGACGTGCACATTGGGCAACACAACGGTATTGGACTGATCGAGGATATCCGGAGTCAGGCCGACGAATCGAGTGTTCTGCCTATGGTGGTGACCACCAGTGCAGACAACGAGGCAACACGAAACCTTGCGCGCGCGGTGGGTGCAACTGAGTTCATGAAGAAGCCTGTAACCGAGGACCACATGGACTTTGTGATCAAGGAAGTGTTGGTCGGTTATCCAGGCAAGCCAGCTCAACCTGGCGTCATCCATCACAAACTGCCCTGAGTATGCCGGCAGTGCTCAACCTAATTGGCCAATTCCCAGACGTTTATCTTCCGCTGGCTGGGCTTCTCGGCTTAATGGTCGGAAGCTTCCTGAATGTGGTGATCTATCGGTTGCCACTCATGCAATTAGAAGAGCGCCGGCAGGCGTCGCATGGTTTGTTGGGGATTCCCTACTCCCCTCAGTCAAAGATGACACTCGCGCTGCCAGCTTCTGCTTGTCCTTGCTGCGGTAGGAAGATCAAACCTTGGGAAAACATCCCCGTCCTGAGCTTCATCCTGTTGCGTGGCCGGTGTGCTGGTTGTCGGTCGCCAATCAGCGTCCGCTATCCCCTGGTGGAGTTTGCCGGGGGCGTGGTAGGTGTCATAGCAGCCGGTCACTTTGGGTTCACCTTGGATGCCCTGGCTTTTGCAGGGGCATACTGGGCATTAATCGCGATCGTCTTGATATCCAATGATGGGCATTCAGCTCCATTAGCCATCCTCGTGGCCTTGGTTTGGGGCGGGTTGCTTCTGTGCGCAACCAGTAGCCCAGACCAGCTCACTCTGCATGTGACCTCGGCTGCCGCAATGTTCACTCTCATGCGCGCCGTTCGTTTAGACACAACAAATGCCTGTGTAGGGGCTGCGGCCGGTGCCTGGCTGGGTTTAGCCTTCATCCCGGCCTTTCTGCTGCTATCAGCTGTTCTAGCTCTGCTCATTCGCCTGGCCAGCATTCCTCAGAAAGCCGTATCCCTCAGTAGTCCAGTAACAACTGGGATGGCCACGGCGTTCCTGATCGTCAGCATTCTTACCTGATACTCAGGTTGAATTGGCACGGACCTCCGAGCGATATACTGACCACCAAATTTGAGCGTTTCGTATTCAATCGGGGTACAGCTATTGTCAAACCTCAATCTCAACATTCGGCCAATGCCGCTGTTCGACACTTACGAATCGTTCCAAGAATCCAGTGCCCGCGAGTACATCGCAGATAGGCCTGCGATCGTCGAGTACATCAATCGCTTTAGCCCCGCCATCGACTCCATTGGTGACTACCAGCACGTAAGGGCATTCCTCAAGTCCTACAGTGGGGTACGAACAACCTTCAACAACTACCGCACCCAGGTCGAGCGTTTGATGCTCTGGGCTTGGATCAAGGCGGGAAAATCGGTCATTGATTTGCGACGAAGCGATGTTGAGGCTTTTATGGATTTCAGTCGTTCTCCTGATGCCACATGGATAGGGACTTCAATCCCGAAGCGCTTCATTGAAAAGGACGGGTTGTTTGAGCCCAATGAGGCCTGGGCCCCATTCACGATCAAGGTCGATAAATCCTCCAGGAAGGTTGCGGCCGAGGCATGTGCTGATACTCCTACTGGTGAATTTGGTCGATCCCAAGGAACCGTTGCTCAGGTTTTCGCGATTTGTTCCTCGTTCTACGACTTCTTGGTGCATGAGGATGTGGTGCCGGGCAACGTCTTCAAGGCTATCAAGCAGAAGTCAAAATGGACTCGCCGCTCTATGCACGTGGCTCAAGGGAAATCTCTAACCCATTTGCAGTGGGATGTCGTCGTTGAGACAGCTGAACGCATGGCAAATGAAGACCCTAAGCACGAAAGAACTTTGTTCATCGTGGTTACCATTTTTGCGATGTACTTGCGTGTATCTGACATCGTTGGCAATCCAAACTGGAAGCCAACAATGGGCTCGTTTATTCAAGTAGATGACAGCTGGTGGTATGAGGCTATTCGCAAAGGGAATGTTCAGTCGCGGATCGCGGTGAAACCCGATTACCTTCAATATTTGACGCGCTACCGCAAATCCAGAGGCCTCTCAGCTTTGCCATACCCCGGTGAGAACACCCAGCTACTCGCGAAAATGAAGGGCAAAGGAACACTTAGCGATAGGCACGTGAGAAATATTGTGCAATCCGTCTTTGACGAGGCCTTTCGAGTGATGGTTAGTGAAGGTCGAACAGAGGCCGAGATTGCAAGTTTGCGCTCAGCATCGCTGCATTGGCTGCGCCATACAGGAGCGACCTTTGACGCGCCGTATAGGGATGCAAAGCATCTGCAAGCAGACCTTGCGCACAAGTCGCTGAGCACCACGCAGAACACGTATTACAACTCGATCAATGAAGAGCGTAGCGATAGTGTCCAGGGTCTTAAAATCCGGTCCTGATGCGAGCTGGTCCGCTGTGATCGGAGCAGGACGGTAACGATACGGAGCTCCAGATTCAGCCTTCCACAGTTCGTATCTTTGGTGTTTTGGCCCAGTTTCTAAAGGGTTCCAACCAAGGTTGGACAAAGGGGTTATTACAAAGCAGGGATTAAAAGATGGGTTATAGAATTGGGGTTAAGGCTTGTGGATAGAAACCGCTATCACCCAGCGGTGAAGGGCTCCCGACACAAGGCCTGCACGTGAAGTAACGGTTGACGCACATGGTATTCCGGTAGCCGTACTTGGAGTTCCTGTAACCGCTCGCGAGATTCCTGTTAACGGACACGTGTTGCCGGTCAGTGCTCGCAGGATTCCTGTCAGCAACAAAAATCAGCGCGGCCCTGTGCATAAAGGCCCATTTTTCTGTGCATATGCTGTTATCAACCTGTGCGCATCCTGTGTCTAAGTATCTGTGCAATTCGCTGAGACCACCGTAGCGCATGGCTCTGGTGGCTGGATAACTTTTCCGGCATTTTAGCCATTGCGTTTAATGGCTCTGATCATGGGGACCGGAATTAGCCGAGCGCTCCCTGCTGTGGGATACGTCGAGAGCACCCCATCACCAAGCCTGACCGCCAAGCCCTTTATAGGCATTGGCCTGGCCTGCATTTAAGCAACCAGAGCAAGCATATCTTGTCTTTCAGGCAAGCCGCATTACCGACAGGAATCAGCTGAGCGCTCGTTGATGGGTTCAGGGTTCACCAGCACCGGAATCTTGTGTACGCAGCAGGCCTTGGGCTACAGGAATTGGCCGAGCGGGTATGGCGGGAGGCTGTTGGTGGCCACCACCCTCAACCAAGCGGGCTGCGAAATGCTGAACCGACCGGAATTAGCTGAGCGGTCCCGCAACTGGTGATGGCCCGTAGGCACCGGAATTCTGTGTACGCCTAAAGCCCCGAACGACAGGAATTGGCCGAGCGGCGCCGGTCTGGCGGCTGAGCGCGCTTATCCTTGCACCGGAATCCTGCGTGCGCATTACCGCCAGGAACGACCGGAATTAGCCGAGCGGCACCGTGACTGCCCATAAGGCGCCTAGCTTGACCGGAATTCTTTGGGCGCCTCGTGGTGGCCTGGTTGGACAGGAATTAGCTGAGCGGCATCTAGCTGCGGCCTTTGTGGCTCCCTGAACAGGAATCCTGCGAGCGCTAGGAGGTGAGGAAGCACCGGAATTAGCCGAGCGCTACCTGGATAGCAGCAGGTATGACCACGCCGCACCGGAATCCTGAGTGCGCCAGGCAGTATAAACGACCGGAATTAGCTGAGCGGTAATGCCCACCTGCGCTGGGCACATCAACGGCACTGGAATCCTGTGTGCGCATGTGCAGCTTGATCGACCGGAATTAGCTGAGCGCATCGAACAATGTGCAGTCGTCTTCACCTGAACCGGAATCCTGCGTGCGCCTTGCACCGTGGCTCGACCGGAATTTGCCGAGCGCCGGGGCCAGGCCCTGCGGTGATGGACAAAGTGACCGGAATCCTGAGTACACCTCCTAACTATGGCGACCGGAATTAGCTGAGCGGCTGCATCTAGGGTGGCCCAGTGACAAGCACCGGAATCCTGTGTACGCGACGGAAGCCGGCCACCGGAATTAGCTGAGCGGCCCTGGCCCAAGGCGCTGGGCAGTCATAGGACAGGAATCTGGTGTACGCCAGTAAAGCTGGGCGACCGGAATCTGCTGAGCGGAAGCCAATGGTCACGGGTGCTCAACCGTGGCCGGAATCCCCCGAGCGGTCATTTCATTGGTGCTTTTAGGGGGAAATGAATAGACCGGAATTTGGTGTACGCCCCGTATCTCCTGGCTTGCGGGGCAGTTGGTAGTGGCAAACCTCACCAATTTAGGGGGGGGTGACAGGAATCCCACGAGCGGAATGGTCTAGGCCGTGCAGAATGTGAGTACGGCGACAGGAATTTGGTGTGCGGCAAGCTGTGCATAGCCTCAATAGGACCGGAATCTGCTGAGCGGGGGCATGCGGTGCACCGGAATTAGCTGAGCGGTATTCGCCAGGGCCGGCCAACCGCCCAGCTGGCGGTTTTTTTTGGGGGGGTGTACCGGAATCTCCTGAGCGCTCGGCCAATCGGGGGTTAGCGACATTTGAACCAGTGCCCTGAGCGGCCTACCGGAATCTGCCGAGCGCTACGTTCAGCCCCTTAGCCTGGCTCACCAGGGGTACAGCAGTAGAGACCGGAATTTGGTGTGCGGCAATAAATGCGGATGCCGAACACAGGAATCAGCTGAGCGGTAAAGCACAGGAACCCTTGGGGCATATGCAACAGACACAACCCCAGGCCCTGAGAGACCGGAATCCAGTGTGCGGCAGTAATTACGCGGCTTTAACCTGGTGCGCAGTATCTGCTGCATGCGTTGCCAGCCATTTGCTCAAGATGGCCATCTCTCAGCGGAAAGACACGTAAGGGAGGTCGAAACAGCATCCCATGCAGCCATTTGATGGGTGCGTACACAGGATTCCGGTAAACCTTAACGATGACCATTTTTTCAGGGGTGGCATATGCATTAATGGTCTTAAACTGGGTTATAAAATGTTGGGATTGACATATATGCTGTGCCTCATGCGTTCAAAGCCGCATTGGGATTATGGAGAGAATAATGAGTGATGACTTGGTATTGACGCCGGAGGAACACCGTCAAGGCCTTATCGACGAACGTCGGCTCAAGCTCCGAGACAAGTTCAATTTGGAGTCAGGGCAAGGCATCCTCCCCTTCACCAACGAACGCTTTTTCGAACAGTCAAATCCCATTGTCCGCTCGGCTTTGTTCACGGCTGGCAAAATGAATGTTCGGTCCAAGTCCCAGTATTTGGATTGGACCGAAATCTTTAGCCTTGGTAGCGGGAGCATCCACTATCGAGGCCCTGTCCTGACAGTCGATCATGAAATCGTGCTGGTGCGCCTAATGGTGCTGGCGCGTGGCCGGTCACTGACGAAGCCCATCCATGCATTTCAGGCTGACCTGCTGCGGTGGCTCGACCTCGATCCTAACTCTGGGGCCAATTACAAGAAGGCTCGCAGGATTCTTGACGATCTTGCCGCAGCCGAACTTCGAATCAGCAGCAAACCCGCATTACGGCGCCTGCTAAGCATCCTGACTTCACCGGCCATTTCGGATATGGCCGATGGGATATTCTTCCGGGATTACATTCAGAACCGTTTCAGCTCTCACTTGAAGATGATTGCTGATGGGATTGAAAACGACCAGCCAGTTGACGTGAGCATGAAGTTCCTCACGAACCAAACGCACAACCACGTCACCAAACGAATGATGATCAACCTGGACCCAATTTCTGCCATTTTCTTTGACGGTGTGAATACCACCCTACTTCCCTTTGAAATCTGGGACACGCTCGATCGCTTCGGCAAAAAGCTCCTGCCCCTAATCGCATCCCACCGTGATGGCGTATACCCCACCAAACTCGAAAAGTACCATGAGTTCAGCGGCTCAAAATCCGAATTCTCAACCGTTAAACGCCGCTTCAAATCTGAGCAAAAAAAGCGGTTCGAGGATTGGGAAGCCAAGGGTTACATCGTTCCAGGATGGAGTATCGAGCGGAACAAAGAAGGTGAGGAAATCGTCAGCGGCCTCAAGGCCGGCGAAGCCGTTCGTATCAGATCAGCCCTGGAGCTACCGATCCCGTGCGATTCTGAGGATGACTTTTCGAGAGGTGACGATGACGCCATTGAGAATCGCGTTAACGCCTTCGCAGACAGTGCCGGTTTCCCCGGCCCCAGTCCAAAAGGAAGCGCGCAGCATCAACCGCGTCCTGAAAGCTCCAGCAGAAAAGCCCAGTAGGGCATCACGGGGCGAATAGTCACTGCCCTGCCCCCTCGGCCTTCGCAGCTAGCTGATTCCGCAACTCCTGGGCCTCTGTTGTCAGCCGTCCGATATCGGCGGCTGCCGCAGTCAGCTTCACCTCAGCAATTGCAAGCGTTTGCTGGCACTCTGCGAACTGGCCTTGAAGTATCAGGACATTGCTCGATAGGCCGCGCTCTCGCTCGTGAGCCTTCTCAAGGGACGAGACCAGCTCGATAACACGCCCCTCTTTTGCCTCAACCTGCACGGCAAGACTTTGACCAACTGCCCTTAGATCAGCCAGCGTTCCGGTTAGTTGTGTCACTTCCCCCTCAGCGTTGGATCGGTGCACCTTCTCTTCTGCCAACTCACTGCTGAGGTTTGCCAAGGCACTGTTCAGGCGCTGGGTCTCAGATTGCATCTTGCTGATGGCCTCATCGTGCGACTGCTTGAGATTGGCAAGCATTAGAGCGTTCTGTTGGCCAGCATGGTGCTCCTGGTCACGAGCCTGCTTTTCATTTCTCTCGGCATTCCGTGCGCGGACTGTCAGTGCATCGATCTGTTCTGTTGCCTGCTCCAGCCGGCCAACAAGCGCGGCGTTCTGTTCGCGCGTGGCTGCATGACCGTCCCGTTCACGCTCATACATGGACCTGGCCAGCTGGAGTTCTTCTTGAGCGGTGGTCAGTGCTGCCTGGGAGAGTTTGAACTTGCTCTCCATGGCAGACCTCTCTGCCTCCGCTAACGCCAGCTGTTCATCGAACTGGGCTTGCGCGTCAGCAACGATCCCCTCCGCGTAGTTCTTTAGCTGGCCGTGCAGCAACAAGACGGTTTCAGCCAGCTTCTGGTTCACCTGCCCCAGCTCCCCAAACACATCTCGCTCTTCGTTCCTGATCTTCTGGAGGATCGGATGGATTGTGCCGAGGCTGCCGGCGCCGAGGTGGTTGCGAATCTTCTGGGCAGAGGGGTATTCGCCGCGAGATTTCAGCTCGTTGTAGGCCTGGCGGACCAAAACTTCGTTTACGCGGTTTTGCATGCGAATGGTTCCTATTTGGGAGGGTGTCGCCGAACAGCTTTTTAACCGTATCGAAATACATAAGCCGTAACCGTATCATATTGCACAGGAACTGAAACAGACAAAGGCACTGAAACAAACGCGAGATAATAGTCATTACCGCATCTTAAAAAGCGATATGGCCACCTCCTAAGAAATCTGAGCGTTACAGCAGGAGTTGCGTGCACGGGATGCGCGGAGCTGCGTTTTGGAGAAATGCGGTGTGAGCCGTAGGAATATCAACGAGCATTACGGATTGGGTGGTGTCATCCAAGATGAGGTCAGGGGTCATGCCGAGATAAGGCGAAATTTAGGACATTCGTTCTGTAAGTAGATGTTTTAATTAATAAATATTTCAACGGCTGAATGCACAGGGTCAGCCCACCAAGCCGTGAAGGTAGGGTTGTCAAAGCGAAGAGGTCTTAATTTGGCCGTAGTCGGATGTACGATGGTTGGCTTGGAAATAACGCTTTAATATCAATATCTTGAGGTATGTATCGCCAGTTGAATCAGGAGGCTTGTTGTTGCTGGGATGTACTGCGGACAATAGTCCGCTGACGACAATAGTCATCAACTCGACAATCCCGGCCCACAACGAAGGCCGGCGATTTGAGCATCACTCGAACACTTGATCACAATCTCGCATTCGGTCGCGTTCTTGCAGAGCTGCGACTAGGTGCCGGGCTATCTCAAGAAAAGCTCAGTTTCGATGCGGATATGGACAGGTCTCATATCAGTCTTCTTGAGCGAGGGAAGAGGTCTCCTACCCTGGATACTTTGGTTAAGCTTTGTTCTGTCCTCGATGTTTCTCTCTCCAGTCTTTCGATCCTGATAGAGGTAAAGCTGGAAGAAATGCATGCAAACCGATCTAACACTGCGTGAAGGATTACTGCGCTACCGCGATAAGGCGTCGATTCTCAAAAAGGGCTACGCCCAGGAGAGCTATCGCATTGCCCACATACTCAAGGCCCCGATCGCCGATATGTTGATGCGGGAAGTGACCAGTCCTCATATAGCGACCTACCGCGACATCCGCCTGGCCCAAAAGAATCAGAACACAGGCAATACCATTTCCCCTGCGACTGTCCGTCTTGAAATGTCCCTTCTATCGAGCCTATTCGATGTCGGTCGCATTGAATGGGGTGTTTGCGACGTAAACCCCGTCTCAAATGTCCGTAAGCCAAAGTCCCCACCTGGCCGTGACAGGCGCCTGCTGCCTCGCGAAGAGCGATTGATCTTGCGGTACTGCTACAACCATTCAACTCACGAGCTCTACTCGCTGGTAATCCTTGCGCTTGAAACCGCAATGCGCCAAGGAGAGCTACTGAATTTGGAATGGGAGCACATCAATTTGCGGTCGCGTATCGCGCATCTGCCAGACACAAAGAATGGTTCAAAGCGCGATGTGCCGTTGAGTATGAAGGCCAGGGAAGCCTTAGTCCGTGTTGGAGTAAAAACGAAGGGCCGAGTTTTTAGCTACACCTCAAACGGGATCAAGTCGGCCTGGCGAGTGATGATGCAGCGCCTCGAAATCAAGGATTTACATTTCCATGATTTGCGACATGAGGCCTGTAGCCGGTTTTTTGAGTTGAACACGCTTGATGTCATGGAGATTGCTGCGATATCCGGCCATAAAAGCCTTTCAATGCTGAAAAGGTATACGCACCTCAAGGCCGGCAAATTGGTGAAAAAGCTTGAGGGATACAAGCACAGAGGTCAGCAGGTTGTGATCAACCACCTGGTGCCCTATCCAGCTATAGCGTCAAGGACAGGTGAGCGGTTCATTGTCCGTGTCTTGGACTTTTCAGGTGTTCAGGGGGTGGGGGAGACCGAGGATGAGGCAATACGGAACGCCCAGGATGCATTGCTTCGACACTTGATGATTGCGCTTCGAGATAGGCATGTAATTCCTGCACCGGATCAGTATCTGGACTCCGTGAATGAAGAAGACATCATCATGCTGGACCCGCTTAGTCCTGCGGAGGATGCACTGGAAACGCTGCCTCACACTTAATTCCTGAGGATCGGTGAGGGCAAAACCGCCTGTAAGCGCCGAAATTCCTGGCTCGGCGGCCTTTCGTGTTGCCAATCCGGGGTGTGGACTAGCGGAGGGGCAGTTAAAGGGGCGTACAGGTATATAGGGCAATTTGTAGGCACTGCCGTGCAATCCACAGGCACCAACGCAGCAATCGTTCAGGTTTACGACGGTGGTGCAACGAGTTGCGGTGGAGACGGTGAAAACAGATTTCAACTGTCCGCAGTTGTTAACGGAACCTTAGTAGCCGCAGCCGCAAACGCAAACCAAGACTACTCGAAAACTGGATTCATCTCGTTTGGCGTCCCAGCTAACACAACGTATACAATAACCTCATATCCTTACAATTGCCCCGCAGGTCGTTTTACAGTTCTTGCATTCGAAATCTAGTTTAGTTTTCTATAACCTGCTGCGCGCTTTCTTTGTTACTTATATTAACTTCTAATGTTTGATCTGACATCAATTAATATGTAAAACAGGTTTGCCAATCCGGCGTGTGGAAGGGTGGTGGCGCATCACTCGGCGCTACTTGGTCGCGTACCCACTCACCAGGTATGGGTTGGGTTCCACTAGATTGCCCTGACGGCTACGTGATGACTGGTATCACCGCACCAATGGAAGATTGGAAAATAATTAGATGTCGTCAGCTTAACTAGCTTTTTGCCAATCCGGCGTGTGGATTAGTGCTAGTGGAGCTGCCAAATTTGGCGGCGGCTACATGCTTCGGCGTGCGAATGGTTCAACCGCATATTCATGCAGCTCAGTTAACCCTGTTACAGGAACATGCTCATGTCCACCTGGGTATAGTTCAACTGCTGTCGGGCAAGGTGGATGGTGGTCATGGTCACAATGGGACTACTTCTTCTACACACAAATATGCATTGGTTGAGCGAACGATAGGTTTGCCAATCCGGTGTGTGGCGCGGTGGCGGCGGTGTAAAAGGACAATATGTTTATCGCGGTCAGTATGTAGGCTCTGTAGTGCTTACTACGGGTGCAAGCGCGGCAATTGTGCAGGTGACTGGAGGAAGCGCGGCAAGTTGCGGTGGAGATGGTGAAAATCGCTTCTTCCTAACAGCAGGAGTCGGGGGATCGACTGTCGCAACCTCGGTCAACAACAATGCCGACTATGGAAAAGCCGGCAATATATCTTTTGGTGTACCTGAAAACACAAGTTATTCAATTACCTCGACTCCATATAACTGCCCAGCCGGCGTATTTCGTGTATTCGAGTTTCAGATTTAATTGCCAATCCGGCGTGTGGACGGCTGGTGGATCAATCCGGTTTGGGGGTGCTTACACAGGCATAGGCGCAATGGCAGAAACAGGTTGTGGAGTGGCTAACCCTCAAACTGGATGGTGCAGTTGCCCCCCTGGATTTCTTTCATATTTGACAGGATTTAGTTATGCCGGTGGAACTCCATATTACTGGTATCGAATTTGCCAGAAGTAATCATCTTGCCAATCCGGGGTGTGGACATCATCTTCGGTTGAGGCTCTTACTCCGGCACCTACTGATTCCGGCTCTTACGCTTGGCGCTCTGCGATTAGTATTTGCAGAAACATGGGGTCGGAGTGGAGAGTCCCATCAATTACCGAGCTTGTGACTCTCTATGATAATGGATTCCGAGCAACTAACAGCTGGTATGTTACGCAGTCAATTGACTTGTACCCAGTCAGTGATGCGTCAGACTATCGAATACGGCTTATAAATCTATCCACTGGCGCAATAACACATGGTGTAGAAACAGCGGCATATCGGCTTCGCTGCGTAAAAGGTCTTTGACGCCGAAAGGCTATATATGAAATTTTATCAGCATAATTTCTGCCTATAAAACCATTTGCCATGACTGGTATCTCTTATTGATTATGGCACTATAACTATTTGGCTAAACCCAGCGCAGTAATATGCGTGATAACTACCAACTACACGTTCTGAAATTGTCACGCAATTAGCGCCAGGAGACACTGAAAACATACAAGCGAAAAGCTTGTTAGATAGATAGTTTATTCAAGCCGACATATCTCATACGTACTGTCTGTAACAACCTCGCCCATCCCACACGATTTTTGCTTTCGACTAATTAAGGCCCCTGCGGTGTATCCCGGTCTGGACGCAGCGCACACACCATCCCATAAGGTTCTTATACCCCATGACCAACTTGAGCAATTGATTGGAAAATTTGAGGAGCCTCTACAAAACTGGCTTCGAGAGACATACTTATTGTTCGCATCAAATCTGCAAACTAGCTTTGGCTTAACGCAAGGCTGCCATCCATTGCCGGGTTCACATTCAACCATCGACCATTTGTTGCCACCTCCAGGCGATTGCGGAACTGGCTCCCATGCACCAAGCGCTATACCTGAGAAGGCATAAATTATCGCTGTGAAAAATACCCCTGCACTACTTGCAAACATATAGATCACCGTTGATATCAAATGCAAAAGAACCCTTGGCGAAGTTGCCGCAGGCCTGGGATGAAGAAACTAATGAGGGGTTGAATGCAGTATCGCGAACCCACACACCGGATTGGCAATCACAACTCCAGAACAACAACATGCGAAGCGATAACGCGCTCAGTAATTGTCACACTATGCGATCCTGGGGAGACAGGAATCATGCAGGCAGCAGAAGCATGGTAGTTATGTTCAGACCCGAGAGTTGTTTCAGTTCCTCTATCTCTTGCGCACAGAAAGCCATTCACAATGATATTTGTATAGAGATCGTTGCCTTTTCTAAAGCTCGATCCACTGGCGAAAACAATGGCGTCCTTTGTGGTTACGAAGTTGAACGTCCCGCCCGCAGCGCGCTGTTCAAAAAATGTAATCCTGGCGCTTCCGCCCCCTGCCCACACGCCGGATTGGCAATCACCGACCACATAGGCCTACATGCATTCGATTTCTCCTATGGGAGTTGGAATCGATCCCGGAGAACGCACGATTTATGAGGGTATATCCTGCTGGGCAGGTTGGATTACATGAACAGCCGGTTGATGTACACATACAACTGGCTACCAGCTGATCGGCGGCAGCAGTGTTGGCCTTCCACACACCGGATTGGCAAGATGATCACTGACAGCATATAGCTATGGACGTAATTTTTGCAGATGAGCCGGCGCCAACTCTTGAGCATGTAACTGATGTGTCAGTTACAGCACTGGGGTTAGCGTCGTATTGAATACTGTCCCCACTGGAATCCGTTGAACGACAGGCTAATCCCGTAAGCATTTGACCTGTTGAACAGGTACTTGTCGCGTACAAACTCCCCGAGCCTGAGTCTGAACCCGTAACGCGGTTACACGAACTAATTCCATTGCTTCCTTGCCACACGCCGGATTGGCAAAACTCAATCAATGCAGACCGATTTACAAACTGTTATTCCAGATAAGGCACTTGATGATGATGCTCTTAACGTCCAAGTCAAACCGTTACTGTATGTTTGGCAACCACCGGCATCACTAGCATTGTTCAGATAGTTTGTTGTTAAGAAACATACCTTATGTGATCCGATATCTGTCTCTACTACACCGCTTGTTGAAATTGTGTATTCATTCGAGATCGCTAGCCCGGCCACAGACCAAACACCGGATTGGCAAGAAAGTGTCATGCCGGTCGCCGACCTAGCAACGGCCCCATTTGGCGAGCAGCCGGTGTTCTCAGCAACGACTTTGGTCAGTCGCAGGTCTTCGTTGAGAGTTGTTACCCCGTTAACTGCGAGGCTGCCGAGGATGCCGGTGTTTCCAGCGATTATTGAGCTTGCTGTCAGCTGGCCGTTGACCACAGCCGTGCCAGTCGCCGTTATGGTTGCCGCTGTGAGAGCGGCGGCTGATACCTGCCCGCCTGCCGAAATGTTCCGCACCTCTGTGATGTCGTTGTTGCCAAGCAGAAGGTTGGTGCGCATGCGGTTCAGCTCTGCGTTCCCAGTTGCGACACGCGAAAGCTTTTCGTCCAGCGCAGGTTCACTCCCTGGAGGGCCAATCGTCGAGCGGATGGTGAATGTTGCTGCGTTGACGATACGTGTGCCCGGCAGGCCGTTCGCAAGAACACCGTCCCAATCTTCGGCCGCACTCTGGTCAACACTGAAAGTGTTAGTCGTGCATGAGGTCGAGATGGCCGAGTTGTACTTGTTCGTTGCTGTGATACCGCCGATCAACGGTGGGGTCGTGGACTGGAGCGCAGAGATGGCAGTAAGGCATGTTGCACCTCCAGGCCATGTACCGTTTGTTGCTCTGAATGACTTGGCAGCATTCAAGAGTTCCTGAGTTTCCTGGATGGTCACGGTGGCTCGCCTTTCATTCAAGGTGGCCACGATATTGGGGGTCTGCGCGACCGCCAGTAGCGCCATGATCGCCAGTACCACGGCCATCTCTACGAGAGAAAAGCCTGCCTGTGATTTGGTTTGTATGCTCATGCTACTCAGACCTTTAGGAGGTGTGCTGATTGCTATTCCGGGTTCTCGACCAACGCTGATTGCACTTAGGGAAATCAGGCCCTCAGCATCAATCCGCATACAGAAATTCAGTCGGTCCTTTCGATTCTGTTTGATCGAAAAATGCTCGGCAACCGAATCGCATGGTAAAAGCGGTGTGTGTTGTTTTTTCCCTCAAGATAGGTTCGCCGGACTGTATCTCCATCAGCTTTTCCCCCTTTAACCTGCCAGATTTTCCACCCCAATCGAGTGCGCCGGGGGCTTCGAACCAATAGAGTTGCTTTGCCTCCGGGGTCTGTACCCCGTGGCTACAACAACCAGATTCTGCCCCTGATAAACACGAAGACTTTTTATTAGAGCGGCCCATTTCGAGGACTCAGATTTGAACGAGAAAGTGCTACCACTCGCTATGACTGGGCTGGCAACAGTGATGCTGGCCGTTTCTGGGGCAAGCCTTTTTGTCTCGCTACAGGCAGCCAGCACAGTTGCTGCCCTTTCAGAAAAGGTGGAACGGTTTGAGCGGAGTCAGAACGGTGCACTGGCTCGGTTAAATGAGCTCGATGCTGGAATGCTTGCGATCGTCCGGGTACAGAACATCGATGGTGGGGCGCTCTCTAAGGCCATGGCACTGGAAATGGCTGAGATGCGCGGTGGCGCGAGCGCCCCAGCGCCGGCGCTGAAAGTCAGCGATGACCAAACGAAAGAACCCGTACTGGCAATCGCTACGGTCGTAAGCCCGGAGGTTCCACCGCTAAGCGCTGCGCCGGTAAAAGCTGCTGCGATTGAAACCCTGGAGCTGTCACCCTCAGTCCAGGCGGTTACGGTCCAAGTAAATGCTCAAGGCGCCAAGCATAGTGCTGCGGCGGCCGGCAAAGATTTCGAAGCTATTGTCCAAGAGATGAAAAGCACCACCCCGGCAGAGCCGGGGCCGGATGTTGCTACTACTCCAACAGCCACGGCGGCACCGACAATAGCGACTGTCGATTCAATACTGGTAAAGCGCATCGGTGAGAACTGGTCGAAACCGGCCGGTGAGACAAAGGGACTGGTCGCTGAGATCATCATGAAGATGAGTCGAGATGGAAAGCTTGATGACGCCACCGTTAGCCGCAGTAGCGGAAACGACAAGTTTGATCGCTCGGCAGTTCAGGCATTGAAAAACATGGGCACCATACCCGAGATCAGTAAGCTCGATGATGCGACCTACAACAAGGCCTATCGCAACCGAACCATCCTCTTCTCTCCTGAGCTGATGGGCGGTTAAGGCCCATGCCGAGTCCTGAGCACGACCGCCTGGTTGGGATCGGCGCAAGGTGGTTCCGCAAAAACGGCTTCCCTGTTGTCATTACAGAACTGTTCTGTTTTGGCAGCAGGGAGCAGCCCGATGTACTGGCTTTTCGGAGTAGCACTTCCGCGATAATCGAGGTCAAGGTCTCCCGCGCCGACTTTCTCGCTGACCGACACAAGCCGGAGCGGTCTTCTGGGGGCCTGGGCGAGTATCGCTTTTATCTCTGCCCAGAAGGCCTTCTCAAGGCAGAAGAACTCCCACCAGGTTGGGGGCTGCTTTACGCAACCGGCCGATCAGTGACCGAGATTGTCAAACCCAAAGGCAATTTCTGGCCGCCCCTCGATGCCCCCCAGGAGTTGGCTACTTTCACTGCTGATTGGGTGCCCTTCCAACACCAGGCCGATGCTAGAGCTGAGCGCCAAGCGCTTTTCAGCATTGCTCGCCGGCTTTCTAAATCGCAGTCATCTGTAACTGCGGTGAAATCCAAGTAGAGGAAGCCTCATCTATTCCCCGTATCGCCGACACTAAGCAATGTCTTTGTGTTGTGGTGCCGGCGCGGGGGATGGCTGCTTAGGCATCGGGGGTTTACCGCCACCTGAGTCTCCGCCACCACTCCTGCCCCAATTATCAAAGTAGAGGTATTCGGCTTCGGCGTAGAGCTCCCTGATTTGCTGATTAACTGCCTCGGCTCCTGTGCAGTGATGTTTTCGCCAGGACGTGAGTGCGACGGACCAGTCGATCAGTAGTGGTGATGGGGAATGCCGAGTTCGACACCAGTAGTATTGGAAATCGAGCGCGAAATTTTCAATGTCACAGCAAGGCATAGTGCGTGTCTTGGTTAGCGTGCGCAGAGACCAGTATGCATCCGGTTACGACGGTGAGAGTTGGAGTCGATGCCAGAAAACGCCCTGTTGATCAGCGTGTAGCCTGCGGGGCAGGTAGGGTTGCAGGCGCACCCTGTTGTAGTGCACATGCAGCTTGCGACGCGAATGTCTGGCGTCTCGAAAGCATTCTGAAAAGTACCGCCCTGACAGGAGAGCAGTGAACCAGCGGCGGTACGTCCTACAAGGCCTGTGCGGGTGCACGGGGAGCCTTCTGTCACGACCTTTTCAATCGCCACCCCGCTAAACGCCGCGACTTCACCGAAGAGCTGCGACGGGCCGACAGTTGCGAGCTGTCCCCGGACGACTGTTTGCCCTGTGGACTCCAGCGTGTTGGCTACGACACCGCCGCTGGCGTTGAGGGAAACAGTTGAGATGTTGTTCACCTCGGTGATGTTGTTGTTTCCCATCAGGAGCTGCGTCCGCATGCGGTTAAGCTCTATGTTGCCAGTTGCCACGCGCGACAGCTTGGCATCCAGAGCCGGCTCACTGCCCGGAATACCAATCGCGGAGCGAATTTGGAACGTGGAGGCGTTTACGACAGTGGTGCCTGGGAGCGTATTTACAATGGTTTGGTCCCAGTCATCAGCGATCACCTGATCAACGCTAAAGGTGTTGGCAGTGCAGGACGTGGTGATGGTGTTGTTGTACTTGTTGGTCCCGGTAATGCCAGCCAGCATCGGCGGAGACGTACCTGAGAGAGCAGTGATCGCGGTAGAGCAAGTGGCGCCGCCCGGCCAGGAGCCGAGCTCATGACGATACGAGCGGGCTGCATCCAGGATGGCCTGGGTTTCCTGGGCGGTGGTGTGTGCCCGCTTTTCGTTGATGACGTTGGCAATGTTTGGGGTCATTGCCATCGCGACTAAGGACATGATCGCCAGAACTACGGCCAGCTCAATGAGGGAAAATCCTCGTTGCCTTCCTTTGTGAATGCTCATGCCTTGCTCCACTGAAAACTTCCTCTATGCATCTGGTGTGACTGGCTGGTTACACAACCGTGGATTCTCGGCTAGGTACTTTTACCGGGCAACCGAATCGGCTGGTAATTCCGGTCGGCTCACATTTCCCGGCGAAATAGCCCATCTGACACCCAATTCACCAAGCTACCCTCACCAATCACTACCCTCTCCCGCTGTCAAAATGGAGTGTGGGTAGTCGTTATACTGGTCAAGGTGACACCGCCCCGATTGAGTGACTGTGGATGAAAAGCAAGCCCGTGTTCCCAGCTGTTAGTAACCCCGGTGATCTTCTTGCTCAACAAGTTGAAGCCCACGGTCGCGTTCAGGCCTACAAAACGGTGGGCCGCTCAAAAAATACTGATAAAACCTATGCGAAGGCGACGGATGACTTCCTCTACAACTGGCGAGGTTTTCTGCCTGCTGGTGAGAAAATGGTGGAGGGATACATTTCCTGGCTCGCCGGCCGCAATTACGCGGTGAGCACAATCAAGCTTCGCCTCGCGGCAATTGCTGAGTGGCATCGCACGCAAGGCCACCCTGACCCGACCAAGGGGGCTGGTGTAAAACAGACACTGGCAGGAATCGCGAAGACACATGGCCGTCCACCACGGCAAGCAACCCCAATCGCCTTTGATCACCTCAAGACGATGGTTGCTCACCTTGAGAAACTGAAAGCCCAGGCCTGGAGTCGAGGCGCTAAGTCCGAGTACCTTCAATGCTCCCGGAACATTGCATTCCTCTTGATTGGATTCTGGCGAGGCTTTCGCAGCGACGAACTCTCGCGCATGAAGGTTGAGTTCGTGACCGTCTACAAGGGAGTTCGGATCGAAGTTTTCCTTCCCTACACAAAGACTGATCAGGATGGCGCCGGGAAAACCTATAAAACGCAGGCCCTCAAATTCTGTTGCCCGGTCGAGGCCTATTGCCGGTGGATTGAGGATGCCGGTCTGGTAGATGGCTTTGTGTTTCGCAAGGTGGATCGCTGGGGCACGGTCTCCAAATCAGGATTGAATCCTCGCAGCTTTGGGCCACTGCTTAACCAGATCGCTGCTGATGCAGGCCTGGACGTTCATTTCTCCACGCACTCCATGAGACATGGCTTCGCAAGCTGGGCGGCAGATATGAACTGGGATATTCGATCGGTGATGAGTTATGTCGGCTGGAAGAACGTGAACAACGCTTTGAGGTATATGCCCGAGCGACATGACTTCGGCGATCTCGCTTTGGCGCCTTCACTGAATAGCTCGGTTAGGGCGTCGGTGAAGAGTGAGGTGGCCACGGGACAAGTTGTTGCTGAATCGATCATCCCCACAGATAATCGATCGCGTCCGTTTGGTGCGGACGAGGGGAGCGCCTAGGGATGGGTGCTCCCCTCTTTGTTTCAGTCTCTAACTGCCCAGTTGTTATTGGGGTGCTGGTGCTGGATTAGTGCCTTTTGACCTGTTTTCGCTTTTTTCGGTCGCGAACCCCTGCTTCGCCTTTTTGGTCTCATTGGCATCGGTCTTTGCAGTTTCCCAGGCTTCTCGCACTGTTTTGGTTTGAGCTATCAGTGCGTTCAACACATCAAATGTGCTGTCGGCAGACGAAGCCAGGTTGGTGGTGTTCGCCCCACAAGCGCTGTGCATATCTACCGAGCCCTTTTCAGGCAGTTTGATTGTCTGCACATACCGAGGGTCGGCGATGGTCGCGGCAAACTGCTTTTCCCCGAGCTGGCCATTGTGAACTGTAACGGTCGCAGTTCTGCACGCTGAGTAGAAGATCGTCTCCTGAGGTGTGTGCGCTGCGCGATCAGCAAACACCTTCACATCGATGGCGTCGTTTGGGATCGCACCAAATTTGACTGTGAAGTTTACGGCCTCTGTACTGCCTGCTCGGGTGAGCTTTCCATCAACTGGTGCAGCTTCGCGCTTCACCCCGGCCGACCGAAGTAGTGCGTGAGTGTCGATCGATAAAGGCAGCCCCGCTTCCGCATCTGCGTCAGTGGTCATAGCCATTACCCCAAGAAGACCAATCAGAAGCCCACCGGCCCCCTCGATGTACTCTTTGCGCTTGTCCTCGACCTCGGTGCCTATGCTTGCCAACAGATCGGTATTGTCCCGTTTAGTGACTTTCAGGTGGGTTGTCACGCCCCATGGATCAGCCTGGCGCAGGAAGAATCTAGTTGGTTCGCCAGTTGCGGCGACGGCCTCAGCAGGAATTGAGAGCATCTGTGGCGGCTTTTTCTTCTCAGCGTCCGGATAGTCGATAACCAGCTGGCTCTTGGCCAGGCTGAATTTGGTCAGACCCTCAAAGTCTCCCTTGTAGGTATCCGACTGTTCAGGTGGTATCTGGTAAAGGGCTTTGGGTTGACTGGAGCAGCCGGCGAGTATTGCGAGGGATAGAGTTGATGCGGTGACCATGTGTAGGCGCATGTTGATCGTCCTTGTGTGTCCGTAATTTATGTCAGCCACCTACATCCAGTATGGCCGGTAGCCATCACTCAAATTAGAGCTAGTTTGAGGTGCTGTCCAACCGGCTCCGAAAATCCCTTAATGGTCAACCCGCCACCAGAGAGGGCAGACATCAAATGACCGATTTCGTGACGGGGGTCTCACGGTAGCTGGCGCGGATTTTTGGGATGCTGCTTGGTGTTTTGGAGGGGCTGCCCTGGGAGCTGCGAGGTAGACGCCCGCACTGCAAAAAGCGGTTTCGCAATTTTGACGCCTGCATTTCGTCGGAACTTTTCCTGCAAGGTGATTGTCTGGCGCCGCCCTAAAATGCCTTGAAAGCCCAGTTCCAGCGCGGTTTGTGCCGTTTTGGTTAACAATCGTGCACTAAGTCTCATTCCCGAATCTCGGGTTCGACGCTTGGCATAGCACTTTGCTGCTAGTACCATCGCCGCACTCGATCACAGATCGGGATATAGCGGACTGTTGATGCCTTTGGCACGCAGCACGCAAATTGTGCAGGGGAGGATGAGCCCCTGGCGGTCGCAACGAAGGATGGTGTTGCTTAAATCCCCTCCTTAGTTATGCCCCCTATGGCCATCGGGAACCCCAGCCGCAGACAGGTTAGTGTCCCTTTGGGGGGGTGTATGAATACAATGTCAGTTGTGACGGCGGAACCGTGCGCGCCCGACTCAGTGTCGGATGCCCAGCGTAAATTCCATGAAAGAGTTATCGAGCTCTCCAGGCGTTTCACTGCTAAAGAAGTAGCACGCGCATTTCTGGTCTCTACCCAGTTTATGCGCAAGTACGGCGATGATAAGGGCATAACATTTGCCTCGGCCGAGAACAGGGCTCCTGATCTCACTCGCAGACTACGGCGAGAACTGGCCCGCCTCAAAGAAGAAGCTCGGGTTCGGCAGCTCAAGCCGATCCAACCCTCCCCCGGCGAAAACGGCCTGGTTCTATCCCCGGCGCTTGATGCGGCTTCCCGCAAAGCGTTGATAGATCGCGAGAACCAGTTCATCGAGCGCCTGATGGTTCTTTCCAAGACCCATACCCTCAATCAAGCCCAGCGAGCTACCCACGTAAACTTGCGTGCACTGCGCCGTATTGCGTATGACCACGGTATCGTTTTCACTGATCAGGTTGAGCCCTTTAACGAAGAGGAAGCCAACGCGACGTTGGTAGAGTTCTCTCAGAACGGGAATCACATGTTCAAGGGGCTGCCAAAAGCCGCGCGCTTATGCCTGGTTGGTTTCCTGACGCCCAGCTCTCTAACACGCTAGGGTGTTGAATCGAAGAAAGGGATCGTTATTACGATCCCTTTCTCGTTTCTGTCGATCATGGAGTTTTTGTGAGCATCAATCTAAAGCCAGCATTCGACATTGCAATCCTAAGTGCGCGCCAAGCGCATCCTCAGCCTGCCCCGTCTCTGGCCGTCGCGGGCTTGACTGCTGCTGACCAGGTTGCGCCAAGCCACAGTCCAGTTCCTGAGTCATCCAGTCCTGCGCTCGTTGATGAGCAAGACTCCGGCGCGGCGCCTTTCAAGTCACTCAAGGATTGGCTCTGCGAAGATATGAGCCGAGAGGACATGGATTTCGGCCTCAACTGTGACTTTGATCTGCCAACGCCGATGCGAAACGAGCACCTGGCGCACTCGGTCTGGAGCCTGTGGTTCGGATCGGCTCAGAACGCTACGCGGGCAGCAGACATTCTGCATAACGTGCGGACACCCGAAGTAGCGCTGCTGTTGAAGCGGTTTCGCCGTAGCCAACCAACCGCCCTTCTCACTATGGCCAACTGCTCTATTCGCATTGGTGCAATGTTTTACCCGCACTTGTCCGCCGAGGATGGCCGGCTTGCAAACCCCAAGGTCAGGCTGGAATGGAACCTTCGGCAAATCCTTGGCGTTGAAGAAGAAAGAATTCGCGACACTCTCGCCAACCGGACGGCTGTTGAGATCGCCGCCGAGATCGTGCGGCGATGGCCTTTCATGCAGGTTATGTTCGACAACGGTGCCTATCACTCAAACTACGCCGACACCCTGCTATTCCTCGCTGCTATCAGCGACAAGGTGAAAGCGAACGGTATGAGCGCCCTGGAGCGTGCACGAGTGCTATTGGCCGGCAATGTCCTGTTTCACTACTGCACCCCCCGCCTTGCCGCTCTAATTGCTATTCACGCTCCCGACCTCAAGGAGTGCGTTTCCTACCAGTTTAAGTTCGCCGGCGTCACCCTGAGCAGTCGTGCCGCCGACAAGAGCATTTGGGAGCAGGTCGGTATTGCCGAAACTCACGCGACGATCGCCTACCTGATGCAGGTCGTAGCCGAGGACGCACGAGCTGGTTCCGCCAGCCAAACCCTGGTGGCGGTTGAGGGTGTTGAACCGCGCGTTGTTGTACAGGCGGGAATACCGCGCACCATCGCTGCCCTATATCAACAGTTCTGTACTCAGGAGGCAGCGCCGCGTTACCAGCAACTACTGGATGCTTTTGACCGGTACAGCGTCGCCCTTGAAATCAAGGTCGATGGAGAGACCCTGCCGAGGAATCTGGTAGGCCGACCGGTGGAGTTCTTCGCGGTGGCCGATCAAACAAAGGCCCTGCAACTGGTTAAATCGCTGATCAAGCAGGAGTCCGCTGCATTCGATATCGAGGCGCTGCTTGTTGATGCTGAGAAGCGTATGGCCAACCTTAGCAAGGTGCACGCGAAGATCACTGAGCTCTCAAAGGTTCCATCGGTCTCTGGGATGTTGCAGCTGGCGACCCTGGCCGAAGAGGCTCGTAAGGAAATCCTGTCGCACAGAGAGTGGTTCCAGGTCGCCATGAAGGACAGCGAAGCCTACTCGGCAGTGTGGGCGGCCTTCTACGAGGGCATGAAGGCTTTGCTGCCGGCACTCCCTGCGCCGGGCCCCAAGCAGACTCCACCGGCCAAGGCCAAGAACCAGGATATGCCGCGCCTGGTCGCCGCGCCTGCGCCGGCCGTAATACCTGAAAGTGAACAGATGGCAGCTCTACGCAATGCGCTGGCTACCGCCCAGGCCAACGAGAACCACCTGCGGCACGAGTTGGAAGGTGCACGGTTTGAGGCCCATGGTCTCCGGCAGAAGGCAGAGGCCCTTCGGGTGTTCACCACCAAGGAAGATCACATGCAGTGCAATCCATCCTTGATTCGTCGTGTTGTGGCGCGCGAGGCCCTGGGCGCTGATGAGGTGCTGGCCTACATAGATTTCATTGCCGGCGAGCGTGTTGTGATACTGCCCAGCGCTTGGGAGTCCGTCGCGGAATATCCGCCTGTATTCGGTTCTGCCGATCGCATGCTCGATCTGCTTGATCGCTTGGTTCACCCGTACCTTGATGCAATCAACAGCGGTAAACCAGATTCCGAAGCGCGGGACTTGCTCGGAGGTAAGTCATATTCCGCCCAGGAGTCCCAATCGACTCTCAGTTCAGCCAGGCTTCGCGCTATGCGGGAATTCCAGTACCTAGGGGAGACCCACGTTTTCAAGAAGCACCTGCGCGTCTGCAACCAGCCGGGCAAGACATCTATGCGCATCTTCTTTGAAATATTCGAGGGCCGCGTGGTGATCGCTTACGCCGGGCCGCACCTCGAAGTGAGTTCCAGCACTTAACGATTGCAACACAATGTCGGCCCTCCGATTGGGCCATTCGCTAAAGCAAGGCACACGTTGCCAAAAAGGAAGCTACTGATGATGACAATCAAACCTCGAATTCTTCCAGCATGGGCCTGGGTGTCTGTTCTAGTGACCCCCGTATTGCTGGTTGCTGCTCTATTTTGGTTCCTGCTGAATGAAGTAGTGAAGACCTCCGCATTGGTCCAATTTGTGGCGAGAGTTTCGGATGCTGGCTTGCTGGCGCAGCCTGATGTTCGTGCATTGGCTCAAGAAGCATTCAACGGCACGACCCCTTTCTCGATTTTGTGTGCATGCATTGCTGCGGTTGCATTACTGAACATCGCTATCTTCTTCACGGCACGTCGAGCTGATCCTGGCCACCAGTCTGCAAGCTGACTGGCATGGCCATGTGTAAGAAATCCATCTGGGGTAATTAGACGCTGCACACGGATTGCTGGCGCGGGCAGACAGCTAAAGAGGGCCAGCTGCCCGCAGCAATACAAATTAATAGGAGGATCAACGATGAAATATTTTATGGCTGCATTGCTGGTGGCCACCACCCTCTCGCCGATAGCAGTGGCTAGTGAGTTGTCGAAGCGTGAAGCGCTCCAGTTCGCAATGCCGACTGCATTGAAAGTGCTGGAACGCATGGAGGAAGCACAGGGAACCAAGTACGACGACGACCAGATTGATGTGGTGCTCAACACCCCGGTGTTTGCGGACCTGCTAAAGCAAACCATTCAGCAGGAGGACAAGTACGGTTTTTGCTCCGACCGAGAGAAGAACACGACCTGTGATTTCAAGAAGCAGCAGTAGGAATTGTCGTGGTTGAACAAGGGCATGATTCAGGACATTTGCTCGATGATCATTCCACAAGCAAAGTCCGAGACTGGCCAGACGCGCCCGAAGGCACCACCCATGCCCTGCTACGCCCCGGCTCAGCAATCGTCTGGCTCAAGCTCGGCGAGCCGAACAGCCAGGCTTATTGGTGGCGGCGGCCGAACTGGGTGGAGGATGTCGAAAGCAGCGGGCGCTGGCTAAGTGATCCTTGTGTGGTGCCGAAGGTGCCAACTGATAGTGCATAAAAATGGCTGCCCTCGGGCAGCCATTTTTGTTGGTTCATTCGGCCGGGGGCCGAAGCTTGCGTTTCGTGGTGATTCTCGCACCAGCCTTGGGCTTTGTACTGGTCTTCGCGTTCTGCTTTGACCTGACGCTGAGTGACGTTCTTCCGCCGTCCTGCGCGCGCTTGGCTTTCTTGAGTAGCCGCTTGCGTGTTAGCGAAGTACCCATCCCCCGATACTGGATGAACAGCTCAATCGGCTCAGTGGGAATAACCAGCGAAATGTAGCTCTTCATGATCAAGCGGGGTTCTTTCTTCTGGCTCTTACCGCCCAGGAGAATGCATTTGCGATCGTGGTCGAAAACAATCCCGATGAACTGACTCCCTGACATAAGGAACAGCGTCACCTCGACCCGGTGCCTTGCGCAATGGTCGAGGAAGCGATCCTGCTCTCGTACCGAGCGATCGATCATTTTGCCATCGCTTGTGGTTTGGTCGGGGCCGTCCATGGCTACTTCACTCATCAAAAGCCTGCATATAAAGAACCGGGGTGCGCCAATTACTATCGAAACTCGGTTACAACCCGAGACGTTCACTCAGCGCATGCCCTGTGCCGCTGTTGCTTTGACGGTTCCGTCCTGGGCCAATTGGGCCTGTCCGTCAGATTTTCACTGTTATCAGTTCGCTCCAGCACGTGGTGGGCCTGGCTTTGCCATGCTCACGCTTCACGCCAAGATGGCGATCGGCGGACTCCCGGCCGAAGCGAACTGTACCGACGCCAGACAGCTTGTTAATTCTGTCAATTGTCGCCATTAACTCTGCGCTTTTTGGCCGAACAGGTGGCGCAAATATATCGGCAATATTGCCAATCTCGCCGATCGTCTCTGTGATCAGCACGCCGCATTTTGCCCACTCTACCCCGTCGCGGTAGATTTGACGAAGTAACAAAATTACGGTTTCAGTGATTTCTCTCGTATCGCTTGTAGGCCGCGTGAACACTGAAAGCGCTGACTTTGAATAGTTCCTTTCGATTGTCGCAAATTCGCTGGTTCGTATAAACACCCGTACAGCGCAAGCAAGTGACTTCTGAGCCCTTAATTTCGAAGAAACCTTCGCAGCGTGCGTCGCCACTGCTGTCGCCAGGGTCGGGAAGTCTGTGACCCTTGCGGCGAAAGACCTGGTACTGGCTAACATCTGCTTGGGGCCGGCGACTTCGCCGAATCCAAAGCAACTATGCCACCTGAGTTCCTGTAGTGTCTTTACGCCATGACTGCCCAGTTCTCGGCGAATCATACTGATTTCGGCCCGGCATAGCTCCCCCGCAGAAGTGATCCCAACGTCATTTAGACGTTTTATTGAGGCGCGGCCGATCCCCCAAACCTCGCCCACGTCGGCATAGTCCAGCAGTTTGTCCAGCCGATCGCGGTCAAGAAGCGAAACCACTGAACCAGTTTTCACCTTCCACTTCTTGCTTGCCCAGTTGCAAAGCTTCGCCGTGGTTTTGGTTCGCGAGATGCCAACACCGGTGGGCAGACCGGTTTTTCTCAATACCGTGCTTTGGATTTGGCGGCCCATGGCTTCGATGCCCGCTGGTCCACCAGGCATTCCGGTCAGTCGTATGAAACATTCATCGACTGAGTACACGTCGATATCGACGCCGCAGCTCTGTACCGCAAGCATCATGCGGCGATGCATATCCTGGTACAGCGGATAGTTGCTGCTGCGTAATATCAGCCCCTCCCGCTGCACCAGGTGGCCCAGTTGAAACGCCGGCTGTGACATCTTGACGCCGAGGGCTTTGGCTTCATCGCTCCGACTGACCACCGCACCGTCGTTGTTGGAAAGAACGACAACTGGCCTCCCGATCAGCCGGGGCTCAAACAAGCGATGTGCGGAGACGTAGAAGCAGTGGCCATCAACCAGTCCGACTATCTCGGTGCTGGTGCTCAGTGGAGCTTTCGCAGAACCCATGTCACTTTGCCCCAGAGAATGACTTCCTCCCCGTCACCGAAGGTCAGTGGGAGCATGTCGGGGTTGTCAGGGACCAGGCACAACGTGCCATCGATCTTTTTCAGCCTCTTCACAGTGAAATCGTTGTTCACCACCGCGACCACCACGTCGTCGATGCCAGAAGTAGCCGCTTTGTCGATCACCAGGATGTCGCCATCTCGAATGTCGGCGCCGGTCATAGAGTGGCCCCGCGCGACGGCATAGAAGGTCGAGCAGGCAGAAACGCCCACAAGTTCGTCGAGGCTTAGCGGGGGCTCTTCGTAGTCCAGGGCGGGAGATGGCCACCCGCAGTTAACCTCCGGGTGCAGGGATACCCGGATAGGCGTGGGGTTGAGAAGTATAGGTTTCGGGGCGTAAATCGTCATAGCTGCTACCTGTATGTCCGTACAGTGTATAGCAGCTAACCAAAACGTGAGAGTGAGGGCGGATCAGCGGAGAGTGCGCAGTGCCGTGTGCCAGCCCTTTGCTGCGACGGTGGCAGCGACTTCATGGTTCTCCAGAACCTCAGCGCAGAGCCCCACAGCGGACGCTTCCCAGCGCTTAATTCGCTTGCCCCCGGCCAGGCGCTCGGTCTGGATTGTTTGAACAGCCTTGGGAAAGGCTGCCACCAGGTTGTATAAACCGGGCCGCCCGTAGCGCACCGGTGTGCAGTCCCAGAATGACTGAGGTTCACCGCCTGGATCGATCCCCTCCTGGGTGCCGGCACTGACACCGGTCCAGCCGATCAGCTTTACCACCCAGTCGTCTGGGAGCACAGCTATCAGGTCATTGCCATCCTGGGCGATCGCGGTTGGGGTAACTGGCAGGCCATTCACACCGATCGGTTCACCCTCGCCGTAGCTAAACACTTCAATTGCCATGGGCACCTCGCTGCGGCCGAGGGCCAATGGTAAACATGAAATCGACGCCTACTTTGATTCCCTCAATCTTGATGGGCATCGTTGCTCCTAGGGACCGGTTGATACTGGGGAAACGCCGAATTTGCAGCACGGGGCCAGCGGATACTCGATAGTTTTGCAACACCGGTGGTTGTTGCGGGGGCGGTGCTGGTGCAAAGACGCATGACCGTTTCCGCGACGGCCTCACCGTAAAGCAGGAACGGCAGCAGAATGATCGCCCAGAAGTAGGCCATCAGGGCCGTGCCGGTGAGGCTGGAAACCATGCTCTCGTGGACCGCGCTGAATGCCGGCAGAGATGTCAGCAACAACGCGCCGATCTGGTAATTGAACCGAGGCACCAGGACCACCTGGTTGAGTGCGGTGCCCACCATCAGGATGAGGTAGGCGGATAGGAAGTGAGTGTAAGTGGACGGTGAGAGCACGTCGGCCCCGAGCAATGCGACCATTCCGGCATGGTTCACGATCGGGAGGCATTGTTTAGTCAGGAAGAACACTGCGCATACAAAGCCGAGCTTTGCGATCCAGATTGCGGCGAGGTTGGCTGCTCGGGGCATTACGAATCCTGAGTGTGGGGAGTGAGACCGCAAATCACTGTTGCGGGCGGGCCTTGTTCAAACCGTGTTCGAGCATTTTCAACAAATCGTCTGGATTCCCGCCCTGCTCCGCCACATCCAGCGCTGCGCCGGCGAGACCGGCCAGGGGCTTTGGAACTGGCACAAAGTGGACTTGCCCAGATGTGGCCGGCTTTTCGGAGGTTGTCATCGGGCAGTTACCTTTGCTGGTGCTGCCAGGGCAAGGGAAAGCTTGCGGTAAATCAGCACGGCCAGGCCGGTGGAAATGCACAGCAGCACGACGCTGATGCTGAGCCGTACTGGATCGGGGGGTTCTTGGATTGCCTGAAACACGGCACACACCAGCAGGATGCTGGCGCAGACGATATAAACCACCAGGGCTTCCAGGGAGGATTTGAGCATGGTGCTGATCTCCTACGGCGTGGAGCTGTTGGCGCGGCGGCCCAGCTCGAACCAATGACGGGCAACCTCAGACGGTTCGCCTGCAACGTGGTGACGCTCCCACACCTCGCGGAATTCAGCGTCCGGTAGGAAGGGCTCATCGGTAACCCGGCGTAGTGAGGCCTCGACAACAAGGCGCTCCGCTTCCTGGAGGTCCGCACCGTCAGGCATGTAAGAACAAAGTGATGCCAAGAAACGGAACCGGCTAGGCGCAGGGAGTTTGTTGCCCGCACGCCACTGCTTGAGCTCACCCACCAGCGCGAACAAGTACATCTCAACGAAATTGGCTGCTTCTTTGTGGAGCGAAGAGATAGCTGTCATACCTGACTCCCAGGTTCACGGAATTGGGCGGCCCAGTCCTCGACTTTGCCACCGGCCACTTTGACTTGAGCTGCACGGGTGCTGCTGTAGTCGATCCCAAACTCATCCATCCAACCGATGCCGGCTTGGGCAATTGCGCATTGACGCTGCAATTCTTCCTTTTGAGGGGTGCTCCGGGCTGCCAGGCGGGCAACAGTCGCCAGAGTGCAGTCGGTAATGAACGCAAGTGCTTCACCGGTGGAGCGGACAAGGTGTCGTGGCATGGATGTTCTCATCGGTTTAAATCTAGGGCCGTTCACGAATATACGGCCCCCTCCAAACCCAAGGATCGGAATTGGAATTCTCGCACAGCGTCTCGAATTGGCTTGGCCATTTGGGTGTGAAAACTGCGTATCGACGCTCTGGCTCGCGGCCCCAGCGCTTTATGCCAACGGGTGGGTGCGGAAGGTTGGGGATGCAGGCAGCCGGGGGTTATCCTACGCACAGGCCGCATCAAAACTCAGGAGCTGTTGAATGACCATTTACGTTGCCATCGCCGTAGTCATAGTGATTCTCGGCGCCGGGCTCACCGGTATCGAGAACTGGGGCACCCTACCCTGGTTGCAAGGCGTTGGTGTTGGTCTGGCATTCGGCGTTTTCTGGTGGCGGTCCAATCCTGCTGGCAATAGCGCCATTGTCTCGGTAGTGAAGGTTGTAGCTGGCCTGGCGCTGCTTGTGGCTATCGCTATGGGGATGATCAGCGATCTCAGGCCAGCAATGCGGGTGTTCTTCAACGGTATGTCCCTTGCGGTGCCAGTTGGAGCCGCGCTTATGGTTTGGTGGCGCTGGGATCGTGTCCGGCCCGCCCTGGTGGTGATGGCCAAGGTCGAGAATGTGCACTGGCTACTGCGCCTGCTCGGCGAATCCCGTAACGCAGAGAGGCCTGACGACAAGCCTGCCGTCTGAGAGTTGTCTTCGCGTGGAGTGATTTTGTTGGGGAGCGGTCAAACCGCTTGCCGGCTTAACTGGTAAGCCTCAGGGAGTGTCCGTCAATGTGCAGCCACTACGAAGCCCCAGATTCGCCGCAGCTCCAGAGCGTGTACGGCGCTCAACCAGACCAGCAGCTCAAGCTTGATCTCTGGCCTGGATACATTGGGCCTTTCGTGCGGCGGCGTTCATCTGAGCACCAAGACGGCGTAGAGCAAGAGATCGAGGTCGTGGCCGGCGTCTTCGGCCTACTCCCGCACTGGGCCGAGGACCAAAAGCTGGCCCGCAAGACCTACAACGCTCGATCTGAAACAGTAGCGGAGAAGAATTCCTTTCGCACAGCCTGGCGCGAGGCTCGGCACGCGATCATCCCCGCCCGCGCGATCTACGAGCCGGACTGGCGCAGCGGTAAGGCGATTCCAACGAGAATCACCCGGAAGGACGGCGGGCTTATGGGTATCGCCGGGCTATGGGAGCGCTGGGTCAGTCCCGAGGGAGTTGAGACCTTTAGCTACACCATGCTGACCATCAACGCCGCCGATCACCCGCTGATGAGCCAGTTCCACCGCCCTGAGGATGAGCGGCGCATGGTAGTGATACTGCCCAACGGGCTGCATGCAGACTGGCTACGCGCCTCCCCCGAGCAAAGTCGGGACTTCTTGCGGCAGTACCCTGCTGATCGACTGCACGCTGAGTCGGCCGCCTAACGCTGCACTGAGCGGTTTTACCATGCCATTCGGTGGCAGCTGACTGGCGCGCCTCATAGGATCAGAGCATATCCACCCTCGGTATGCGTCATGTCCCTGATTCGCATCGCCCACGATACGGTCGTGGTGAGCTACACAACCACCCTCGCCCTTATCGCTGTTCGAAACCTTGCGTTTACGGAGCACCTTTTCGCGCGCCTGCTGATCGTCGCGCTGGTGCTGGCGCTGGTCAAACAGTGCGTGAATTGCATTTTGCCGACCAGGCGCTCGGCCCGTCGCCGCTAGGGTGGGGGTATTTCCCAACTACCGCCCGTGAGTGCATATCAACACAGCCAATTACGCTTCGTTCTGGATTGTTACTCGATGATCAACAGCTACACATTTTTGAAGCTTGTATTTGGCCTGGTCGGAATCGGCTTTGCGCTATTCAACTGGTTGGGTGGTGATTTTGGTGTGGGGGTGCTGGGTGCCGGCATCTGTGGCGCCCTGATCTTCACCCTGTCGCAAGCAAGCGCGGCCGACGAATTCAACATTGACTCAGTAAAGGACGGTCCCGATGGGCAAGCATGAGCACCTAACAATTGCCGATGAGCTGTGCTGGGAGGCGGTTGATGTCATGTCCAGGATCGCCGGTCACCTCGCTCAGGAGAGGCCGCACATAGCGATCGAGGTATTCCAGCGTGCGAAGGTAGTGGCGGTGAACGCACTCCGGTTCAGCTCGGGAAATAAACGACTCCGTTACCTGGAAGCAGACCTCAACGAAATAATGCGCCTGATTGATGAACCCGAAGGGCATGGTCATACCGACTGGCGTCGCTATTCCCTCGCACAGCTGTTTACGCTGCACCTCCAGGTCCGCGATGCGATCCAAGAAACCGGTCGGCATGGCGAGGACCGTAGCCAGGGCGAAGCCAAGGAATTGGCCTACCTGATTGCCCGCCTGACCAAGATTGGGTCGCCGGAAACAAGCAGGGCTGCTGATGCTTTCCGGGGGTTGATCAATGACCCAGACCAGATGAGCGACCCTCTCCTGCTGGAAGCTCTGTACCGCAATACCTGGTCGCATGTGAGTTTGCTTCTGGACACTGGCAACTACCGGGCAGAGGACGGGGACGTGCTGCGAGCACTCAAGCGGGAAATGACTGGCCACCTGTATGAGATTCGCTTGGAAAGGGGAGATATCGCCGTTCAGCCGCAAATCCGCCTTCAAACCCACTCAATCCGAGGTTATCTCGCAGGGTTCTTCCAACGCCTGCGCCAGGCCGTGGCTGGGTCATAGCAATAAAGAACTACTCAGTGGCCACCAGGCGCGCCCTGGCGGCCTCTGTGACACGGCAGCGGCCGATCCGCCAATATTATGGAGACAAATATGTCATCGAATACCACTCGCCGAGGCCTCTTCCAGCGCCTAATCAAACCCGGTCACGGGCATCCACGCCAGGCAAAGTTCATCTCTACTCCTGTAGGGACTGATCACCCACATCCAGCTGCAAGACTCTGGAACCGTATTGAGTTCGTTGGCCGTGTGTTCGGGCACATCACCGCTGCCGTATATCGTCTGCTCGGCTTTTTGCTTGGAGCAACGAAGCTGCTGGTGATTTATCCGCTTGGGCTGATGGGGCTCATGCTGGTGCTGGCGTGTTACCGGGACAGCTCGGAATTACCAGACGTGCAGATGACGCGCACGGTGTTCACCGAGTTCAGCGAAGCATTCGCTGGCGCCAGTCCCGGCACGATCAATTACATCTCCCTCAAATGCCCCGAAACAGAGGTGGGTCTACCGCTTGCTAAGGATTGTGAGGAAACCGTGAAGACTGTATCGACCGAGGTGGCCATTGAGGCTACGGCCCGTTCAATCCGTGGGTTCTATGCGATTTTCACTATCGTGGTGCTGGTATTTTGGCTGTGTTTTGGCGGTGGTGCTAAAGCCTTGACGGCCAGGCGATATCGAAAAGCGGGCGAGGCCTTCGCTACTTTTGAGGGTGCGTCAAAGTAGTGGGTGATGGTGAGCTAGGTTTTGCTTGGCATGCCGGTGAGACTGCGGAAACAACCCTGGACCAGCAGAGTCTTGCTGGTGCTGGGTTAAATGACCTACTGCTGGCGCCACTTCAACAGAGCCTTGCGCACCAGGCAAACTGAACTGACTATGTATCCTGATAGGCAAATAACTAGGAAAGTGGCAATGCGGATTGATACCTGCGGGAAATGCAGCAAGCGTTACAGCGTGACCGAAATTGGCGGGGGGATGCCAGGCACAAAGGAGTCGGAAGAAATCCAGTGCCCGCACTGCGGGAACATCACCACGGAGCGCAGTAATGGTGCGTTCACAACTGCCAAGGTGTCGGATGATGCTGAGCAGTCCTAATGGGTTTTCCAGGGCATGGCAGAAGCCATGAAAAAGGGCGCCGATTGGCGCCCTTTTTTATTTGTGCAGATTCCTCGATCACTTCGCAGTGCCACCAGGCATGGCGAGTTCGGATTCTTTCGAAAAGTAGTTGATCACCAAGAAGTCGGCATTTCGACCGATCGCAACCTCGCTCTCCAGCAAATCTTGCATATCGGCGGCATCGCCATTCGCGTCGTCAATTACAGCGTCGTCTTGGTTTGGCATCTTCAATCTCCATCTCAGTTTTAGCGGCCGCTAACCTGCACCCAGGCCTATTTGTCTCTCGACAGCCGCCTACGCGAAGCGGCTCTTGGAAAGCCCGGCACGCCGGGCGAATGGTCAGTTGGTCAACTCAGCCAGTGAGTTCTGGTCAACCGTGAGCCAAACGCTATGCCCTTCTACTTTGGTGCATACCTGAGTGACACCCTTAGCGAGACTTACGAGTTCGCCCTGCTCGTAGATGTAGCTTGCTGCAACGCACTGACCTGGTTCCAGGTCGTTTACGTTCTGCGTGAACTTCCGCTCACCGCCATCGGCAACAGCAAAGGAACATGCAGCGACAGCCAGAACACCAACGCAGGCCCGGATTTTCATCATTCCAACATCCTCTTTGAACTTACGGCGTCCGGCCGCAACGGGGCGCTATGAGCGCCAGGCTGTTTTCCTAGTTGGTCGTGTCGCCCACGTAAACCAGCCGGCGTTCGGCGTAAAGACGCTCGAAGTTCTCTTCGTCCAGGCTGGCCAGCTCGGGAATGCTGCCAACGGCCCGAACAGCATCAACCAGGGCGATATCGAACGCTTCATCACCGCTCGATTTGGTGACAGTAGCTGCGGTGATAAGACCATCCGAACGCATCTTCATCAGCAACTCAGCGCGCTTGCCGGCGCTGGCCTGGCTCGGGTGCTTCCACTGGCTCGCAATGCGCGAAATGATCAGATCATCGAGCGTGTTTGCGCCGGCGCCGACCGTGGTGCGTGGAATCTTGGCCAGGAGTTCAGCCATGCGGCGATCATTCTCGGTTTGGGTGTCAGCACTCAGCTTCGCTGCTTCACTGGCAGTGGCGGCGGCAGTGCGCGTGAGTTGGTCGAGGCGATCCAAGTCAGTGTTGATCGCCTGAAAGCGCTTACCCGTATCGTTAAACACCGACTGAGCTTCGGCAATGTGGTTCGCCAGCTTGGTCGAGACCGCACGGTTGTTTTCCGCGATCGAGGCGTTTTCCGCATGCAAGTTTTCTTGCTTGCCTCTGATTTGATTTAGGACAGAGAAGTTGATCGCGGTGGCCAGAATGTTGAGCGCCAGTAGTGACCCACCGATGATGGCAACACCTGGCAGCGTTAGGCGGGATTTCTTGGGGGCTGCTTGCACTTCTTCCACGGGGGCGAATCCTCGAATTGACGAATAGGGTTGATTCTCCTGACCACAGGGCTTGAATCAACCGATTCGGGTGTCAAAAACACTCACCTCATCCCACTGCGCTGTTGAAAGAGTCACTTGATGCCGGCATGCTGTTGCTGAGCGTTGCCAGCGCTTGCACGCCCACCTTGGGCAAAGGCCGGATTAGGCCATGGCGCAACAAATCCTCAATACACAGCATTGCCTTCGGCAATGTGTCCCGTGGGCGTGACGCATAGTTGCCGGTCAGGAGAATGCTATGTCCAGTACCCCCCGTTTCCCCTCTGGTGCCACCGTAGATCAGGTTAAAAAGGACGCCAGGGCGATTGCCAAGGCAGAGGACATCCCCCGCCACCAAGCACTCGACATAGCCGCTGCTAAGCATGGCCTGCCATTGAAATGGAATCGCGCGATAAGCCAACTCTCGACGGTCCAGGCGGACACCATTGCAACATTCTCATTGCAATCGGTGGATGGGCCAGTAGAGCTCGTTCTGTCACGTGAGAAGCCATTCGGTGTGTTGGTAGGAGCAGCTGGCTCAGGCAAGTCAGTGCTTAGCGGATTAATGGCCGAGTCATATTTAGCTACGAGCAAAATGCCTTTGCACTGGGTGACTGCGTACTGGGCTAACACCGGTAGCGATTTGACCAGCCTATTGTGGCAACGGGTTGTTCGTAAGGGGGCTGAGCAGGTGCAAACACACTCAGTCGAAGCACGGTATGGGTCGGCCCCCTTCTCGCTGGCGGCAATGGAGCAGGCCCCTCAGCCGGGCTCGCTGTTCATTGTTGATGAGACCGCAGCGGTACTGGGCGCCAACAACGTGGAGCAATTTTTTGCGCCGGCATGGAGCCTAAAGGTCGGCACCATCTTTATCGTTCAGCACCCGAATGATCTGGCGGGACTTCCCCCAGAGCAGGTGGGCTTCATGCTGTTTGCAGAGGTTGGAGGTGAAAGATCGTTCCCACCGAGGTTTACGGCGATGAATGCAGGCCAGATTCGCCAGGTATCGGTTGAGGACATATCAGCGATCGCGGTGAAATAGTCAGCCTGGCCCTGGCAGGAGTTATCACAGCCGATTGGCTGTGGTGACAACAGTCGGCTCGCTATGATGATTCT
This sequence comes from Pseudomonas sp. C7.1, assembly GCF_056312395.1. NCBI lineage: Bacteria > Pseudomonadati > Pseudomonadota > Gammaproteobacteria > Pseudomonadales > Pseudomonadaceae > Pseudomonas > Pseudomonas sp. C7.1. The sequence goes on along the minus strand of NZ_JBWDTL010000001.1, from coordinate 164,624 downwards.
TGGACAGCAACACGGCCAACCGGCCGTTCAAACCCTGGCCGATATGGCCCAACGAGGTAGGCAAATGGCAACACAATCCCCACTAGACGCAGCGAACGAACGAATAGGCCGGATCAGGAACGTGCTGCATCCAGACGACCTAGGCGAAGCGTTATCTGATGTTGAGGGCTACGTTGACGCATTGCATGACTTTGAGCTCATCAGCGAAGCGGACTGGAGCCGACTGCATCGAGAGTCACGCGCAGTGAAGGATGAGACCCGCGAGAAGCTGGAAATGCAGCAGAAGAACCGTCGCCACTGATTTTGGCACCCAGGAGTGCTCGATGAAACACAACGAACACGTGATGACCTGGCTCAACGCGCTACGGGATGAGGCGACCCATCCCGCATGCAGCATGGCGCGCATGATCGAGGTAATCGGAATCCTTGGGCGGTATTCAGCTGGGGCGCGGAGCGTCTAACTGCTAACGCCACCAGTCGGCCCATCACCGGGCTGCATACATAGGCCGGGGCGCCGGCGCCGTGGGTGTGTCCGGATTCGCGAGAGTGAAAACGGTCAGGGCAAAGGACAAGATAGCCGCGATTGCAGCAAGGTCGTGAAGGTGTTTGCGCATGGTAGGCGCCTCGGTGGTGATGACGCCTCCAATTAGAACGTCACGACCAAAGGCCTCCAGCAAGAGGTTTCCGAAAAATATTTAGGCGCTCGACCACAGCATTCGGCGCAGCAGCCGAGGCACGGAAATGCTCCCGGCGTTTCTCATCTATTGATGCCGGAAGCCCTTCTTTCTCATTAATTGCTGCCCGCGCCCTCGCCGAATTTCTCACAAATTGCGGCCCACTCTTGAGGGTTGTGATGCTGGATGAACTCCCGCGCTGCCTGGTGATGAGCAGCAGTGCCGGAGAACACAATCGCCCAAGCGTCCTGGTCGTCTGCCAGAGCTACGCCTTCCTCGGGACAGTCAACCCGCTGCACTTGTCACTCAGTGCCGCAGTCGTAAATACCCCACCCTTCTTTGTCGCCGGCAGCCTCATTCTCGGCGGTCCATTGCGGTGTGGTCTGGCTTGGGGCGGTGATGCTCATGTCATATCTCCAGGGGCAGTAAGGTAGATCGATTGCAGGCCAGTCAACTGGCCATGTCCCATCATCTACGTACCGGCGCGGTGTCAGATGCCCTGGCGCCAGGGAAATGGGAATACCCTATACCATCATAGGGCGATGGCCATCGTGGAAGCGAACCCCTCTTCCCGCCAAAAACTGCGCGCGGCCTGCAAACAAATAACTTTGTCACACCGAATAACGCGCCTGTCGGCGCCCTCCCCGCCAATCCCTAGGCTCAGGTTTCAGCGCCTCCCTATACCATCATAGGCTGGAGTGGACTGATAACCCCTCCGCGCCCTCCCGCCCCGCACCCTATCCAACCTCTTTTATGGCCTGCCCTGCTGGCCTCGGTGCTGCGCCGCGTAGGAAAAGTCGGGAAAAGGAAAGAAAAATCAAAAAAAGGAAGGGGAAAGAAAAGCGGTTGAACAGGTGCGGTTTTGCAGGGGGCATGCCAGGTCTTACAGGTCAGTAAGGATGTATCGGGAGGAATGCGGTGTGGTGCTTGTGAGAAGGTGCCAACCTATGATGGTATAGCGCGGATTTCTTGCCAGGGCAGGTCGAAGGGCCTGGGTTTAGGATGCCGGGGTTGCCTGCGGGTTTGAAGGGGGAAGGCGTTTCGCTGCTCTAAAGCATCCAGACTATGATGGTATAGGAGCGCGCTACCGGGGGAAGCCGAAGTTGAGCGCCGGGCATAGGGCCTGATCTGAGCACGGCTTGAAGATCGCGCCTGGTGTATTTCCCGCCTGGGGCGCCGGCTGACGCACAAGATGATGGTCAACCTCGATCATGCCGTCGTTCAACTGCTGGCCCTTTTGACACGTGATGTGCGAGCGCCCTCCCCTCTGCCGGCGCCGCCATTGCTCTACACAATCAGGGGGACTTGAGAGCCAGCAGCCTATTTTAAGCAAGGCCGTCGTAAGCGTTGGGGTTGCCCAGGCTGGGCGAACTCCCTGGTACTGAGCTAGTCCCGGTGATTGCCTCACGGCCATAGCCAATCGCTAACGACTGTTACAGCAACACCAACAGGCAAACCATGGCAAATGGCTTGTGGAACAACCGACGCCTCGATGCTCGGGTCAAATTCCCCGGCCGTGCCGGTTGCTCCAACGCCGCATGGCCATCGTCCACCTGGTGGCCATCTCTTCGCCCAGCTAAGGACAGGCCTTTCGGGGAGCATCGGGAAGAACTGACTTCGGCAGGTTGTCTGCCGGCGATGGCCAACAGTTGTTTCGTACCAAGTCATCCGCCTAGTTTCTCGCTAGGGTCGAACAGCTGTTGTTCATTCCTGCCAGCGAAGTGCAGCACCTGACCAGCGGGGTGTTCACCGCATGCAGCAGCTAAAGTTATGCACCTCACGAGGCGCCTACCCGGTCTGTCCAGCGGCAGGGGTTGCCTTGGTGTCACCGTATCACAGGCGGTTTATCCACCATGTTCGGGGCATGCGGTTATGCAGCTGTGGGAGAATTTGGAATGCCATTGCGCTTCGGCGCCGTGCCGTTATCTTGCCGATCGGAAACACATAGGCCAGCTCGGCAACGCGCGGCCTCCAGGTATCTATTTCGAGGAAATTGGATGAGAAAGGTAATTGTCGCTCTGGGTGTTGCAATCACATTGGCGGGCTGTGACGCGCTTGATGATGCGATGAAGCAAGCACTCCAGGATCAACCACCGGTGACCCTGGTTTTTAACCCAGGCTATCGAATGTTGGTTGATGGGCAGCCGGCGCCGATCTTCGGGCAAGACATCTGCCCCCCGCCAGAAGACACGTTTATGGCACGGCTGTTTGGTCCCGGCCAATACGATGGCATGCCCGGCTGTTTGGTGATCGAACCCGACGAAACGTCGGTGCTGGTGAATGTAGGCTTTCCTACCGGTTTGGTGGCCGAGGAATGGCGCGTAGAGCGGGATGGTGAACGCACCATGCTGCGCCGTGCAGACGGCAGCCTACTGACAGAAGCCAAGGCTCTTTAGATACAGGTATGAGGTTTTATGAATGCAAACCGCAGCAAAACTGGAATGGAAAAACTGCTGATCGCGATCGCTCTAGCGGTAATGGTAGCTACTAATGGGGGATTTCTGCACTGGCTTAATGAGGGTGAAAGCTTGCTCTTTCCGACTGTGGATGAAGAACCCCGTTAACCAGTCTGAATGCACTGAGCCCCAGCCAACGGCATGCACGAGCTGGACTAGCGGAAGTTGATCCAAGCCTCAAGGAGAGGCGAAATCAGCCTTCCAGCAGCGAATGTTGAGTAAATTGAGGGGGGATGTATTTTGAATAGTTCGCAAACTAGCCGGGTGGCTATCGTTGCCGATCTGCCGGCGACATCTGCCGATAACTTGGCCCGCATCGGCCGAGAGCTCGAAGGTCAAGCGTATGCAGCATTTTGGGTTGGCGACCTTGATATCTACGCAGCGCGTAGCTCTGAGGAAGCCTACGAGTTGCATATTAATCTCTGCGGAGAAGAGTCCCGCGATGACTTTGCTATGAGTGACGTGCAACCGGTCGATGCTATGATTTTGGGAATGCCCTGCGTGGACGAAGACGGTCAGGAATGCCCATCAATAGGTGAAGACCTCGCTGCCACCACAGAACCAGGCTGGTTGTGGGGGTCGGAGTAGACCATTCAAAGCAGGGATACCTGCAATAAAAAGCCCGCTTAAAGCGGGCTTTTTGCATGTGGTCGTTTACCCAAAAACCATGAACGCTGAGGCGGCTACAAGAACCAGGACACCAAGCATCAGGGCGCCAATCAAAGGCTCGTTCCGGCTAATGAATTTCTGAATACGCTCAATATCAGGACTGTCAGGAAGTAGCATCTGGTTCTCCGGTAGGAATGGCCCGAGTTCATGGGTGTGAATGGCGGGGCTGTGAAACAGCCATCAACAAGTCACCATAATCTTCAATCAGACGGCTAGTGCCGCCGCCTGGCGACGATGTTTCGATGTCAGGACTGACTCCACTCTAACAGCTCAACGCTGGCACCAAATTGAGTTGTTTCTGAGGGGCAGAATCAGACACAAGGCTCGCCCTGCCCCGTGTCCTCTATCACTGGCTCAAAGAGCCCTAAAACCTCACTGGCAAGCCCGTCTAGACAATGCCCACCAGGTTCACCGTGGACAACACGCTGAACCCAATGCTCAAGCTCTGCATCAGTCATCTGCATCAGGTTAGCCAGCTCAGGTGCCATCTCTAAGTCATCGAGGCCGATGACAGCGGCCAATACAAGCCGCGCCAGGTCTTCATCGGTAAAGGCACCAAGCTGGGCCCGTAGAGCGGTTGCAGCGTCCATAGCGTCTCCTAGAGGAAGAGGAAAGGATTACTGAGGGTGGGTTTTGACCTGGCACTTCTGACAAACAACCCCTTCATCGCTGATCTCGTAGCGATGACTGGAGTCCTTGTGACCCCAATCACCACAGGCATCACACGCCAGATAAAAGTCAGTCAGGTGAGTGCACCAGTCGCACCCCTCACACTCCGTCAAGTGCTTGATATTGTCCCGATCGGCCATGCTGGTGGTTACGGGCGCCAGACAGATACAGAGTTTGCGAGAGTCATCGATCGTTGCCCGGTAAACCAGGCCAAGCGGTCAATTTCAGTAGCTATCAAACCCACCTGGCGGAAGTGTTGGCTTGGATCGCGGTTCGCATAGTTCTGAAATTGCGGGGAACCTGGATGGGCAATCAGGGCATCAACAAGTTGCTTCTCAAACTTTGTGCTGGTGAAACAGGTGAGCCAGTCCTTGAGATCAGCTGCCCCGCCTAGAGCAGGGATTGCTTCCAAAATGTGAAACCGGCGAACAGATGGGTCTGGTGCAAAGAAATACAACGCGTCCTTGGCTGCCATGGCAGGGAAAAAAGGAGCTTGCGTTGCCCAAATGCGCGGTGACGGAACCCCATGTAGCATTCGAATGCACTGCCCGCGATTGGTAATCTTACTCCTAGATTTGACGGCTATTCGGACATCATCAGTCCAACGCTGAGCGCGCGCCAGCTGCTGGCGCGCCGCACTCAGCAGACTGTCGGCAGTGGCGGAGTCAAGCTTCGATAAAGCGCGGTCCATCAACATACGGTAGACGTAGTGCTCGGCGACTAATGGGCCAGGTAGCCCGGAGTTGCTGTGTGCGTTTAGAGACATGGTTCCTGCCAGATAGTGATTTCAGGAAAGAGCATCAGCCAAAGGCTGGGGGAGCTCACCGAGCCAGATCAGTTCAGGTTGATGTGGCATTCGATTGGCTGGCCATTCGCTCTTTTACGAACGCCTTAACTTTGCTTTTGAGAGTGGCGGTATCTGCGTCACGACGTGCATACTCGTTGCGAGATTCTTTGCCGAGTAGATCGCGAACCTTTGCCTTTGCTGCCAGCATTGATTTGGTGGAATCCAGGTATTCCTGATCCCGCATCCAACTCATACCGGAGAGGGGCGTTGTGCACATGGCTACGTGGACACCCTGCTGGCCAGACACGTGAAAACCAAGATGCTCGTACATAGGGACCAGCTCCAACGAGCAGTCCAACCCAAGCGCCGGGTGTTTGGTACGGAGTTGTTCGAGCATGAGTTTGAGTACCCCACGATTTCTGTACTCATCAACCACAGCTGAATATCCGATCGAAGCAGAGTCACACGCAGGGATGCGCGATTTGTACTGTAGAAAGCCTGCAAAGCGTCCCCTGCCCTCATTGGCAGCCTCATCGACGGCAACGAGCACTCCCGTAGTCGATAGGTAATCAACACCGGCGATGGTTAGTAGCTCAGGCCTGTTAATGCTACTCAGCGAATCGCCAAGCAACTCGAATACCTCTGCAACAGCTAGAGGGAAAAGAGGGCTATCAGCCCCAATGGCGCAGCCCACAAAATCTGCCGCATGCGCGCATGCAAGCTGGAGAATGTCGGCTTGTACGTAATCTGGAATGCCTTGGGTGAAGTCGAGAATTCTCACTGAACCTCCGTATCGAATTGGCTTTGGTAGCAGGATATATAACGCCCCTGCGCAGCATCACAATGGGGACAGCATTCTCCCATGCGCATTCACCGCCTGTTGGCCAACACCATGGTAAAACCCAGACCGTATTTCCGGCCGACCCTCCAAGCCCGAACACAGCCCTGGCTACCGACCGGTTTTGCCCCCCAATCCGACAGCCTGCCAGGCCGGCCTGTGGAAAAATGCAGCCTGGCTTGTGATTCGTAGAGCCGTCGTTATCTATGCAATGCCGGCGCCGATGGGCGCAGCAACCACGAGCATGGGAAGCAACCAGTTGCCGGATTTCTATTTTGCTATCAAAGGCCAAAGTCCTGATGACCAGGGTATATCGCCATGGGCATGGCCTCCCCTATTCAGTGACAGGGTGACAGCCGTGGACAAGGCCGATGCAAAGCGCCAGGTTGAGGATATGTACGGGCGTAAATTTCCCCAGCGGGTGCTGACCAAAGACTTGGTGAACCAACGGTGCCTTCTCCATATCACTGAAATCACTGACAACAAGTCAGTACCTGTTGAAGCGATTTCAGGTCACCCCCTGCAATGAATGCGGAGCAGTTTTCAGGCCGATCGACAAGTTCAACGACCCGTACTGTGCCGATACAAGCCTAGAATTCTGCTCAACAAAGTGTGCAGCCGATGGCCGATTAAAGAGCTTGCAGGAGTTCAGGCTTGCTGCCCAAGGCCATGTTCCACCGGTGATCTACCAGGTGCGCCACAAAGACTCCGGCATGGTTTACGTCGGTCAAACAACGCAGCCTTTTACGCTGCGTTGGTGGCAGCACTTAACAAAACCGAGTGATTGCAAATTCCACTCAGCCCTAAAATCCGATATCACCGATTGGGAATTCTCCGTTCTCGAAGTAATCGCCTATCCGCCTGACTGCCAAAGCAAAGCGGCATACATCGCCGAGCGCGAAGGTTATTGGATGCAAAGGCTGGACTCTATTGAGAACGGATTTAACACCATGCGGCCACCTGGGGTGCTGAACCATCAATCACTGAGCCAGCAAGACGCACAAGCCTATTTCCCCCTTAAATCACAACAAATTGCGGAACCGTCAAAGCATGAATGATATCGAGAAGGCACTGCGCAAACGCTTTGCGCAGGTTATTGAGAATTCCGACTGGACCATACTGACTGGCGGACAACCGCCCGTGACACCGGTAAGGGTCTGGCTCTATTCAATCAGTGTGCAGTCCGGCCCTCGGGTTGCCTCGCAGCTGTCCACAACGATGTATCGCGACATGGTGAACGGCAGCAATCTGTTTGACGCAGCGTCCAACGGCATTGTTGGCGAGGCGCCCGAGCTGCTGCTGAGGACTCTCGATGATATCGACGCCGGCGCCGCGCACTTGGCTGGCAACGACCGCCTTGAGCTTCTAAATATGGCCGTTGCATATTTTGCGCGAACAACCCAGACCTGGAAGCTTCTGCCCAAGCCCAGCGATGCAGACGGTATCCACTTTGCTGTCATCGACTGGCGGGCAAAGGACGGTAGTCGCGTAATTCGACCAACTGCCATGGTCGGTGAAGGGCTCTTGACGGTTGATGAAATGGTAGAGCTAACGCAATCTGCACTCGAAACACACATGGCTCGCCGGCCAGATCAAGCCCCAATGGATGTCTGATATGAGCCAATACAAAGAAACGGTAATTGCTGAGCTACAGGCTTCTGAGTTTGTGCAGCAATCCGTCACCCTCACCCGCGTGATCAGCGATCAGGGCATGAACTTCAAGCTGGCAACCCGTATTACGGGTTGTCCTGGTGAAATCTCCGAAGAGGTCCAATCCGAGCTTGAAGCAAAAGAACGGTTTGCGGCCAAGGCCAGGGCTCTACTCGCCCTCCCCCCATCCGGCAAATGAGATCAGCAACGTGATGTTCGAGCCATGGAGCGTGATTTCCGTTGACGATAATGCGATCAGCATAAATCTCTATGGTGCGCCGGCATTCACTCTCCGGCGCGAAAGTAGAGCAGGCCTGCTGTGGGAATTGCGAAGGCATAAAGAAGCCAGTGTGGTTGAAGCAAGCCAGTACCGACACGATCTCATGTCCGCAATCCAATCAGGCCGCATCAAGCCAAACTTCAATTCCGTCATTGAAATCGCATGGCCAGGCCGCCCTAAAGCACAGGCCCGTAGCCTCGCGACATACATGGAGCTTGGTTGGAAAGTAGACGGGATTGGGCGCTGCGGAGAGATAGAGTTGGCGCAAGGCGATGGCCTCGACACCAGAAAGGGTTACGTTCGCGCAGATGGTGTGTACAGGGACTCCTAAACGCCAACGAATTGGCCTCACAGGCTGCGCTCGCGGGCGCAGCCAACGGCCGGAACTCCACGACCGCCGATGATGTGTGGGAACTCATCCTGCATAAGCCCGAAGGGCTGGCCCAACCGATTTGATCGGGCATGGGTTGAAAGATAGTCCTACGAAGAGGCACCCACAGTTGTGATTGCTTCCGGCACAGGCAGATCAGTGCGCTGGGTAAAGCTCATCTGCTCCGCAGCTGCACAGCAACTGAGATGTCGAATCGACTCTGCCTCTGAGCGGGTCCACTCCAGAACATCGTCAAGGCTGAACCCTTTGGTTTTGGTTTTCAGCAATAACGCACCCAACAATGGAGCATCAACCGGCTGATAAGCGGTCAACAAAGCGTCGAGTCGTGAGTGGCCGTCCTTTGGAAGCGGCCAACCCAGTAGGGCGCCGAGATAAGTAACGACAAAAGCCAGGAGACCAGCAGGAATGCTTGAATGGTCGGCCCAACCGGCAAGGTGGCTAGCAGAAAAGCCAACAGCACAGCCGGCTACCACCCCTAGCATCAAAAAATGGATCTGCCAGGGATAATCACTATTCAGCCTCTGCGCCAGCCGGCGAATTTCGAACAACTGATCGAGCTTTACGCGTTCAAAGGTCGGTTGTAGCGGACTTTCATTCATAAGTAGCCTCCATTAGGTTGTGCCAGGGATAACGCCCTTAGAACTTGTTTCAAGGATGCAAACCCTAACCAGAACCGGCATAAAACAGAGCATCAATGCTCAAGCCGAGAAGAACCGCAAATGAGTGCAAAGCCGCTGGCGCCATCATGCCTCCAGAAACGATGCGGGCGACTGCAAAAACGACCCCGAGTGCGATCATCAATAGCATCGTAGGAAGATGGTCGTAGCTGTGAACGTACATGAACAGGGCCGAGGAAAGGCTGACCGCAATGCCACCCAACAAAATGCTTCGGTTGAATGGGAGCAGTCCCAGCAAAAAGTGTCGAAAGGCCAGTTCCTCACTAACTGGAACAACAATCAGCATTGCAAGGATCATTATCCCGATCTGGAATGGGGTCTTGCCTGCATAGTGTTGAATCATGGTTTGCTCGCGGGGCAATTCGAGCATGAATGCGAGGGCGTAGGTGAGCAAGTACAGCGCTGCAACAACCGCGATGCCTATGAGCAATGGGCGTCGAACGCTGTGACCCAGGACCAGCATGCCTTTCGTGAGGAACCTTTGCTGAATAAGGACAAGGCACACCAGAAGAATAGCTGTACCAAGGTGGTGAATAGCCAATCGGTAAGGCTTGAATTCCTCGACTGACATCAGATTTAGGGCCAACCACTGGCCTACCCATGGTCCGGCAAAAATGAAAATTGCAGCGCCGATAAAACCCAGCCACAGGGAGTGGCTGATGTATCTCGTGAATGGCTTGATTGTCTCGATCCGCCCAGGATTCTGGGATAGAAGGTCATGGTGTTTCAATGCAGTTTCTTTCATACGGAAGTTACACCTATCCTTTGAAATCTGGCGGTAGCATTGCTCGAATGCCCCCAATGATCCGATTCATTTCCGAGCGTGCTTCGTCAATTTCAACTTTGCTCAATTCCCCCCGCAAGGACTCGACCAGACCGTCATCCGCAGCCAGTAAGTCAGCCACATACACGCGCGCTAAATTGCGTGCTAAGGCAGTCCTGACTAGTGGCCTATTCCCCATCTTGAGCCCCCTTCCTACTCAGCCCTTTGCGCTCATGAATAACCCTCAACGGATGAATTTTGACTCGGCCATTGGGGTCCGCTGCCTTGGATAATTCCACGCTTAGATCGACGGACTCCATCAACCTTGAAAAAGACTCCAGGTCGATGTCTGCGCCTGATTCAATACAGCGCAGCTGCTCAGCAGTCAGAACTTCCTGGATTGCATTTTCCCAAGCAACCCCCCGATCGTTTAAGGGATCGTCCACCGTGACTTGCGTGCACAGTTTTGCGATCGCGGCCTGACGCATACGCAACAGCTGGTTGCCTACTTGGCGCATTAAGTCCCGGCCTTTGCTGTGAGATCGACCCCATACTCGGTGAGCATCGACTTGAAGGAGCCATTTAGGTCTAAGCCGATGAATTCAAAAAACTCATCCTCAGGAAGTGCATTCACCCAAGAGCCGAAAGCTTCCTCGCTCATGTCATCAATGGTGCCGGCAAGCAGGCTGAGTTTGGAAATGAGGCGCCCCAATGGCCCGGACGCAACGTCCGGTGCTCCCCCACCCTCATGACCTGCACTACGACCTTGAACTGTATCAAGCGCTGGCTTGCCCATAAATTCTCCGTTGATCACACAAGCAATGGTACTTTGCGGCGGCCATCGGTGCAGTCGATCCCGCCGTAAAACCATTCAATGAAGAGCAGTTAGGAGTCAAATCATCTGGGGAAATTCGCTAACGGTTTGGACTTGTTTCGGCAGGCCGTGGGGCTTGGTCAAAGCCAAAGTGCTCCATGAGGATTTCGCAGGTTAGGGCAAACAATTTCGGGCTGTAGAACGCCATCTGGGCTAAACCGGTGCCCAAACCTGCTCGCGGAAGAACGACAGTCTTGGTTCTAGCTAGCCGAAAGAGCTCGCGCAGCGCTTCGCTGAGAGCCTTATGTTCATCTTCCTGGTCTGAGAAAAATGACGAGGCGTCAATCGGGGGGCGCGCCTGACCGGAACCCCGAAGGTATTTGGGTAGTCGCGTATTGCTTGCTGGCCACTGCGCCCGCGCCTGGCAAGATTGTCGCCAAAGACAAAGACCTTTTCCGGGTGCCGCATCACCAGATCAGGTGTAATCGACTTCTCGACCTCAATTGGCATCCATCACACTCCCTTGTTGGACTGACGGAGCTGGGTTGGACACCATCAGGATTGCGGCAGCCAGCAATTTCAATCAGCACCAACTTTGCGATAGCCGATCACTGAGCTCACATCAGCCTCGCATCCGAAGCAAAATTGCTTCGATCCACCACGGACGCGTTTCATGTCCGTCGTGCAGAATGGACTGCCATCAGCCTCATAGATTTGACGGTAGGAACAGATTAGTTTTTCGAACCACCCTAGATTTTGCTTACAACCAGGGCATGGCGCTAACTGTTCACGCGACATGTTCATGCGCTCGTTGTCATCCATATCAGTAGACCGCCAAGCAGTTTTCGAGTCGCACCAGGAGCTTGGCGAAAGCGTGCGATGGTTTTTTACTCTCGCCCATACCTGACACGATATCCATGAGAAGTAAGCCGTCAGCCGGTTCTAGCCGTATCAGCGGTTTTGGCAACTGGGCAGCTTCAATGATGCGTGTGGCCAGAGCCTCCACCTTCTTCTTTCTTTTGTTCGCAGCGTAGAACTCTTGGAGCGGCCTTGCGAGACCACGCATATCGGTTGGTTTGCCGCAAACGATGTAGGTCTTGCAGTTGTCGCAACCGTCCATGTCGAGCAACGCAAATATTTCGAGAGCCATATCAAATCCACTAGCAGGGTCTAGGCGAAGCACGCCTTTGTATTGGAGAAAGATAACGGGCGCCTGCGATAATCCAAGCAAGGCGTCCTGCGTAACCTTGCGGCTGGGCCTGGGAATCGAGAAGCGCAGGAATTGCAGCATCAGCCGGGGAGATACCGTCACCTTTGGTGCTGGCGGGGCAGCCCAGATGCATCTTGCCTGCCCCCATTGGTTTTGACACCCAAATAGGATGCCGACTCTGCGATTTGGCATTATGGTCGCCTACGGTTTGCCATTGGTGCGGCCCCTGAGGCCATTACGGCTACGGCCTTGGAAAGCAGCAACTGGCCGTTATCTTCATCCGGTGCAACCAGCACACATAAGGACACACCAAATGAGCAAATACCTCGAAAAGGCAATGACTTCCCTTCGCGATATCGGCATCAGCTTCACCACCCAACAGGAGGAAGCTCCTGTTATCGCCCTGCTCGATCGTATTTCTGTATACGACCCGCAACTCGTTGCGTCGATTGCCGTCACCCTGAGTCAAGCACCGGCCTTCAATGCCATGATCCGAGATCAAATCGGTGGCATGGATATCTCAACTCGATTCGTCGCGATCACAGATGGGTTCAATTCCATTCGCGAAGATGCCGAACTCATGGCCGGCTGGATGGCTGACGGCAAGCTTGATCTGAGTGAAAAGCTCAAATTCCAATGGATGAAGCTGCGTCGCGGATCAATTCCACAGCGCTTCACACAAATTCGCGGTGAGTATCTTGAAGTCGCCAAAACAACCGGCGACCAGATCAAGCGCGAGGACACGATCCTCAACGCTTATCGCGATTATCGAATGGCCTCGAAAGAAGCACAGGTCGCAGCTCAGCAATTGCTGACCAAGGCCACAGCAGTTATGGAAGAACGCCGTACTGCACTGAGCTCAGCTGGCGAAGCGCTTGAAACACTGCCAGAAGGTGCTCCTGAGAAGGTGCAGCTGGAGCTGACGCGAGACGTGGCACTCCGCGCGCTCCAGGACGAAGATAAGTCCTATCAGATCGTCAAAGATGTCTTTGACGACATCACAACTTCGACCAATACAGCCGAGTTGGTCTTTGCCAGGCTCCAGCAAACTCACACTGTTAAGGAACGCCTGCTTCAACGGATGATCACCTTCTTTGCTACCTCTGAGGTCGTGTTCAGTGGGCTGGCGGCATCATTTACAGCAGGCCAGGGCCTGGGTGAAGCCACTAACGCTATGGATTCGATGACAGATGGTATGAGTCGCGGCATCGAGTCACTGGCCACCACAGGCACTGACCAGCTCAACAAAGCACTCAAGTCGGGCTATGGAAGCACCATCAAAGTTGAATCGGTGAAAGCACTGGCCGAATCGGTGGTTGAGTACCAGGCTTCGAGTTTGAAGCTGATCGAAGAATTGCGTAATGAATCGACCCTTTCTTCGCAGGCCATCCAAGAAGCCGCAGAAGACAGCAAGCGCCGCTTCTCAGCCCTGCTGGTCAAGGGGGTGTAACCAATGGCTGCCGTCACCTTGCAAGATCAGCTGGGTGCGATGGCGCTGGTCGATGACCTGCGCCATCGGGCCCGACAGGTACAGGAGCACCTGAACCTCCCGGCACGTCGTCAGGAGGTGGCTACCCGCATCAGGGATTACTACACCTCAAACGATATCCCTTTCGATGAAGAGATCATCGAGCAAGGCGTTCGGATGTACTTCGATCAACGCCTAACCTTCGAAGCGCCTAAACAGTCGCTGCTCCAAAGATTCGGCGCGCATTTGATTATGAAGCGTCGAGTGATTGGATTACGCAGCCTGTACACAGCACTAGCAATAACAATCGGCGGCACGGGCCTGTGGTCCGCAAATGCTGGAATACAGGCCATTCAGAATTCCTCAGTCGCAAGCCTGGCGGCGGAGGCCCGGTCGGGTACTGCTGCGCTCATGTCTGAAATTGAGAGGCAGGACCGGGAGCTTGCCGCACTGAAAGCACAGTACGGGGGGGCCAATATCCCCAAGCTGAGCTGTTGACCGTCCAGGCGGAGAACGCATCCCGTAAAGCAAGAACACTGCTCGACACAGCTGCAATCCCTAAGGTGATCACCGCAACTAACCGAGATCAAACCGAAGAGCGGTTGGAGCGGTATGAGTCTGACTTCGACACTGCGAAGGCATTGCTTAGCGACAACCGGGGCGCCTTGCTCACCATTGACGCCCTGTACGCAACCACTAGTGAATTCCAGAAGCTGGTGGCCTCACAGGAATACAAGGTGCTGGCTGCTCGATATTCACCAATCAAGGCGCGTGAGGGCAAAGTTCGCCAAGCGATGGCGAGTGTTCGAGCTGGGGAGTCTTCGACGTTCGTAACGCCCTTCCAGGAATTGAAGCGGCTCCTGGCGCTAGCTGGGCCATTTCAAGCATTGGAGGTTCAGCACGCCACCATTCTTGGGAAGCTCAAAGGTGCCGGTTTTGCCGAGGCAGATATGGAGATTGTTTACGCTTTCTCTACCCGATTCGCTAAAGCTCTCCGGGAAATGGACCAGGCAGCGGCCAGCACTGCCGTGGTTTCTATGGAAAAGCTGCTTGAGTTCGGGCTGTTGCCACTCCAGCTGCACGTCAGCAACAGGTCCGGGGTAAAAAGCGGCTTTGCTGCAAAGTACAAAGAAACTGGCGGCCCGAGTTGGTGGCTTGTCGTGGAAGCCATCGATTCGGCCGGTGGCCAGATGGAAGTTCCTGTTCGCGACATCATTTCTGGCGAGGTAGGGATGGCGACCCATTTCGCAGTTCGTGTTCCTGAGGACGTATATCTCCAGGTCAGGGAGGACAAGAAGGATGGCATCGTCAACGATTCAGCCATGGGTGAAAAATTGCAGCAGAGCCTCAAGCTTAATTTCGATCAAGAACGAATCGAAGGCCAACCCTCTCTGCTCTTGAATTGGTGATGACATGAAACCATCGAAACTTCTCAGCCAGGTGAATGAACATTCACGGGGCCACGAAACCGCGCTGCGGAAAGCTGAGCGGGAGCTTGCGGCTGCTCAAGAGCAACTGCTTCGCCTCGACAACGAAATCGTCCACTCGATAGGAGTCATTGCCTCCACACAATTGAACAACTCGGGGGTAATTCCTGCGGATGTTGCGCATGTGCTCAAGCGCCGTGGCGAACAAGAAGCTGGCCTGCGCGAAGAGTTGAAGAGCATTGAGCAAAGCATCGGCAGCCAATACACCCGAGCCTCTGAGCTACGCGAAAAAATGGAGGCGGTTCGAGCTGATGTCGATAGCGCCCTTTCTTCTGATCCGGCATATGTGGCCTTGGCATCAAAAGCAGCAGAGCTGTCACAACAGGCTTCGATTGCTCAAGAGTTGCGCGACGAAATCCTTGCCGAATGTGATAAGAAGCTTGCTGGCTTTGTAGAGAACAAATGCTACTCGTATCTGCGCGGGGTCAAGTTCGGCACGCCTGAGTACAAGAAAGGCTGGGCCTCCCGCTATTTGGACGGAATCATTGCTGAACAGGTTAATTTCAAAGAAAACCTGGACAGCGAAACCACCCTCATAGCTATGCGTGAAACGATTCAAAACCAGGCCAAGTCGCTGGCGTCTGATTCCTCTGGACAGGCGAGCATGGAGGCTGCATACCGCACTCAAAAGCTTGACGAGGCTGGGCACGAGAGGCTGGTTGACTCCTATGCCGCCCTGAGTGACCAACTGTCGGCCTCCAAGAGCCGAGCAAATGAGATTCACAACCAACTCAAGGAGTTCGCAGCCGGCGAGGATAAGCACAGCCGATCAGCACGGCAGTTGATGTCTAAGCTGCTAATTTCTAAGACTCACGATGAGCTGGTCCGGCTTGCAGCAACGACCGGTAGCGAGGCGGATGACACTGCCGTAATGCGGGTTGACGCGCTCCGGGAAAAGCGGGCATCCCAGGTTGAGGATATTGACTACCTTGTGGGCCGAAAGGACCGTGCTGCACGAGAGTACGAGAAGGCTAAAGAAGCTGAGCGCCGTTTAAGGTCTCGCCTCGGGCGTGATGGTGACTCCCAATATCGCTACGACAGCTCGCTCGATCTGGATGCACTGCTGCTTGGCTACATGGCAGGCATGCTGGACATTGGACGCATCGAATCAAGCATCACGAGTCATCGTGAGGTCATTCCGACGCAAAGCTACAACTCCAGGAATGATGACGATAGCGGGTCTATTTTTGGGGGCTCTGGAAGCATTGGGGGCGGCACCCACAAAATCACGGAAAGCTTCGGCGGTGGATCATTTGAAATAACCGATAGTTTTTAAATCATCTATGGGAGTGTGGCAGGTACTGCACACTCCCTTGTTTTTAATCACTTTTTCACACCTGACACCCGAAGCCTCTCCTGCATAATTCCCACCCACAAAGCAGCCTACCGCACCGTCTTGAACGGTTGATCGGAACTTGAAACAGAAACGCTCAGTTGAGATCAGCGTCAATTTTCTGGAGCGTATTAGGGCGCCTACAATGATCTGCACGATCATCCATGTAAAATGCTGGTCAAAGCGATGACGCTTTCATTTCACACAGATCGCCTGGTCTAGAGAGCCGGATCACACAGTAAATGTGGTTACCCTGAACGTGGAGTTGCGCCACGGCAAGGGGCCGGAAAAGGTGGAATTCATGGACGCTTTCAACACCAACTTGGACGATGCAGTCCTCATCAATTATCAGCTGCGGCTACACCCCACCATCCGTGGAACACTTGATCATTTGCGGTCGGTTTCTAAACGTAGCCTCCACGCCTTGTGCATCTACCTATTGGAGATGAGTTTCGAGCAAGGGGTTGGGCTGAGTGAACCTCCGAAGCTTCCAAAACAGCGACTCGGCAAGCCAAATACTTTGCGACTCCCGGCAGACCTTCATCTCAAAATTGCTGAGGCCTGCAATGGCACTCGAAGCATGAATGCAGAGATCAACAACCGACTCTACATCCATGCTGTGTCTCTGCTTGACTCGCCTGCCTACAACCGGCGCAGCCCAGAAGCACAAGCTTTCCAGATTCTGACCCAGCATATGGAGCCAGAACTTGCAGAAGTGCTACGCAACCAGGCGCAGCACAAAGGGGTGACCATTTTCCAATTGGCGGGACAGATGCTGAATCAAGCACTGTCATTCTCACATCGGTCAGAAACCTCAGACCATACGACCGTTACCGCCGATAAGCCCAATCAAACTTTGGGCGAATAAAAAAGGCCAGCAGATGCTGGCCTTGGCGGACACGCAGGCATCAAGCCAATGCTTTTTTAAGCCCACCTACTATCGAAAGTAGCTTGTGGAAAATGTTGGCATTGATGAATTGACTGTACTCGACCTCAAGCTTGGCTCCCAGATCGATGACTGATTGAACACGGGCCATCTCGCGATGGGCCTCAGCGGTATCGTATGTAAAGCCGCGTGTTTGGACGAAAACAGCCTGGCCTTCCATCTGGATAATGCCCTTCCCGATCGAATACGAACGCAGGTTGATTAGGCCGGTCGCACCAAACTTTTTGGCCTCCGCAATTAATGCGTGCCGTGCCTGGTCATGCAGCGGTGCGGATGCAAAGCACGGGTACGCGAACTCGAAAATAACCTCGGCCTCGCGAAAACCGTCCTGTTCAGTTACCAGGAACTGCTCAGGGTTGCGAAGGATTTCATACACCTCGACATCGACAACGATATTGATTGCAGCCAAGCCTTTGGCGGTTGCCTTGGCCTCAAACGCAACTGCTTTGCCAGCTGCCGGCTGAAAGGCACATTCAGAGGCTTTAAAAAAGTAACTGGTATCTTCGTCAGCGCCTTTGATGAAGCCGTAACCTTGCTCAGCAAGGTAGCTGACGATGATGCCTTTGCGGGCTGCTTTGCTCATAATGTGTGACCTCTGAACCTTGGGTTTCATGTTAGTCAGTCTAACGGCCAGACTGGGAAATCAAGCCCCCTCAATCACAAAAGTTGGCTTTAAAGCCGCCTGGCTTGATGTTGAATCCCAAACCTCGGACGTTATATCGGTAGGAAAGCATTTCACAAAGGGCTAGACCATGATCACCACCTACATCAAATCCATGCGCCGTTGCGGGTATTACAACCAGCGGATAAACACCAAAGCATTCTTGGTCTGCTTTGCAGTCAACGGTCTAGTCACTCTGGCTGTATCCCAGGTGCCAGTCCTGAATGAAGTGGCCATGGCCGTCTTCTTCGTTGTGACTCTCTTGATGCTGGCTCAACGGCTTAACGACTGCGACCGCTCCAAGCACTGGCTGTGGGTCTTTCTGCTCGTACCATTCTTGGGTCCGTTCATAGCAGCGTGCACAACCCTTGTCCGTAGCTACCCGGCCACAAACCGCTTTGGTCCGCCTCAGGAATAGCCGGCGCTGCTGCGTTCGGCTTTCTGAAACCAGGCTTCCGGGGTTGAAACACAATTCTAACCCGTTAGAAGTACCTGGCCATGGTGCATTGCACCTCCAGACTGCTGACATGGAATGATCTGTGATATCACCATCCCCTATTTTTGTACCGCCCCAGACCTTGCACTCCGAAAATTACTGCTTGGAATGGGTCAGGTGCCTTGTGACATTTCTACCAGCCATGCGGCCGCGCGCTCGCGAAGCGCTCCTTCGACTTTCTGGCTGGAGCCACTGGCAGCTAATGGTTGAAAACTGCGAACCAACCTCGGGATTCGAGGTTTTCAGCATTGCACCATCTGAGCGGCTGGCAACCCACAAGAAGCATCGCGACATCTTGATTCGAGAGTTCGGGGTAAAACCTGCTTACGCCGATTACTTCCTGTGGAGTAACCCGGTAGGAGCTGACACGACCATTCGCGTTTCACCAGCTCACGATGGCGCACTATATGGACCCGGTGAAACCCCGAGTTCAAACTTGCCAGCGATTCTTGAAGCGTTAGATGAGGCGAACCTGAGAAGGTTACCGGGAACCGACCAGGCATTTACTCGCGAGCAGGCTTACACAGACCCGCAGGTTTACCTCGCAATGTTCCAGCACCTGGGATGGCCTTTCGCGATAGATGCAGATGACCTGTGGTCAGTTCCTACCTTCGTTCCAGCTGACTCGCTTGGGAGCATTCTCGATCCAGAGCTCGGAACAATCCCCGTTTTCTATACCGGGTTAACAAGCAACCCCGAGAGTCATTACGACCACTCAATGCAGGTTCTTACGGACTGGGCTCGCCAACAACAATCTGGGAGCCCCAGCCCTCTGGTGGTGCTGTTCTCCGAACCCATGGTTAAAACCACAAAGGATGGTTCCACTTCGGTTTTCGGAATTGTGGTTTCGGACGGTAACTGCTGGATGCTGCCACTCCGGCAAGGCTACGAAAACGCCGCAAGCATGCTGGTAGAGGCGATGGCATCTGGATCGATAATGTCGCCAGAAGTCCAAGACCTGGAGTTAATCATGGCCAGGCGGTTCGCAAACGCGAAAGAAGACCTGGCGAACCCAAGCAGACCGGCAGCTGGGAAAGCCGCTACAGTCATTACCTACGAGGGCAGTGGCTGGGGTCGCGTTTCAGTCGTTTGAGAGTGATTTCATCTGACAAAACAAACCCCGCCTAGAGCGGGGTTTTTGTTGTCTGTACCACGCATCGTTCCGGAATTCCTAGAGAGGCTTAGCCCAGTACACAAGTATAAAAAAACAGGGGCAAGCCCCTGTTCATTTGTAATGGTCGGCTAACCGAAAGCACGTCCATGGTGCTTCATCCGCGCCTCCTGCGCGATCATCGTTTCGATGCTGTAGAGAGTTTCGGGACTGATCAGCAAACGGTTGATGCCGATCGGCTCTCCCGTTACCACGTCAAAGCCATAGCCGTCACCTGTGCGGATCAGGTCTAGTGCTTTGACAACACGAGTCAGGGTCTCACGATCCCGGCTGAGCATATTGAGACTGATTGTCCTCTGCTCTTCAATACTCGCTGAATCAGACTCATCAGCCGAACGAGTCCCCTCCTTCATGCTTTTGCCATAATTGCTGATTCGGGCTGCAATTTCGGCTCTGCGCTTTTCGAGCCGATCACGGAAGAACTCAAGCTGAGCATCATCCATGTAGTTTTTTTCAGGCTGGGCTTTTAGTTCGATCTCGGTAAGCATAGGTGCTCGCGTCTAGTAGCGGTAAGCTGCCCAATTTAACGGTCGCGAGCTCGGTTTCAACTCGTTAGGCATGCAAAAGTGCACGGCAAGAACCTAGGCTTACCCTTGAATGAGCATTTCAGAGCGTTACCGTAGTGGTGACACAATAGGAGCTCCCATGCAGCACACCACTATCAACGCAGACCAAACCTCCCTGGTGAACGCTTACGGGCAAGGCGCCAACAGCCTTCTCGATCAAATGGCCTTCCAGGTTTCCCGCCTCACAGGTAAGGAAGCTACTGACTGGGAGTTCCGGATTTACGAGAACGGCCTGCTAATTCCTGTTCCTGCCGGGTTGACCTCAAGCACTGTTACCGAGGCTCAGTTGCGCGATTGCTTTTACAAGGCCATTACACGAACGGCTGAGGCGCTTGTGGTATCTGGGTCTGTGGAAGAGCTCCCTGAGAACATAGTCAAGGCATGTGAGTCAGCTGCTGCCTTGAAAGCACTAACCCTGGTTAACTGAGGGCCAATCCCATGGAAACTACCAAGCACGAATCAACGCAAAAGCCAGGCATGTATAAAATTGGCCGGCTGGCCCTGCCCGGCCGAAACTTCTTAATCATTGCGGTTCTGGGTTTGGTGCTGGTCTCTACAGTAGGCTCTTTCTTCAATACAGCTAAGAATGGAGATAGTGCCGCTGATATTCTCTTTAGCGGCCAGGCTGCGAGTTTTCTCCTGCTGCTGATCTGGGCGCTGGTCGTATACACGGCGATATCTAAGGGCACGGTGGCGCACAACATGCTCGCTGTGCGGGTCGGCCTACTTGCCTTTGTTGTTGGCCACTTCGTAGCCAACATCCTCACGCTTTTTATCTGACCCGATTTAACACCCCAACCAGTTGGAACAGAAAAGTCGGCCGTTATACTGGCCTCAGCGAAAGCGACAAACCCTAATCCCTGTAGGTAGAGACGAATGAACAAATCGGAACTGATTGACTCCATCGCTGCAACTGCTGATATCCCGAAATCCACGGCGGGCCGAGCACTGGATGCTGTTATTGAGTCGGTGACTGGCGCTTTGAAAGCAGGCGACTCTGTGGTGCTGGTTGGCTTCGGCACATTTGTGGTCAAAGAGCGTGCCGCTCGAACCGGCCGGAACCCACAAACCGGCAAGCCCATCGAGATCAAATCTGCCAAAATTCCCGGCTTCAAGCCGGGGAAAGGCCTCAAAGATGCCGTAAATTAGGTAGTATCTGTTTCATTATCTGTGGATAAGTCGTGAAAAGCCCCGTCAATCGGGGCTTTTCATTTTCCGTCCGAATTAAAAATCCTGAAACGGTGTTTCATTCCTCTATCAAGACAAACCGTGATCGTACTGAAATGATCGCGTTTCATTTCTGACGCCCTTCTTCCTGGTCAGTCCAGCCAGTATCCTGACCGATACCATCTCCACGATGGCGCGCAAGACTTGAGCATTCGCAACCTGATTGAGAGCCCTGCTACGCTGAGTCCCACACATCTGTCGCTGCCAGATGCTACAAAACGGACAGGGGACGCTATGAGTAACCAACGCCTACCGAATCTCCAGCCGCTTGCCGCGCTCCAGGTCATATCGGAAGTCATCGACGGACAGCTAAAAACGCTTGAAGACCAGTGCTTTGCCCTCCAGCAGGCACACGATAAACCTGGTTCGATGGATGATCGGACAATCGAACACGTCCTGAAGGTGTTCGCTGAAACGAAGCAGATGATGCCGGTCTATGACCTACAGCTCGGGTATTGGCAACAGAAGTGCTCCCCTTCGCCCGCCCAGCATCGAGAGATCGATAGGCTCGCGGAACAAATTGCCAAGTCGTACTCTGCAATCGATCTGGTTTTGGCGTTGGCCACCAAGATCAAGGCCGAAACCATTCTCTAGCTGCTTGAGGGATGCGGAGCGCATCTGGGTATCGCGCTCGCGAACGACCAGGAACCCGATCCCATGTGCCCAAATGAGACGCCAGCCGCTTTGAAGGTGCACAAGCTAGCTGAACTGCACGCGGTCTTAGCCCGCGCGGTGAAGGAACCGCAGGCGGACATGCGCATATGGTGGCAAGGCGTGTTGCATGGGCGCCTGTTAGAGCTGGAGGCGGCTGGAGTGCTGAGCGCCGACGACAGCGCCGCGTTTGCCGACTTGGTGCAACAGGCGTTCACCTCGCCCTTACCTCCCGCCAACGACCCTGCATAATTTCTCCGAATTCTGCGGACTCCCCTAGGTGGTCTGAAACGGTGTGGCCAGTGGCAGTGGACGGTGATTCGTAAGCGCATGTTTTTAAAGGCTTATCCGAGCACGCTTGATTTTGAAACACTTTTCTAATGCTTATTGAAGGATGCCCTCGCGGGCTGATCCTCGCCGTGTACAAAAAGCCCTGCCTTGGCAGGGCTTTTTCATTCTGATCCGCGAAGCGTTCCACCACACCCACCCTGCAAAGATTCAACTACCAGCCAACACTCTCGCCAAGAGCTAAGCAAAATGATTCCTTGAGGTTTTTTTTCAAAGAACAAACAAAACACCTCGAAAATGAGGCACCTCGAATCACTATTACTGTGATGATCCGTAGAGGTAGCTTCATGCAACTGATTCACACTGACGAGGCCAAGGCGTTCCTCGATCACTCCTATAGCGTTGGGCAATCCGCCCGCCCGCTGCTGCCAGTGTTCCTTGGCAAAGGAACCAAGCTGATCAGCTCTTCGCGCACGCCTGGCGACCAACGGACTATTGCGGCTCAATTTATGAGCTCGATTGACGTTGCCCACAACCGGTTGCTCCAGCTGCTAAGGCCGTTCCTATTCGTCAACGGGGAAAATCTGTTTAAAGGGCTAGACCCGACACCCGCTCTTGACCCGCAAAAGCACTACTCGAAGCTGGTGATGCCAGCAGTCAATCTATTGGTTGATTACGACATTTTGCTCGGCCTGCTTGATCTGTATCCCACGGTGCACCGAGACACCCCAGCTGTGAGGGCAGAGGCAACAAAACAGGTACAGAAGGCGTTCTCTCGCATACACGCAGCAGAACAACGAATTGCAAGCGGCAAGATGTTCGGCAACACATGAGTGCCCTTCTGACTAATCCACAAGGGACTAGTCGCGAAGAGGCGACTCTGGTCGATATCGAGTTCAGGTCACCATCTGGACCATGGGTGATTGGGCGATTCCTGCGCCCTGACGGGTCTGACTTTGCCGCCACCGGCAATTTCGGTGACACCATCCTTTATGAGGATTTTATCCTCTATGGACAGCGGAAGCCTGACATCCAGGGCGCTGACTTCGACGTTACTCAATTCACCTCGATGCCACCAAAAGCTACGAGCTCGCTCCCTGGATATCTAGCATCTCTCACAGGCGCCCAGCGCAGTTCAACGGTGAAGGTGGTCGCTCATTTTGGCGACCACACCATCGATATTTTGGAAAAAAACCCAGAGCGGCTTTTCGAGGCGGACATCCCAGACAGGGATATAGAGCGGCTGCATAAGGGGTGGATCGAATTGCGTTCTAGCCGTCTCGCGATGGCAAAAGTAGATATCGAAGGCATTCACCCCGACAAACTCAGCAAGTTGCAAAGGTCGCTGGGATATTCAGTTGACCTCAATACCCTGATCAAAGAAGACCCATATCTGCTCTACACCCATTTTGACGACATGCTTTTCCAGTCGGCTTTGAGTTTAGGGATGCGGATTCCGCGCTGACTCGGACACCCATTCCACGCACATCCGGACAGTGATTCCACGCTGATCCGGACACCCATTCCACGAGCATCCGGACACTGATTCCACAGCCATCCGGACACTTTCTGGCAGGCAGCTACGCAGGATTTATTCACTACCATTGGCCTCTTTTTCGAAGCAGAGAGGTCGTCGTGGAGCGTTTATCCATGCGTAAAATCCGTGAAGTGTTGCGCCTCAAGTTCGATTGCGGGCTGTCTGTCCGTAAGATCTCCCGCAGTCTGGGCATAGGTCACAGCAGTGCCGGTGATTACCTTTGCCGATTCACGGCCTGCGGCCTCTCCTGGCCGCTCCCTACTGAGTTGTCCGACGCAGAGCTGGAGCGGCGCCTGTTCCCGCCACCGCCGGCGGTACCCTCTGAGCAACGACCAACTCCCGACTGGGCCTGGGTGCATGCCGAGCTGCGCCGACCAGGCGTGACCCTGGCACTGCTCTGGCAGGAGTATCGGCTGGGCCAGCCACAGGGCTTCCAGTACAGCTGGTTCTGCGACCACTACCGGGCCTGGCAGGGCAAACTGGATGTGGTGATGCGCCAGGAGCATCGCGTCGGCGAGAAGCTGTTTGTCGACTATGCCGGCCAGACGGTGCCGGTGATCGACCGTCACAGCGGCGAGATTCGTCAGGCGCAGGTGTTCGTCGCGGTGCTCGGTGCCTCCAGCTACACCTTCGCCGAGGCCACCTGGTCGCAGCAGTTGCCCGACTGGCTGGGCTCCCATGCCCGTTGCTTCGCCTTCCTCGGCGGGGTGCCGGAGATCGTGGTGCCGGACAACCTGCGCAGTGCGGTGAGCAAGGCCCATCGCTACGAACCGGACATCAACCCCAGCTACCGCGACTTGGCCGAGCACTATGGCGTGGCGGTGGTGCCGGCGCGGGCGCGTAAGCCCCGCGACAAGGCCAAGGCCGAGGTCGGCGTGCAGGTGGTCGAGCGCTGGATCCTCGCCGCCTTGCGCCATCGCCAGTTCTTCTCCCTGGACGAGCTCAACACGGCCATCGCCGTGCTGCTGGAGCGGCTCAACCAACGGCCGTTCAAGAAGCTGCCGGGCTCCCGGCAGTCGGCCTTCGCCAGCCTGGATCGCCCGGCTCTGCGCCCGTTGCCGGAGCAGCCCTACGTCTATGCCGAGTGGAAGAAGGCGCGGGTGCACATCGACTACCACGTCGAGGTTGACGGGCATTACTACTCGGTGCCCTACCAGCTGGTGAAGAAGCAGCTGGAGGTGCGCCTGACGGCCCGCACCGTGGAGTGCTTCCACGCCAACCAGCGGGTGGCCAGCCACGTACGCTCCCTGCACAAAGGCCGGCACAGCACGCAGACCGAGCACATGCCCAAGAGCCATCGCGAGCATGCCGAGTGGACGCCTCAACGGCTTATCCGCTGGGCCGAGCAGACCGGCCCGAACACCGCCGGCGTAATCAGCCACATCCTCGAACGGCGCGTGCATCCGCAGCATGGCTACCGCGCTTGCCTGGGCATCCTGCGCCTGGGCAAGCACCACGGCGAAGAACGGCTGGAAGCCGCCTGCCAGCGCGCCCTAAGCCTCGGTGCCTGTAGCTACAAAAGCCTCGAATCGATTCTGCGCCAAGGCCTGGAAAACCTGCCGCTGGCTCAACAGAACCTACCCCTACTACCGGACGACCACGCCAACCTGCGCGGCCCCGGCTACTACCACTGAACAAAGGAATCCCACCATGCTGCCTCACCCGACCCTGGACAAGCTGCAAACCCTGCGCCTGCACGGCATGCTCAAAGCCCTCGCCGAGCAACTGAAAACACCCGACATCGACAGCCTGAGCTTCGAAGAACGCCTCGGCCTGTTGGTCGATCGCGAGCTGACCGAGCGCGACGACAAGCGCCTGAGCAACCGCCTACGCCAGGCCCGGCTCAAGCACAACGCCTGCCTCGAAGACATCGACTACCGCGCCCCGCGCGGGCTGGACAAGGCGCTGATCCTGCAACTGCGCAGCGGCCAGTGGCTGCGCGACGGCCTCAACCTGATCATCGGCGGCCCCACCGGCGTCGGCAAAACCTGGCTGGCCTGCGCCCTGGCCCACCAGGCCTGCCGGGACGGCTGCAGCGTGCGCTATCTGCGCCTGCCACGGCTGCTGGAAGAACTGGGCCTGGCACATGGCGACGGCCGCTTCGTCAAGCTGATGAGCAGCTACGCCAAGACCGACCTGCTGATCCTCGATGACTGGGGCCTGGCACCGTTCACCACCGAACAGCGCCGCGACATGCTGGAGCTGCTGGACGACCGCTACGGCCAACGCTCAACCATCGTGACCAGTCAGATGCCGGTGGACAACTGGCACGAACTGATCGGCGATCCGACCCTGGCCGACGCCATCCTCGACCGCCTGGTGCACAACGCCTACCGGATCAACCTGAAGGGAGAGTCGATGCGCAGGCGGGCGAAGAAATTGACGACGCCGGGCACCTCAGACTAACAATGCATATCCTGCGTCGCTGCGCTCCGACTGCCTGTCCGGATGACCGTGGAACAGGTGTCCGGATCAGCGTGGGCTGAGTGTCCGAATGGCGTGGAATCCGCATTTAGGGAAGCGGCTTGGGGTTCCTAATACCTCATTGTCGGCTATCAAGGGGGCTGTGATTGCAACGCTGCGTAGAGAAGCATGGCAGGGCCATAGCTACGTTGAAGGTCGGCCCATGGTCGATTCCTGCACAAAGCTGCTTGGCATAGAGCGAGAAGCAGTCCTCCTACATATCAAAGAGGCGGTAACCAATCTCAGCCTCTCCAGAGTGATCGCAGTAGAAGACGGACGCGCACAGCTTATGAGCCTGCGCACGGCCGAAAGAAAGCTAATTGATCTGGCAGTTCAGTGGTCGCACCTCAACAGCGACGATATGGATGACATCGTTCCAACAGATGAAATGGCCCTCAAATTGCTGCGTCCACTAAAGCTTGGTGCGGCGCCGGCGCGACAGATATCGGCAGGTCTAAGGATGCTGCTGGGGGAGCGATTTGGCCTGGTTCAGTGCGAAACACTAGCGGACCAGATGACGATCGCCCGAGCAATCGAACTCATCCTGGAGGGGTACGGAACAGACGTTGTGTTCTCGACTTACACCTGCGAAATGGCTGATCAAATTGCAGGAACTCTGGCGGGTGGCGCTTCTGTAGTGACATATGCAGCGCTGGTAGGCCTCGATCCGGACTCGGGAGTGCCATTACAGCGAGCAGAAAGCCCAATCGAAACCGAGGTACTGGTCTTGATTGCAGCCGACGCCTTAGGTGTTGAAGAGATGACGCACATCATGGAGGCAATGCCGGACAACGGCCGGCTCTTCATACTGGGATGCCCAAAAGACCTGCCAGCACTAACCGTAGGCCAACCCTTTGAGGAAATGGTCAAGGTACGTGACATCAAGTGCTTCCAAGCGAGTTTCTGGCTCCCGGCCCGAACAGACGCTCGGTTAGCTTGCAGTCAAATCTGGAGTGGGCGGCTACAGCCTAAGCTCGACAACTTCAATCCATCTGAACCACTGTCATGGCTGAACATTGCTCGTGACGACTTGCCCCATGCAGTCGCCGAACTCATTAAGGGCTTGGCCTCAAAAACCGGTATTGCTCCGTTTGAGGATATAAGGGTCGTCACGCCAAGCCCGCGTGCTAATGACCCCATTCACGACATTTCCAACTGGATGGCACCTGTGCTGGCCGAAGGAATTATTGGTGAATCGGAGCCGGTGTCATTCCAAGGAAAGCAGTTCACTGCGGGGCTTCCCGTCGTAATTCGACAACCTATAGCAGGCACAGACCACCCCGCGTTCTCAATATTCACGCCCGAAGAAATAACAACAAGCACAATTAAGCTTCGCTCAAAAAATCGTGGAACTTTCAACCTGTATATCGACAACAGAATCGATGTCTTTCCAGCAACTGTAATAGCCCCGAAGTTTATTCGAGGGCGGATTTATGACTTCGTAATTCTTATTGTTCTGAAAGAGCACCACAACCTGATAAATCAGGAATTGATATCCACCCTACTTAACTCGACGAAAACCTCATTAGTTATCGCTGGGGAAATTGATGGTTTAGGTGAAGGATTCAAGGACAGACCCCGTAGTCGGGCCCGATCGAAACTTTCGAATTGGATTTCTTTAGATGTCGATTAAGTCAGCACGCCGAGAAGCACAGAAGAAGGCAAACCTTGAGTTGATGCGTAAGCACAACCTCGGTATTGGGCTGGCAATGTTTGGTGCCGCAATTCCATTCGTCCCTATGTACTTGCCAGCAGCAATAGCCATTGCCACAGCTATCTATTGCCTCGGTATTGAACAAAAGATGGCCGAGAACAATCGGCCAATCGTTTGGGATACAAATTACACGGAAGAAGAACTTGCAGACTGCGACCTTAGACGGAGCACTTTCTTTGGCAAGGTAATGCCGTGGTCTGAATGGAAGGATGGCATTGATCAAATTGCCAATACACGCGGCACAGCCACGGCTGACGATGTGCGGGGAGCGTTGATTGACGCATACCCGTCGATGATACCGTTCATGCTTACGGACGACATCATGACCAGGCACGTGGCGCTTCTAGCAGCCACGGGGACCGGCAAAACCGAACTGATTTTAAGTATCATCCAGCAGCAAATAAAAAAAGGCGCAGGCTTAATTCTGGTTGAAGCCAAATCAGACTCAGACCTATCCGGTTCCATCTACGGAATGATGGAAGCAGCCGGTCGCCTTGATGAATTCAGACTGATCAACTTTGAGTTCCCAGAGATTAGCCACACTTACAACCCATTTTTCTCTGGTGGGGTGCGTGCAACTATATCAACAGCTATGAAAATCCAGGCGAATTCAACAGAGGAATTCTGGAATGACGTAGCCCGATACAGTTTAACTGCTGCAATTCTTACGCTGAAATTGCAGCCCGGCGAACCAGCATTCCACATTAAAGATATTATTGCGGTCCTATCAGACTTCGACCTGCTACTTAAATATATTAAGGCCATCAAAGACAACGATTCTTCCTCACACCTAGATGGCAAACAGTGGCTGTACAGTTATCTGCGGTTCTGGCGTGACGATGTAAAAGACTCGTGGAACTATAGCAACTTCAAAACGCTGCTCCAGGGCCTCATTGCAAAGCTAAGCGCATTCGCTCATTCCGAGTACGCACGCATTGTGAACACCTACAACCCTGATGTTGATATCAAGGAAGCGATCCTCGGAAACCAAGTCGTTGTTCTATCGATGTCTTCACTTGCGGATAAGGACGGCGTTGAGCTTTTCGGCAAGCTTTTCATCAGTGATTTGGCTCGTGCGGTTGGTGAAATCCAACTAGAGAAAAGCAAGCCGCTGATGATCAATCCAGCGATCTTCGACGAATACCCTTCATTCATGGACGATACCCAGACCAGTCTCTTCCAGTTAGCTCGAAGCGCTAACGTCCCGATAATTATTGCCTTCCAGGGCGTGAGCTTCCTTGAGGCGGTGGACGCCACATTCGTTGAGAAAGTCTTGGGTAACTGCTGGACGCATCTTTACTGCGATGTCCGTGACACAAAGACACGGGAGTTTGCGGTCAAGTTGGCAGGGACCATGGTGCGGCAATTCGTATCCGAAGCTAGCGGCACAAGCCACGGGTCAAGCCACGGCTCAGAGGCGTCTGGTGTGCTTTCAACAGACAGCGAAGGCCTCAGCTCAAGTGAGAGCACCAAAGCAACACGCGAGGAAATCCTCCAACCCGAGGACTTCTCAACGCTTGATCAAGGCGATGGGATCATCGTGGCTAAATCAGGCACCTATAGAGTTCGTATGCCGCTTGTACGAAACACGTTCCCAAACACCCATTTTTCACAGATGAGACTTGTACGTCGAAATAGCCGTGGCCGCCAGGGCATCAATGCCTGGGACGCCCTGTACGAGAAAAACGTCTCGATGATGTCGAAGGTATAACCCTCGACCTTTTCGCATGCGAAAACTTTGGAGCAAATTTCGTGAACTGGACTGAGAAGCTACGCAACTGGGACTACGACCTCGCCGGGGTTGCCGACTGGTTTTGGAATATCGTGGAGTTCCATGTACAGCGTGTCGGCTGGCCCGCATACGTGGGGATTCTCATAACACTTCTTGTGATGGGACTTGCTTTCACACCGACCAGACCGGTTACGTCACTCTTGATAAGTGGCACCTTCCGGACGGTGTTTGCATATCTCCAAATTGTCCTGTCCCTCATCACGGTACAGGCTGTTGGTTTCATAGGTCGTGTATTCCTTGCCATATTCCACCGCGCGCGGAAATGGGTTGCAGACAATTTGCGAGCCTCAAGATAGACAGCAAATTGCAGGCAGTTTGGACCTGAAAAAAAAAGACATCCCACCCCAGTAAAAAGGCCAAAAAATGGGGGGCTCCTTCCCACTATTAAGGAAAGGAGACTCCCATGCCCTGTTCAATTCTGAAAAACGTAGTGGTCATCGCACTTGTCGTCATGAGCACCCTTGCTCAGGCAGACGCCAGGCACGTTATCGACCAGCGTGACCCCAACTATCAGCAAGCAATCGATCACCTATCGAATGCTTCCGCAGCACTGGCACTCGCTCAGTCTGAGTTGAAGAAAGCAGAGGGCAAGCACCCCCTTCCCGGCCTCGACCTGGCTGGCATGTCCAGCTCGTTGAGCCCTGTTGAAGAAACGCTGCGAGTTCTACTCGTACCGGAGCGCAAGCGCCTCAAGCACCAGACGGCCATCCCTGATGGTGCCTTCTTTTACCCAACTCCAATTGGAGAATAAAACTATGCACGCAACACTGCTCAACACGGGTGTACGCCTGGATGACTGGCGGCGATTTGCCGTCTCATTGTTATTCCTGGCTGCTGCTCTGGCTCTACTTATCGTCCCAGAATTCGCCTTTGCCGCATTCAACGGCGACTTCGCACCAAACGAAGAACTGGTAACCAACACTGATAGCTCGTTGCTCAAGTGGTGGAAGGCTTTTGCTGGTTGGGGTCTGTACATCTCAGTAGCTGCCTTTTTGATCTCTGTGATTTTCATGGGTGGCAAGTTCTGGCTGATCCCAGTTGCCACCTGCCTGATCTGCTTGTTCGGTGAAATGTTCGTCACCGGCGTAAAAGGTCTGGCCGAGCTCTAAGGGGGCGGAATGGAACTGCGAGTCACAGAGGAACGCGATACGTTCGTATATGCCACTTCTCCGATTAGCTTCGGAGGGATCAGCAAAGAGGACTTGATTCTTTGGATGATTCCAATGGTGTTTGCTAACAGCCTTACCAATAACGGCCTTATTGCCTTCGGTGCAGGTTGCGTAACTCTGTGGCTTTACAAACGAGTTACAAAGCGAAAGCCACCGGGCCATATTGTTTTGTTGGCAACGGTGTGGATGGGGAAGCTTGAGAAGTCCGACGCTGCACAGAGGTTTCCGCCACTTCGTCAATTAGCGCGATGGTTGAACTCAGTAAACGCCAAGGTTTGGATAGATAAGGGTTTGATCCCAACCCACACATACTGCAATACCTATGAGCCATAACCATGTCAGCAAGTAACTACAAACCACCGTTGCGGTATTACAACCTGCTTGGCGCATCAGAATTGCGACAAAGCAGAATGATGATTGCATTTATTGCAGTCATCCTAGTCTTAGTCGCCGTTGTTGTTGCACTTGGGAAAATGAATCAGGAATTGCAGCGCACCAATATTGAATTGCAAGCGCAGCGCATTATGTATGGCTATCCAAATGCCGAAGGGGTGTTTGTAAGCGAAAATAGGGTTCCAGATCGCCACATTGTCGCGTTTGTTACCACCTTCCTGGACAACTATTACAACTTCACGCCTGAGTCCTCTTATACGAATGCCAATGAAGCATTGCGAATGATGTCTTCACGCTTGCGGGCTGCTCAGGAAGAAAACCTCAAAATCGTCGCGCGCCAATCTGCTGACCAACAAATCACACAGGTTTTTACAAAGTCTTCGCCTCTCAAAGTAACAATGGAGCCAAATCTGGGATATGTAATTTCCTTTACTGGCGAAAGACATCGCGCAACTTTGAACCGTAGTTTTGATAAGCGTAAATTCGATATCAAAATCCTTGTCAAACCAGTTAAGCCATCCAAACACTTTGAGTGGGCTGTCGTGGTTGACGAGTTCAAGATTCAGGAGATTTGAGGTTTGAAAAAGACCATTGTGACTGCGCTGGTTGCAGCAGTCTGCTCAACACATGTTTTTGCTAAAGAAGACGAATGCAACCGTTCGCCTCGCACTGTTGTTTATCACAACAGCCCTGTGGACGTTTTCATTTCAAATGACACACAGCGCGCTGAGGTGACATTCCCGGAGCCCTACCTTGAAGGCATTTATGTAGAGGTTACGGAAGGAATGAACTTCTACCGTACCCCCATTGATAACAAGCTTGCTTTTATGGCAACCGATCCTTTTTATACTGGTTTAGTGACTGTTGATGGCCCAAGTAAAAACAGTTACATCATTAGGCTCATTACTCGACCAGGATGCGCAGATAGTCAGGTCACTGTTTCAAACCAACCACTAGCCGATCGTTCGAAAACTGAACGAGATAGCCGTGGAAATGTTAAGGGGCTCATGCATTACCTGTACTCCGCAGATGAGGATGACACTCCTGGTGGTTACCGAAAGGAAGATTTCTCAAAGTTGAGCACTGCTGATCGTGAGGTTTTTCGTCAGGGCTCGCTGAGTTTCATTTTGCAAAGCCAACTGATCGGACCTCGCTATATTGGTACAACCTACGAGGTCATTAACAAAGGACGCACTGCAACTAAGGTTGCAATTGATCAGATCGATTACTCAAATCGTGCTGTTCGAAAGTCAATTGGAATTGCCCGAGAAGTATCAATGCTGCCTTCGTCCAGAATCCTAGGCCCTGCCCCGGAATTTGTAACAGAGGTGTATGGGGATACTCATCGGGGATTGTTGTTCATTGTTTCGGAGAAAGCACAATGACCAACACGGGAGCAGTGTCCGGCGAACAGAACGCACCAGTTCTACAAAAACGCATGCTTTTCGGGGCAGCAATTTTTGTGGGTGCCATTCTCCTCTTTAACGCGCTGAGCGATGGGAAGAAGGATGAGAGTACAGACCAAAAGGTTCCCAAGCCTATTACTCTGGGCACTGATCCAGTTAACACGATAACAGTTCAGGATCAGGATGCTGCACTTACTCAGTTTGCAAAAAAGATTGAGTCGCAAGAACTAAAAATAGAGACGCTGGAACGTAAGAATGAAGAACAGCGCTTACTAGATGATAAGAAACGGAGAGAAATCGAACAGCGTTTAAACACCGAGGTTCGCACACTCAGTGAAGCTCTGGCTCAACAGCGAAAGGACCAGATCGAAGGCACCTATCAGGCAGTAAATGCTGCTGATAACGATCCAGTCAGCCTGCCGGCTACCCCGGATGGCCTGCCTCCAATGGGGACAATGGAAGGTTTGAACTTTGACGGTTTGAACCTAGACATGACCTCCCCTACCCCGTCGAAATCGGTAGAGCCCAGGGCTCCCTTCGGACCTAACTACTTCATTCTCCGTCCTCAGATGGCGGCACCTGTTGCGACAAGTAAAAGTGGCGGGGGCATAAACGCCAGTGAGGAAGAGCTGTTTGCTGCAATGGGTCAACCTAATGCATCTGATTTCAACAGCACACCGTACAACTATCCGGGCGCACCAGGTGTTCAAACAAGCCAACAGCCACAGCAGCAGAACCAACAGCCTGGCAACCAGGTTCAACCCGTTGCTACAAATCCAGTTCAAGAGGTGCCGGCACGTGAAACGGAGACAATCCCTGCATTCTCATTTGTAGAGGTCACAACCCTTCATGGCGTTGCATGTCCAGTTGGTGCTAATGCGCCAGGCAGCTCTAGTGACAAGAACATACCAGCAAGGCCAGTGGTTCTCCCTGTGCGCGGTATTTTCCGTGGTCCGAATGGTTCAGCAAAAGATACTGGAACGATCCATTTGATGGGCCTTTGTTCCGGCCGGCGCACCTCAAGTTCAAACTCTGGCCGAGCGACGATTCGTGTAGAGCAAATGTCGTACTGGGATGCCAGTGGTGGAGCGCAGATGGTGGCGACAACGGGCTACATCGTCGATACGCGAGACAACGAACAGGATGTTTACGGTCGTCTTGATAAGACATCTGGCCGGACTCTGGCCCTACAGTCTGCTGCTGCTGCCGCAGCAGCCTATGCAACAACTTTGAGCCAGGCCGAATTCACAACACAAAACAACCTTACGAATGAAGGCACAAGCACGGCTACTTCACAGCTAACAGGCGACTCCACTAAGGCGGCAATGAGCCAAGGTGTTGCAGCACTTTTTACAAAAATCGGTCAACGCTTTGAAGCAGAAGCAAACGCCGCTGTTGACACCGTAATTGTCGAGCCCGGCATCAAACTGCGATTCGTTACTGACCAACCAATATCAATTTTGAAGCCAGCTGAGCAATTCAATCTCGATGGCACAAACAATGACGTTCTTTTGTAAGGGTTTCTGCATGCGAAATCTACTTTGCCTCTCTTTTCTACTCGCACTGCTAACCGGTTGTGCAAGTGAACCGAAGTTTCAGAACCAGGCATCTATGGATGATGTTTACAACGCAGTGCACGCAACAGCAGAGCGTGACACCGTTTCTCTACTACGAGAGGGCTTGCGCGCTCGGCCTGAACTTGGTTCGTCTGAGCCTTATTACCCAATCAGACATGCCGATGTTGTTGCCCCTGTATGGGTTGTTCCATACGCAGACAAAAAGACTGGGGTGAAGCACGGCGGACGGTGGAACTACATCGTCGTGGAGGAAGCCCAGTGGGCCGACTAATAGCTGGACTGTTCTTGACCCTAATGGTTACCTCAGCAAACTCAGAAGGTATTACTCAATACCATAAAGATGCGATTCGTGAGTACCACACGAAGCAGGTTATGGGCAGCGGTGAAGAGCTGACCAACCTGCAACAGGACGTTGTTTTATACAGAAAGTTATTTAAGAAACCAAACTTGATCGAACAACAGACACTACCTGAGCCTGACGCGGTTCCTTGGGTACAGATTTATAAGAAGGCCGATCTTTCATTTGGGAATACTTTGACTCTTGCTGCTCAAGGGAGCGGCTACGATGCGGTATTCCACCCAAGCATAAATCAATCCCTTATCGTAAAACTAAACAGCCAAGCAAACTCACTGGTAGACATAGCCGAATATCTTTCACGTGTGACCAACACTGATATCTCGGTATACCCAGAAGGTCGCGTGGTTATTGTTACACAAAAGGTACGTTAAAAATGGCCCATAATGCAGCGCACCTTTTCGATCCAGAACTTGCAGGTTTGGCACGTCGTGGTTATCAGGGCGGCATGCCGTTAGAATTGCTGTCAGATGCATTTGTATTTGAAGAGCATGGAAATTTTTTCCACACAACTGATGGTCGCTTCGCAAAGATTTGGAAGCTGAGCGGCATCGATGCATCGCTACTCAACAACGACAATCTATTTGCTGTCGCTGACTGTTTTGCTGACGTACTTAACAAATACCCTGACGGCTCATGCGGGCAATTTATACGGCACACGCACCGAGACATTCGGGGAATAATGTCCGCTTATCTGAATTCTATGGACCCAGAGGCCGGTGAATTTGCAAAAGCAATCGTGGACTCAATAGTCCAACGACAAACCACAGCATCTACCGCTGTTAATGGTTTCTTCGCTAGCCTCAGCCCTAAAGATTTCAAACAAATGCAAGAAGAGGCTCTTAACTCTGAGGGCCTTGCGATTGCTGAGGATAGCGTTCGAGATAATGTATCCAAGGCAATTAATCGCGAAATTAGTGTTGGTCGTTTCCCGTATGTAACTGACTTCTATCTAGTCTTTATATGGTCTCCCAGCTATATCCTTGGTAAGTTTATCGATAAGGCCGTTAAAGGTGCACTCGCATCGGTTGGGCTCGCAGACGCTAACAAACTTGCAGAGCAAGCGTACACAAAGCAATCGCAGGAATTTGGCCGTATTTGTAAGGATATTGGCCAAGCGCTAGCCTCGTACCATTTCAATCCAAAGGAGCTTACTGGGCAAGGTTATATTAACTGGCAATATCAGCTTTTGAATCCAGTGAGAAGCTATAACGTAGAACCTCCAGCGTATTCAAATGACATACCGGTATATGAATGCCTCAAAGAGAGCGTTGAGGTTCCTCGGACCCAGGCCCTGAATGGAGCTCTACCCTACTCATGGGTTGAAACAGAAGCCACTGGCTGGACAATTCATGACTCCGGGTACGACTATTATGTGCGGCCCGTTTCTTTAATTGGTAAGCCTAACAAGTCATTCCCTGGAATGCTCCAAATGGCTATGTCTGGGATCGAATCGGAGTCATTAGTTACAATTAACTGGCATGTTCCGGGTTCTTTAACGACTCAAGCAAGACTGATAGCTCGCGGGCGTTTAATCGCAGCCAAAAACTCAATGCGCATGGGTGACGCTGAAACCCGTAAACAGCAATCTGACGACTTGGACTATGTTCGCGCCCGTGTTACGTCTGAAAACATTCACAACAGGCAACAGTTCTTTGACACATCCCTGCACGTCAACCTTATGGGTTTTAATCACCAGTCTATTGATGAGCAAGCTGAACAGCTTAAAAACCTTTTGTGGCGCATGGGCCACAAAGAGGAATTGCGTGGCGATGCTGTAGTTCGTAACTCACTAGCACTTAATTATCGTGCCAGCAGCATGGCCCTTTTGCGTCGTGACACGCCGCATCTCACAGAAAGCTTGTCACATCTATGCCCATTGTTTTTGGAATATCAGGGCGTTAACGATCCCGCGATCCTGATGAATAACCGCGCTGGTCAACCGGTGTTTCTTGACCTGTGGGGCTCAAACGTCGTAACTGCACACAGTCTGATATGTGGCACAACTGGTTCAGGCAAGTCATTTACATTCAACAACCTATTGATGGGTCTTAGGGTTAAATATAAACCAAAGGTCTGGATTATTGATAAGGGTGATTCTTACGAATCACTATGCCTGGTTTTAGACGGAAACTACATTCGTTTAGCTACAGAACCTTTTGTTGAAAAGGCAACTGGCCGAACTATTAACCCTATTTGCATCAACCCGTTCTACTTGCAACAAAACGAAGATGGCATTACTGAAATGCCAACGAACAGCGATCTCTTTTTCATCGCCAGAATGCTTGTAATGATGATGACATCTGGGGATGGAAAGTCGAAGGTTCGGACGAATATCAACATGACTACCATTCCGTTGCTATACGATTCATTGCAGCGGTTTTTTGAAGACTGGATTTCCAAAACTCCAAACGATGAGCCTACATTCACTGACTATATTCCATATCTGGAAAAAACGAACTTTGAGGGCCAGTCAGGCAAAGAGCTTTGTCAAGCGCTTACGCTATTTCATGGCAAAGGGGCTTTTGCACCTTTGTTTGATGGGAAGTTGCAGGTAGATTGGGAAAATGACTTCACGGTGCTTGAAACTGCGCAAATGAGCGATAGCCCCGCCCTAGGCGTTGTTACTCTTGCGCTTTTCAGACAAATAAACCTGTACGCAAAGATCAAGTTAGACAAGTCTCGCAAAAAGATTGTGGCTGTGGACGAGGCCTGGGCAACGCTCTCCGACCCATCAGCAGCAAAAGCCCTCAGTAGCTTTTACCGTGAACTCCGTAAGTATGGTGGCGGCTGCTTGCTTATAAGCCAGACAGTCAAGGATTTCGTTGGGCTGATTAAAGCTGAGTCTGGTTCTGATTCATCTGACAGCCAGGGGGCATACTGGAAAACACCAGTCATTATTTCCTTTTGGCTTGCTCTGAGTCTGATTACAAGCTCGCAGTTGAAGAACTTGCCTTTACAACCGAGGAAATCAGTCTCTGGCGCTCGCTTGCATCATTACCTCCTATTTATTCGGAGGTCTTCTACAGGATGCGTACTTCGACAAGCCAATATTACTCAGGGGTATTCCGGCTTTTCGCAAGCGCAGTGTCACTTTGGATTTCTTCGACGCACCCTGATGATTCCTCTATGCGTCAAAAACGCACTCACGACTTAATGAAATCTCAAGGGATTGAAGAAGCTCTCGCGCGTCAACGTGCGATAGTTCAATTAGCTAAAGAACATCCATATGGAGCCAGGTTTAATGTCCATGAAGCAGCTTAATCTGTCAGCACTGTTGTTTTCACTGCTTTTAATTGGTGCTTGTAGCTCCAAGTATGAGCCACGAGAAACGATTATTGATGAGAAGACGGAGGTTAAGAAGTTTTACGCGCCCAAGACCGAGCTGGAACGCCGCGCATACGAGGAAGGCGTCAAGGATGTATTGGTCGATATGAAAGGCAAAATGAGAGCGCGGGACCGATTTACTTACGACAACCCAATTATCGAATGTGGCTTGCGAATTCCAGCCCGAGTAGTGAATGGGATGGTAATTCCTGAACACGAAGAATGCGTCCAAATTGCCCCAGGCCGTTGGACAGAAGAAGCACCTACCTACCTGCCTATGCTTGGGGACTCTGCAAATGACTGATAAAACTGCTCCTATCGCTCAGTTCCTTGGAAGCATCCAAAATGGACTGAACCGCCTGAGCGGGAAAGACCCGGAAGGCCAAAAGCCCGCGTCCAGCGACGATATCGTTGAGCTTGACGTAGAAGAGGTTATTGAGCAGCCAGGCCGGAACACCAAGGCCAACGGACCAGGCACACCTGACAACGAGTCAGTTTTGAGAGCTGAGCGGGAACCTTTGACTATTGATGTGGAGGCGATTGAAGAGCAGCCCTCCAGCAGAACAGTCGGCGATCGCCTAAAAGGGATGACCAAGAAGAAAAAGGCAGTCCTTGCCATTCTGGTGGTTGCCGTCGTCGTCGGATTAAAGAACCAGATGGAACCGGTCGCAGCACCAGAATTGACCGAAGCTCTCTCAGGGATCGAACAAGATAAAATTCCGTTTGTTGATGAACCTCAAGCAGAAACTGCTGAGCTCAATGCCGGTGCAGTTTTGCCTGAGACCAACTTTGCAGAGCAAGGTGTCGAATCAGAAGTCACCCCGATCGGGTTTGATCTGAACGAACCAATTGCAATGGCACCGGAGAAACCAGGTCAGGGTGTTGAGGGGCCTGTGACCAGTGAAGGCACGTCCGGGCAACCGCCCCTATCACTGGCGAACAATGCACCAGGCTTCAACCTGTCTGAACCGTTCGGTGAAGAACCAAACATTGAACCTGTGGCTTTAAAGACCGAGGCCGACACCAATGCCACTCCCCCCCTACATCGGCGTTGCCCTCCGGCCCGTTCGGAGATGATGTACCTGAACCCAAGCAGGAGGTTGCAGGTTTTGACCACGGAATCGGTGGCACCGCTTCTTCAAAACCGGATAGTGGTAAGCCTGTTTTGGAGAACACAGCGCTGCCAGATGAAGTGGCTGGACTGAAAGCTGAACTCGCGTCACGGGATGAACGCCTAAAGGCGTTGGAAGAGAAACTGGCCTTGTTGGAAGGTGGAAAGGCCAATACTTCTCTATCAACGTCACCTGCTAAGCCCCAAACGCTGCCGGTGCAGTCAAAGGCAAGTCAGAGCGTACCCCGCACATCCAAGGCACAGAAGGTTGCTATGGCCGTTGCGGCAGTACAACCTCGGCCTAATGTATGTGTCGTTGCGTTTGTTAAAGCCGCCCGTAACTGCGCTAGCTGTGTTGCCCATGCCATTCTGACTGTGAATGGCGCCGAAACGATGATTGGCACTGGCGATCACATCGCTGGCTACCGAACGTCAGTTCAGGGTGATCGACTCGACCTCCAAAACACCAATGGCGACGTTGTGCACAAGTTTTGGAGTGACCCGGATGGATGCAGAGCGGGTTGAAAAAGCCCAGCTAGTTGAGGTGTCTCAGGAGGATACGGTCCTCCTGGCACGCCTGTGCGACTATGTAAACCGCAATTATTTTTCGGGGCGGATCGATATAGCTGCGCGCTGGGAAATCCCAAGCGCAAGCGAATCGCCTGAACCCAAGCTTGATTTATCCTCCCTATCATCCGCTGAGATCGATGGACTCGCCTTAGCGGTTGAAGCGTATGCCCGCCGTGACTTCATCACTGCAAAAGAGCTAATCCAACCCTATGTAAAAATGGGTTTGCGAGACGCAGGTCAACTCTACGTCCGCATCCTAATGAGCCTCAAAGACGAGTCCTGGCCACTTGTTGCGAAGAAGCTTAATAAGTTTTGTGCAGATAGCCTGTGTGTGCCGGCAGCAAGCACAGAAATAGTGGATGGTGAGTCCACATTCCTGATTCATCCCGCCCTCTCGAAGTCAGTTGGGTATGGGGCACCAAGATATGTAATCAGGTACATCGTATTTCACGAAATGTTGCACATTTTTCTCAAGACTAATCCAAGTAACCCTCATCCCGATATTTTCCGGAATATGGAACAGGCATGTCCTGATAGACCAGATGCCATAGCCTGGCTTCAACGACACCAGTTCTCAACCATTGAGGACTCACTTCTATGAGACCGATGGTTTTGATGTTGATCTTACTCATCGGTGGTGCAATGCCTTGTCTTGCCTCCCCCTATCATCAATTGATTGACTCAGCTGCTAACCGAAATGGAATTGATCCATTTGTTCTAAGAACGATTGCACAAACCGAAACCAAAATGCGGCCTTGGACCTTCAACGTCGATGGTGAAGGTTTCTATTTTGAAAGCCGAGATAAAGCGATCACAGCGCTCTGGTCAATTTCGAAGTCACCGTGGATGGCTAAGGTATTACCCAGAAAAGGTGAAGGGAAAGCTATCAGACGCTTTTTCACATCACAACATGCTGCTCAAGCCTTCTTGAGTTCGTTTCAGCGGTCACGTGCGTCCCAGGGACTAGGCCTGTATCAGCAAAGAACAGACGCTTCCAAGGAAGTTGATTACGGCGAGTCTCGTGTTCGAAGGCTATGGATGGTTAACACAGACATTGGCATTGCACAGATCAATTACAGATTTCATGGCAAAGACATTGCAACTGTACAGCAATGGTTCGATCCAGCTTTTAACTTGAATTACGCTGCGTCATTTTTGGCGAAGCTAAAAGCCGAAACTGGCAGTGATCTTGCGGCAGCTGGACACTACCACTCACGAACAAAAGTCCACCGTGATAAGTACATGAAGAAATTCATGGAAGACTACAAGAAGGAGTTGGCGAATGAAGGCCTTTCTTATCCTCGCCGTTAGCATAGCTATATTCAGTCTTAATGCTGCTGCAAAAGAATCACAGCCAACTGAGGATCAGGTGGTTGGTGAAGGGCTTATGCTTATTTTAAAAGGCGAAAAGAAACGAGCTTGGGAGGTTTTGTTCCCTGAGGCTCAGAAAGGTAATGTCGTCGCTATGTATCATCTCGGCAGTCTGATGCTCCGGTCCCCTGAGTATCCGGACAATCTCGAAAGGGCTCAGCAGTTTTTCAAGGCAGCATCTCAGCGGGGTCATAAGGGCAGCCGAGCACTTCTTACTCAGGTTGAAGCAACTCTTTCAGCTCGCGCGAATAAAGCCCCGGCAAGCATTGCAGGTGTTTCAGGTGTTCCAACTACACCTGAGATGGCCTCAGCTCGGCAAAGAGTTGAGAAATATGCTGCTGAGGTTTTGCGGTATACAGGTACAGTTTCCCAAATAGAACCAAAGGTTACCATTAAGGCATTCTTCGAAGATGGAGCCGCTGGCACTAGCAATGGATATGCGGTTCTAGAAGGACTTAAAGCACAATTCCCCGAATCCATAAAATTAGAATATTTCGCGCTTATTGACCCAGCCACCTGGCAAGCAAACAAAGGCGTCGGTCAAGCAATATCAAGGATTCCAACAAATGGGTTCCTACCAGATTTTAGTGGACAAATCGCTGCGTCCCACGGCGTAAGAAATACGCCTGCCTTTGTTCTGATCACTCCTGGGGGTCGTTCGGTAGTATTAACAAACCCTCAGGATGTAATAAATCAAATTAAACGCCTGCTTTAAGGAGTTACAATGAAATCCTCTGTCAAACTCGGCTTTGCCTTTCTTGCAGGTGCCCTCGCTGTCAACATTCCTACCGTTTTCTCAAATGCGGCACAAGGTGATGCGTTTATTGTTGATGCCTTAGCTAATGCCTTATACAAGGTAGATGAATTTAAAGCCATGAAGGAACAGGAGAGCCTGGACAAGTTGCCGAACATCCTGGACTGCCAAAATATGCAGTGGATGAAAAACTGTACAGAGATCAATAACCAAGCTAAACGCAATCCTACTGCCCCACTCCGGGCCCAAAATGCCAATGGAATTGAATTCAACTTTGTACCTGGCACTCCTAGTGCAGTAATTCGTTTGCAACTCGAACAGACCCCAGAGGCAGCAGCGGCTGCCTTAACGTACATGGACACCACATGGGGCGAATACAAAAAGTCGGCCTCTTTGTACCAAATGGAAATGTGGAAACGTGGCCCTATGGATAACATCTTGGGGCTTGACCGTGCGAAGGCCGAAAGTGAAAAGCCTAAAGACATCGCGGTAGATAAACTTGGCCTTTCTGTTTTTGTTCACAGCCAATGCGGCGCTTGCGACATCCAGCTCACCACTTTGGCCACGCTACAAAATCGCTATCCTACTTTGAAAATCAAAATCTTTCAGGTTGATCAGGACATCGTTGCATTTAATCGGAAGGTTACATCTCGTGGACTTAAAGGAAGGCTTCTAAGTTCAGAAGAAGCTAACCGGGTTCTTGCTTCTGGCGTCGAAAAATGGCCAACAATTTGGATTGACAACAATTCAAATAAAAACCGCAACAAACTGTCTGGTACGCGCTCAATCGTACAAATCGAAGAAAGTCTTCAAGCTATGACCCATCTCAATATTGCAAGCCAGAAGTGAGAACGCATATGAAACTTACCAAACTTTCACTTGTAGTTGCGTTGACAGCAATGACCTCTGGCAAT
Source organism: Pseudomonas sp. C7.1 (assembly GCF_056312395.1). Lineage (NCBI taxonomy): Bacteria > Pseudomonadati > Pseudomonadota > Gammaproteobacteria > Pseudomonadales > Pseudomonadaceae > Pseudomonas > Pseudomonas sp. C7.1. The sequence continues at coordinate 121,999 of NZ_JBWDTL010000001.1, read as the reverse complement.
GCCTTTGCTGAAAACCTGCTATCAAATGTATTTTCCCCCCGCAGCAATGTAGACAAGGTTCAGGTTGAAGACCCATATGCCGAGGACAGTTCAAACTCGCCATGGGAAATGATGATGAATGAGGTAACGCTTCCGGACGGTCGTGTTCTTGATGGGCGCGCATCTGGCTTCGGCTCAGTAGGTGGTAGCACGTTCGATTCATTTGCACCATTTACCGGGCGGCAATCAAATCTAATCAGCGGGTATGGCTCATCAACGGTCGGATTCGGGTGCGACGGCATTAATTTAGGAAGCGTAATTGACGGCCAGCTTGCACAGTACGGAAGCATGGTTGAACAATTCATCCAGAACGCACCGGCTATGGCCATCATGTATTTGGCATACAGTCAGCCAACAGTTAAAGCCGTAATCGACGAGCTCAACATGGTTTCGCAATTTGGCCTCGACATGTCAAACATGACCTGTAGTGGAGTTCGCGCGATGGCTGATAAGTCGCTTGAGGATAAAAAGCAGACAATGGCTGAGGCCCAATGTACTGCCGAGGCAGGTTTCAAAGACCCTGAATGCATGAGCGGTGAAGGAATTTCCGATTCGTTGATTAGCATCATGCGTGAAACCAAGACGGCAGTTAATGACCGCGCGGGCTCTCTGATGTCCGGGGTGTCGAGCGCAACAGGCGGAATTGTAAAATTCAACGGTGGTGTGGGCGGTACTGGCCAAGCTGGAACCCCAAGTTCACCAGGAACTCCCGGTAGCACCGCTGAAAGTATTAGCGGCAGGTCTTGTGGCAGTGTTGAAATAAAGGGGCTTCTTGGCCTTATTCTTTCTGCCTCGGAATTAACCTGTGAAGACATTAAAAACTATGCCGGCCTCTTACCGAACTATGAAACCGAAGAGGACGTTCAAGGTGTAATTCCGCGTCAAATGACACTGCAAGATGTTTCTAAGAAGCTTACAGCCCAGTATTACGAATGGGTTATGAACATTCTTGCAACTGACGAGGATACATTTGTCGAAAGCAATGGCTTTAAAGCAATCGCAAACCGAATTGGGATGGTCATCACTGACCATGAGCACCGTGCTCTTGTTAAGCTGAGTAAAACACAGCCAACAGAATTCATCGCTGTAGTGAGGAACATTGCCACCATAGCAACATTCAAAGACCTGGGTGGTATTGTGAATCGTCTTGAAGTTGGCGTATTAACCGGCATCCAAAACCAACCGAATAGCGAATATATTACTCCACGACAGATTGACCAATATAATCTTGCGATAAAGACATTGCGCTCTGAACTAAATGCGATGACTGAACAGGTCAACTTTGATCGTGTCGGCCTGTCTGTTCTGAACGGGGCAAAATAACCATGGATGAATCTTGGCTTTATCTAAAGATATTAAGCGGGGCAATGCTGGAACTGGTCCAGTATTACTTCACCTTATGGGCCGCTTATCACAAAGCAATAAAGGCGGCTGCAATTGCAATCATTTTCTCAGCCGGCTTGGCTTGGATGGGCTTGCAGGTTCTTCGCTCTCCATTGGATAAGCTTCGAGGACTTCTTGGGGTAATGGTTGTACTTACAGCCTGTGGAATTGTCTTATCTTCATCTGACCGCTCATCTGGAATGTATTTAGGCAACAGTCAAAACGGAATTCCTGTTGCGAATGGCACATACTGGTCTTTTGCACTTGTAGGTGGTTTTTATAAAACCTTTAAATCGGCTATCGATTCTGTTTTTGACGCTGAACTAGGCGAAACTTACGGGGGCATTGGTGGGCCTCAACGTGAAGCGATGATGATCGCCTACGACGACACAGCAACAAAGAATGCGAAAGCATTTGAAGGCACCCCGGCCCATGCCGTGTACCTTGACTATATGGCGAACTGCAACACCGCAGCACTAAAGTCGTTTGGAACAAATTCTAAAACAGAAGCACTCAAGGGCGTTGGCCTTCTCAATTCGTCTCGAATCGCAATCGATGAAAGAGATACAAGTGTTTTAGCTGCAACTGCTACAAGGACAAAAGAGCTTTCAGGCCAGTACATTGAAGCAATATATTCGTCGATGGGTCCATCTGATTACTGGATCACTGATAAGTTCAAGGCAGCGGCTGCGCAAATCGTTGGTGGAGTAACTGCGGGCGCTATAGGGGCTTATGAAGGCGGCTACAACGGCAGTAAAATTGCTGAGCAGAAAGCAGCAGGCGAAGAAGCTCTTCGAGCTATCCCAGCTGAAAACAACCCTTATGATGGAAAGACGGTCGGCTATCGAATTCCAACAAAAGCGTATTTTGATAAGTTGAAAGGAATAGAAAATTCGTCCCCTGAATTCTATTCAGCAGAAACTGACCTTGGCGGTCGTTTTGTACAAAAGGGATATGCAAATGATGTCCCGGTAGCGCCGGGCGACGAAACGCAAGCTACTCAACTGTTTTATCCAAAAAATTGCTCAGATGCGTATGAATTGGCATCCGAGGCGATTAAGGCTTGGCGTGACTCAAATGCTGGAGACCCCAAGTTCGAAGGAAGCCAGGTTGCCGGTGCTCACATGAGTTTGTCGGCAGCACAACAAATGTCAGAGCGGGCCCAGGGGATTGTTGAAGAGCGTATCAAGGCTGCTGGTGGTAAGGACATCGACCTTGGCAGTTCTGATGGATTCAATGATGCGGCCGATAATATCTATGCCATGGGCCTTGAAGTCAGCGCTACAATTTCTGAGTGGATGCTGAGATACAAAGTACCAATGACGATTACCACCATGGCCATGGTGGCGGCTGGGTTGCTTATTACCTTTCCAATGTTTTGCGCAATGGCAGTGTTTCTTGGCTCGGGCATTCTCTGGACGTATTTAAAACTTCTTGTGTTCACCTTTCTTGTGGTGTTCATCAATGATCTTTTTCTTGGCATGGCAGCTTCTGCAATTGCAGGCAACGCCATTTCCGCATCATCTGATGCAGGTTATATACCTGGTTCAGGTAGTCTTGCCGCTGACATGGCTGCTTCATATACAAAGGCAATTGTATTTTCGGCGCTGACAGTTTTAGAGATTATCGTTGCCAAACTGTTGCTTTGGGATGATGTCAAGTCTCTTGGTGGGTTCAATCCAGGAAGCATGGGAACTTCCAGCGCAGTTGGTGGACTTCAAGCGATTGGATCAGCGGCACTTGCTGTCGCCACGCTGGGCAAGGGGCTGGTCGCAGCTAAGGCCGCAGGTGCTGTTTCAGGTGCAGGTGCGTCCAAGGTATTGGGTGCGAGTGCTAAGGCTATGAGCTACGCATCAAAGGGTCTTTCGTCCTCAACAAGCATGTCCCAGACAGTGAACACCACCTACAGGACGGCTACCACTGCTGCCAGCGCCTTCAAAGGGCTTGTGCCAAAGCCTCCGGCAGTTAAGCAAGACGGCGATGGAAAGAAAGGAAAGCCGTAATCGATTTAAAAACCCGGCTTTGCCGGGTTTTTTTTGATTAGATGTTGAATAGCACACGCCCACAGTTATAGGTTTCAACGACCCCGATCTCTGGACTTATCATGAAAACGACTATCCCATTGGCTTTCGCCCTCGCCCTAGCGGTTTCAGGTTGCAACGATGCATCAGAACAACAGCCCCGATCTACTGCCTTTGACTACGTTGCCACCCTGGCCAAACCCGTAGCATTTCAGCTTCCAGCAGGCACAGGAAGTCGCGGCGCCAAGACAGTCCAGAGCCAAGGCAGTGGCCAGGGCCGAGTCGAGCCAGTGGCTTTTCGAATGCCGAAATCATGGACTGTTTACATGGCCACCAGCGTCTATACCGATGGTCGAACTCCCCGAAGTCAGCGAGTAGTCACGGACATTGGCCACATGAAAGCATTGGCCAATTACCTCGAAAGCAACGGTATCCGTGAAAAGGTTTCTCTCGTATGGCTGCAATATGACGATATTCCGACTGGCCAAGGTGCCCTCGCAAACGAGGCTGATAAAGGCTGGGACTTCCTTCCAAATGCCCTTAGCTGGATCGATTCCAGCAAGTATTTCGACTGGTATGTAGTTTCGCCGGCATCACGCTTTGGTAAAAAGGGAACCCTTCGCTATGACCAGTGGCTATCCCCATACCTATGGTATGCCAACACACCCAGTGGTCGAACGCTCAAGGATTTTGACTTGGAGCAAGGAGCTGGCGACTACAAATCCAAATTTTGGGACAACTGGAACCGTCATTTTTTCCTAGTCAACCCAGAAGGCTTGGCCGTTGAAAGCTGGGTGGGGGTTGGCTCGAACCTGGTTCATGTGTTCCCTGACCGGGTGATGGCAGCAGTTACTCACCATTTGGGCTTGGAACCCTCAAGCGTTATTTACCCTGAGGTAAACAGGGATGGGAAATATTTTTCGGACTACAAACCACCAGTCGAGGATCAGCTTCTCAACACGGTGAACCACATTGAGGAAAATACCAGTGATCGGTGAGGTACTTGTGGGGCGCAACTCGGCCTTCTTGCTTGATGCCTGCGGCAATTTAATCAAGCGGACAACCACAGGCCCTGCACAGGCTCTAATCCCATTTGCGACTGAAATAGTGTCATCGGCTTCTGACTTAGAGCACCCATTGGCATGGACGATAACGCCAGCGGCTGTTATCGAACGGATTCGGTTTCTGCCAGGCACTCTTACTGTTGGAACTGAGCTGGAGACCGTTATAAAGACGGATACCCTGCCTACATCGTCGTTCCCATTTGTGCAGCCTACTGAGTTCGACGATGCCGCCGAGGCTACTGAACAAGCAATATCGATGTGGGAAGCTGCGGGCTCAACTGATCCCTTGCGTTCGCAAATTGAAGAGGCACTGCTAGCTTCTGGTGTTCATCGAATTCCCCGAATCAAATCTTTCAATCCAGCAGTCCACATCAAGGCTGCGCAGGCCGGTAGCTTTGAAGTAATTTCGGATGGTTGGATGTCGTGTATGAAGGTTTACCGAAAATCTGTCGTGCGAACGAATTAACTGCCTTTCCATTGCAATTCGGCAGAACACTGAGGTCTAAGATGCTTGTGACAACTAACAACGATGGCAAGAACCGTGGACTTCTCGCAAAGGTCAACATTGATTATCTACAGGAAGATGATGCCTACGAGGTCAACTCGGAAATCAAAGCTTGGCCTGTTTCGAAGAATCCCTTTATTTCCAGGATGGCATCCGCTGTGAAACCAGGGTCAATGTTGCCGGTCATGCCAGTTGCTACCTTCGAGAATTTCGTGGGTGCACTGACTGAAATGAATCCGACACGGACCTTCACGTTCGCAGCTGAGTTGTCTCAGGTTGATGGAGTAGTCCACTTGGCTGCACACCTGCTGGACATACACACTGGAGAAGAGCCACCAATAAAGGCAGATAATGGCGGGTTCTTCACCTACGCAATGCATTGGTTCAGCTCGCGCTATCCGGCAGTAACGCTTTCGGTCACAAAGTCAGCCTTATTTTGGGTCCACTAAGTGGCGCCGGCTGATGTAAAACCACCCTCGCTTTCATCGATCGCACGGGCTTTCTATCAGCAGCTTGTCCTGTCACAGGATACGGTTCATGAACTCGTGATAAATCCCGACATGACTATAGGCTGCATTGAACGATCTGCTGGATTACCACCACTTGTCTCTGGTCACGGTGACCATCGGGTTCTTACCAGGGCGCTGAGTGGATACCGACGCTGGGATAAGCCGTTTCGGCTATTGGGCTTGCATTCCCAAGGCTTAACTGAATTCTGGCTTGAATAGAAGAACGCCAGCATCTCTGCTGGCGTCCATTCTATAGCCCCACATGAATCTGAAGCAGTGGGTCAACTCTCTCCAAAGGCGGCTCAGCAACCAGTTCAGGTTGAACGCTTACCTGGGCTGGCACAGGTAAATCCGGCTGAACCACCTTAGGAGGTTCAAGGGCAACCACTTGCTCTGTGTGCCGCCCCGCCTTCTTCGCTTCCAGTTCCTGCATTGCTGCAACGACATCCTGGGGCTGCATTTTGCTAAGCATTGCATGCCGGCTCAGCAAATTCAGGAAAACCATCGTCCGGATTCCCTGAGCCATTTCCTTGTATCGCTTATGAAGACGCGGGTAGAGATCAGCCCGGACAGTGATTTTGACAGTCATTTTTGGCGTGGCGGCAGCTGGTGCTGGCGTGTAATCCGCCATGATGATTGGCCACTTATCAAGGCAGGCCTCAGCGATGGCCAGGATCATGTGGTTGCCAATGCGTCGATTGTTACCCGATAGAATTTCAATCAAAGCATCGTGGTGACCACCAATCAGATCGCCACGAACGATGACATTGGTTGGCACGACTCCCTCAGTCATACCTTGCCAGCTCGTGGCAGTATTTGGGTTTTGAAGAAGCGGAAATAGCCATTCACCACGCTATTCCCAGGATTGCTCCCCATCAAAATTGGACATTTGATGTACTGCTTGATCAGCTCTCGACCCAGGACCACCGCACCGCCACCCGCCATTACGATGCCGTTAAGGAAGTTCGTTGAGCCCCACACCTGGTTTACGACTCGTGTCAGCAGATCATCAGCAAAGTCCTTGCGAACAGGAAGACTGATTGGCCCGATATCGAGCATTTTGCCTTGCCATGGAATGCCACCACTCCGAAGCCAAAAATCCATGGAGAATTCAGTCGTCTGCTTGTCCAGCGCGAAATCCTTGGGAAGCCGGGCATCACGCTTCCCAATACGTTCGTTCAGCTGCTCAGGTGTTTTCAGCTGAGTGAAAAGCTGCCTATGGATGTCAGAAACACCTTTGGATTCGCCGTGGTGCACATCACTGACTTTGCCATTGTTGAACTGGCCTACGTCAGTGGTGCCGTGCCCGATATCAATGATCCCGATTTTGCCCTTCGTAACGAAATCCAGAGGAACTAGGTTCCCGCTTTCATCAACCAGTTGATCGTCGAACCAAGCAGCAGCCCACTGAGGAATGACCTTTATATGACCAGGGTGGTATCCCTCATCCAAAGCCCAGCGCTTTAGGTTCTTCTCGAACTCAGCGGAGTGGGTTCGGTGAAACTCAGTTGGCAGACCGGTGATGATCAGGGGGTTTTTAACCCCAGCAAGAGAGAGAGCTCGAAGAAACAAGACACGAATCGCCTCCGACGAATAAAAGGCAGAGTCCGTGCTACGGGATACAGCGCCTTCCTCACGACAATCATCCCCGATCAGATACCGCTTCCCATCTTGGGTCTTGAAATGTGGCTTGCTGAATTCACCTCCGAGGCCGGCAGAACCGTTGTAGGGAGCTACTAAGGAAGCGAATTCGCCTCGGTTACCGTTTCCAGCAATGTAGCTCGTGATCCCATTGCCCAGGTCGATGGCGACAATTTCTGTCTCCTTCATTTAAATACTCCCCTCGTTAGTCCAGCAGGCGTTGGAACAGGCTGCGCAATCCAGCCCATCGTTCCATAGCACCTGCAATTTGCTTTTGTTGATGCAGAATCGCTTTTGTGTGCTTACCGAGATAGCAGTGTGAAATCAGCTCCTTTGTGATCCACGGGGAACACGATCTCTGCCGGCGCCCAGCAAGCGCACCCTCAACCTCATCCGCCGTTGGTTCCCGCCCAAGGGTTTTGGCCAAGGCGCCTTTCAGCTCACGCTGGATCAAGCTGGCCTTGTACTCCTGGATCGGCTTCGAATTCCGACGCCCCGAACTTCGGCTGATATGAGTCACAACACGAAATTGCGGCAAGGTAGGGCCAAGCCGATCGGTCCCACGGACATCCGAACGACAGATGATTGATCTATATCGTACAGGCTGCCTCTTAGCATTGAACTCGAATACGTGGTCATTTAGCTCTGCATCGACAGCCTCAAAGTCCGAAACCAGTTCAGATAGTCGTGACGCACAAGCCAACCCATAGGCGCTAACTAGCCCTACCCATTCATCAGCTAACGATGTCGAAGGCACCGTCTTTCGCTGCGGGAACGGGACTTTGAGAACCCCATACCTGGTTACCTCGGCAACCAGGTCCGCCAGTGAACAGATGTGAGGTATAGCTTTCGTGGTCTGAGCTCTGCCAATAGCAGGGGTTAAGACTCGACGCATCTCGGTGGGCTCAAGAGTTAGGAGCGATATCGTTTGCTCCCTCGATCCGTCGTCGGAACGTAGGGACAGGTAGAGATTGCCGTTCCCTTTAAGCTCCACCTTTGTTGAGTAGCGCACGCCACTCTTTGTCAGCGGAAACATCTCAGTGACATGCCCGTAGTTCGCAATTGTGTTGCCGCTGACCGAAAACTGACCCAGTAGAGGCTGTTCTGCCGACTGAAAACTGACCCAGGTGTTCAACTGCTTCTGCTCAATTTCTGAGCAGGAGAACACAGGGTGATCAGTATGGAAATGATGGGCAAAATTCGCCGGATGTATTTTCGCGACAAGCTGTCGCTGCATGAGATAACCAAGCGCACCGGGTTGGCGCGCAACACCATTCGCAAATGGGTCAGAGCACCCGAGGCGAAGCAGCCGGCGTACCAGCGCCGGGCGGTATTCAACAAGCTCAGTGCTTTTCACGCCACGCTGGAGCAGGCGCTGAAGGCCGACTCGCTGCGTTCCAAGCAACAGCGGCGCAGTGCCAAGGCGCTGTTGGCGCAAATCAAGGCCGAGGGGTACGACGGTGGCTACAGCCAGCTCACCGCGTTTATCCGTGCCTGGCGCGGGGAGCAGGGCAAGGCGTTGCACGCCTTTGTGCCGCTGACCTTTGCGCTGGGCGAGGCGTTTCAGTTCGACTGGAGCGAAGAGGGTTTGCTGATCGGCGGCATTTACCGGCGTATGCAGGTGGCGCACCTGAAGCTCTGCGCCAGCCGTGCATTCTGGCTGGTGGCTTATCCGAGCCAAGGCCACGAGATGTTGTTCGACGCGCATACGCGCTCGTTCAGCGCCTTGGGCGGCGTGCCGCGCCGGGGTATTTACGACAACATGAAGACGGCCGTCGACAAGGTCAATAAGGGCAAAGGCCGCACGGTGAATGCGCGTTTCGCGGTGATGTGTGCGCACTACCTGTTCGACCCGGACTTCTGCAACGTCGCCTCGGGCTGGGAAAAGGGCATCGTCGAGAAGAACGTGCAAGACAGCCGGCGACGCATCTGGCTCGACGCCCAGGACGGCCAATTTCACTCCTTCGAAGAACTCAATGCCTGGCTCGGCCAGCGCTGCCGCGCACTCTGGAGCGAGCTGGCGCACCCGCAGTACGGCGGGCTCAGTGTGGCCGAGGTGCTGGAGTTGGAGCGGGCCGAAATGATGCCCATGCCCACGGCCTTCGACGGTTACGTCGAGCGTGCGGCGCGGGTTTCCAGTACCTGCCTGGTCAGCGTGGGGCGCAACCGCTACTCGGTGCCCTGTGAGCGCGCCGGCCGGTGGGTCAGCAGCCGCCTGTATCCGACCCGGATTGAGGTGGTGGCCGATGACCTGTTGATTGCCAGCCATGCGCGTTTACTGGATCGCGACCAGGTCAGCTATGACTGGCAGCACTACATCCCGCTGATTGAGCGCAAGCCCGGCGCGCTGCGCAACGGCGCGCCCTTTGCCGATCTGCCAGCGCCGCTGCGTCGGCTCAGGCACGGCCTGGGGCGGCATGCCGGCGGTGACCGGATCATGGCGCAAGTCCTGGCCGCCGTACCGGTCGCCGGGCTCGATGCGGTGCTGGTGGCTGTTGAGCTGGTGCTTGAGAGCGGCAGCCTGAGCGCCGAACACATCCTCAATGTCGTGGCGCGGCTGACATCGAGCGAACCGCCGCCCACCGTCGAAACCCACTTGCCGCTCAAGGAAGCCCCCGTCGCCAACACGGCGCGCTACGACCTCCTGCGTAGCCATGCCGAGGAAATCGGTCATGCGTGATCTTATGGCTGAACTCAAGGAACTGCGCCTGCACGGCATGGCCACTGCCTGGGCGGAGTTGATCGCCCAGGGCGAGTCGGCAACGGCGTCCTCCAGATGGTTGCTCGAACACCTGCTGCAACAGGAGCACACAGATCGCGCCATGCGCTCGGTGAGCCACCAGATGAACATGGCCAAGCTGCCGATGCACCGCGATCTGGCCGGCTTCGACTTCAGCTCCTCCAGCGCCGACGCACGCCTGATCAAAGAGCTGGCCAGCCTGGCCTTTACCGACACCGCCCAGAACCTGGTGCTGATCGGCGGACCGGGCACCGGCAAGACCCACCTGGCCACCGCGCTGGCCGTGTCCGGCATCACCCTGCACGGCAAGCGCGTGCGCTTCTACTCCACGGTTGACCTAGTCAATCTGCTGGAGCGCGAGAAGCACGACGGCAAGGCCGGGCGCATCGCCCAGGCACTGCTGCGCATGGATCTGATCATCCTCGACGAGCTAGGGTATCTGCCCTTCAGCCAGGCCGGTGGTGCTCTGCTGTTTCACCTGCTGTCCAAGCTGTACGAACACACCAGCGTGGTGATCACCACCAACCTGAGCTTCGCCGAATGGTCGAGTGTGTTCGGCGACGCCAAGATGACCACAGCCCTGCTGGATCGGCTGACCCACCACTGCCACATCGTCGAAACGGGCAACGAGTCCTACCGCTTGCAACACAGCAGCTTGGCGGCCCAGGCGAAGATCAAAGCACGCGAACGAAAACCTAAGGGCGACCAGCGGCCGGAGGACGACGAGCCGTTCTGAGCATGTCGAGAGGGTGACCTGCTGCATGACTGCATGTGGCAGGTCTTAAACAACTGAACTGGGCTATCGACGGAGGGGGGATTAAGAGCAGCTGCGCTGATAGACTTATCCACAGTTGCTGATGCAGAAATCAGCAATCCGCCCTGGGTCAAATTTCAATCGGCAGGGTGGGTCAATTTTCCATCAGCGCCAACATTAAAGGGCCAGCAGGAAACCTGGCTCGGCACAGGAAAGGTGCTGGTCTCGTGTGCCAAAGGTGGAACGGCAAGTCTTTCTGCACTCTACGATGCGGGGACCAACACCGATCGAATTGCGGCTGATGCGGTCAGTTATTCTCTGAGGATTGATAACAAATTCATCCCGATTACATCCCCGCAACTGCGTGCGCGCCCACAGGTTCAAGGCGATTACATCCTTGCTCGCATTAGCCCTACCCCTCCGCTGATTAATGCCTTGGAACAGGCTGACCAGATTGGGTTTGCTTATCATCCGAAGGAAGCCGGCGCTTTTTTTGGCTTCCTGGTTGATGCCCGGAAAGACCATGACATGATCCAGTCATTCCTGAACCATTGCCGGGGCATCTGACACCCCGACACCGAGTGGAAGATGGTCACCACACAATAAGCTGGTGGCCATCCCAAATGCTGATTCCGCATGACCAACTCGACCCAAGCACCCTCCAGAACCTACTTGAGGACTTTGCCTCTCGTGATGGAACCGATAATGGTTGCGATCTCACGGAGGCACAGCGTGTTCAGCAAGTCCGGAGGCTGCTCAACGAGAAGAAGATTTTCGTAACCTTCAACGTAGAGCACCAGTGTTGCTGCTTGGTCGCCCGTCACGAAGTCGGTGAGTCCGATATTCGAGACTGGCTAGGGGATGGCAACTGAGTTTCGTGTCTGCCTTTAAAATGAAAATAGGAGGGGCCGTCATGGCAAGAGCAACCCAAAAGGATGTCCAGACCGGGCAACTGATGCTTTCCCACGGATACATGGAGCTATACCAGTCCAAGGATGTTGCCTTGACCCGAGCTATGGAGTTGTTGACACGCTTTATTGCTCGTGATTGGGGCATCCTTGATGATTAAGACAAGGAAAGGAACGAAGCGGCTGTGGCGCGTAAAGAAGCTGTTTATGGGCGATACGACGTGGCATTGCCAGGTGACTCTACCGCTCGCGTTTTGATCAAAACAGACCCTGGCCACCAGGTAACAACTATTCTGCTGCCAGATGAGATTTGAGCCACAACCATCTCCGAACCAACCTAGTTAAGCCTATTCCATAGAGGAACTGTACATACCGATGGCAAACAACGGATCGCCGACCAAAGCAGAGCTCCGCGCCCAACTTGAAGAAGTGTACGAGCGCACGCTAAAGCAAAGCCCCGACCTCCCAATTCTGTACGCCGCTGAGCCGCTTCCCGAACGACGGAAGTACCGGCCTAAAAAGCGCAGCGATGCCTATCAAGAAGAAGTTGCCAAGCTGCTGGCAACGGACGGCGATGTTGCTACCAATTGCGGTCAGCCTTCGGCGCCGGCGGAGAGCCTTGATGAATATCCAGGTCTTACTCAAAGCGTCAAAGATTACCGCCCTAGCAAATCGCGGATCGACCGGGAATAGCTTTTTGCCCCCGTAAGCGGTTGCGGCTCAGAGGGTTTCTGCAATCCTGTGGGAGTTCAAATGCTAGGAACTCCCATGCAACCGGTTTATGTAATCTCACTCGCCCTCTCACTGGTACTTGCAGGCTGCTCAACTTCGCCTGAGGTGCCAACCAGAAACCCGTTCGATGACACATCCACCACCGGGCATAGCAAACCGCGACAACTCGGTGTCAGTAGTCCACGGCCCACTGAGCAGGCTACACCGATCAAGCCGACTCCCCCGCCGAGCTCAGAACTCAGTGCGATTGCTATTGGTGTGACCACCCCCCCCCCACTGATCAGTATCCAACCCGTTGACATAGCGACATCCACTCCACCAAAGCCTGAAAAAAGGGAGGCTGACCTGGCCTTTGACGAAGCAATGCGTTTGGGATCGGCCGGAGATGGACCGGGGAAGGTCGGCATGCTGGAACAAGCCGGTAGGATGGGCAGTGGGGATGCCTTGTATGAGATGGCCAAGGTGTACCAGGAAGGCTCGCTGCTCCCCCAAAGCACAGAACAAGCCGTTGTGTACCTCACAATGGCCCATGGTCTAGGACATATGGAGTCAGCTCGTGTGTTGGGCTTGATGTACCTGACAGGGAATGGGGTCACCGAAGAACGCGAGTACGGAATTTTATTGCTAGAGCAGGCCTCTGAGACAAGCGTCCGCGCCATGCGCGAATACGGCCAACTCCTATCCAACCTCCGCAAGCCCTACCTCAATGATCCTGCAAAAGGAGAGCAGATACTGCGGCGCGCCTCTGCGATGGGTGATGCTGAATCATCAAATGCTCTAGCTACACTGCTCGCGAGGCAAGGCAACCATGCAGATGCCCAAGCAGTTGCGCAGCAGGCCATAGCTATGAACCCTGCTTCGGCATCGAGCCCAACGCCTTCACGCCAGGGATCAAAAGCGGACCTTTCGGCAGAGGCAACCAAGACACAAGCCTTCCAAGGAGACCTTGAAGCTATTTTCACCTACGCGTTAAAGGTCTCTACTCGAAAATTTCCGTCTGTAGAGCCAGAGTTCGAATCGTATTGCTGGTACAGCGCTGCTGCGCAACTGGGGCTGACCAAGGCAAGGGCAGAGGTGCGAAGCTTGGAGGGAGCAAGAGTTATTTCTGATCGCGCTGCCCCAGGACGTATGGACAAGTGCATTGCCGATATCGTTGAGGTCGTGAGTCGCTAGACATGTGACACGGCATGACTTGGATCAGCATAGAGACATCAGCTTTCAGCAGGAAACACCCATGCTCTCCAATGTCCTCTATCCCAACTTCCGTTCCGCTATTCCAGCCCACCGCTTCTCTCCCTGCACGATGGTCCAGCTAACCGGCTGGCCCGAGCACAATTGGGCAGAAGTGGTTGAGCCCGCAGGGTGCGACAACCGCTTTAAAATGGTCCGCTACAGCAGCTGTGGAACAGAACGCTTTATCGACCGAATTTTACCGGCCCTGGTGGCAAGGGTTTGCGAGAAAAACGAAATCCCATTGGATCATTTGATCAGCGGGTCGATTGATATGGCGCAGGGTAAGCTTGGCCAAGTCAGCATGCGCTGGACTTCGTGCTCCGCACAACAGCGCATTTTTGGCTGACAGCCGCACAGGTTCTCCCATGAAAAAGCACAAGCCACTTCGCCACGACAAGCCCTTCCACCACTTCACGACCTGCCTGGCCCTATGTGTTGAACTAAAGGGCACCGATAAAGCTGTGACCGCGTTGTGCAAAAAGATGGTAAAGACCATAGCCCGCAATGAGCGGCATATGATCTACCAGATCATATCAGCACCCAGTCCACTGAAATATGCCTCCGGCCTTCTGGGCGAGCAAGCGCGCTCTGGCTTGACCGACCGCCATACCCAAGCGCTTGCCGAAGAAGATCGTGCTTGAACAGGAAAGCAGTTTTATCAGCCCAATCGGTGGCATGGTCTGACGGACACTGGTAAACCGTCAGTTCATTCTTCCGAGGCTAACCACCATGTCCTCCCTCCCCTCGTTACGAGTAATGCTCGTTGACGATTCAACCTCTATACGCAAAGCCGGATCGGATTACCTCGTTGAGGCCGGGTGCGAAGTCAAATGCTGCACCGATGGTTTTGACTGCATTGCGCAGGCCTTGGATTTCAATCCGCAGTTGTTTCTGATTGACATCATGATGCCGCGACTTAACGGCTACCAAACAATCCAACTGATTCGCAATAAACCCCAATTTAAGGAAACGCCGATCATTCTGCTTTCAAGCAAGGACGGTATGTTTGACATCGCTCGTGGCGAAGCGGTTGGGGCAACTCAGTACATCACCAAACCGTTCTCGAAGGACGTTATTCACGACGCGATCAAACTCTACGCCAGATGAAACATCTTGCTCAGAGAGCCAAGGACTTTTTCATGCCGCAGGACACCCAAGTCACTTTCCATGATCAATGCCCTTCTATCCCTGCTGATCTGAAATCCAGAGTCTGGATGGCAGATGATGGTGGTGAGTCAGGGTTTACTTACCATTTTGATGGTGAGGGGGCACTGCACCGCCATGAGCATGGTTGTCAGTTCTCATTCGTTACACAAGATGGCAGTGGCGCAATGCGAATCTGGGCGAAGGAAATTGGCGGCGCGCAGGTGCAAATTCACTGGATCACCATCCATTGCGGCCGAATCGCTCATGTTTCAGATGTTCTTAACCCCCATACAAACCCAGGCTTCTATTTCCCACCGACCTGGGAAATGTATGGTGCGCGCCAGCATGGGGTGGCTCACGCCTTTGATCAGAGCGATATAGAAAGCAACGTGAGACTCATCCAAGCTGCCTCACTGGACCCTTCACTCTTTGGTGGCAGCCTCACCAGCTCGTGCATGATTGGGTTGGCTTTATGCCGGCCTGACATGCTGCAAGGGACAGATGCACGCTCCGCATGGGCCGCCTTAACAGACATCCAGCGGGCAGCTATTCAAACCTGGGCAACAACATAGTCCCAACCCGTTGCATCAGTAATGCCACGAGTCTTTGTTGTATGGCTTAAAATAGGGAATCCATCTGATTCCCCGTTCGCCTCAGTCCAGTGGCGGCCAGAAGAGTACGTGCCTATGACTACCCCGGAAGCCCGCAAGCTGAGGATCGGCAAGATTATTGCTGAGCTTCGTGCTGCCGATGCCACAGAAATGCATGTATATCCTCCTGACCTGGCAGACGAGGACGATGATGAGTTCGACGCGTTAACCATTGTTCTCAACAGTGTTGCGGACCAGGTTGGCACAGATTTTTTGGAACTGGTCCCCGCTCCCCTCCTTGAATCCTTTTGCTCGATGACAATTATCAAGAATCAGGACACAGGTTTCCTTTTGAGAACTTTGATCGAGTCGTTTATGCGGGCATATAGCAACGATCAAACAACAGCAGAAGCGTTACGTGCGCTTTTCATCCTGGACCACCTGGGCGGGAAGCCTGAATCGGCAATGAATTAGTCTTTCGTGACACCGGCGATAAGCCGACATCAAATCCCAACCTGGATGCTGCACGGCATCCTTTCTTCCTGAGGGGCATCTGACACACCCCTGACCGGCTTTTAACTGACTCCATCAAACGAAGGAGTCATCCATGAACCAGACCAATCAACTCCATCTATTTTCACTGCCGGCAGCGCCGGCGACTTTCGATCGCAATACCCTTAACGGAACCTCGGGAGTAAAACCTCGCCCACAGGTACGCCGGCGCGACGCAGGACAAGCACTGTCCGAACGCATTGTCGATGACCGAGTTTTCTCCATGGGTATGACCAATTGGAAGGCTGTCATTGATCGCGCCCTCTCGATGGGGCATGTCGAACTCTTCAATAGCGAAAACTCCAGACAGGGACTCCGCCGACCTGGATACCGCTACGCCCCAATTCCTTTGCTCCCTGATCGAGGCGCCGAGTACATAAAGACACGAACACTGGAAATCGGGGCTGAAAAATTGTCGAGGAAGTCCATCGACAAACTTACCGCCGCGACCAAGGTGGCTGATCTCGCCATCACAGTTAAGCCAAGTAAGACAGGCCTGTTGATCATCCTGGAGAGCACGACCGGGAAGATGGACATCAAGGCGGAATACTCGGCATTCCGTTTTGCTGACGACAGTGACGGGGACGTAAAGAAGCTTGGGGCATCTCTGGCATTAATGGTTGCGTCGGCCCAAGCCAGCTCCACAAACCCCATTCCAGTAAGTAAGGCACAAGCTGGAATGGCTGTGAAGCTTGCATTACGCGTTATTTCTGGAGTTCAGGAGCTCTCAGCATGAGCCGGCGCCTGATGATTCCGATTCTGACGCAAGATAATTTCTTCGCGCCAAAAGCTGTAAGTCAACAAACCGGGCATTTCAGCCTGCCCCTGCAAACTTTGCAGGAGCGTTCCGAATGAAGAAGCGCCAGGCCCCACTAAAATCCCCGCTCCATGGGTTTCGTAAACGCTTGAAGCTTTCCCAGAATGCTATCGCCGAGGTATTCGGAGTTTCAGAGACCACTTACAGAGTCTGGGAGAAAAGTCCCCCGGCGTGGGCTGGACTTGCCTGCCATGGGTTTGCGCTTTCCATGGTTGTAGATGGCGCAGTTAACCCACTCACTGCCGCTGACATGATCCGGATAAGGAAGGCACTGGGCATTTCTCAGGAAGAACTTGCAGAAGCTCTCAATGTATCGCGCGCAACTATTGGGAGATACGAGGCAGGTGAACCTCCTGCCTGGGCAGGCCTGGCCCTCAGAGGGCTTGTAGTTCGACATACATCAACGTGGTAACAACTCAACTCACCGAGGTTTCTATGCACACCCTCAGCCATCCAAAGGCCCCTACCGTTCAGTATCAAGGTGATATCTGTGTAGCTGTTATCCAATATGCCCTGGACCACCTATCGGGTTACCACGTGCATGCTGTTGAGGATGCAGCGTCAAACCATGGCATCGGCTTTGAAGTAATTGACCTCGAAACGAGCGAGACAGCCGGCCTGATCTGCATCCATTGATAAATGGATCAAAGCTCAGTTTTTCCCCCCCAGGAGTTGAATTGCCTAGCCGGGGGAATACCCTGCTTGCTTGTAGCCCACGGAATCGACCAACAGTGAACGCAAAGGAATTTTTGAAGAGACATCTCGATTGCCATGAACTGCCTGAAACTCTGCCGATCGGTGAAGTTATTGCGGCGGTTTCAGCCGCCGCATCGGCCTCAGCAGACCGAACATCTGACTTTGATGAAGGCAGAATCGAAGCCTTGCGTGGGGCTTTAACCAAAATTGCTGAAACGAGCTCCGACATTACATCTGTGTTGTTGGCCAAAAACACATTGGCTACCGATGCTGAGGACTATTCCTAATGGAAAAATGTAGTTCAGTTGAGACCCTGCTTGGGCTGCTGGCCGATTCAGGCCTTCACCCAGCAATAGCAGGCCAACAAAACGGATGGACGCGATTGGAACTTGCAGTTGATTCTGGTTTGCTCACCTTATTTTGCCGGCCGCTCGCGCCACCATTCAACGGTGATTCGCTGCTCCCATTCCAACTCGCATTGCCGTCCGGCTTGACGCCATACGATCTGAAAGCCCCGTCAGAGCCAGATCAGCTTTTGTTCTTTCCATCCGGGGCCAGCGGTCATTTGATCGTTGAATCCATAGCCAAGCTTGGCGATCCTGGTTACCGAAGCATCGTCCTAAACACATCAGCCGAAACACACATGGCAGGCCTGGCCGGCAAGTTTTACTCCGCAATCCTCGTGTACTTCGAAGACGATCAACAGATATCAAAGTCTGTGAAGGTTTGGCGGAGAAGTGGGTCCGGACATGAATGGTTGCGCCTGCCAATTTCGAATAGTCCTTTCGTTGCCGCAGATCAGGCACTGGAAGAGCATGACGTTCTGACCACGGTGTATCGCTGCACCTCAGGCCAATTCGTTGCATTCAAGCCGACATGCGGCTTACCACTCATCTGAGAACCCCATGAAAAACTTGTTAAAGGTCGTTGCATTACTCACTGCCACAGCATGTAGCACAGCGACATTCGCAGCGGAGGTTGTTGTTTTTGATGAGCCAATTTCTACCTCACTGCTGCCAAATACCGTCATCTGCTCGAATCCAGAATCACTGTTCTTGCTCTACGAGTCCACAAGGTTTGTAAAGACCACTCAACCTCCTGAGAGCACAGAGCCAACAGCATTTTTTGAGCGCATGTTTGACGTTGTTAAAAGCAACGGGGCTTGCTCGATTCAACCGGCCGAATATGCGGTGATGGTTACATCCGTGACTGTTTTTGCTAACAGCTGGAAGCCGTCTAATTCAATGATGGTTTACGGAGAATTCCAGCATCCGGCGCTGCAAAGAAAGACGTATGCGCCTCTACTAGCCTTACCGGGGCTGAGTAAGCATTTTGAGCAGATGGCTGCCCGTACTGAGCAGGAGGCAGAGCCCACTGGTAAGCAATAAGGCACACATCGACGATCGCTGTATTGCAGCGAGCTATGAGTAGGAAGAATATGACTGTCAGGCGCCCCAAATGGGGCGTTCGCCGTTTTCCTTAGCGTCAAAGAGCGCTGAGTAACTATGCAGGTGGTGACCCGATTGGGCTCGGTCTGTACGCAGCGAAAGCTGCATTGAGGGGACTATGAAGATTTCGACCTTGCTCTCTGCATATCAGGAGAGTCTTGCCGCGCGGGATGCAGAAGCTACCCAGTTGGCGGCCAAGATCGCCAGGCTCAAGCAAGCCAACCAGGTGAGTCCAAGTGATCGGCTGGCTACGCGACTGAGCCTTGCTGAATACCATCTGAGCACTATCGACTCGCGGCACCGCGCAGCTGCTTCATGGATCGCCGCAGTTGCGACTCCAGTTTTTGAGATTACGTCAAAACAGCTCGGCAAGGCCTACTCTGGGGCGCTTACCCCTGCGGCCCCAAATCGAGTCTCCATTCGATATAGCTGCAACAACGAGATGGGCAGCGTTGCAGGGATCAAGTGCCTCAGCATTCTCCTGACCCTGGCGCCCATCGGGGGGGGATCAAACACCTCGACCCTGCTCGGCGTTGAGCGCTCGGTTCAACTTTTTGGTTCACAAACCCCTGTGATTGAACAACTGCCTAGCGATGCATCGCTACAACAGTTGATCGCGGCATGACAGTTCGGGACCAGGCTGTTACGAGGCGGCTTGAGTCGAAATTACTTCGACATGCCGAAGAACTTGTTGTCAACGCGCCGATCAACCTCGTGCTTGATTTCAGGAATGCCATTTCCTGCCTGCTTGAGGTAGTAGATGTTGAAAAGCAGATGATCAGCCTGCGCCACGCAACCATTTTTGGAGTCGCATTTGGCCGACTGTCGCTCTCGATTCGGCTCCGCCTGGACGCACTTTATGTCCGAAGTCCGCGCTGTGCATTCATAGCCTTCAAGTTGAAGATCGTTGACCAAGCTCTTCACCTGGGGGCTTGGCTCCTGAATCCATCGCTCAGAACAGGCGGCCAAGGCCATTGCTGCTACTGCGATTGGAACAAGCCCAAGCTGTCGATTTATACGCATGATCTGGTCTCTCCCATCGGAAACGTGTGGCCATCCACCTTAGCTAGCGAGGCCAATGATCACCACCGATTGGGGGTGCGAAAACGTACTGCTCGTTTTCGCACCCCAATTCGGTTGGATCGTTTTTTTGGTCGATATGCTGTGTGTTCATGTTTTCTGAGGTGAGTTATGCGTAACGCCCCAACCCTGTTGATCACCGGCATAGCAGCGATCGCTCTACTGGCAGTCGCCGTTGCGGGCTATTCGAAGATTAGGCACGAAAGCATGCCCACCACTTTTGATGATATTGAGCGGTTTAAGGCAGGTCTGATGAACAGTCACCTTTCAGACCCAGCCGCTTTCTCCATCACCGGCGCCGCTAGGGCACTTGGCGCATTCAAGCTGGAGGGAGGCTTTTCGGTTTGCAGTAACCAGGTGGAAATCGAATCGCAGCAATACCTAGATATCCCCGAATTCCAGAACAAACTGTCCCAGCGACATCAACTGATCACGCAAATGAACGGCCTTCTGGAGAGCGACCTTGGGATTACCGATTGCCAGTACCGCGTGCTCGAAGCACTGGTGAAAAATGCTCAGCCTGCGCATTGATATGGGAGCGCCCGCGCTCTGGGCTACTAATCCCCTGCCACTCTTTGTCGTCAAGGCTCGGGATGGCCACCCGGAGCATACCGTCAAATTCTATCGGCCCTTGGCATTGGTGAAATGCCTACCAGGATCGCGCATCCACTGCCGTCAACCGCACTCTGTAAAGGTTTCATCATGACAGCCCTCGGTATGGAAGAAACCGATCTTCTCGGACATCCGGTATCGGTTAAGCCGCAGAAACCACGGACTCGAAAAGGACCAGCAAGAAGCCCTGCGTTGCGAGAGATCAAGGTCGTAAGTGAGCCGGCGCTTCTGACGCAATCGACAGAAAGGGGGCCGCATACTTCGTACCTAATTCCTGACAATGAACAGTTCCTGGGCAACCTCGTCGATACGTTTGACGCCGTGCCACGGTTCTTTGATCAGAAGATGGTTCCGGACGGTCATTTTGACGCGATGGTACGTACCTGTAACGGTTCCATCCGGGACGTGAGTTACCAGGTAACCGTGACAGCTGCCACGCTACAAAAGGTGATGAAGCTCAAGGGAGAGGAAGGTCGAATCTCTCAAACTAAAACGGTTGGTATTTTCCCTGGTGTTCGCGAAGAATTTGTCGAAAAGGCCATACGGAAAATATCCACTCACAGCTCAGTGCAGAGTGCCGGGCGCTGCGTAGTTTCGTTCACTCTCTATGAGCTCAAGAAGGAGCTTGCGGAGTTTGGTCATGATTACAAGTACACGGAGATTCGCGAGGCGCTGCACATTCTCACCCACTCTCGTATCCAGATAGTTACTGCCGATCGAGACGGTGCGACCATCGATATGACCAGCGGCTACCTTAACAGCCTCGACATACGCAGCCCCAGCAAGAAGAGCCCTTATTACAGGCCAGAGATGGCCGGAACAGATCAGGCTCGCTGTCAGGTGGAATTACACCCCCTCATCAGCCTCAAGATCAGTCAGGGCCAATTCAGGCTTTATCAATATGGAATTGATATGAGTCTCGCATCGGTCTATTCACGCCATCTTCTGCGACATCTGTCCCTGGTGTGGACGAACGCCAGTGAGGATGTAGCATTTCGCCTTAGCTTGATGGACTTCATCAAGAACATTCTGGCTCGTGAGCCGGCGAGTCGTTTGCACAACGACTATCGAAAGCTCGATGAAGCAGTGAAGGAGCTTGTAGCGCACCGTATCCTCAAACCAAGCCCTGAGATATCCGCTGTAAAGGCGTCGAAAGGCAACGGCTATGCTGACTATCTCTTTTCGTTCTATCCGACAAATCGATTTGTGTCCTCTGTGATCCAGGCATCGACTGGAGCGGCCAAGCGACGACTTGTTCGCCCGGCTCGACTGAGTTCAGACGCATAAACAGCGTCCGCCCACATTTGCCACATCGAATCGGGTCGCGCCTCTAAAGCAAGCGGCACCAACTTCCAACAGGCCTATCGCAAGGATAGCTCTGTCGTTTCATTCGCTTCTTGACTCGGCATACCCCACTAAATTCCCCTGCCCCACAGTGGCGACTTTTGTGCAGCCGCGCGTCAGTGCCCACCAAGAACTAAAAACGTGATCTACAGGTGTTCAGGCATGACAAGCATGCAAATGCATTGGCTTCTGCACCAGGTGACTCATCAAACCCCACTAACCTGGCTCGACATACCCCAGTAAAGAACCAGCCTGGATGTGGCGAAGCAGCCTCCTGCGAGACAGGCAGATGGTCGGAGTGGACCCAAATGTAGTGGGGTTTGGTGAGTTATCCAGTGGGGTATAGCGAGGCGTCGGCAAGTAGCGCCAATTAATACTGGGGTATGGCGAGCTGGCGCTCATCAAAGCCACATCCCGGTTTCGATATCGGCATTGGGCATAGGGGAGCATCTAACTGGAAGGGAATGACCAGTTGCAGCTACAGCACCATGGTCACGATGATCGCCTCTAGTAGGGTATGGCGAGTTTTCTTACTGGGGTTTGATGAGTTGGCTCTATGGTTCAGCGGGCATCACCATCTGGGTGGGCCACAATGGCCTCTCAACCGATGCTTTGTTCTAAATCCCGGTACTGGGGTTTGAAGAGCCGGTTCAGTAGGGTTTACCGAGTTTTCCTGCTGGGGTATGGCGAGTAGTTCATTTTCTGTACGCCATCTGCACGCATCCTGGGTGAAATCCAGAACGGCCATGGTGGGGTATAGCGAGTCAGGTGCATGGGATGTACTGGGGTTCAGTGAGCAGAACATTCCTAAGTAGTGGGGTTCGGAGAGCTCAACTGCTTTGCAAGGTGCCGGAGTTATCCACAGATGTGGGGTTTGCCGAGTCAGATCACTTGGGTAGCGTGAGTCAAGCTACACCTCAAAGCCGCATGTTTACTGGGTTCCATGCATCTCTTCTTCTTTCTTCTTTTTCTTCTATCTACGTTTATTTTCTCTTGTCATTTTAGGGGTGGTGACACGCGCCCTTGGACGTTCAAATGGTTCTGTCAATTTAAGGAGCCAATCCAATGCCAACCCCTACCCTTTCACAGCGCGCATCCACATGGCTTAACTCTGAGCCACGCGCGCTTATGGTGATCAAGGATGCATTCAACGCCATGCAGGCAAAAATTGATGCTGAAACTGTTGCCGACATTTCGGAGGCGGAAGCAACTCTGGAAGTGCTCGCTACCGGGTATGTCAGCGCTGGGGGGCAGCTTGACGATCTACTCAGTGAACCCACCCAGCCCTCAGCCGTTCGCGGTCAAGCGGACACAACCTCTCAACCGGCTTTAGATACAAGTCCACTTATCGCGGATGGGGTGCCAGAAGTCCTGAATGAAGACGAAAAGCGAGCTCGATTCCAGCAGCTGAAAAGCCAATTCGGCAATTCATTGGGGCGTACCGAGTGAGCCCTCTTCAAGAGGCACAAGCCTGGCTTTCATCAGAGAAGCCGTCCTCAGAAGAAATTCAGGTTTCGATCGAGAACACATGCCATCTGCTCGCTCAACCCTGCGCGGCTGAAAGACGGGATGAACTACGGGCTGTAATTGACCTACTGGTTTCTGCCATTCCTGGTGTGGAGCTGGTGATTAACCTGCCAGAGCCCCCAAGCATAGGATTGATCGACTGTGGGCCGCTTGTTGCTGAGGAACCCTCACAGGCGCCTCCGTTGAGCCCAGAGGACAAGCGCAAGCGATTTGACAGCCTAAGGGCAGGCCAATGGCCCTTTTGAGCAGGCTTAGCGCCTTACAGGCGCTCTGGTGGAAGAGACGGGGCAAACTCGGCATCGATGAACAACTCGGCATCAAAGACTTCCATGATTTCCTTGATCGTCGGGTCTTTAAGCAGCGTTGCCAATGCCGGATTCAGCTGATTGATCTCACTCCATGCCTTTCGACGCAAAGCCTCAGGGAGCCCAGAAAGTCTCGCAACGCGTCCCCGATCAGCAGCTGAGCGCGTTAGGACAGGAACGGGCCAAGTGAGGGATGGTTCTACGTCTAAATCGCTCATTGCTTTGATCCTGGAATAGATCAAGCATTTGAACCGATTGCATTCTTCACCGGTATCGGTTCAGGAGTGCAAAACGGTCACCCCAGTGGAATCGGTATGCTCAGACGTTACACGTCGCCTATTCAAGGCATTGCTAACCCTTAGGAAGCCCTATGCAATACATCACTGTCCGTGGGCCTTTAACGTGGTTGATGACCAATTCCCAAGGTATTGGCTCAGGGTTTCCGGTTGAATCAGTTACAGCACTCCAGCCGGCCATTTCAGCGTGAAGAAGTGTTTGATCCTCTCGGAGTCCGTTAGCCATGCGTTCCGAATCCAGCAAATAATGCTTTCACTGGGGTATGACTCTCTCTGCGTGAACGGAATTGACCACGCAATCGGTTGCATCGGTACGGAGAGCCTGGACATCATCATCGTGTCTGAGTTTTCAGGTGTTAGCACCAACGACATGATCTTTGCGCTCCGTGAATACGAGGCCGGTGATCAAAGGCTCCCAGTCATCCAGCTGCGAGCGCCTATATCCAGCGTGGGAAAACGGGTGTTGGATGGCCCCATTGTGACTGTCGTTGAACCGCTTACCTTGGACTCGGCCAAGAACGCGGTGGGTTTGCTGAGTCAGCAAAGCTGCCGCTAAGTCCGATTAAAGCCAGGTATCAGAATGCGAAATTTCGCCTTGGGCGCTGCAATTGCTGCTGCGATGCTCGCGGGTTGCTCCACTACCCCCCCGACCATCAACGAGTACACCTACACGTCCGAAGAACACTCAGGCACGGTTAGCGTGCACGAGACTTTGCTGCAACAGACGCCACCTGAGTGTCTGGCTGACTGGCGAGAGGGTGATGCCTTTGTGCCCAATGGGCTCCGCAAAAGCGCCATATACAACCTTGAACTGACAATCATGGCGTCAGCAAACGGGACCGCTGATCAAGACATCAGTGTTGTCGTTCCCAACCAGGTTGGCGAATCGGTCCTCATGAAAGACTTTCAAATCAGTCGCAGTTTCATCCTGGGCGTTGACGAGAACGGCTTAGTGAAGCAAGGAGAGCATTTCTACTATCCGGAAGGATTCTTCGTTCGTGCAAGCCAGCCCAACATTATCGAAAACGATCTTCTGGTCTGCCTAGGCATCGATCGCATGTATGTCCCTACAACCGACCTCAACGGCGCGGTTGATCCAACGGTTCGACTTGATCGCATAGTGATCCCATTCAAGGCCAAAGCTGGGGAACCACAAAGTTTCACTTTTGGCAGCGACGAACCATCTACTTTGGTTATCGAAGCCCAGGTTCAATGAAAACACTTCTCGCTCTGGATGGGATGCCCACACTGGTGCTTGAGTTCACAGAGGACACGACTCGTGAACTCATTGGATATCTACTTGGTTACTACGGTGGGCTCCGTCCAGGTAGAGCCACCAAGTACCCTGGCAACGATAAAGCCCAGTTCATTTACACAGTCCTTAGCGAGGGCTATGCGGTGGAAACCAGCACACCAGGTACGGCAGGTATCGTCATGGACCTTAGGGCAATTGACATTTGCCCTACCCCCCTCAACCGCCTCGACCACACCTCCTACTCGGACCCACATGCTCGCCGGCTGATGAACAAATTCTCTAACGAGCTGCAAGAGGACACATAAGAAATGCGTTACCTCCCTTTAATCCTTGCATTAGTTGCAGGTGCTGCACACGCAACACCAGTGTTGGAAGTGACAGTTGTCCAGGGCTCCAATGAGCCAGTCAAATTTCGCTACGACTTGGACGATAAGCGCAATCAAATCGACCTGCGCACGTCCCATCGATACGACGCAGCTGTGCACGATGTTGCCGCTGACCGAAAACTGACCCAGTAGAGGCTGTTCTGCCGACTGAAAACTGACCCAGGTGTTCAACTGCTTCTGCTCAATTTCTGAGCAGGAGAACACAGGGTGATCAGTATGGAAATGATGGGCAAAATTCGCCGGATGTATTTTCGCGACAAGCTGTCGCTGCATGAGATAACCAAGCGCACCGGGTTGGCGCGCAACACCATTCGCAAATGGGTCAGAGCACCCGAGGCGAAGCAGCCGGCGTACCAGCGCCGGGCGGTATTCAACAAGCTCAGTGCTTTTCACGCCACGCTGGAGCAGGCGCTGAAGGCCGACTCGCTGCGTTCCAAGCAACAGCGGCGCAGTGCCAAGGCGCTGTTGGCGCAAATCAAGGCCGAGGGGTACGACGGTGGCTACAGCCAGCTCACCGCGTTTATCCGTGCCTGGCGCGGGGAGCAGGGCAAGGCGTTGCACGCCTTTGTGCCGCTGACCTTTGCGCTGGGCGAGGCGTTTCAGTTCGACTGGAGCGAAGAGGGTTTGCTGATCGGCGGCATTTACCGGCGTATGCAGGTGGCGCACCTGAAGCTCTGCGCCAGCCGTGCATTCTGGCTGGTGGCTTATCCGAGCCAAGGCCACGAGATGTTGTTCGACGCGCATACGCGCTCGTTCAGCGCCTTGGGCGGCGTGCCGCGCCGGGGTATTTACGACAACATGAAGACGGCCGTCGACAAGGTCAATAAGGGCAAAGGCCGCACGGTGAATGCGCGTTTCGCGGTGATGTGTGCGCACTACCTGTTCGACCCGGACTTCTGCAACGTCGCCTCGGGCTGGGAAAAGGGCATCGTCGAGAAGAACGTGCAAGACAGCCGGCGACGCATCTGGCTCGACGCCCAGGACGGCCAATTTCACTCCTTCGAAGAACTCAATGCCTGGCTCGGCCAGCGCTGCCGCGCACTCTGGAGCGAGCTGGCGCACCCGCAGTACGGCGGGCTCAGTGTGGCCGAGGTGCTGGAGTTGGAGCGGGCCGAAATGATGCCCATGCCCACGGCCTTCGACGGTTACGTCGAGCGTGCGGCGCGGGTTTCCAGTACCTGCCTGGTCAGCGTGGGGCGCAACCGCTACTCGGTGCCCTGTGAGCGCGCCGGCCGGTGGGTCAGCAGCCGCCTGTATCCGACCCGGATTGAGGTGGTGGCCGATGACCTGTTGATTGCCAGCCATGCGCGTTTACTGGATCGCGACCAGGTCAGCTATGACTGGCAGCACTACATCCCGCTGATTGAGCGCAAGCCCGGCGCGCTGCGCAACGGCGCGCCCTTTGCCGATCTGCCAGCGCCGCTGCGTCGGCTCAGGCACGGCCTGGGGCGGCATGCCGGCGGTGACCGGATCATGGCGCAAGTCCTGGCCGCCGTACCGGTCGCCGGGCTCGATGCGGTGCTGGTGGCTGTTGAGCTGGTGCTTGAGAGCGGCAGCCTGAGCGCCGAACACATCCTCAATGTCGTGGCGCGGCTGACATCGAGCGAACCGCCGCCCACCGTCGAAACCCACTTGCCGCTCAAGGAAGCCCCCGTCGCCAACACGGCGCGCTACGACCTCCTGCGTAGCCATGCCGAGGAAATCGGTCATGCGTGATCTTATGGCTGAACTCAAGGAACTGCGCCTGCACGGCATGGCCACTGCCTGGGCGGAGTTGATCGCCCAGGGCGAGTCGGCAACGGCGTCCTCCAGATGGTTGCTCGAACACCTGCTGCAACAGGAGCACACAGATCGCGCCATGCGCTCGGTGAGCCACCAGATGAACATGGCCAAGCTGCCGATGCACCGCGATCTGGCCGGCTTCGACTTCAGCTCCTCCAGCGCCGACGCACGCCTGATCAAAGAGCTGGCCAGCCTGGCCTTTACCGACACCGCCCAGAACCTGGTGCTGATCGGCGGACCGGGCACCGGCAAGACCCACCTGGCCACCGCGCTGGCCGTGTCCGGCATCACCCTGCACGGCAAGCGCGTGCGCTTCTACTCCACGGTTGACCTAGTCAATCTGCTGGAGCGCGAGAAGCACGACGGCAAGGCCGGGCGCATCGCCCAGGCACTGCTGCGCATGGATCTGATCATCCTCGACGAGCTAGGGTATCTGCCCTTCAGCCAGGCCGGTGGTGCTCTGCTGTTTCACCTGCTGTCCAAGCTGTACGAACACACCAGCGTGGTGATCACCACCAACCTGAGCTTCGCCGAATGGTCGAGTGTGTTCGGCGACGCCAAGATGACCACAGCCCTGCTGGATCGGCTGACCCACCACTGCCACATCGTCGAAACGGGCAACGAGTCCTACCGCTTGCAACACAGCAGCTTGGCGGCCCAGGCGAAGATCAAAGCACGCGAACGAAAACCTAAGGGCGACCAGCGGCCGGAGGACGACGAGCCGTTCTGAGCATGTCGAGAGGGTGACCTGCTGCATGACTGCATGTGGCAGGTCTTAAACAACTGAACTGGGCTATCGACGGAGGGGGGATTAAGAGCAGCTGCGCTGATAGACTTATCCACAGTTGCTGATGCAGAAATCAGCAATCCGCCCTGGGTCAAATTTCAATCGGCAGGGTGGGTCAATTTTCCATCAGCGCCAACAGACAAACCACCCATAGCGAGAATCTGGAGCTGGAATCAACTCGATTCTGCAAGAGAACTCAGCAGAAGCTGCAATGAAATCCGCCTCTCCACGCTCACCAGGTTTGAGTCTCGATATAGGCACCACTGTTACATCGTCCTGATTAGCGCCATAGAACTCAGACATGAAACGCTGTGCCAGCGGCACAGGGCCAACTTCATCAACAGCGTCGCACCCGGATATGATGGCTAGTGCTCCCAGGACAAAAATGACGTTCTTCATTATCCCAACCCTTAGTAATTGACGCCCTTTGAAAGCAGGAAGAATGCCTTTGCTCCGGGGCTCATTTCACTCACACCGGACATTCTGTCGGAACCCACAAGGCTTCCGTCCAGCGACACCTGCCGGCTTCCACTCTTCTTATCAACACAATTCATCAGTGCTGACGAAGCATAAAACCTGGCGCCGCTTGTGCTCTGCTTCGTCGGGATGATCAAGCGGCATTCTCGCCGCTCAAGCTCCACAACCCAGGGCCGATCGAACGCCGCCTCGCCCCCTGTCAAAGACTCCGATTTCTGGACACGCCCGGTAGATAGATCACCGATTGACGTGAATACAATTGGGATCATTGCGGCTGTCGGCATGTACAGGGAATTATCATTGGCATGCGCCAGCCCGCTGGCCAGGACAGATAGCAGAACTGCTGTTGTTGACTTCATGTCGCTTTCCTTTAGCTATCTAATTTCATGACAAATTTGCGGGATGCTTGCCAAGCTCAATATCCCGAGTCGCGCGATAACGAACATTAAGTAGTGAATGTCCAGGTTTCGCGTGTCATCGCGGCGATGGTGATGGCCATGGCCTCGGATGGACCGTCCGTAACCAAGCAGCGTTGCCAGGGCAGCGGTTCCACCTCCGGACTTTTTGCCGGCACGCGCACGGTAATGAAAGCCTTGAAGCCAGACACTAGCTGTTCAGTCTTGGCGTCCCACTCATACCGAGACTGCATGCCCCGATAGCGGATCGTAAGCAGACGGTTGGCGTCCTCTAGCCTTTGCGTTGGTTTCAGCACCTGCGACTGCATGCCGAGCAGTTTCATGACTTTGTGGTCGAGCAGGTCAGAACCGGCTTGGTTCTCGGGCCGCTCAAGCTCCTTGATTAGATCATCCATGGCCCAGCGAGCATCCGCGTTTGGCGAGCAACGCGCAGTCGTGACTTCGCGAATGGCCAACTCACGGCCTTCCGGCTGTTGAGCCCAGTACCATCCTTCGGCTGCGCCCCCTTTAAGGCCTTCATGTTGGCATGCGTGTGCGGCAAGGCTTGGGGTTGTCGCGGCGATGAGACATTGGATTAAGCCACCCATGACGAAGCCCGCAACAATCAGCGATAACACTACATAGCTCATGTCGGCGCTGGTCGCCGTAACTAGGAAGTGGCGCAAACCTTCATAGTCGTTTACGGCGCAAACCACCAGACCATAGAGCGGCATCATTGGCGCAATCGTCGCTCCACCCAACATGGCCTGATGAACATACCGACCAAAGAAGGGGCGGCTTGCTCCGGCCTTTTGGCCGCTCAGGATGCGGCTTACCGCCGCCCGAACCCGTCCCATGATGAACCCTTGGTTAGTATCTGTTTTCTTTGCAATCATGTTTTTAATAGGCATGTTTCCCCTTAACTCGCTAAGTCGTTGAGTTGGATTCCATGCTCCAACTCATCCTCGGTTAGGCGGCGTAGGCCTTTCATCTTGGACTCATACAATGCTTGCTGGCGATATGCACGGCGCAAGGCTTGTCGAGGGAGGAACTTGACCCCTCGGAATTTCAGCTCTCGCATCACAATATCGTTCTCGATGATCTTGCTGGTCGTCTGATAGCGCATGGCGGTTTCCTATGCCTCAAGAATTGCTTGTGGGGTCTGGGCAAAAAGCATGTTCTTCGCCTCAACCGAAGAGACTTGCTGAATTGCCATTCCGGCGCTTTCCATTTCCACTACCCATGCCTGACTGTCTTCCGAGTCGATGAGGCAGGCTCCTTCGACATAGCCGGTGGATGATACTGCGATGTATGCCAGACAGTTTCGCATGGGTGATTTCCCTCAAATCATTACAGGCACGCAGGGCATATGCGCAACTGATTAGGGACCATCATCGTTACTATTCCAACGCTGCACTTTGAACACGGCCTAGTAACTCCGAGATACCAGTAGCACCCGTTTTGCAGAGGCAGTGCTTCCGATTCTTCCACTGTGAAAGTGGCGGAGTCTGCCGACAGGGCGTCGCGTGTGTTGCGAAAGGCCGCTAGCAAATCGTCCGACAGCTCGGCAAATACCGGCGCGCTCAGTAGCCCTTCCAGGCGCAGCGCTGCCAGCCAGCCCGAAGCCACACCTTCTCGGCGGGTCAGGTCGCCCAGGTCGGCGGCGTCCGCCAATTGAGCGATTTTCTTACGGGCGTTGACAATGGTTTGAGGCTTGTCCGGCTCTATGCTCATGGGTTTAGCTACTTAGTCTTGAAATAGATCAAAGAGGTGCGCATGAACATGAAGCTTGTAAAAAGCGCAGCCATAAATCCGTAATACAGGCCTTTTGGCTCTTTAAATTCGACGCTGATGAAAACGACCAAGACGGAAGCCAGGGCCATGGTAAAAAAAAGGGCAGGCCAGTTGGCGCCATGTTTCATGCTTGAATACCTCGAACTAGGAACTGGTTTTGATTTAAGCCATTGATGGTTACCCCTCGATGATAACGACCTCCCTTTGAATACCAACCCGATTCGGGGGTTTTTCCATCTCGCGGCACCATGCAAGCCCTAGTCGGTATCACTGAATGCTTCGCAAAGCTGTAAGGCCCAGAATTGCAGGATCGAGTAGGAGGCGGATTCACATCCGCCGTCCTCTCACACCACCGTACGTACGGTTCCGTATACGGCGGTTCCTGCCTACTGATAAACAACGTCAGCGAGCTTGGTTCCGTTGATGTGTCGCCTGTGGTATCTAAGCGCCCAGACCGGCCCTCGGAGCTTCCGGCTCCTACCTCCTGATGGTCTCGACCCCCGCTATGCGGAGTTTCTGCTTTACGCTCCAACAGAGATCACACCCGACTATCCACTCATGGCAGGTTCAGCCCTTCATTGCTCCGGTTTCGAGCAGCTACTACGGCCTCTGCTGACTTCTGTCGCCCATCCCGTCATCTCACGACGCCGGTAGCACTTGGCAGGCTAAACAGATCTCCCAGGGTAATTCGCGCGACCTTCCTGCTTATGCCTGTCGGATATACGTCGCAGCGTTCCGTGCAAGTATTGGGCTTTGACGATTATGGCCGTCTTACCCCGCTACGCCGCCTCTATCCGCTTCCTGTACGTCAGGCCAGCATTTTGCCTCGGGCTTCCTTCAGATTCGCAGTCACCCGCGACACCCTTGCCTCTGGCTAACACTTCCCCTTGCCGGGTGTGTAGAGGACTTTCACCTCCAAGTCGTCCGACTCACCACCACAGTGACCCGAACAGCGCCAGTCACGGCGCTACGCGCCATGCCTGGCGCACCATAAAAAAACCGCCTATTCAGGCGGTTTCTTGCAGCTTTGTTTTAGCAGGCGCGAGCGCGGGCCCCGGCCATAGGTCCTGCTGGCTCCTGATCACGGCCGCGCGTCGCGGCAATGCGGAACATCCGGCGCTGGCCATCAGTAGTGCCGCCCATCAGGCTAAGCGCTTCGGCTTTGAAAAGCTCAATCATTGCCGGCTTAATCGATTCTTTCTTACGCATAGACACCTCTGTGCCATATGTGGATGGAGTCATGTTAGGCGTCTGCAAGTGAAATCACAAGCTGACCCTCGTCGTCAAAGTCGAATCCGAAGTCTTTGTAATGGGTGATCGCGCCTTGCGAGGGGGCTTCAACCTCAATCGTTTCGAGGCCAAGGGCTCTACCGTAGTTCCCTATCGCAGTCATCGCAAGGGCCAACACGTAGCCCTTTAGCGGATGGGTTTCATCGGGCTTCCCCTCCAGCAGTATCACCTTGATGCAGATAGTGCTCTTTCGAGGCGATGCATAGCACAAGCCACACAACTCGGGGCCGAACCACAGGGAGATGTCAAAGCCCTTCCGGTCTTTTGCCTTCCACTGAGGGACGGAATCCCATGGGAAGAGGGTGGCAGCCTCACCCCAAAGTGCGGACGCCTCAAGAGCTTCACGTGTAATCGGCTCCAATCGAACCTGATCTACCTGCAAGCCCGCATCCAAAACGTATGGGTCGGCTGAAAATGAGGCGAGAGCTTGCGACATAGCGGTCGATCGAAAGACCTGGTACTTCAAGCTGTTAAATTGGGCCACAGACTGTCCTTGGCAGATTGTCAGTTATCCCAGCTAAAGCCGGGATCACAGAGTAGGGCACCCACCCTGGTGTCAGATCACCATGAGGGCATGAATGTCATTGTCATTAAGCATGAAGACGGGGCAAGAAGAGGTGGCGCCAGCTGTACCCATAAGCACCAGGTCTCTGTACATGTCCCGAGTGAAAGCAAAACCTTGTTGAGCTGTCGGCGCCGTGTAGCTTCCCAAGAACTCCATTCCGGCTTTCTCGTAAAACTCCACCAGGTCATGGGGGCAAAGGAGGCAAGTCGTGCGGCTTTCTGCGAGCAGACCTTGCAACATCTGGCTTCCGATCCCGTGGCCCCGAAACTGCTCATAGACGAAAATCTTGTGGCAATAACGAGCTATCGACGGGTCTGGATGGATGAAGAGCAGGGCGTAGCCATAGAGCGTTCCATTTTCATGGCTAATCATCACTTTGAGGTTCCCAGCGCGATAGCACTCATCAAGAATGCCCTTCACGTGGGCGATCGCCCTGTGTGTCTGATCCTCCGAGAACCCCATGAAGTGGAGAGCTAGCGCCGGCTGCGCGAGCAGATCAGAGAGGATACCTTTGGCATCGTTCTCCAGGATCGTTGGCACATACATGTCGAAAAGCTGTTGCTCAGTTTGTGGCTGTAACATCGGCGAAAGCCCCATTATTTAGCCCGCATTAAAGCAGCAAGGGTAGGGGGCTCGACCAGGGCATTTCAACCGGACAGCGGAAAATCCATAAATTTCTTGATGCCCAGGCCGAGCCTGGGCTATTTGTTTTGGGTCAGGCAACGCTGCCAGACAACAGGACCGCCAGGAGAACCGGCAATGAAGAAAATTGCAGACATGGTTGAGGAAATCACCCAGACAGCTTCAACAGCAGTCGTGGATGGTTTTGATAAAGTCGCATCTCCCG
This sequence comes from Pseudomonas sp. C7.1, assembly GCF_056312395.1. Lineage (NCBI taxonomy): Bacteria > Pseudomonadati > Pseudomonadota > Gammaproteobacteria > Pseudomonadales > Pseudomonadaceae > Pseudomonas > Pseudomonas sp. C7.1. Next base: position 88,479 of record NZ_JBWDTL010000001.1, on the reverse strand, counting down.
CATCAAGGGCTGGAAGTACCCTGGAACGAATCGGAAAGCTGATTAAGGGCGGCATCCCGGCCGAGAGCATTGTGCCTATCCTGAACGCGCGCAGCGCCAATGGTCACGTTTACACCTTGGCAGGCGTTACAGAGATGGCAAACCTCTTCAACGACTGCGAAACCCGTGTCGGCATCACCAAGCAGCAAAGCAATGCTCTCGCCGAGGACCAGGAAACCTACGGCGGTGATTTACTCCCAAATTGATCAACCACCTCGAATAAACAAAGGGCCCATCAGGGCCCTTTGTTTGTTTGGCGTCTCCGGCATATATTCCATATTCGCATTGAAACGCTCAGCCATATAGCCGATTGTTCCTATTACAGTCATAATAGGAACAAGCCATTGGTTCCAAATGCTGCGTGTTCTCCCTTCGACGTTTATCTCCCTGCAACTTGGGCAAGTCTTCCCATTGTGGTTGTGACAGGTCATTCGGTTGGATTTCGGGGCCAGGTCGTTATCCTGATCCAAGCACCACCACCCTGCCCCTATCCCAAGTCCAACCTTGGGTCTGCCTCTGGAGAAGGCCGTGTCCGAAGTAACCGTGCTCTGCGACAACCGCGAATCCCAATCTGGGGTTCTGGAACGACTATCCGAGCTTGGCGCCATTGTGCGGGCTGGAGATTTGGACGCCGGCGACTATGTTCTCTCGGCCACGTGCGTTGTGCTCCGCAAAAGTGCGGAAGCCCTGGTGTCCGGGATAATTGATGGCCGCCTTGCAAACCAGATGATCAAAGTGATGCTTTCCTTCGAAAAGCCGATTCTTCTTGTCCAGGGTGACCTTTACTCGACTGGCCTCCACATCGGCCGTGATGCCATAGATGGTGCTCTTGCGCACCTGGTGAGCATTCAGGGCGTCAGCATCCTCCACGTCCGAAACCCACGGAATGCAGCAGACCTTATTTACCGGATGGCTAAGCACGCTCAAAACGGCCAGGGCTATGAGACAGCTTTCCGGCGCGGCAAAATGACCCAAGGTAAGGCTGAGTCGCTTTTTATGGTGAGTTCAGCGCCTTCGATCGGTCCCGTATCAGCTGCAAAGGTGCTCATGCATTTCCGGTCCATGCATCGATTCATAAATGCTTCGGTCAATGAGCTTATGGCGGTGCCTGGCCTTGGGCGGAAAAAGGCCGAGCGTATACATGCGAGCATTCACTACGAGCTGCCAGCGGGTGAAAATGTCACCGACCTCGGTTCTATGTTTGCCGACCCAGTACCACAAGAAAGCGAGCCATCACTTTGAATCAGATCATGAGCCCTTTGGCGCGCGCAGCTTATCTACGCGCGCTCAATGTCTCACAACACCCTCCAAAGCCGCGCCCTCCAATGCGTAGTAGGTTCGCTGATAAGTTCGTAATCAGAGGCAGTTCGGATTTATTTAGCGAGCTCGCTGGTATTGGGCTCCACCATGGCCGTTCAAAAAACTCCGAAATGGTTGCTGGCGTACTTGAAGCTTTAGATAACCACGTTCGCTCAAGAGCATTGCAACGCGTACTCATTACTCACCTTGGTGAAGAACTTTCACAGGCGGTTCTGGCAGCTGTTCCAGCTTTCGACCTGGCTGCCTGTACCAAGCCAGCAAAATCCGTCGTGCGATTCCCCGAGAATGTCCGTGCAAGGGTTCGAGACGGCATAAATGATGCCTCTGGCAGCATAGAAGGCTTCCACCAAGAATCTATGAACCAATGGTTCCTGGATGCCTTGGTTGCTTGGGTCAGGTTCCAACGTCAAAACTTTGCACTGTTGAGTGCTTCCATAGGGTTGGATCAGGGCTTGATCGGGCATTCGGGTGCGCCAACTGGCTAACCCGAAACGATAAATTACCGTTTTCCCCGCGTCATATGTTGCAAATCTATTGCCTGCTTGGGAGGGCCTGATGTCAGCGTTACGACTAGTTCCGATGCCCCGGCTTCCTGAGTGGTATGCCGACGTAGCGAGGCAGGCAGAAGATGATCTGCTTGGTTTGCTCATGATCAACGGACTTGAAAGCTCAGCCACCCAAATTGAGCCGGGCATGTTCTCTTCCGTGGAGGCACTTAGCGTTTACCTGGTGATGCTATCGCTCGATGCTGCCGGGAAGCCAGTTGATGCACACACCCTCTGCGAAGCACTGGAGGGAGTAGGAATTCTTGATGTCGTCGGCGGAGTTGGTGGCGTCGCTGCTATGGCGGCCAGCTCGCCGGATGTTCACCCTCAGGCTCTCGCGCAGGTTCTGAAAGGCTTTGCGCTTATGCGATATGCCATGGGAAGAGCAGATGGAGAGCGTGTGATTGTTCCGCTTTCCATGGCTGTCGAGAATGGTTGGTTGCATGGCAAGGCCTGGCGATCCCCAGGTAAGCGCCTTCAAAGTAAAGGTGATTTGGTTCTTGGGGACTTCGACCCCGAGGCTATGGTTTGGGTTACAAACTGCTTCATAGATACAGAGGCCACCCCGCAATGAGCACACAACCTAAGCAGGAAAGTACCGATGGCGGGGCCAAGATATTCTCGTGGCTTTTCCATCTAATTGTGATTGTTCTTTTCGTCTCATTCCTGTGGGGACTTTGGCATCTGACAGGCGCCAGAGCCATCTACAGCGCCTCTTCTGGAAACCTGAAAGACCTCATGGAGATCAGCGGCCGAATGTTAATAGGCATCGTGGGGCTGACTGTAGCTCTTCAAGTCGCGGTGATGTTTCTCTCTACTATCCCACGCGGTAAACGACTGTGGGCCGCTTGGGCAGCCAAGAAAAAACCGTCCGATTCCAAGTAGACCGCCACTCACACTCCAGATATTAAAGCCGTGGCTTTGAAAGGGCTTTAGAAGCTCTGGGCGACCGTTATCTTGCCTCCCCATATATCGGAGGAAATGTCATGTCCTGGGCAGATCATGCGGCACCAATTGTGGCCGAAGTCATCCAGCGTGTTGGTCGCACAGATGCTGTAGCTCTACGAAAAGCCCTGATCGAGGCGTACCCCTTTGGCGAGCGAGCGAACTCGCCTTACAAAGCATGGTTGCGCGAGGTTCGGCGGCAACTGGGGCATCCAATGAATGCGCCAAAGGCTGATCCCAAAAACCCGCAGGCATCCCTATTCCCGAGTGCTAGGAAGTGAACCCATTGCCTGATGGAGCACGGCTAGTGCCCACTCCCCTCCTTCCCCCCTTGTTGAGCAAAGACCTCTACCAACGCTTAGACTTTGGCGGTCTACCCACACTCCGTCAGCCCTTCCACTGCCCGATCAGGAATAAACATGGCTACTCAAGACACAACGCCAAACGAGCATATGGCCAGAGCACTGCCAGACGGCTATTCGCTCATCCCTGAAAACAGCGGGGGCGTTGTTCGTTCTGGCGATCTCCTTTGGCACGAAGATGACGCTGAGTGGCAGCATGCAGACCGTGATGACATCGGTCACGAAGTCTACGGCTTCCACGCCGTGGCACGTCAGGTTTAAGCCCCTACAACTCCCCTTACAAGCCCCACCACCATTACGCGGGATCAACCTCGCGCGCGTCTCGACGCTCTGAAAGCGGCAAGTCGGCCCCTGTCCACTTTGAAAAACCTGCGCCAATAATTCGAGCGTCAAAAATAACTCTCAATTGACCTAGATACTGCGTTTACAGCCGTTATGATGCCCAGCGCTAGAGAAGTGCCGAGCACGTCGCCACATGCTGCTTGGGAAAAAACCAGGAAAATCAGTAAGGAATCCATAACGTGGCTAACATCCGTAAAACAATCCTCGCTTTATCAATTGCAGCAGCGGCCCAAGCAGCTCATGCGACCACAATCGTCGTTGCCGGCAAGGACTATCAGTCCGTTAGCGGCAACCATAGCCAAGTCACGCTGACAGGTGGTGCAACCCGTGAGGGTGATCAAGATGGCGTTGACTTCCAAGGTGCCAATGTCGTCGGCGATGTGATCAACAATGCCAACATCAGTGTTAGCGGCGGCGTGGTCGATGCTCTGGAATTCGACCGTTCCGATGACATGAACTACACCCCGACCGTCATCACCGGCAGCATCATCAACAACGGCAATCTGTCGGCCAATGGGCCAAGCGCGCTGGGTCTGGTGCTCGACGGCACCGAAGTTCTGAACCTGATCAACAAAGGCACCATCAAGGTCGTCGGCGGCAATGATGTCGGTATTGAAGAAACTGTTCGCGGCATTGATATGGCTGACGCCAAGCTGCGCGGCAACCTCGAAAACCACGGCACCATCGACGTTACCTACCAAAATGCCGAAGGCATCGGTGCCTACAGCCCGTCTGGCAGCTCGATTGCGGGCGACGTGATCAACGCCGGCACGATCAAGGTCACCGGCGCTGATAGCCGTGGCATCCACCTCCAGCAGATCGCATTCGGCAACGATTTGATCAACTCGGGCACCATCGCTGTCGTCGGCGATGATTCGATCGGTCTGCGCCTGGATCGCACCAACTATTCCTCGATCCAGAATACCGGCATCCTGAGCGCCACCGGTGTTGACTCGGTTGGTATCAAGATTCGTGATTCCTTCGGTCCGCAAAGTGCCCTGGCCGGCGCAGGTATCGTGAACTCCGGCATCATTGCAGCAGACGGCATCGGTATCGAGATCGACAACGCCGGCACAAGCAGTGGCGTGGGCGGCACCAGCAATCCCGACAACATCTACACCGTGACCCAGAATGCCGGGCTGCTCAAAGGCGGCAATCTCTCGATTTCCGGCAATGGCCAGACCAACTTCAACCTGAGCGGTGGCACCGTCAGTGGTGACATGGCCGGTCTGAAAGCCCTTAACGTCAATGGTAAGGCGGCATTCGACGGTAGCGAGATCGATGCCGTGATGGTTGATGTGCAAAGTGGCAAGTTGTACCTGGCTCGCCTCGCCACCAATCTCACCAATGATCTGACCGTTCGCAGCCTGGCTGCACTGGAACTGCGTGTAAGCGATAGCACTGATCCGACCGCCCCAATTGCCTCGGTCTCCGGTGTTGCCACTTTTGAGTCCGGTTCCAAGATCACCGTTAGCTCTAAGGCCGGCGACTTCAAAAGCTTGGATGGCGTTGAATACACCCTCGTGGGCGCAAGCCAGATCGTAGACAACGGCCTTACCGTAACCGCTGGCTCTGCTCTGATGCAGGTCAAGCAGTTCACAGTGGATGGCGGCAAGATCACTGCGGTGGTTTCCGGTATCGACGGCGCGGCAGCTGGCAACCTGGTCAAGTCATTGGGCGGCACCAACAACGCAGTCAATGCGATCTCCCCATTCACCGACTCTGTTTTGACTCAGCTCGATGAAAGCGATCCGCTGTACCAGCAATACGTCAACGCTGACGAACAAACTCTGGCCCGCCTTGCCGAACAGCTGACCCCCGACGTAAATGGCGGTGCGGTGGTGGCAGCGCAGAATGCTGCTGGTCTCGCCAGCGGCGCCACTTTCGAACGCTCGCGCTCCGTAGGTGCCAACTCCGGTGATGTGCTGCAAGAAACCGGCGCCTGGATCAAGGTTCTGGACGCAAATGCGGAGCAAGGTACTCGCAGCAGCATCTCTGGTTATGACGCAAACAGCAGCGGTCTGATCATCGGTGCTGACGGCAAGGTCAACGACAGCACCACCCTCGGTGTCGCGTACAGCTTCATCAAGTCCGATGTTGATTCCGATAACGGCAACTCCACTGATGTGGACTCCCACACCATCACTGGCTATGCAGGCTGGGAGAATGGTCCGGTCAACGTGAATGGCTCCGTTTCCTACGGTAAAAGCAACAACGAGAGCAAGCGTCATATCGGCACCACCATTGCCGAAGGCGACTATGACTCCGATCTGTTCGCGCTGGACGTGACTGCTGGTTACAGCATCGCCCTGGATAAGAACCTGATCATTGAGCCGATGGTCGCTGCTCGCTACAGCAACATCCAGATCGACGGCTTCACTGAAAAGGGCAGCAGCGCCGCCCTGTCTACTGGCGACCAGCGTCTCGAAGTAGCTGAGCTGGGCTTTGGTGTTCGCGCCGAGGGCTCTTATGCTCTGGGTAATGGCACCCTCAAGCCGCAAGCCCGCTTGATGGCTTATCACGACTTCGTGCAAGACGAAACCAGCACCACCAGCTCGTATGTCCTTGGCGGTTCGACTTTCGTCAGCTCCGGCGCGGCCCCGACCAAGGCAACCTACGAAGGTGGCCTGGGCCTGGACTACAGCATGGGCAACGTGACCTTCGGCGCAGCTTATGACTACACCCGCAAAGCCGACTTCCACGCTGATGCATTCAGTCTGAAAGCCCGTTACGACTTCTGATAGTCGTTGCGTAAACAGCCCGCCATTGTGCGGGCTGTTTTTTTCTACCTTCCCCCGATTTCCATACGGAGAAAACTATGCCCCGCCTCCTGATGCGTGTGATTGGCCTCTGCCTCGCGCTCGTGGCTGTTGCTGGTTGCTCCGTTCAGCGCGTGAACCTTGCTGAGGTCAGCGCCGGCTCAACTCTTGAGCCGCGAGTCATCACCAGCACCCCATTCCCCTTAATGGCACTGGCGCCATCCCCTGGCTCGCTGCCGCGCATACGGGTCTACATTGAGGGTGATGGGCATGCCTGGGCTACCAGCAGCCAGCCAAGTACAGACCCGACACCAAGGACAAGTCTGGTTGCCCGATACGCCTCTTTGGACCGGGCCCCGGCGATTTACCTGGCCAGGCCCTGCCAGTACCTGTTGGTCGAAGGCTGCAACCAGGTGCTCTGGACTGATCGCCGATTCAGCCAGGAGGTCATTCGTTCCTACAGTGCTGCTCTCGATCTGGTCAAAGCTCAATACCAGACCTCGGAGTTCGAGCTGGTTGGATACTCAGGGGGCGCGGCGATCGCACTTTTACTCGCGGCCAGTCGGCACGACATTGCTGCCGTCCAAACCATCGCCGGCAATGTTGATACCGATGCCTGGGCCAAGGTCCGAGGATTCGCGCCGCTTGAGGGCTCATTGAACCCTGCCGACGTAGCACCGCAACTAACCGAAATGCCTCAGCGGCACATCGTTGGGCTCAATGACAAGGTTGTTCCCCGTCAGGTGATCGACTCATACCTGGATAAGCTCGGCGGGCGCTGCGTCCAAGTGGTTCGTGTCGAGGCGACCCACAACGCAGGTTTTGATTCGTCCTGGGCTTATCTGAGCAACCAACCGATTGAGTGCCGGCCGGACGCCCCCTGACCCACACCACTGCTGTCGCCGCACGTTACAATGGCAACTTTACAGACCATGCGGATTCAGGGATGCGGACTGGAATATTTGTCGATTTCGATAACCTCGCCAGCAATGGCCTTGGGAGCATGATCTACCCGCCCCTGCGCCGGCACTTTGAGGGAGTGGGGCCGGTTAGCCAAATGCACGCCTACCTCTGCTTTGATGAAAACCAGGAACTCGATAACCCAAAGTACGCGGCCTGGCGCCGTGGCTGCCGGGAGCGTATGGAGCGTGCTGGCTTTGTACTGCACCAGAAGACCCAAAAGTTCTATCAGGATGGTGAGGGCAACACTACGAAAAAGGCCAACATGGACATCGACCTAGCGGTAGATGTTGCCCTGAGGTGGGATCGGCTGGATCGAGTGGTGCTTATGACTGGGGATGGGGATTTCGTCAGACTGGTCGAGGCCTTGCGAGACCGTGGAATCTGGGTGGATGTAGCTGCGTACCAGAATGTTTCCCAGGCGCTGATCAAGTCCTGTGACCAGTACATCAACCCCCTGATCATACCGGGGGTGCATTACTCACCAGACGTGACTTTCAAGCGAGTGTGCCGTGTCGTTTACTTCGACCTGACAGCCAAGCGGCTAACTGTCGAGTACCTAAGTGGGCCTCCAAAAACCCTCACGCTTGAAGACGCAGCCTGGGTTCGTGAAGAGCTACCGGCGACCCAAGAAATGTACGACTCCCGGCGCTTCTATCCGGGTCGGATCATCGGCTGGAATGGTGGCACAGGCCTAGGTGCCTTCACCGACATTGCTTAGGTTTAATGTTATTCGCGCCTCCGGTAAGTTCCACAGATCGGGGTTGGCGCCGGAGCGATTCTTTCGACGCCCCAGTGCCTCGTGGTTGCACAGTGTCGAGGAATGCCTAGTCAAGTTTAGTGTCTTGTAACCTGACCTCGTTGCCGGCCAGCGAGAGAGTGCTGATGTAGTTAGCGGTAACTCGATAGAAAGTCGTCGGATCATTATTAGCCAACACGCCCTTGGGTTCCATGACATCACTCCATGTGCTATCCCCCGGCTTCCGCTCCATAAGCGTGCGGTTCCCACTTTGATGAAGACTTACCTTTAGCTCGATGATCATAGTTTAGTTGCCTATAGCCTATTAATGACCCAGTGTGGCCTGCACATTCGGGGTATCCATGACGGCAGTTCGCCTGGTGCGCGAGGTACAGAACGTCACGCTGGGCTTCATTCTAATACGCCGGGAAAAGGTTCGGGTCTTTATCGCTTGTTGGTGTATAGGTATCGCCGTGGTTTAGATAGAAATCATTTGGCCTAATCGACTTTGCATATGCTTCGATTTGGGAGAGTGTCATATTCTCGTCCTGTTCGGCCTTTTCCATGAACGTGTCAATTTCTTCCTGCGCACCTTTGGATATAAGCTGGTCCGCGTCCATCCTGACTCCAGAAGGCTCAACAGTTTTAATGCAGTTATCACCGCAATTCTCCCCCGGTACTAATTTCACCCAACGAGGCCCGAACGCATAAACTGCAAAGTACATTGTTTTTGCTTTAACTTTATTGATACCCAGATCAACAAGGGCGTCATAGAACATCCGGTGGGTCTTGCGCCAGCTGCGGACGTGATTTTCTTTATAGCAATAGTGGTCGTGAACAATTGCTGCCTTTAAATATGATTCGTCATACGCATCGCCAATCACTGGCTGCGCCCACTTGGGTATCGAGGCGCCGTCCGTTGTTCCGGATTCACCATCCCCATCCTTCCAAACGTCGGTTTGCCAGACTAGGCCATCTCTCGATTTGAAGGTCAGCAACGAATCAAGCTGGCAGATTCTTGGGTTGGTGTTCTGGCACCCTTCTGGAACAAGCTTTAGCTCACCGCTAAATTCACTGGCGCTGACTTGAGCGAACACACCTAGAAGAGCTATCAATAAAACAAGCTTCCTGCCCATACGCATTCCCCTTACCGGTTATGTTTTGAGGTCAAACAAGAATTACAGTGCTGTGGCAGCTGTTGGTTGCACATTCTGTATAGCAGCTCAAAACTCGCCTCTCCAGGTTATGCGGAGGATGCGTGCGCGCTTCCCTTCTCACGACACTTGAAGGCCTTAACCAAGCCACACCACACAGAGCTCACGCCGGCTCTGACCAACAACAGTGTGCTGTGCTTAGGAAGCTCGCAGTTTGATCAATCGCTGACAAATCGGGGGGGGTTAAGACGCTGACTGCGCCAGAGCCGGAGGGGCTCAACCTTCATGAAGGGGGGCATTCGGACTCAGCTTCTCGGCAATTTGCTGGGTTACATTCTTGAAGGATATGCCCCTGAGTTCGATGAGCCTGGGGCGGGGACCATCATTGGCATGCGCCGATCCAGAACATGACAAGCTTGTGTCGAATCCCCAACCGCTATAAGCCGAACGCTCTACGGGCCTCATCACAGGTCATCTGATGGCCCAACGAGGCTCCAGGCTGATCACCTCGCAGCGGGCCGGAGTCAGTGGCGACCCAAGGTATGCTTTCCATGGCGTTTACCTCCGCATAGGCAAATCCTTTGAGATCGCAGAAGACGTAATCAGGCCCCTGATGGGGTGTGTGAAGCGCATAAGCCCCAAGGCAAACGGCAACAGCGGCGGCACCGATCAAGTATTGGATTGGCTTCCGGTTGGCCATGATTGCGTTAACCATTTTCCCCAAGAGGGCCGGCACTTTCAGCTTCCATCGCCTCATCAACCTCGCGCTCCATTTCCTCAAGGGTCACTCCCACCATCGTAGCGACACGTGACGCGTAGTATTTCCACCGAGCAGAGTTGCGACGTAGCGCTTCCAGTTCGATATCTGGCGATTCGCTGGTCCGAGTTGTCATACTTTCATAGTCATAGGTTTTATCAGCTCACTCTCTTCGCACAACGGTACTACTTCAATCAATGGGTCAACGAATGATGCCTCTATAAGGTCAACCAGAGCGTCACTTTCTAACTTTGAAAGGCCAAGCTCGCCTGGCCAAACGCGGACATGTGCTGATTCTCGCCGCGCAATAATGCTTTTTGAATCTGCAAATGCTCGATTCATGACATTGTTCAATGCCGTTTCAAAATTCTCGAAGTCCGCAAAGAAATGCGTTTTACTAGAATAGCAGGATTCTTCGCTCCAACCGTCTGATGTTTCAATGCGGCTTGGCTTAATATCTACAGTTACCCGATTGCTTATTAGTTTCTTAGTCGTAGAGAAGATATAAGCTGCTCCGCCCCATCCAATTACCATAAGCGCTAATGCCACATATATTGAAGATGTCTCAAGCGAGGCATCCATAAAATAGCTGGCGCCACACAAAAGAATTGGCGGTATGGGCATGAAAATAAAAAGTGGTAGCGGGGACTTCATATCTATTCCTGATGCAAATAAAAAACTGTGCTCGTTAACAAAACAAGTCTTACGAAACGCCAATCATCTACAAAGTGCTTCGGCTCCATCTGTTAAATACTATTCTTAATAATCCCCTGGCGGCTTTTCAAATAACTCTCAATCACAATCATCCATGCCCATATTGATGCCCCAGTTCCTGCGAACTGCACTAGGTTTGCGAAAAACCTCATCGCATCTGACGGCCCGCCACTAATCAGATGGGGTAGATAGATTTGCATCACAACCACCAAGCCCGTGATCAGGGTATTTGCGAATGCAATCACCAACTTCGGCAGCATGGTGTCCCGTGCGTTCGGTTGAGTCTGCGAGGGTGGCATTGTTCTTCTCCTGCGGAACCGCTAGGTGGTTTAGCGTTTCAATAGACGATTGGATAACGGTCTAAGGGTGAAACTCAACCTTAGAAATGACCAGAACGTGTTGGTGGCGTCAAACCTGTGATTCATCGGTGCATGTCACGTTTGCTGCTGTACCCTTGCCGAGTAAGGTCGTAGCAACTGATCGCAGGCGGAACCTGATGCCATGCATATTACCGTGATGTTTTATCCATGCATCTTCTGCTTCAAGAATCGCTTCTAAGCCCCGCCCTAAGTAGGCCAAGCGACGGCTCTCCTGGAACAGGTCTCCAGACACTGGCCGCCAGGCTATGTTTCGTGGACCAAACTGCTCTAGCGTGTGCTCTTCCGTGGTCACCTTGATCATGTGCGTTTGTCCACCAAGTAGTGGCTGTCAGCCTTAATTCGGATCGAGGCACGCATTTGGGTTGGTTCACCAGCAGCCTCTGGGCGGATTAACCAGTGACAATGCCTCCGCGCGCGCGTGATCCCTATATGGGCGAGCCGGTACAGTTCATGGAGCTGGATAGTGTCGAATGGGGATTGGTCGTTGTTGGCTTGGCCATTAGCCATTCGGTAAATCTGGTTCTTGCTCCACGAGGACAGCGGCGCGGTGAAATCACCGATGATAAACACGGCCTCAGCTTCAAGCCCCTTGGATCGCTGACAAGCCCTCACCCGCACCCGGCGCTTCTCGTTGCCCTTGTCTCGCTCCAGCACATTCGCCAGAAAGGGCTCCATGGCTTTGAAGTCTTCCTGGTTTGCCGCAAGAATTAAAATGTCCTCACCCAGGTCGTAATGGTGATCAATCAAGCTGGTCAGCAATGCTGGGTCGAGGTGATGCACCATGACTGGCTCTTGGGCTGCCCGGCCGGCCTCCCCCACACTCACTGGCGCCATTCCGTTTACGGCCGGGATACCCATGACCATGGAATGGGCAGCATTGATGATCCCTTGGTGTGATCTGAAATTCGCGCCAAGCAAGACCTTTGTGGATTCAGCGCATCGGAATTGCGCTTCGTAATCCAGAAGGTAGCGAGGGCTCGCCCCTTGAGAGCCATGCGCAGTTTGGAAATCGTCGCCGGCGACAAAGAGTGTGCAGGACATTCGGTGCTCACCGCGCGCAGCGGCCCGCAGATTCCGACGCCTATTTTCCAGCAGGCAGGCCTTCATCCAGCCAGCGATTGGGTCCGTCAGGTCTTGCACTTCATCGATCAAGACGTGGCGCATACCGCGCAACGCTGATTCAGGAAGCGCCTTCATGTTTTCCTGGCCCTCAATCCCGAACATCAGGAATAGCCTATTAAACGTAAATGAGGCTGGTTGCATTGCCAGCAGATAAGACTCAAACGCCGGCCAGAACATGGCCAGGGCATGAAAGAAGTCGCAATCTGGATCGTCAGGCATGAAATTCATGGTGCCGATCGACTTGGGCAGATTCAGCCCAAGCGTCTCCATGAGGGTGCCGATGTGATACAGCGCTTCTGCTATTGGCTGTGGCCGGGGCTCACCTTTCAACGTACAAGAGAACGCCGGTGCTTTGTGGCTCAGGAACTCAACTGCTGTGGAAAGCGCGCGGGCCTGCTCATAGGACTCAAGGTAAATGATGGGCTTCGGGCTGTAGGCTTGCAGCATGGTCCGCTTGATTGCGCATTCTTTGTAAAGCTCAAGCTGAACGTCTGGGTTTCGGGTCTGAGTCTTCTTCTCGCTACGGTCGAAACCAAGGACCACGAAGGCATCCAGCTCAGGTACATAGCCGTTGTAGAAAAACTCTTTGTGGCGGATCGTCACCGGTGAAATCTCCGCCTTGATCCCAGGGAGTGGCCAGACACCGGCAGCCTCCCAGATGCTCGACATCTTTTCTGTCAGTTCCAGGTCAATGGAGACTTGTTGCCAGGCTTGCGACGCTCGCTTCTGAACTACCGGGTCATCAGGCTCCAGCAGCGGGAGAAGCGAGCTGCTGCGGTAAAGGCGGCGAACAGCGGCCCCGAACTCAGGGTTCTTGAGGTAGGCAAGCTGGTATGCCTCATTCAGCACTGCGATCTGCTTATTGGTGAGCCGCATATCGAACGGCCTTCCGTCCACATCATCAATAGCTGACTCCGTGAACAAATCGAATGGCTGGGTCTCCTCCATATCAAACAGCTCCCGCACCTGGTTGAGCAATGCACCACGTGGCGTCTTCACCAGTTCAGCACCCTGCTCATCACTGAGGAACGTCCCCCATTGTGCGAAGAGGTCAGTAACAAGAGCGATTACATCTAGCCTGCAATCTTTGGTCAGGCACAGGACTGTGATTTCCTCCAGCGGCACCTCAAGGTACTTGTTGAGGAATATGACTCTCATGGCCATGACATAGGTTTTTCCAGTGCCGGCGATTCCTACTGCGCATGTGGCCAAGGTGTTAGAGAGGATGGCCCGCCACTGTTCTTTAGTAGGCTGGTGATCCTCGGCAAGCAACCGTTGAGCATCCTGGACAAAGCGCTGCTTGCACTCCGGAGAAATGACAAGGCGTTCCTCGTCAAAGAGGTAGTTATCTGTGGCCGGCCGCCTGAATTCTGCATCTCGTGAATCTGTGATCTTCAACCCGACCACTGTTTCTTTTTCAACAGTTCTTGGCTTGGCCATCCGGACTGGCTGTGCACCAGAGTCTCGGTGGCCAGCTCTTAGCCCGTGGTTATATGAGAGGGGATGCATTGCCCCCAGCAAGTCCATGCCGCTGCTCAGCAGGGACGACAGGAGACCCACCAGAGGCCCTTGCTTATCCGGATGAGTGATTGGCGGCAGCTTGTTCTCTTGGTTGGACACGGTGACTGGCCCTCGCGGCGCACAACTTAGTAATTGTGCAATGTTGCAGCCAGCCGGTAACCGGCGCCACCGAACCCATGCGTAAAACTGACGCGCAATCTGCGAGGCCTTGCCCTTTCATCCCGAAGGAGCGCTATGCCACTGGACTCGGCTTTCGATTCCCTGTGCCGCGCGGTTTTACCACCCCATTCGGTTACGTTGAATCGCAATTCTTTGTATCGTCCTCTCATCGCTATATGCGAAATCATATAAGGGCGTCAGGTATGCGCTGTGCGCAACCTGCCGCTGGGTTCCTGGAGGGAAATCGCCAATGACATTGGCATTCGCAAATCAAGTGCTGGAACCGGGTCTCCACCTGTTCGTGGAACATGGCCGGAAGCAGAAGCTCAAGCGGAAGGAAGAACTTAGTCTCGACCCCGCGCGTGGCGGTGCGATTTACATGGTTATTAGCGGCACGATGAGTCTTGCCATCAATGATGAGGATGGCACCACGTTGATCCTCAACCACCTCACACCAGGCGACATTTTTGGTGAAGATGGCATCTTCCCCAACACCCGGCGACAACCGAATACTCCGCACGTGATTGCTCGAAGCAACTGCGAAATCGCATCCATTCCCCATAGCCGTTTCCAAGGTCTTATCGAGCAGCACCCGCTGTTGCTCATCACCATATGCCAGCGGCTGGCGAACCGCTTGCAGGCCACCACCAACAAGCTGACCTGCCTAGCCTTCCTTGAAATTGCTCAGCACATTCTGATCGAGCTGAGAGAGCTCTGCCGTCACGGGGAAGCCATGACCCACCCTAATGGCATGCAGATAAAGGTTTCTCGGCAGGAGCTGGCAAGAATGACTAACTGCTCGCGGGAGACCGCTGGCCGCGCCATTAAGGAACTTGCCCTGCAAGGCTTCATTGAGGTCGCAGGGCACTCAATCGTCGTACTCGGCACACGGTAGCTATCGCATGTTCAACATATCTAGTCTTTCGCTCGAACCAATCCCTTTCAGCCATCATCTGACCGCCCCGGCTGTTGCTCTGCTGGCGGTTCTTTTTCGAATTATGGTTGTACCGCAGGCCGAAACAGACATGGTTGGCGTTGTCATTACAGGCTTTTGGACGTGGGTTGCCTTCTACGCATATTCATTTGGGTCCGCTCTACGGGTAGACGGCCTCCAATCAAGCGTGGCGACGTTGCTGGGCATCATCATCACCGCCTTGATCATCTACTTGGCTGTTTAGCAGCGCCGCGATCGCGCCTTAGACCTCTTCACCACCGAATGGCCTCTCCCTACCTTGGGAGGGCCATTTGGTCGGCCGCTGCTCCCGCCCTCAATTAACCCCCTACGGACACTAGCTTGCTGAGTGATCTCAGAGTATGAGGTCAGGGTCGATAACCCAGGTTTTACCCTTGCTGACGACGGCTACTGGCCTAACGCGCAGAGCGTAAATTGCGTGGCCTGTTGTGAGCTTCCCCGCAAGGTAGTGCTTTATGACGCTCAGCGTGTAACGCATGGTCGCTTACCTATTCAGATTCAACATCGAGCACAGGCTTGAACCATGCCGGCCGGCAGTACCGGGTTGTGACCACACAGTAGTGGCCCAATCCTGTCCCCAGCGGCGGCACGACAAAAGCCGCTAACCACAAGTAGCCGGCTTCAACCAGCACGCATACGGTCGTAACGACCATCAACAGGCTGGCGATAATCAAGCAAGCAGTAAGGCTGATTACTACTCGATTGCTGAGTGCCTGGGCATGTTCCTTCCTGATTACTGTGATGAGGGCCATCGGGCTTCCTAGCCGGTTGCAGATCTGAATGTCGGAACAAAATCGAGGCTCAAATCTGTGCCTTGTGTCAGCAGCAAATTGGCATGGTCATGGCGGCCAGCTTCCCGGTGGTTCAGTCCAAAGGACTCGAATACCGGTAGACCAGAGCTCAGCGTTTTGACCGCAGGAATGCCAAGCGCATTACTGACCTGGGCCAGAGCTTCGTCAAGCGCCGGGCGGCGGTCCGACAACGGCAATTCCCCCACCACACGCGCCTCGCGCCAATAGGGCGAGCCATTCGTGTCCAGTGCCTCATAGGCCGGTCGCTGATTTTTCATTGATTGTTCTCTCGTCAATCGTAAGGGGCTCGGCGTCTCTTTGGTTATGGAGCGCACAACCATGATCACAGCAATCCTCGTGTGTCAGCAGCTGTATCACGCCCCAATACATACCTTCCCGTCAGATATCGGTTATGCCTGCGCGATAGGATGGTCACCGGTTTCTGATTGACTAGCTGGATCAGCGAAAATCGTGACCGGCATGTTTTCAGCTACCTCAAACCGGTAGCCATAGTCGTCATCGCTATGCTCGCCGGCGAGGTCTCCAGCACGGAGGTGATCAAGGGCATCCTCAAGTGCACCAATCAAGGCCGAGCGCTCGGTGTGGCGTGTACCTTGAGCCTGAACAGTGATTAATTTCAGCGGATAGGCGCTGTCCTTCCAGGACTCGTTGGAGCAGGCAAATGTGCGGATCGAGCTTCCTTCAAACAGCTCATGGCCAGGGCTTGTGTTACCGGCGATCGGGGCAGACCGTTCACCAGCAAACCATTTTTCATAGAGATGGGGTTCATCTTGTAGGCGAAGCTTGATGTCCGCATCATCAGCCAGTTGAATTTCGGTGATTTCTGCCCTGGGCACTAGGTTCCGCACTTGGAAACGCACCAAAAACCACAGTCCATCGCTCGTCCGGGCGACCTGAGTTAAATTCTGATAGTGCGGGCTGTGAGAAGGAGCACCGTTGGTGGTGCGAACGGCGATGGCATCGGCGCCTTTAATCCGATACCCATGTCGGAATACATCGACCTGAGATAGCACGGAGTTGATCGCTTTCAACCGAATTACAGTGGTCATATGCTGGAAAACTGAGGCCACACCTAGGGTGAGAAAAATTATTCCCACCCACCCGATGTCCAGGGCATAAAAAAGCGCTGCACCCAAAAACAACGCGATTCGGATGTTGAAGTCTCGTTTGCCAATCATTTGAGGGCTCTGGTCGTTAAGGTCGTTCACAAGCTGGAACTCCGTTTTCTAGTTGCAGTTACCCGCGAGCCTGTAGCCAGCCTTGTGGGCCTGGTCAGCACTTGCGAAGTCAACGCGGTTATTGATGCCAACGTGCTCATACGAGGGGCAGTCTGACCGGTGAAAAATCAACGAATTGCGGTTGCCTCGAACAGCACCAGCACCAGCCTCAATACCGACCCTGGCTTTTGCAGAGGCAAGGATTCCAGCAGGGGTTAACGCAGGCGCGGTTGCTGGCTTTATCGGCGTTCCGGTGGATGATTGGCTTTGCGCTGCTGTGACGGTTGGCACCCCTGCCGGCAAGCGAGTAGAGCCAAAGGTGACGAATACAGGCGCATGGTCTGAAACGTGAGCCCTGCTTTTCTCGTGGTTCCAGCCGATCAATTTCGGATAGTCGATGATTCCCGCCGATGTAAGCCCCAGCGCGCTGTGTGTTTGGCGACTAACCCAGATGTTGTCAAAGAGATTGGCCATGCGCCCTTCAACGCTGGAGAGCGTTGTAGCCCCATTCCTGATCAGCGGGCTCGCATGAACCAACAGATCACGCCATGCCGGGTGTGATGGCGGTAGATTGAAATCGCCGGTCAACAGAAGGGGCGTATTTGGGTAAGCGTCTGTGCTTAGCCATTCCCAATACGAGGCCAGGGCCTTAATTTCAGGAAGGCGGTCCTCCGTCGAATCCCCATAGAGGATGTGCACTGTGGCCACCGCGAAAACAGTGTTATCAGATAGCGACCTGAAACGTGCTGAAAATGGCTCGCGGATGAATTCCCGATTCATGTCGGCAAAAACTACCGCGCCGTCCTCGTATGCAATTGTGCTTTTCCGGTATAAAAAAGTGTACATCTCCTTGTAGTTCCGACTTCCAATAAGGTGGCTACTCAGCGCGCCCCACCCTTCACCGGTCACCTTTTCAAGCTCAATCCTTAGCCTGGTAACCCCTTCCTCAGACATGACCTCCTGCAATGCAATCAAGTCAGCTTTAGCTGCCACAAAGGCCAAAGCCTTGTAACTCGTCTGATTACCGTGCCCGAGTCTTTTGACGTTCCAGCTCGCCAGGCTGACCGCAGATACTGCACCTGAGAAACAAATGCTCGTAGCGATCGCTAAAGCGACTATCCACTTCCTCACGCACCCCCCCTGTCCGCCGAATCAGCGAATCCGTATGTTCAATTTGGTGCCCTGCGTCTCACCGTGATTGGTGGTCTTGTCCAGGTGCTTGTCGTACTCGTTCATCTTCCCGATCAGCTGCTGGATAGCTGCATTTAGGCGCCCGCTTGTCTCGGCACAAGACAGCGATGTTCTGAAACCGGTAATGCGCTTCAAAACCGTCTTGGATATGGCTAAACCGTTCTGAGCGTGCATCAACTCATGCGCTCGAAGCGCTCCTATGAACCGGGTCCATTCTGCGTTGACATTCGGCCGGCGCTGCCCAGGCGACAGCTTTGGCAGGATCATTTTGGTTTCCAGGTGAACAACCGGATTCCGGACGCTGCATCCGCCATCAGCTTCATTGAGTAAATCGTATGTAGCTCGGATTCCACTCTCCGTGACGGCGGCAAATGGCCCCCCAGCGGTTCTTATTGGGGTTCGGGAGAACATTGAAGTGTTGATGTCGATGATGGTCTCGCCATCCACCGGGTAATACTGGAGATCAAATTTGACGATGGGCTGCGGGTTTGCAGTTGCATGTCCTGATAGCAGCACCAGCGCTATCAGGCAGACGCCGATCCTACGCATCAGCTTGCAAGGCCTTCTGCACCTGATCTTCCAGGCGAGCGCGTTTCTTCATGAACCCATCAATGTCGCGCCTCTCTTGTTTGAGGATGACTCGTTTCCCTAGGTTTCTTTCCATCATCTGGGTAACTAGCCAGTCGGCTACCTCCAACGCTTTGGCGTGACCGGTCGCCCAGGCACTACGAAGGGTCTGGACGGCTTTCATGTAATCGCCGCCCTCGATCTGCGCTTCTGCTGTGAGGAAGTTTGCCTGTGGATCGTGCAAGTCCGAAGCCTTCTGGATCAGTGCAAGCCCCTTCCCTGGCTGCCCCATCTGCAACAGCAAAATCCCGTAGTCGGTGATGGCTGGCGGATATCCAAATTCGGCGGCTGCTTTGAGGAAGTTGAGCGCTTCGGAACTGTCACCCTGCGCGATGGCTTCATGACCAAGGGCGTAGGCAGAAAGTGGATGGCGTGTTGCGATGTCTTGGTAGATGGCCACTGCCTTTGGCCTTGTAGTACCACTGACCCTGCTTTCATACCCTCGCGCCAAAGCAATACCAGCATCCAGCACCCCGGCTTCAAATGCCTCGGTCAAGAGCTCAATCACTTCGTCACGCTTCTTTGGTTCTTTGGGCAATCCTGTGTTGAAAGCCAACCGCACTCGGGCCGCCCACAAGACCAACTCAAAACTAGTCCCCGGCATGCTGGCTCTAAGGGCATCCCACAGTTGCGCAACCACCTGTAGTACGCGCGGCTGATCGACCTCGGAGAGTACAAACCCCGTTACCTGGTCTACCGCCATATTGCCGAGAAGCCCAACCGGAATAATCCGGTTGAAGGCCACTCCATTGATACGGGAGCCAAAGGTCCATGGATTGAGGCTGGCCGCTTCAATTCGAACCAAACCAACGGCAGCTCTCACGGTGGCTACGTCGAGGGGCTGAATGGACTTTGTGGTTGGTGCAAGTCGGCACAGCAGTGCGCCCCACCCACCGTCCACCCCGAGGTCTTTGCTCGAAATGCCGAAGTTGTTAACTGCGACAGTGCCCCGCGCCAGCCGGCCGCCGAGAAGTTCAAGCTGCCAACCATGGTTGCAGATCATGTAGTTCTGGATGTGCAGATCGAGTTCGTTGTAGGCGCAAGCGATCACTGGAACGCCAGACCGGGCCAAGCATTTGGCCGTTTGGAAGCTATCGGGGTCTTCTTTGGTTTCAGTTGCGGGGTGAATCCATACCACTGCATCAATTGCAGGCTCACTGCCGGCCTGGAAGTCTGTGTGACTGACTACCGTAGAGGGTCTAAGCCCAATCTGCTCCCCCAGTGGGTACAGGGTGCTGTAGGGGCTTTCATCTTGAGTTTGGAAGACTTCGATCACGGCACCATTGCCGAGGAAGTCGCCAGCGAATGGAGCCCACATTGCGCGATCCATTCGGGTGATTGGGTCACTTCCGAGGATCAGGACGCGCGTGGTCTTACCCGCTGTTTCGACTCCGAGGCCCAATAGCGCCTTGGCAATCAAGGAGGCGGGGGCCATAAGTGAGGCGCAGTCCCCAGCGGTAAGGCGAACATTGCTTTGAATATTTCGGGCATTGATTTCTGACTGCATGTACTTGAGCCATGCAGCAGTCACGTCGCCAAGGTTGCGCGCTTTCAGGAAGGCATTGCTTAGGTTCACATCCGGTCCCCAACAGGTTTGGGGCTAGTTTGCCGACCTCGGGGGTAGTCGCAACCGAATGGGGGTGTATTTCCGCACCGGGGAATCAGGGAGCGCCAGATCAGGGATTTTCTTGGCTACGTTTCATACCCCCGACGTACCACGCCATGTACACAATCCCAAGGCAGATGCAGGCTAAACCAAAGTATATAAAGTAGGTTTCAGCTGGAGAGTATCCAGTCGGCAATCCGTTATTTAAAAACACTATAACTATAGTCAATAGCCCAGCGAAACATCCTAGAAAAATCACTGACCACTTTAGAATATAAGCGAAGCCGCCAATTATCCGGACCAGGCTAGCTTTCACTGGCTCTGACATCCTTTCAAAGGATTGACCTCTCAGGGGCATTTTAGCCGCAAGGTTTCTGGCATCTTCCTGCCACTTGCTCAATGCACTGGATTCAGTTTCACCGCGTGCCTTAACTGATTTACCGCGAAAGTTTGCCCTTGCTCGGTATGGGAATGCCGAATTACCTTTTTCGACTGAAACAATAAAATTCTCACCGTCTATTTGTACTGTGTGCTGTCTTGGACCGCTCATTGTTTAATCCTTAACTACTCGGCAATTCAAGCTGCCCGGTGATTACTAAGACAGCTATATAGGATACAAGTGATAATACGAACAGCAACGTACAAGCACGCCAACCCCCAACAGGACTAATACCACACGCGGCCGAAATTATTCCTGCTGAAACCGCCGCAACCATAGGGAAGGCTGTATTTATTGCTCGCCCATCAAAATAGGCTGCTGCCACATTTATCAGGAAGAAACTCACGATAATAGTTGTGGCTAGCCCCAGCTGGCTCGGCGAAGGATGTTTGACCTCGACACCAAAAATCTTCAAACCTGTTGTCCTCCTAAGCTGCAAACCTTGCGCGCCCACATGTAGATAATCGCTACGGCAAAGAATGGCGCGGCACCGATTGCGGCGTAGGGATAAACCACATCGACTGAATTTCTGATTACAAACAGCGATTCAATCCCGGAGCTGAAAAATGGAATCGAATTTCCAATCGTTGCGCCAACCAGAAATAGCGCCTGAACAATAACGAAAAGTATGGCAATAGCCGAAAAAATCAGAAACTGAACCCACAGAAACCCCTTCATAGAAGGCACAAACTCGCTGGACCACCATGGGCGAATTCCGTTCACGAACGTCTTTGCACTGCAAGCTGTCTTGTTACCTTCAATAGTATTCATAGTCGATTCCTTTAGATGCTTCGGCACCTGACGTGCCGGGGGTTCCGATGGCAGGATAACGACCCCGCAACAAATCCCAACCCCATATGCAATTCTCCCACAGCCTCAGAACGGCATGCTCCCAAAACAGGCGAAAATGCGATTAGTGATAGGCGACTGGACTCATCGAAAGCGAAAGGATAGCCAGGCCGTCCTGGTTACCTAACTGTTTTGAACCCCCAATCGAATGAGCACAGATGCTGCACAGGGTAGGCTTGATTCCTACCCTGACACTGGAGCTTCCACGTGAATCTAGACATCATCGCATCCGCCCTCGAAATTGCTGTCTCTGGTTTGAAAGCTGTATCTATCACCATTCCAGATTCCTCAATTCGTGCCTCAGTCGAGGCTCAAATTGCGTCGCTTGAAGACCTGACGCACCGCATCAATCATGAGCCATTCGATGATGCATCGAGCGCGACTATCGCATTCGTCCTGGAAACCGAAGAGCCTCTGGCATTTCTACGGTTGTGGAATGAAGGTGAATTTGAAACATTGCGGCGCGAATGGCCAGAAGCCCCGGATGCCGTTTATATCGGCGCCGACACTCTTTTCGTGCCGTCTTCGAGGGAAGGTGCCTAGTCTCACGCGCCAGGCTGACCAGTCATGTGCGGGTGATCTGTAAACGACTGATTAAGTCGTTACAGTGGACAACAGCCCCCACAAAGGAACCGTGCAATTGAGCATCCACCTCAACGCTTTTCAGGGTGCGAAAGAGATTATTTCGCGCCTAGATACCGAGCTAAAAGCCCTTGCTGCCGATTTGCGGAGGCACGGGGGCGATATACGGGTGGACGCGATTTGGAGCATTCCACTCCGAAATACCAAAACAGTTGACGCGGACGCAGTAATCACACCGATTGAGCTAACCGGAATTGAGGCTGCTTCCTTTGCCATCTCGGTGCTGACAAACATTTGGCTGAGCATCGGCCAAAGCAATCGGGAAACACAAAGGGGCCCAGGCGTCATCGGAATGCCTTCACAACTTCTTGATCAGGTGCGGGCAACAAATGACCTTCGAGCTGAACTGATCGCGATCATGGCCCCTCTCACGCAAGCTGAGCGCACCAAAATCTGGGAGCGAGAGAAATTCATATCGGCTCTACAGACTCAGCGCATTACGCCAATTCTGAATGACCCCCTTGCTGTCCGGTTTTACTGGGACAAAAGCGTATCCATCAAGCGCTCAGCTGCTGGTGATCTGTTGAAAACCTACAAGACCATTCTTGAAGGTGCACACGGCAGCGCTGATGTCAGCTTGGTGTCTCTGCACGAAACCGATGCATACCGGAAGTACGCTTTCGCTCGCGATGTGCTTATTGACCTCGAAGCGAGCGAACCTATTGCGATATATCGCCCAGGCCAGCCTCACGTGCGGGCAAGGGTCCATGATGGCGATGGCGTTTACATTACCGCCACATCAACACCGTTCGTTTACGACATTGCCACGTCAAAAGCGCCAGCCATCAAGAAGCTAGACGCATACGACCCTAAGGCCAAGGCTGATTCACCCCGCTCCATGCGGGCAAAGGTTCAAGTGGAGCCATTTTGCGAAAAGCTTTTTCTCCACCGCTATCTCAAAGAGCATCGAGTGCCGATTACTGATACTGAGGATGAGGCAAAGGCCAAAAAACCCGAGCGGCATCAGCGCAAGATTAAGGCTCAGCCAAATGAATAACTCCACCGACACCCCGCACTCTGTTGACCCTCAAACCTTTCAGTGCATCGGTCACTTGAAGGCAATGTTGGCCACCGACAACGAAGCCGCACGGTCAGAGGCGTTCGCCGAACTGGTCTCCCTCGCGACGAATAGGCATCCAGAAGCAATGTTGTACGTTGCCCGTTGCCTCATTGTTGGCCGTGGTGTTGATGAAGATCGGCAAGCGGGGCATCAGTGGCTGGAATTAGCCGCAAACTGTGAGTCAGCCTCGTGCATTGCCGTCTATGAATATGGCTTGGCCCATATTCATAGGGAGCTTGATTTGTCCTATCCGCACCTGGGAATCGACCTACTGGTTAAAGCGGAAGCCAAAGGCCACAAATTTGCGATGACCGACCTTTTACAACTGTGCAACCGGCCGCCATACGAACAAGCTGCCCGGAAAGCGATTTACCGTCACCTCGCGAACAGAGCGGCTGAGCCCGGTGCGGGGGTTGCTGCCGGCGAGACATTCAAGCTCTTTTGCGAAAACTTCAAACATCTCGATCTCCTGGATTCCTGATCATGTACGAAACTCAGTTCAAGCGACTCGTCTCTAGCTTGCCCTTAAATCTTTCCGACAGCGAAGCCAGCTCGATCCTTGCGCGCGCCTATGGCCGTGAGTCCTATGACCCCGCTACAGGAAAGCTCGGCCCATCTGTAACAGGCTTGCAGCCCATCAGCGAACCCTCTGCCCTACTCAAAGAGGACAGCTCTCACCAGATGATGGAGTTCCTTCGGATGGCGGTAAACCTGTCTCTACCGGGCCTTGGGGATGTTCGCAAGGGTATTGGTGAGAAGGTGTTGGTATCGACCATGTGGGGCTTCCAGAACTTTGATGCCTTGGTGAATTACGCGCGCAATGATCCAGTTGACCCCTCCAGCGTCCAGCCTGAGATGCTTGAAAAGTTTCGGGTTCGTTATGGCTACTACGCGCCAATCCAGGTGATCCTGGGTCGAGGCTTTTATGAGAACGCTCTACTTATCCATACCGATAGCGGCACCCTTTCCCGCTACATCAATCAGGAAGTCGCACTGAACCCTAAGACCGGGACTCGTGTGGCCATAGTGCGTACCAACCCCAACGGGGATGGCTGGCTGAACCTGTACCTGAACACAATGCGCGTGTATCGCGGGGCGCTTCAAGAAAACCACAGCTCTATTCTTTTGGGTGCGGCAGATGAAACAACAGACACCTTCGTATCGATTGTTCCGGCCAGAACGTACAAGTTGTCGGCACTGGTTTCGGCACACCTCAATGCTCTCAGCCGACGTTCGCCGGCCGGTCGTGCACTCATCATCGATGGCGTAGAGATTGATCACGACATTGCCGATATCGACCACGCTTTAGCATTAGCGAAAAGCGTTGGCATCAATGTGGTGCTTACTCAGCTTGCCCCTAACTCCGAGCTTTGGGATCGATTCGGTGTTCGAATGGTTTTTGATTTCGACCGTAACCTCGAAACCTCAGACCTTGAGATGGATTCAGTCTTGGTAGGGGCAGCCCCGTACATCGGCACCAAGCGCAACAAGATGCAGTACGCATACCACTCAGCTGAGACCGGGCTTCGTTACGCCGCGATGGACCTGATCCCTGATGACACCCCTGCTGGTGGCAATATCATAGGAACCAACTTCTCCAAGAAACGAGGCTGACATGCGGTTCCCCGCCGTCGTAATACTGCTTGCATTGAGTCCTGCTGCAATGTGCCTTGAATACCAGCACATCGAACGGCCAGGGCAACTGGTGGTGCGCGCAGAGGTCAATGCAGGCATGTACGACTCCTGCGGAACTCGCGAAACGCCGCATCTCATTGAGCACCTATTGCTCTCTGAAACTCAGTTCGGCACAACCCCGGCTGATCTTGTTCTCGCAGCAAACCGCCTCGGCGTTCAAGTATCGGCTATCACACGCCAGGACTTCACCGAGTTCACTCTGGTTGGCCATGCTGCTGCTGGGGAGAGCATGGAGCAGTTAATGGCTGCAATCCTTGGGCGCCGGGAGCTGCCTACTGAACTCCACCGAACGTGAGGTTAAGGCGATCCTGCGCGAGCTGGGCCAGCAGGAGGACTATCGCAGTGAGCCTCACTACTTCGAGACCTTTGCAGCGAACTATGGCGCACCAGCACCGTGCCCCCCTGACCCTCAACCTCTGAGATTGTTTTCGCATGCGAAAACTCAAGAAGCATACGATCGGCTTTACACTCAAGCGAACATCAACCTTGTAGTGGTTGGTCCGACCTCGGGGTTGAATCTGCAACGTCTAGTTGCCTCGATCGCAAGCACCCGGCCACTGGGTAGCCCAATCAAGAGGGCAGCTTCGCCGAAAGCAACTGCTAAAACTGAACCACGTACTGTCGAGGTGGGGGGCAATGGCGAGGGAGTTCTCGAAGTGCTAGTCGCGATCCCAGGTCGAGATGTACTCCCGTCAGCCGTAGGAAAGATCATCGCTGAGCGATTCAAACTGGCTGTTCAGGCCGCGCTGCGCAAGAACGCCGACGCATACGCGGTCAAATCAGTTCTGCACCAGTCGAATACGGCCGGCTGGCTCAGCCTTACTGCCCCAGTGAAGGCCGCACTGCCTGACGCATTGCTTGATAGCGCCATTGGCTCAGTCATTTCCGAGGCGGAACGCCTGGAAGAAGATCGCTTTCTGACACGCGCTGTCTTCACCAACATAGACATCGCCGAGTCACCAGAACTTGCCTTGATGGCAGATGCGCTGAGGGAAAACCTGTATTTCAAAGCCATCAGCGGGAATTCTGTCACGGGCTCTGTAAAAAATATGCACTCAGCAAGCCGGGTATGGCCCTTTGCCAGTCATGGCATGCTCTATGCTTTAGCTCTATGTGTGTCAGGTTTCTGTCTCTGCCTGCTTCTGTTCTCTTGTAGGGAAAGCCTACATTTGTGGTGGAAACCGACAAAGTGATAGTAAAAAGATACTAGATGGACTGGCGTGGAGCGTAAAATATCTGCATCATTAGTTCATCAGGTCTCACTGGCGCTTGTCACTGAAATGATCTAGCTTTTGATGACTTACAATTTTTGGGGAATCGCAATAGGCCTCATCTCCTAACTCACCCCCCTCTAACCTGTCTGTGGTGCACCGCGATTCCCCGTCCTACAAAAAAGCCCCGCTCTTGCGGGGCTTTTTTTCGGCCATGTTTTCTGGTTTCGCTAGATTGCTTCCTTGAAGCGATCACTGAGCGTTTCCAAGAAGGTCAATTCGAGACTTGCAGTCGCCGGGACGTTTATCGCGACACCCACCTTGTACATGCCCAGCTTATGGTCCTTGGCAATGTTCGCGACCGTACCATCGAAAAGCATCTCTTGGCCTTCCTTCTCGACCATCTTGAACTCGATGCTGTCGCCGATGCTCAGATTCTTCTCCGTTAGTACCATTGCCCCAGCTCTGGACAAGTCCTTTATCCGGCACTTCGTCCATCCGGTTAGTTTGGCAATAAAGGTCTTGCCACGAATTCCCTGGCTGGCCATTGCGCCTTCCGGAACTACGTAACGCTTAAATCGGCGATCGGCTTCACTCATACTGCATCCTCATGATCGAAGCGGAATTGACCAGCAATCCGGTGCGCTACGCTTCGAGAAATCATTATTCTGTACATCATCGCTACGTTAGTACCGCAAACGCGCTACCTACTTGCTGCGAGTTTATAGAGGCGCAAGGGCGCTTCCACCGAATTGGTGGTCAAAAACGACAACTCCAGAAACTGAATGGCTCCCCCCCCGATTTCCCAAGGAATTCCCCGATGTTGGCTGCGTTATCAAACTGGAAAGCCCGTACTACGCAAAAACTTACCACCAGGCTCCAGGTTTGTTGGCCGGCTGTCCAAGCTCTAGAAGTCGAGGACATTGGTGAGCTGTTTCGCTTCACCCAACGGCAGGCTGCACAGCTTTCTCCTGATGATTCGGTATTCGCCATCCTTCGGGCCCGATCGCAAGTAGCTTCGCTTGAACGAGCGATTTACCACCTAAGCCAGGTGTCAAAGTGATTCACACCCTGAAAAAGACCTGAAAAACGGGCTCCCATTTGCACTATTAGGACAAATAGTGCGTTGGTGACTGAGCCCCTATGTATAACTCTGCGAAAGAATTACCCGCCTGGGACTTAGCCGATCCGAAGTCAATGCGGGTTCGGTTCACCTCTGCAAGCTTCTACGTGATCATCGACAGCATCACCTCCGACGCAGCACGCTCAACCGCCCAGCGTATCAAGCAATCAATTCTGGCCGATCCCGAGGTCAGGGTGCGTGGCCCTCTCGCTCTGCCCACTGAGCGTCGCCGGCACATGGTAATGCGTGAAATGAAAGGCCAACACGGCAAACCAATGTACCTATCGAAGCCCAAACGATTCCGAAACGTCCTTCTCGTTATCAAACCGACCTCCAGCTCCATAGCCAATTTGATAGCCCTCCCCCTCCCCAAGTCAGTCAACGTCAAGATTGAGCTCTACCAGGGGCAGTTCGAGTTAAAGGATGACTTGGTATGAAGACGCCGGTTACCGCATTAGACCTGCCGGCGCCTGGCTGGATAGCCGAAAGCCCGGCATTCATGAGTGCATGGGCCAAGTGCCTGATCAGCGCCAGCAGGTTGGGAAAGATCACGAACTACTCTCGTGGGGACGAAATACAGGCATCACCTGGTGCCCTGTTCTTCATCATCCGTGGTTGTGTTGTTGCCACCTCCCCTGCCTCTGATGAGGACGCAAGCCCGGTTTTCCTTGGTGTGTTAAAGCGCGGTGAGATGGTCACCCCGGTCATCAGCAACACTATTCAAGTCAGCCTTAAAGCTCGCTCTCCCACCATTCTCTTGACAGTGCCTGCGGCGCGCATGGGCGAGTTCGAGGCCGACACTGGGCTTTCAGGGAAGCTTCTTCTAGCGCTAGAAGTAGAGTTGGCCAGGATTTACGCGGCAGCAGCACAAGCCACCACTCTCCGAGACCAAGGGAAAATCCTGCGGGTTATAGAAATACTGGCTCAACACCCTGAATCCCACCCGACAGCGGCGGGTCGTGAGATCGAGGCCAGCAAGGATGAAATCCGAACCTTGGCAGGCGTGCACAAGCGATCGGCGACCAGAGCTTTCCAGAATCTTGAACAGGCCGGCGTCGTCATGTTCAACGGCTACAAGCGGGTCTACTTCACGGGTGGTAGCGCATGAGCCACACATCGAAGAGTGTTGGAGCAAGCAAGCTTGCGCAATACGCAGCAGACCCCATCTCAGTAATCAAGCCCAAGCCAATGAATAAAGCGGCATTGCGCTACGGCAATAGGGCGCATGCCTCTATAGGTAAGGGGCCCAGTCTTCCCATTTTTGTAGTGATCGGTTTGGTGGCCGTCTGGCTACTCTGGAAATTTGGAGTGATTCAGCTTTGATTCTCGCCGGCGTCCTCATTGCGCTTTTCCTTGCCATTGTTTTCCTGTTTCAGAAGGGCACGGCGTCAACAGATATATTCCGCACCTTCGGCCTCTCGCCTGGAGCCTACACTCTCGTGAGCTCCGATCTTGGGAATGCGGCGCCAAGAAAGCTGTTACGCGGCTTTGGTGTAGCTGGAGAGCCCGATGCACGGTTCCTTTCTCGCAACGGTCGCATTGTCGTTATCGGAGAGTACAAGAGCCGAAAGTTCAGAGGGCGCGTGAGCCCCTACGAGTTCTTCCAGACAATGATCTACATGGGGCTGGTCAGGGCTGACCACTCCGGTTGCTCAGTGCAGGGTGTTCTTGCATATGCAGATGGGCGGGTGCAGATCACATTCGATCAGGAGGTCTTTGACGCCCTGGTCGCGCTCAAGCCTGAGATGTTGGGCTCGTTCAAACAGAAGAAGCTCCTGAACGCCGTACCCCTCCAGAAGCGAATGAATGTGCTGAGACTGAATCGTCACATCAGGCTGGCCTGATCAGTCGGCAGTCTGCTCCGACTGCGCATGCACAGCCTCATAGGCATCGAGCATGCTGTAGAAATCGGGGTATAGCTCGATCCCCTGAGTGCGCTCACTTACCTTTGACGTGTTGATTTCGCCTTTGAACATCATCAACCGAACATTAATGTTCTGCATCCCGTGCCGTTCGATATAGCCCGCGCACGCGAATTCCTCGCCTGGTTTGCTGTGGTGACAGGCCATGACCCTGTAAAGGCCATCTGCCTTGCTACCGCGTGGTGGCACTGTTGAGACAAGGCTGCGCATCAACTCTAGGCTAAACCCTGGAATATCCTCGCCTCCGGCAGTCGATGATAGGCGCCATGGGCACGTCGGGCATGGCTGATCAGCGCATTTCTTCATGTCCGGCCTCGATTCGTTAGTGGGGAATGGTGAGCTGAGAATTGTACCAATGTCAGGGTGACAGGGCGCCATAGGCGCCCTTCCCCGCTCACTAGCTTGCTTCTTCCAGCACCTCTTCGTTGACCGCGATGGCCACGGGTTTCATCGTCGCTGCCCGGATGCCGGCGTCGATCTCTTTGCAGGCCTGTTCATTTTCTTTCAGGAATTGGCATGCATTGGCTTTGCCCTGACCAATTTTCGAGCCGTAGCTGAACCACGCACCGGACTTCTCGATCAAGCCCAGGGCGACACCCATATCCAGAATCTCACCGAAGTTATTAATCCCCTGGCCGTAGATGATCTGGAACTCAGCTTGGCGGAATGGCGGCGCCACCTTGTTCTTAACGACCTTGACCCGCGTTTCGCTCCCGATGGTTTCATCGCCATCTTTCACAGCGCCAGTGCGGCGAATATCCAGGCGGACCGAGGCATAAAACTTGAGGGCATTACCGCCAGTAGTGGTTTCTGGGCTACCGAACATGACGCCGATTTTCATGCGAATCTGGTTGATGAAGATCACCAGGCAGTTGGCGTTCTTAATGTTGCCCGTGAGCTTGCGCAACGCCTGGCTCATAAGTCTACTTTGCCCAACATGCTGATCCCCCATTTCCCCTTCAATTTCCGCTTTCGGCACCAGGGCAGCAACGGAATCGATGATGATCACGTCAACTGCATTGGAGCGCACCAGCATGTCAGTGATTTCCAGGGCCTGCTCGCCGGTGTCCGGCTGCGACACCAGCAGGTCGTCAACATTGACGCCCAGCTTGCCGGCGTATTCCGGGTCCAGGGCATGTTCAGCATCAACGAATGCGCACGTTGCCCCGAGCTTCTGGGCTTGGGCGATCACCGAAAGCGTCAGAGTGGTTTTGCCAGAGGATTCTGGACCGTAGATAGTAGATTTCGACAACTCGGCCGCGAGGCAAGCCACCAATGCCAAGGGCAACATCGAGCCCAAGCGATCCAGTTGAGATAGCGGCTATCTGTTGTCGGTCCGAATCGCCCATACGCATGACGGCGCCCTTGCCAAACTGCTTTTCAATCTGACCCAGCGCGGCGGCCAAGGCTTTCTTGCGGTTGTCATCACTCATGTGAAGCTCCTTCTATGGCCCCGGCCCTTTGCTGGGGAGTAGATCAACAGTAAAACCTGTCAGCCTGTGTCAGATGCCCGCTTGGTGCAGTGGGTGGCCAAGCCACTGCTCGGGGATCGGCGGGAGTTTCGTCATTCGATCTCTACGAAGCGGTCTATGGCTGGAAAATACAGGCCAAGACGAACTGGCAGGGATATGCCGGCATCGATCACCGCCCGCTTGTACTCCTTCATCTTTGCGGAATACTTGGCCACTTCCCGTGAAATGAAGGCTTCAACGCACATTCCTTCGGCCGGTGCAGAGGTCTTCCAGTCGGTAACCCAATAGAAGCCCTCATCTTCGAAAGGCCGGTCAAGGATTCGGTGAACCCAACGGCCGTTCTGGTAACCGCTGACCTGCACTTCCTGACCACCGTTAACACGCTTCTTGAGCAGCCACTGACCTGAGGTGCTGCTGAGCGTTGTTGCCACCAAATCGCGAACCTGACGCGTGGCCTGTGGCACTTCGCGAATGGGGTAACCCTCGCGGCGCAACATGGACGCGATTGCTTGGCTCTTGGTGTCAAGGCGGTCAATTGACCAGGTGTGAACGCCTTCCTTACCGATCAGCTCGACCACACGGTGATAGACGATCCCACGCACCTTGGCCCGGTAGTCACTGCCTTCGCTCTCACGCAGATCGTCTTCAAGTTCGTTTTCAGTCGGCAGCGCATCGTTAGTTGCCGCAGGAATGAAGCAATCCGTTGGAAGTTCAACGGTGAAGGTCGAATCCAGGCGTGCCTTGGATGGAACCCCACTCACTACCTCACGCTCAACCGTTGGAGTTTGCTCAGCATTACCAAAGCTTTCCTCCAAGGATGGCCACAAGCAGCTCATCAGCGAACCAACGGGGGCATTCACGTCGTCATCTTCGTTTGAAGCGTTGATGCATCCCAGGAGGTATGCATTGCACTTGGCGCGGGTTGTGCCCACATAGCCGAGCCGGGAGACTTCAAGACGAACGTCGTCTTTCACCATTTTCCCGAGGTAGCGGAATAGGCGGCTCTCTGGGGAGGACGTATCTTGATCCCCAAGATTGGGAGCCAAAGCGAATGTTTGGCCAACGCGGCGCCAGTAGAAAAGAGGCGTCTCATCGGTGGCGCTGCCCTTCTGTAAGGCTGGGATGATCACGACATCGAACTCAAGACCCTTGCTTTTGTGCAGTGTCATCACCTGCACCTGACCGGCTTTCGGCGTTGCATACAGCCGGTCCAATGCGTTGAAGAACGCCTGAGGGTCAACAAGGTCACCGGTGCTTGTGTGCTGCAAAAGCAACTTGAAGACGGTATTCACATCACCCATCTCGATGTGATCAACAGTTGAGACGCCACCCAGGGCCACCCAGGCTGATTTTGCAGCCCATACCAACTCATCACCACGGCTTGACGATTGGATGCCGTCAAGGACCGTCACAAGCCGCTGCACGCGTGCCAGTCCATCCTCACTGAGACGTTCTTGCACGGCTTCCATGCGAAGAGCCGTTGGAATGACCCGGTGTCCTTGCGATACCACCAGGGTGTCTGCCCAGCTCAGACCGACAAACGCAGCGCGCAACAGCGCCAGCCAGGCTGTACGGTCAGCAGCATGCCAGAGTGAGCGAATCAGGCTGATTACTTCTGATACCGGAAGCGATTCAGAAATTGGGTCGATATCGGTGCCACTGGCACTGATACCCGCAGCTTTCAATGCCGGCAAAATGTCTTTCAGATGCGAGCGGCTTCGAACCAAGATGGCAATCGACTGCTCTGGGTCTTTTTCGTACTCGGTCTGGATGATCTCAACAACTTTGGCAGCTTCGCCCAGCGGGCCAGAAGTGATCGGCATTATCGACACGCCGCCTTCACCCTTCCGAAATGGAACAGACCGAACGAAGGTCGTATCGGTGCCAGCAAACACCTTCTCGTAGGTATCGTTGTTCCACTCGACCACGCCAGGTAGAGAACGGAAATTGACTACCAGGTTCATCACCTCCAATTGCTTCGGGCCGAACTGGCGCTCACGCACCAGCTGAATGAACGATTCAACAGTGGCCCCACGGAAAAGGTAGATGGACTGTCCCGCGTCGCCACAGAAGAAGACAGAGCGATGGTCGTCCTGCTCCCAGTGTTCGACCAACTTGCTCAGCAATAGGGTCTGACTTGGTGAGGTGTCTTGATACTCGTCTACCAGCAGGTGGCAAATACGGTCTTCGTCCAGCAAAGCATCGCCTACCTCGCCGCCTGCACCCAGAGACATGATCGCGCGCTGCGCTACCTCAGGAAAATCCACCGTTGCGTTGGCGTCGAAGGCCAGCATCAAGTTGCCCATCAGGTAGCGGAGGATAATGGTCAGATGCTTGGCCATCTCAGCCGAGCGCTCCGGATAACTGACATCAGGCAGGGTCTTGAGCGTGAACAGCGCAGCCCCCAGCTCCGGGCCAGCCTCTTTCAGGTTGGTGAGTAGACCGTTCATTGCTGTCGTGATTGGATGCCGGGCAGGCATACCGTTTGTGGCGTTCACGCGGGAGCGCAACTCACCTTTGGTTGTCAGCATGTAGGTAGAGAAATCACGTAGGTATGCCAGGCCAGCTTCGCTGCCATCAAGCACTGGGGAAGCCGCCCACTCAAACCCTTCCAGCTCGCCGGAAGCTTGTCGCAGCAACTCAATCGCGGGGTTCAAGTCTGAGCAACGAATTGCCTCCACGCCGCTTTCAGCACTGTTCGAGATCATCCCGCTCAGTGCCTCGGCCATGGTTGGGATGTCGAGGTTCAAGACCTCCCCCACCCACTGGTCACGCTTAGCCAATAAGGCAGCGAACATCGGCACTAGCAGCTCAAAACGGTTCTTGGCAAAAGTCAGGACCGCTTCAAGCGCGGCGCGTAAGTCGTCGGAAATACCCTCGTCGTTCACCGAACCAAGGGTCTCCAGAATAGCCTGACGGTATATGAGGCTTGGATCGTCCGAGGTACGACCACCCCCGAGTCCGGACATCACTGGCGTCTTTGCAGCCAGATATGCGCAGAATGAGTCAAAGGTCATGATCCGCATCCGCGACGGATTCAGCAGAAGATTCCAACCAAGCGCACTGTCCCGCTCAAGTACCAGAAGGCTGAGACGGTATAGCGGTAGCTCATGCACCTCGGTGGGAGGTACGCCGGCTGCGGCTTGGTTCAGGGCGCCCATTACACGCTCAACGATCTCAGCAGCTGCTTTGTTGGTGAAGGTGATGGCAAGTATCTCTTCCGGTCGCTGCGCAACTGTTAGGCATGCCAGAAGGCGATACAGGAGTTGTGTGGTCTTGCCAGAGCCAGCCGGCGCCAATAGCACTAACGAACGGCGCGGATCGATCGACATTGCGCGAACAGCGCCGTCATGTTCATTGGCAGCAGCAATGCCAGCAAAGATGGGGTCAAGGTGCGGCAGTGCTGGGATACGTTCGAAGGCGGTCATGGGTGGCTCCTGTTTAGGTGCTACCACTTTTAACGACCCAGACGCGTGTCAGGAGCCCCTGACGGAAAAATAGTTGCGCACGAAAAAGCCGGCACGTGGCCGGCTTTGTTGTACTACCGCGTAAGCGGGGCTAGAAACTCGTATCCCATTGGAAACGCCTTCCCTGGGTCACTTAGGGTCGCGTTACCTTGCAGGAAGCCATTGCTCATATCGTCGAGCGCTTGCTTCCAAGCGTTGCATTGGGACTCCCAGGCCAACTCACTATCTACATCGCTATTCTTCGCCTTACGCTCAACAAGGGCGGCACTGAATGAGCTACGAGTGTGCATGCTGATGTTCTGAATGTTCACCTGAGCCAAGGTAATACCGTCCACGCTCTTCTCATTGATCTTCTCAGGCGAAATATGGGTGGCATAAATGGGTAGCTGCGGCTCCAGCAAGCGATCTGCATTCAGGCCTGTATGTCGGCTTTCTTTGCCACTCTTGTAGTCGCTCAGCATTGTGTACCAAGTCTCTTCGGTGGCGTAAACGCGTTCACGGTAGTCGAGCTTAATGCTTAGCGGAATTCCGCCTACCTCAATGTCATGTTTCTCTTCTGTTGCTACAACTTCAAACTCAAGCGTGCGAGTTGCCTGGTATGCCAGCCAGTCCATCACCAGCTCAACAAGTCGTTTTTGCTCAAGGGCGATCAATCGATTGCCGTAACGCCAAGTAAGACGATTGAGCAGTTTGTCGCTCGCCTCAGCGACCTTCGCGTTTACTAGGGTATGGCGAGTTTCTGGGGTTTGCGCCTTCAAATTCTGGGAGGTTTTAACCTCCTTCCAGAACAACTCAAGAACAAGGTGGAGCATGGTGCCCTGGATGCGCGGGTCGAGTCCTATCACCGGCACTGGGAATTCTGTTGCGCCCAATCGGTTTCGTGCGAACGAGAAAAACGGTGCCTCAGCATAGTCTTGGAAGATGCGAACACCACCTTTCACAGTAGACAACTCATCCTGCGAAACAGGCGGCACGACCTCAGAAATCACCTGAGTGCGATCCAACAGGTTGATCTGCTTTTGCACGAATGAACCTGGTTCATTGGCCGAATGCTCTGTTTTTGGCCATGAGCCCATCAGCTCGCTTGGGCCAATGGAGCTGCCGCTATCACTGTGCGCAGGGCATGAGACATTGACGACCTGGCTTGTGCTCAGCAGGGCCGCTGCGATCTTCTGTGCGCGTGCCAATGAAAGCTCGCTGGATGACTCAGGAATGCCCGCAGCAGCCTGGAGATCAACCGGGATAAATGGATTTGGCTCAGCAGGCAGAGGTAGCGCTGAGTTTGAAGCACCGACCACCCACACCTTATCGAAGGTCAAGCCAATAGCATCCTCATAGGACATGATCGACACCGGTGCTACATGGCTGATACGTGGTTGGAATTGGCGGGTGTCAACGATCTCACGCAACCACATGAATGCCCGCTCGTACTCACAAGGGCCGAGTTGATAGTCCAGGGTCCGGAACATCGCTAGGGCCTCGGCCCAAGCATTGAGCGTTTGATAGTTTGCACTGGAAAGCTCGCGCGTCTCAGGCCAGCCCATGAGCTTCAACATCTCTTCGTATTGTTCAGCCCACTCTGAGGGGTACAGGCCAGCGGTGATGGCGTCTTGGGCATCCAGCAGTGCATCTAAGCGTTTGAGGAAGTCAGGGCAGCCAGTCTGACCATTCTTGGTAAGTGCACGCCGGAAATCCTTACCTGCCATCGAAAGGCCTGTGTTATCGCGAAGCCATACGTCCATGGTGGCGCGGCTTGCCCACTCGTGATCGGAACCACCAACCCAACGGGATCGCAGCACCCGACTGAACGTCTCAGAGTCAGCTTTGTGGCTGGTAATCGACAGGATATCCATAGCAGCGCGGATCATCGGCCGGGAGCCAAGTGTTGCACCACTGGATATGTCCCATGGCTCCCGCGCCTCTTGGCCGTCCTGCGATGGCAATAGGGATGAAGGGCTGACAACCAGGGTCAGTGCTTCCACAAGCGGGGCCTGATAAGTGCGCATTTCAGGCACCAAGATTGCGACTGATGGCGCCGCATGCGGCGTAGCGGTGTAAGGCTTTAGGGTGTCATTGACCCACGTGGCGATTTTCGAGAACTCGTCAGCTTGAGTATTGGCACGCACGAGACTCGGTACAGCTGTGAACTCTGGTTCTGCGTACTCGATAAGCTCCGCACCGCGCTCCTGCAAAGCCTCAAACACGGAACGCTCCGCTGGGTTCATGCTGATGATGCCAACGATTACGATCCGCTCAGGCACCTCAATGCGACCTTGCTGAATTGCATCCAGCAATCGCCGCGGAATTTCCGAACGGAAGACATAGCCGTTCTTGTCTGACTCCGCCTTGATCATTTCGTACCAGGCAAAGAAGCACTCAAACTCCTTCTTGAAGGCAAAGCGATCTCGATCCATTGGCAACTGGAACTTGTTCACAAGCGAGTACGCTTGGTTGATCCGTCGAGCGGTGCTGGTGGATGAAATCTGGGTGTCAGGCAAGAGCCCAGAGCGGTCGGCTATAGACTTCACCACGGCCAGTTCCTGCACCGGGAAAAGTAATTGCTCATCAGGCATCAGCTCCTGCCATGCATTTTCCAACCAAGCAGAGACGGTCTTAATTTCGCCCTTGGCGAACCAGGTCCGCTTGCCGCTCACTGATTGCAGCAAAGCGGCCTGCAACTTGAGGTAGCGGGCAACACGCTCCGTCGATGCGAGCACGAGGGTCTTATCCGTCAGTTGCTGTAGCTCTTTCATGAAGCTCATGGGCGTCACCAGTTGTTCCAAAGATGGCAACCAACATAACGCCCGTCTGCCTGTGTCATAGGCCCCTGTCAAAAAGAGTTCGAGATCACATTCGGCCGATAAAAAGAAATGGGTTTCCAGAAAAAGGCGGGAAAACCAAGGAGGGAAAAACACTATTAAGTAAACAAACCACACTCGGCTACGAAGATGAACAACCTGAGTCTCCGGAAAGCAATCGCTCCGGAATTGCCAAACGCTCACTGGGAGGGGTGTGAGGTAGCCTTCCAGCCCGTTGTGCGCGCTGGCGGCTCCGCCTTGGAGATCGTAGCCTTCGAGTCCTTCCTGCGTGTAGGTAGCCCCTGGTGCGGCCAGACCCTTGCCCATTTGATAGCGACCGCAGAAGAGGACCACTCCATCGTCGAAGTGGACACCTGGGTCTTCAACCAGGTTTGCAAGGTGGTTGTGGCTGACCCCTCACTCCATGTCTGGGTAAATACCTCTCAGATTTCCATGTCGAATACCGCATTTGTTGGCGCGATCATCGACGCGGCTACTCGTCTCGGCATAACCAACAGGCTAACGCTTGAGATGACGGAATCAGCTGATGGCGAAATCAATGCGCTGCGCAGGAACATTCAAAAGCTGCATGCTCAGTCGGTGGCCGTCGTCCTGGACGACATTCACGACGGCTTCGCCAAGCGTGCACTTCTGGATTCATATGCCGTTGCTGGCTGCAAGCTATCGCGCAACACCACTGTGCAAATGACTAAAGACAACACCACACGAAAGGCCGTGGAAGATTTAAGCCTGTGGTGCCGGCGTGCAGGTAAGACACTTGTGATCGAGGGTATCGAAACCCGCACTGAGCTGGGCATGGCTATTGATTGCGGTATTGAGCTATGCCAGGGGTTCCTGTTCTCGCCGCCCACCCGACTCGACACATTGCCCGTCATTGGCGGCACCCTCTCAGTTCCTTAGCTGGGGTTTTGCGCGGCAGGATTTCCTGGATATCTGATCATCGAGTAGGAGGCGGATTCACATCCGCCGTCCTCTCACACCACCGTACGTACGGTTCCGTATACGGCGGTTCCTGCCTACTGATAAACAACGTCAGCGAGCTTGGTTCCGTTGATGTGTCGCCTGTGGTATCTAAGCGCCCAGACCGGCCCTCGGAGCTTCCGGCTCCTACCTCCTGATGGTCTCGACCCCCGCTATGCGGAGTTTCTGCTTTACGCTCCAACAGAGATCACACCCGACTATCCACTCATGGCAGGTTCAGCCCTTCATTGCTCCGGTTTCGAGCAGCTACTACGGCCTCTGCTGACTTCTGTCGCCCATCCCGTCATCTCACGACGCCGGTAGCACTTGGCAGGCTAAACAGATCTCCCAGGGTAATTCGCGCGACCTTCCTGCTTATGCCTGTCGGATATACGTCGCAGCGTTCCGTGCAAGTATTGGGCTTTGACGATTATGGCCGTCTTACCCCGCTACGCCGCCTCTATCCGCTTCCTGTACGTCAGGCCAGCATTTTGCCTCGGGCTTCCTTCAGATTCGCAGTCACCCGCGACACCCTTGCCTCTGGCTAACACTTCCCCTTGCCGGGTGTGTAGAGGACTTTCACCTCCAAGTCGTCCGACTCACCACCACAGTGACCCGAACAGCGCCAGTCACGGCGCTACGCGCCATGCCTGGCGCACCATAAAAAAGCCCGGCATATGCCGGGCTTTCTTTTAGTTGTCGTTGATACGTCCTCGACGCTCAGTGAAGTCGCGGACCTCATCACGCTTGACCTGTCCACGGCCAACAAGATGCATGGCGGATTCGGCCATGCTTTTGCGCCCTTGCGTCTTCATCTCCTGGGCCAGCTTTGGAAGATGCTCCATGCCGGCTTCAAGAATCTGGCGCACCGGTGCAGTCACCTCCAGGGATTCGTAAATAGGCACTGGCTGACGGCTTTGGTCGGAGAAGCGCAGAACGTGCTGCCACCAAAGACCGCGTAGTGTCCGAGGCAACAACCGTTCGTACTTGTTATCCACAAGTGCCAACATGCGCGGCACGATATCCAGAGCGCTATCAGCATGGATGGTCGCAAATACGCTATGGCCTGTAGATGCCGCCAACAATGCTGCGTTCGCTGTATCCGGGTCGCGAATTTCGGACACAACGATGGTGCGCCGGTTCTGACGTACACAGTCCCGAATAGCCGCTGGAAATGACTCTACGTGGGTGCCAAGCTCTCTTTGAATTACACCTGGGCCTGGAAACAACATCTCGATCGGGTCTTCAATCGTGGAGAGCTGGCCACGCTCACGCTGATCCATTTTCGCAATGGAGGCATACATTGTTGTTGATTTGCCGGAGCCCATGATGCCGGCGAACAGAGTCATGCCGGTGCCACGCATGAGTGGTGCAATTACGGACCAGTCAAGCTTCAAGTCTTCGGCAATAGACGGAACACTGGACGGCAGGCGTCGCATAGAGATGCCAAAACCGTCGTGGGAGTTTGCCAGACAGCAGCGGTAGCGATGGCCATCAAACTTCTCGGTGAAGTCCGCCGACTTCGTTTTGGTTATTTTCATCTTCTCAGCGACTTGCGTCTGAAAGAAGTCGAGCCATTTACCTTCAATCTTCCCGCGCAAGAATTTGCCGAAGTTATCAGTGGCTTCGATGTAGGTCTGGGTCAGATAGATGTTTGTGGCATTGTCGTAATGCTTCATCTGATCGTGCGAAGTAGGCAGCATTGCGGTCAAAGGAGTCTCCTTTCAGATTTGATACGGCATGGATGGGTGCATGACGAACTCAAGCTTCCAATGCATGCGGAAAGCGATATCGTTCAGGTGTAGAAGCGGGGCAATGCCAACCGGCCTAGTTCCATTTAGCGCGTTGTTTCGTCGTGAAGAATTCGCTTCTGATGACTAACCCAGTTTGTGTCAGTGCCTATCTTTGGGCGTGAGCTGAGGGTGACCCGAGTGACCCCGCCAACTGTTGAGGTTGGATACCCCGCCACATTGTTCTGGATGAAATCGAGGTCAACAGCTACGTAGCATCGAGCCGCGTCGTAGCGGACAAGAATTGCTTTACCGAACGCATTGGTGTCTGGGAGGTTGTAGTCCTGACCCAGCTGGCTTTGCAGGGTGGCAGTAGAGGACCAGGCCGCAAGCGAGTTGTAGGTATGGGTGACCTTTAAGTTGGCAGCGGTACTGCTTGAGGTCACTTTGCGCCGAGCGATTTCGCAGACTTGTAAGATGTTTTTTGCTTGGCCGATGGCAGCATCGATCTTGGCGCTCTCCATCTGAGACATGATGTTGGGCAGCATCATAAGCACCAGGATGGCGGAGATCGCCAGCGCGATGACGATCTCTATCAGGGTGAAGCCGACCTGTTTACGATGGGCCTGCATCATACTTAGCCCATATTCTGGCTGATGTTCACCAGCGGCATGTAGAAGCCGACAGCAAACAGGACGATGGTTATCAGGATCATGCCGAAGCCCATGGCTAAGCAAAGGCGTGATACCTGACCGGAATACTGTAGGTAATACTCCTTTAGCGCATTCGCCAGGTTACTAAGCACATTGTCCCGGCCGGAGGGCGACTGCATGTCAAACCCATGCAGGTTCTGGTGAATGATTGGCGGCCAATCGTCACCGACGAATATCTCACTGAGCTCTCGGCCTTCCGCCAGTCGATCAAGGGCGTCCTTGTAAAGACTGTGCGCAAGCCCCTTGGACCTTAGGCAAAGAAACTTGAAGCACTGTGGGTTGGTGTAGCCACTGCTTAACAGCAGCTGGTAGGTCTGAACAAAATCAAGACCTCTCCGGACCTTAGCGCGCTCGTTGATCACCCTGATAAGTGGCCAGTTCTTCGTCATGTCCCAGATTCGGACTCGGAAGAAGTAGATCACCCCTATCACTGCAAAAAGCGGGATGCTGAACTGGGTGTAAACCTTGTGCAGGAAGAGAATGACCTTGCTGAAATTGTTGAGGTTCAGCTGGAGGCGCTGCACCTCGATAAAGTCGATGATTGAGTTACCGGCCCACAATGGAATCCCAATCATGAACAACAAGCCAAGGACGCTATAAATCACGCCCTGGGTCATAGCCTTTCCGAATTCTTTGCGGGCTTGTTCCCGCTCTTTTATCGCGGCCGCAGCGCGTAGAAGTGCCTCTGCGAGCTTGCCCGACTTTTCACCTGCATCAGCAAGCAACGTCGCCGTTTCATCAAAACGAAAAAGTGTCAGGTACTCCTGGGGTGTCTGGCAGCTCTCAACCTCAGACTTGTTGATACCGATCCTTGTGTAAGCAACCGACTCAACTACCGCCTTGGAAAAGGTCTTGCCGCTGTTCAACTTGGACGCAATGGCCGTGAGCACCAGCGCTTGTTCGACAAGCGGAAACCGTTTTACGAACAGCGCACGAATTGCACCGAATGGGTCAAGTCGCACGCTAACGATGATCTGTTGTGGCAGACCACTCTGAGCAATGGCCTGCTCTCGGGTTTCGGCAGCACGGCTCATCGCTTCGACGTTGCCGGCCTGACCTAGATAGGTAATTTTAAAGTAAGCCATTGCTCAGAGGTTCCCTTAGGAGCAGCGATAAGCGACAGTGATCTTGGTGTTGCCTGTCGCAGTCGTGGTCTTGACGTTGTTGCTCTTGTCGAGGGCGACTTTCAGGTCGGCAACAGTGCTAGCGTCGCTGCTATCCACCGGATAACCGATCGTCACGGTGTTCGCAGTTGCCGAGTCCAGAGTCCATGCTTGGTTCCAGACAGTCAGGTCTGGGAGGCCACGAGAGGACAGGTCGGTCTTGGTCATGCCGAGGCACGTATTGGTGCGGCTTACTTGGCGAGTGATCGCAGATGGGAAGTCCTTCTGGAGAATGGTCAGCGCAGTGCTGAACTTCGCGTCGTCGCGCTGTTGCAAGAAGCCTGGCAGCAGCCAAGCGGTAAGCACTGCAACGATTGCAATTGCAATGACGATTTCAATCAGGGTGAAGCCCGATTGGCGGATGGATTTACGTTTGAAGTTACGCAGGTTTTTCATGGCTACCCCTCGGTATTACAGTGTGTGCAGGTTATCGACGCGTTCAATCCGAGGCTCTTCGCTTGGGACTGGCTTTGCCGCTGGGACAAGTTGGGCAACGCTTCCTTTGTGTTCTGGATGTGCTGCTTTGGTGGTTTCGCTTCTGGATGATGTGACTCGATCCGTCATGTATGGCTTGAGCGCCTTTTCAAGTTGCTCGAAGCCAACAACCCCCTCCAGGACAAGCCGAAGGCCGTCATCCCAAAGGTCAAAGAATGTGCCGTCCTTGATCTGGCGACGACGCATCAGGGTAGGGTGCTCACCTTCGAGTACGGTGTTTTGAGCATCTGGCGTCATCTCCAATATTTCGATGATGCCGCGACGCCCGCGCAGGCCGCCTGAGTGGTGGTGTTCAGTGAGCTTGCATTCTTTGCAACCGGCTGGATTCGCTCGATAGACAATCGTTGACCCAGGGTCAGTACCGAAGACCCGGTTGTTTCCATACAGGCTCAGCTGTTCGGGATTTGTGCGTAGCTCGTAGGAAATCTTGCAGGACTTGCAGAGGCTCTTAACCAGGCGCTGCGCGATAAATGCAGTGGTCAGAGTCGCGGCAAGGTCGTCCGGAATATTCATCCGCGAAAGGCGTGTCAACGATTCGTGAGCGTTGTTGGTGTGCAAGGTGCTCAGTACAAGGTGACCTGTCTGTGCCGCTTTAAAGCCCAACTCGGCTGTCTCGTTGTCGCGCATTTCACCTACCAGGACCACATCGGGGTCTTGGCGAAGAATTGCACGCAGGCCATCTGGAAATGACACTTGGGCGCCACATTCAGTGTGTGACATACCCTCGTGCTGAATTTCCACAGGGTCTTCAAGCGTGTGGTAATTCTTATTTGGATCACGACCCTGCATGTCGAGCAGGATTGCATTGAGAGTTGTTGTTTTACCCGACCCGGTTGGGCCAGTAAGAATGAACATCCCGAACGGGACATCTGACAGGCGCCTAATAATGGCCAGGTTCTCGGCGCTCATGTTCAAGCGGTCAAGATTCGCCAGATTCACGTTGTTGCCGAGAATACGCATGACAATCTTTAAGGACTTTTCAGCCCCTGTTGTCACCGGCATTGACGATACCCGGAGACCAACTTTCTTGTTCGCGGTTACATGTTGTTCGAATTGGCCATCCTGCGGAATCGAAATATTCGGTTTCAGCGAGCACATGTTTTCCAGAATGACACGCGTAATGGCATCGTGCCCGGATCGTTTGTAGTGGCCCTTGGTAACCAATTCCCCGTCCACGCGAAACCGGATTGCGATCGAATCACCTTGGGTGGGTTGCAGGTGAATGTCAGATGCATCAAGGCTCGCAGCTTCCTTAATCAGCGACTCGATGCGTTTATGAACACGCATTTTGGTGCTTTCGTTGTTTACGTCTGAGTCGTCATCAAGCTGTTCAAAGCGCTGCAAGCCTTCCAGCTTCCCGTGGCTAATTACGCCTAGACCTTTAACCTTCCAGCTTTCTTTTCGCGCATGAGATAAAGCAGCTTCTTGAGAGAACTGGTCATAGAGGTTGACCAGATACAGAACGCCTGCATATCCAATCCAGCCCGAAGCGCCTTCCTCTTGGAAAACATCCTCGCCATCTTCTTTGCAATCAAACAGTGGGCGGCCTGCGGCAGCGGCCACCGCCGCTGCAAGCGCCTCTTCATCTTTGC
Source organism: Pseudomonas sp. C7.1 (assembly GCF_056312395.1). Classification (NCBI taxonomy): domain Bacteria; kingdom Pseudomonadati; phylum Pseudomonadota; class Gammaproteobacteria; order Pseudomonadales; family Pseudomonadaceae; genus Pseudomonas; species Pseudomonas sp. C7.1. Next base: position 44,883 of record NZ_JBWDTL010000001.1, on the reverse strand, counting down.
AGATACGACCAATGTCCGGAATGATCGCAGCCATGCTTTCCGGGATTGGCTGCGCGTCAGCGGTTTTCTGGGTGACCTTCTGGGCTTTTACCAGCTCGTCCAGAATGCCCCGATGAGCTTTCCTTATTTGATCGGACATGTTTACTGGCCACTCATCGCAGTTGGCTGAGTCCAGTCGATCTTGACGATGCGTGAGCCATTCGGGCCTTCAAAGTAAGCCGTATCAATATCAAAGCTTTTGAGCTTGAGGTCGTAGACCTTTTGCCCAACTTTGACTTCGCTGAGGCCATCATCAGTCATGACGATTACCGAGTTCGCCCGGACCTCGGCCAGCTGGAGACTTTGCTTTGGTTTCTCGGCAGGTGGTTGCTGAGCACCGCCTGCCTGGGCGCCACGTGTTTGGAACCCTGGCAGACCTGCGCTGGCTGTTGGTTGTTCGAGCACGAATGGGGTTGCGCCCGGACCGGCAAGACCGTCCATGTTGAATGGAGCGCCGCCCATCGGCATAGGCGCACCGCCTTTGGCGCGTACTTCGTCGCCCAGCGCTTGAAGGGATTTCACACCTACTGGCATGCCCTGATCGTCTACGACAAAGCCTGCATCTGCCATTTTGCGGTAAGAGTCGGCCATGGAGGCCTGGAGCTTCAATTCACCGTCGCGGTGTTCCATGGATTGAATCTTTTTGCTACGAGCCAGCACCTCGTCGCTATCTGCGGCAAAGGCTTGAGTGGTGGCCACCATAGCCAATTGAATTACGAAGAGGGGGACATACTTCTTCATGATTTCAGGTTCCTACGACTACGAAGTTGATTTTCATGACCCCACCGACAACTGTGTAGTCGTATAGGAACATCGGATATTCCTGCTGGAGGGATTTGGTCAGTGCCACTACGCGTGAAGCCGGGCCGGACAGGGAGCCCATCCAGTTCTTCAACGGGCCTGAGTAGGTATTGCCGTACTGAGCGTCACCTGTGTTCTCAACTACTTCCATTTGAACTCCTGAGAGTTCTGCGGAAGCGTTCACGCCCTTCCAGGACTGAGGGAGTGGTGGCAAAACAGGGACAGAGTTCAGATCATCGATCATCACTTCGCTTTCGCGAATTAACCCGTCTTGCATGGCGTAGTCGTCGGGCAACTTGCGAATCTTCTCCAACTGCATGGTGAAGTGAACGCATGCTCCGGCAGCTAAAACCAGAACGAACCACATTAGGCCGGTAAAGCCGGCCGTATTCATTCCGCCACCCAAAGTGGGTCTCGATTTACTCAGCTTCATCACCCGCCTCCACGCCTTGGGTTCCAGGAAGAATTCGCATGTCGTAGCGCAACTCGATATCGAGATTTGCAGCCACGCCATCCACTACCTTTGGCAATTCATAGGTAAGGCCTGGGGAAGAAAGCAGGCGATGTTCTGTCGCAAACCCAACCTGGTCTTCACCTGAAATTGGAGTGGTTATGTAGGGGTCGTATTGGAACAGTGTGAATAGCCGGTCCAGCACATCAGAGTCATTGGGCCGAACCGCAAGACGCTCTGTTTTCAGGTCAGCAATTCGATTGTCCAAGTCACTGATCAAAGACTGCTTAGCTTGGTAGTCGGCCATCTTCATCTTGTAAACGGTGTGCATGCCCCAGTTCAGTACACCGGTCGCCACAATCATGCAGGCGGCAACAACCCCGATGAGATACCACCGCTTGGTTTCTTCATGCCGCTGGCGTTCATTGAGTTCCATCCGGGTGTAAGCCGGATTCTTGGGCAACACCAGGTCTTCGATATCGACTTCGATCCGAACCGACTGGCTCAGGTCAACATCCATCAACTCGGAGATGAAGTTATCAACATATTCCGACGACGAAATAATCGAAGCTGGATCGTTAAGGTCACCATTCCGGTCAAGGCGGAGGTAAAAGCCTTCTCGCTCGCCAACTGGATAGATGACAGCCTCAGTACCGAGCTGGACTTTGTTGTTGTGGAACAGCAGCTGCCAGAGGCCGTATACCTTGATACCCGGATAGTCATCCCGAGCAGCCCGAAGGCTGTTCTCGTCGATGTAAATGGCCGGTCTACCGTCAGAGCCTTGCGGCTCGATGACGGTAAAAATCTCGGTTTCCCTGGTCTTGTTCAGTGCTTCCGCGCCAATCATGTCGCGGAAAATGATCACCTCTTGGCCAGCGATCCGTACCGGTACGCCGAGTGGGATCGGCTCCATCAGAAGACACCTTCGATCAGAGTCGGGGTGACTACGAGCACCAATTCACGGCGCTCAAGCTGGTTGTTGATGTTCTGAGTGATTGGGTTCAGAACTGCCTTGGTCACGAGGTTCTGCCACGGCAATTGTTCCATTGCCTTTGACAGACGTTCAGTGATCAATCCGCCCAAGTGAACAGATCGGCCAGATGTAGTGATCAGCTGCGTAGAGAACTCTTTCAGCGCGACTCGTGGGGTTTCGAACTCGTAGTCACCCAGAGTTATCAGGTCTGGTGCATTCAGATTCGAGATGACAGGCATGATGTCCACCAGCAACTGGTCGTCATCAAGAACCCGCACGGTAACGCTCAGCGTCACACCGACTTTGAGGCGGCCGAGTTTTGGGGTGACAGTGATGTTGCCGTTCTCATCCTGACTTTGCTCAACGTCCACGATGTAGGTGAGCTCTTCACCTGCATAAATCTGCGCGGGAACGCCGTTGCGAACGGTCAGATTGGGCTGGTCTTTCAGCTCGACTTGCCCGAATTCTTCAAGGAATTTGAGCAGGAATCTGCCGTTCCCGCGATCCCCGGTGTAGGTGCCACCGACGTTCCATAATGGGCTGTCGATCCCAGGAATTGCCGGCATTACAGCTGCTGCGGTGTCGGTTGCCAGCTGGCCTAGTCCGCCTGCTGTATTGCCAATGATTGTGTTGAAGTCGTTTCCGTTGATCGAACCCTTGATCAGAGCGCCCCAATCAACACCCTTTTGCTTGTCGTCTTTCAGAACTACGTCATACGCTTCAACGCTGACATTAACGATCTTGGTGCTTTCAGCAATCGCGCGTTTCAGGAACCGATCCAGGACTCGCATTTTCGCAGGTGAGCCACCAGCTGTGATGATGCCAACAGACCGAATGCCTTCAACGTATGGCACGGTTTCAGTGAACATGGCGTTCGGTGCAGGCGCAGCCAGTGGGCCGATGCTGTCGAAATTCAGACCTTCTGGGGCACCTTCAACGCCGGGAATGCTCGCCGAGCCAAGGCTCGACAGGCCACCCACGCCGGCAGTGCTTGATGAGCCAGCCGAATCACTTGGCGCATCCAGAATCTTTCGAGCACCATCAATGATTTTCAGCCATTCATCTTCGGTAAGCGTGTAACCAACCGAAGAGCCGGTCGATTCGCCTGTGCCACCAGCCGTTGTTTCTTCGGCATCACCGGCGCGAGCGCCAGTTGTTTGCGCGGAGGTAACCAGGGTGGTTACCGAGCGTGTTGCGGCGAATGCAGCCAGGTTCCACTCACGCGTCTCGAAGTTGGAGACGTAGATTCGGTTACCTTCGATTTCAATGTGCAGATCACGAGTACCTTCGATGTACTGGATCAGCTCTTCCACCGTCATACCGCGTGCAGCGATATCAATTGCGGTGTTCAGGTCCACCTTACCGCGAGGGATAATGGAATAACCTGGAAGGGTTTGTTGCAGCACAGACCGTAGACTTTTGTTCTGAGATGTCAGGTAGATTGGCCGCTGTTTAGCCACATCCTCAGATTTGATTTCGCGCACAAACGTATTGCCGCGCGCCGCCTGCATCGCCGCCTTTTGACCAGGCAGTAGTTCTTTATTCCGAACTTCTGCGCTGTGCTCGAATGTGCTCGCGCAACCAGCCAGACCGATAGCTGTGGCGAGGGCAATTGCCAATTTGGTCTTTTTCATTGAGCTTGGCCTTAGTTGGGGCGATCAGTAATCAGGATCATTGGGGAGGGCTTGCCGTTCTCTTCTAAATCCCAGAAGTAGGCAAAGCGGACTTTTGCGTCGCGCACAGAGCCTGTCAGCTTGCGCAGCGCTAGGTCGCGAGGGTCTGTGGAAACAAACTCGTATCGGCGATTTTCCAACTCAGGACGCACCGAGAAGTCGGTGCGAACCCGCCAACCGATAGGCATGAGCCCGGTGACGATTTCCTTGAGGGTCGCGGCCTGATATTCGGCTTTGATCGGCTCGTTCAGAACCACGGTGGGATCGACGCGCTCCAGTGTCACTCGGGTGCTTGCAGCTGTTTCGATCGCTTCTGCACTTTGCTCGGCCATCATCAGAATCTGGGCGCTCTCTGCGCGAATCTGCTCGATGCCTACAAGTTGATCGAGCTTCATCTGCTCTGCGTCAGCCAGCGCCTGGTCATTCTTGGCCAGAGCTTTCTTAACTGCATCCTCCTGGGCTCGGACCGCAGCTCGTTGAATTTCGATGCTCTTCCGCTGCTCTTCGATTTCCGCCTTCTGTGCCAAAAGAGCGTTGACCCTACGCTGGTCTGCTTCGGCAGCAGATACCTGTGCAGATTGAAGCTTCATTTCACGATCAGCTCGTGCTGTATCGAGTGACTTCCGTACTTGCTCCAACTCAACCAAGGTGGCCCGGTAACGTCGCTCGGTTTCGGTCTCTTCGACAGAGATAACGGGCTCATCAACGGAAAGATCGATGACGGCCGCTGGGACGGCTTCCGTCTTTCGATAATCCACAGGCTCGCTCATTTTTTGCGCCTTGCCTGCTTCATAGGCGCGATCAAATGGAGAAATTGCTTCCGAGCTGGCCATCAAGCTATCGCTGTAACCCGCATTGGCGAGTTGCGATGCGAGCAGGATCGCAATGGCGAGGATGTTCTTTTTCACTTGGGGCGCCTCAGTTGAGAAGTTCTTTCCCTAATAGTGGAAAGACACCCCCCGTTTTTTCGCCCTTTTTCGGTGGCCCCTCTAAAAAAATTTCCGCATGCTCACTGACTAGATACAAACCCAGGAATTGTCTATGAGCTCCGCCCCAAAAACGCCCCAGCAGTCCGGCTTCTTCTCGATGATTGTGATGGCGTGCCTTCTGATAGCTGGTTACAGCTATTACCTAATATCCACTCAGCAGCATCTTGATTACCAAGCGGATGCATTGGCTCCAAACATCCTGATCATGAAGCCTGGCTTTGTAATCGGGTTGATTGCAAAGGGCGGTTTCCTAGGCACACTGACGGCAGTGCTTCTCCATGTGGTGCATTCGATTTTCTACGCGATCATTGCTTGGGCTGCGACGACGGCGGTTGTTGGCTACCTTACTAAGGGAAAGAAAAGCCCCACTGGGAAACTAGATCCAACCAGTGCACGCGCAAACGGCGAATATGATGCGGAGATAGCCGGGTCAGAAGTCATGATCATGATTGCTGGCCGGCAGAACAAACAAGGGCGAACCAAAGAGCCCGACCTTATAGACAAGACACCCTACCGACAGGTCTTTTTCCGCATACAACGGAAAGTGCTTAACCTAAGCCGGCAGCCAGTAACTCCAATCGAAAAGCTATACGTCGCTCTTCATTCAATGCTTGCAGAGCACCCCGACGTACCTGCCAGCATTGGGGCACACCATGCGGACACTTCCCTCTTGAACCACTCGCTCGCAATATCTAAGGCACTTGTAGAGCGCATGCAGGAAAAGGGTTGGCCAGAGCCTCTGGCAAGGGTTGCGGGTATAGCCCATGACATGGATAAGCTTCTTGCATACACCAAGAAGGGGAATAGCTGGGTCAAGACCAAGGACTGTACCCACCACAATACATTCAGTGCGTATATCGCCTCTAACCAACCAGAATTTAAGGAGTTGGATAAAGACGACAAAAGGGTTTTGACCTTAGCGCTACGTTACTACCATCACCCTCAGATGCTCCCCTCCGACTGCGGGCCGCGCGTCGAGCGCCTTGTTGACTCTTTGCGATTTGTTGACGGTTTCATAACCCGCAATGAGAAGCAGGATGGCATCGCCAAAGCCAAGGCTGGGGATCGGACCTCCACCCAGCTGCAAGAGGGATTGATAGCCACGATCAATGGGTTGAACATCAACTGTTACCTGGGGGAAACCTTGCCGGTGGTTGGACCAAAGCTGCTTATGAGTACGTGATCATTCCGATGTCGGCGATTCTGGAAAATATCGGATCACACATACCGGCCGAGCTTTCACGACAACTCCAGGTGAGCATTGATTCGCGCAGCTTTCACCATCCTGCAATCGACATTCTTCTGGAGTCTCTTGAGGACATGGGCCTATTGATGCACGACTACAAAGAGATGCACTCCGACCGTGGCTTGTTCGATGTGAAGATCGGCGCCGTCCCATTTGCGGCGTGTCTCTTGCTCCACAAAGAGCGAATCGAAGAATTGCTTCCAACGACCGTCATCAAGTGGGGCATGGCTAAGTACATGATCAAAATTCGAAAGCCAACTGAGAGTATCTTGGCCGAAGACGATGATTCAGAAGAATAAAAAAGGGGCGCGAATGCGCCCCTTCTTGTTTTCGCATGCGAAAACTAATCCACAAGAATCCTGATCGCTGAATCCACCCGTATCACCCTATCAGCTCTATCAGTGTGACCCAGGTCGTTCCAGCAGCTGTAGGCATCCTGATAGCGAGCCTGCCTTGTTGGCGCTGATGGAAAATTGACCCACCCTGCCGATTGAAATTTGACCCAGGGCGGATTGCTGATTTCTGCATCAGCAACTGTGGATAAGTCTATCAGCGCAGCTGCTCTTAATCCCCCCTCCGTCGATAGCCCAGTTCAGTTGTTTAAGACCTGCCACATGCAGTCATGCAGCAGGTCACCCTCTCGACATGCTCAGAACGGCTCGTCGTCCTCCGGCCGCTGGTCGCCCTTAGGTTTTCGTTCGCGTGCTTTGATCTTCGCCTGGGCCGCCAAGCTGCTGTGTTGCAAGCGGTAGGACTCGTTGCCCGTTTCGACGATGTGGCAGTGGTGGGTCAGCCGATCCAGCAGGGCTGTGGTCATCTTGGCGTCGCCGAACACACTCGACCATTCGGCGAAGCTCAGGTTGGTGGTGATCACCACGCTGGTGTGTTCGTACAGCTTGGACAGCAGGTGAAACAGCAGAGCACCACCGGCCTGGCTGAAGGGCAGATACCCTAGCTCGTCGAGGATGATCAGATCCATGCGCAGCAGTGCCTGGGCGATGCGCCCGGCCTTGCCGTCGTGCTTCTCGCGCTCCAGCAGATTGACTAGGTCAACCGTGGAGTAGAAGCGCACGCGCTTGCCGTGCAGGGTGATGCCGGACACGGCCAGCGCGGTGGCCAGGTGGGTCTTGCCGGTGCCCGGTCCGCCGATCAGCACCAGGTTCTGGGCGGTGTCGGTAAAGGCCAGGCTGGCCAGCTCTTTGATCAGGCGTGCGTCGGCGCTGGAGGAGCTGAAGTCGAAGCCGGCCAGATCGCGGTGCATCGGCAGCTTGGCCATGTTCATCTGGTGGCTCACCGAGCGCATGGCGCGATCTGTGTGCTCCTGTTGCAGCAGGTGTTCGAGCAACCATCTGGAGGACGCCGTTGCCGACTCGCCCTGGGCGATCAACTCCGCCCAGGCAGTGGCCATGCCGTGCAGGCGCAGTTCCTTGAGTTCAGCCATAAGATCACGCATGACCGATTTCCTCGGCATGGCTACGCAGGAGGTCGTAGCGCGCCGTGTTGGCGACGGGGGCTTCCTTGAGCGGCAAGTGGGTTTCGACGGTGGGCGGCGGTTCGCTCGATGTCAGCCGCGCCACGACATTGAGGATGTGTTCGGCGCTCAGGCTGCCGCTCTCAAGCACCAGCTCAACAGCCACCAGCACCGCATCGAGCCCGGCGACCGGTACGGCGGCCAGGACTTGCGCCATGATCCGGTCACCGCCGGCATGCCGCCCCAGGCCGTGCCTGAGCCGACGCAGCGGCGCTGGCAGATCGGCAAAGGGCGCGCCGTTGCGCAGCGCGCCGGGCTTGCGCTCAATCAGCGGGATGTAGTGCTGCCAGTCATAGCTGACCTGGTCGCGATCCAGTAAACGCGCATGGCTGGCAATCAACAGGTCATCGGCCACCACCTCAATCCGGGTCGGATACAGGCGGCTGCTGACCCACCGGCCGGCGCGCTCACAGGGCACCGAGTAGCGGTTGCGCCCCACGCTGACCAGGCAGGTACTGGAAACCCGCGCCGCACGCTCGACGTAACCGTCGAAGGCCGTGGGCATGGGCATCATTTCGGCCCGCTCCAACTCCAGCACCTCGGCCACACTGAGCCCGCCGTACTGCGGGTGCGCCAGCTCGCTCCAGAGTGCGCGGCAGCGCTGGCCGAGCCAGGCATTGAGTTCTTCGAAGGAGTGAAATTGGCCGTCCTGGGCGTCGAGCCAGATGCGTCGCCGGCTGTCTTGCACGTTCTTCTCGACGATGCCCTTTTCCCAGCCCGAGGCGACGTTGCAGAAGTCCGGGTCGAACAGGTAGTGCGCACACATCACCGCGAAACGCGCATTCACCGTGCGGCCTTTGCCCTTATTGACCTTGTCGACGGCCGTCTTCATGTTGTCGTAAATACCCCGGCGCGGCACGCCGCCCAAGGCGCTGAACGAGCGCGTATGCGCGTCGAACAACATCTCGTGGCCTTGGCTCGGATAAGCCACCAGCCAGAATGCACGGCTGGCGCAGAGCTTCAGGTGCGCCACCTGCATACGCCGGTAAATGCCGCCGATCAGCAAACCCTCTTCGCTCCAGTCGAACTGAAACGCCTCGCCCAGCGCAAAGGTCAGCGGCACAAAGGCGTGCAACGCCTTGCCCTGCTCCCCGCGCCAGGCACGGATAAACGCGGTGAGCTGGCTGTAGCCACCGTCGTACCCCTCGGCCTTGATTTGCGCCAACAGCGCCTTGGCACTGCGCCGCTGTTGCTTGGAACGCAGCGAGTCGGCCTTCAGCGCCTGCTCCAGCGTGGCGTGAAAAGCACTGAGCTTGTTGAATACCGCCCGGCGCTGGTACGCCGGCTGCTTCGCCTCGGGTGCTCTGACCCATTTGCGAATGGTGTTGCGCGCCAACCCGGTGCGCTTGGTTATCTCATGCAGCGACAGCTTGTCGCGAAAATACATCCGGCGAATTTTGCCCATCATTTCCATACTGATCACCCTGTGTTCTCCTGCTCAGAAATTGAGCAGAAGCAGTTGAACACCTGGGTCAGTTTTCAGTCGGCAGAACAGCCTCTACTGGGTCAGTTTTCGGTCAGCGGCAACACTTGAGCATTAACCAAGTATTCCTCGGTCATGCGCAGTTCAGCTCCCGTTGTTTCCGCAAAGAGCTTTTCAGCGAGGTGTTGGTCAGATTCCTCCAGGTTTGTGTAAATGGCGTCAATGAACGACTCATGCAAGTCACCGTACATGACATGCTTGTTAGCCCAGCGTTTCAGCTCACGTATGCTGATGTTGTCGTAGGCCTCGCCTTGCTCGAAAGCAGCGCGAAAACGGAATGCAAACTCGACCATAAGATCAATTACCTCCGGACCACACACATCAGATTCCATGGCCTCTTCGCCATGTTGCTTAACCACATACCGCGTTAGTGCCGCTACCTCTTTCTCAGGTGCCATGAAGACAACCTTGAGGCCAGTTAAGCGGGAACGAACGGCGGAGTTTTGAGTGTTCACACCAGCGAATCGGCCATCTTTCTTGGCCTTACCACCAGTGTTGTCCGTAGCAAAAATGCGGAAGGACGGATGACGCATGATCGACATAGAGCCTGCCAAGTTGCGCAGTTCTCGTGGATCAGTTTCGGGGTCAATCCCGTGGTGTTTCAGAGTGATCACCTTGTCCCCTTGGAGGATGTCGTTGATCGCAACTAGAACGCCAGGGCGAAGCGTGCAGAGCTCATCAATCAGGATCGGAATACCCTTGCGCACTGCGTAGCTGAGCAGGCCATCAAAAGATTTAACATCGCCGCCTTGGATAGTTTTCGTCCCAAGCAGGTCAGTTTCGTCTACACCTGGACCAGCATTGATTGCCAGCAACGGACGGTTCAATCGAGCCATCAATTGCTGAACGAAACTGGACTTACCAGTTCCTTTATCACCAGTCAGCATTATCGACTCACCAGCGGCCATGCTGAGCATGGCGCGCCGAACAAGCGATGGGGTGAATTCATAATCAGGATCGAGCTCTGGAGTAAGTGGATGCGGATTGGCCGCAATTTTAACTTGCTCTTCAAACCCCTTGAGGGGTTTGTCAAAGCCGAATAGATCGTGCACATAGACCAATTTGGTTTCAATGCTTTCCAGTTCGGCTTTGATTGCTTCGAGTTGTTTGTTGACGTTATTCATTTTGTATCCTCGCATCTGCCGCGCGCAGAGCTATACAGAGATTTAAACCTAGTCGCGGAGCTAGGTTTCAAGTGAGTCCCGATGAACTCGAACTAAAAACCTAGCGTGAGCTGGGTTTTTAGTTCCAACTCACAGAGCAAGGATGCCCTCATTCGAGGGCATGGATTTATGCAGTTGCTACTTCATAAAGCGAGATGCCGTCTTCGTCATAAAACTCGTAAAACGACATTTTCTCTTCTAGAAGGGAAACACTAATTCCTAGTCTTTGGGCAGTTTCCTGCCGAGACCAGCAATTATGTATTTCCATGTTGTTAACCGTTGCCCAGAACGAACGCTCTGGCAGCGTCTCAACATGCATTGCTGCGGATTGCTGTTCCGAAACACCGTGGTCAAAGCCCTTCTCCCACTCCATGAATGGGACAGTTTCTTTGTCAAACGGATTATCGGTGCGCTCGCTGAGATCGCGGGCCGCTTGGCGACCGCTTTCCCACGGAGACGTTTCAAGCATCGCTGGGGTGAACCCGAACATGCTTGGAATTGAACGCACTACCCTTACATCAAACATAAAACCTCCTGCCCTCTATAGGGCGTGATTTAACGAACATTCACGCCCAACCGGACATGAATGTCCGGCCGGTGGCTGGGGTGCTCTTACGAGCGTTGGTGCTTCTGCTCACTGAAATGGCAATACAGCCATACAATAAGCGCTATCACAAGAATGGCCATTGTTGTGGCGAATCCCATGGCTAAAGCTCCGCTTGGTTAAGGGAAGGGTTAATTTAGGCATTACCTCTTTCTTCTTCGGCCTCTACGAGACCTTGGTTTGGAAGTGCTGCCCTTTTTGCCTTTCGGCTTGCCTTTGTCCTTGTCTTTACCGGCTTTGCTGTTTTCCAACCACAGCATTGTTACGATAAATGCAAAGGACGTTACAGCAGCGACTTGCTGCTGCTTTTGGCTCATTGGGACTAACGAAGTCCAAGTTGAACCAAATATGGCTAATGTTGTTGCTAAGGCTAAAGCCTGTATAAATCTCTTCATGATGTATTACCTCGTTGATATTGGTTATTTATTGCAGTGTTGCATCCATAAACCCAATACCAACGACGCGGGCGTCATATCGGTATTGGTTTCTTTGATACCGGCATGACTGCCACTCCATCCTGATGTGCACTTATTATCCCTGCGGATAAATGTGCGATACCGTCTGCTCAGTTGCCTTCGAACCGAAGTCCAAAACACTTTGCAAACGAGTTACTTCGCGACGCCGAACGCGACCTTCCAAACGATTACGAAGAATCGCTCTTAGTCGCTCCCGATTCTTGGGATGAGTGTGATCCACCCAGTGCCCCAAGTAATGCCGTTCCCACTTTGCAGTTTCCTGCTCCGCTTCGAGGCCCGTTGCCTTGAACTCCCTCCGCATTTCCGGGGAAGTTAGCCGATGAACGCATACCTGACGGTTACTCATCCATACGACCTGAATAGCCTCTTCGCCATCAGTGGCGTAAATGTATTCAGAGTTATCCTCCACATAGCGCATGCGCTCGTAGAAGTTGAGTTTCAAATGCTTGAGGGCATCTTCAACAAATTTAGCTTCCGCCAACATCGCAGAAACCAGCACAGCGCCAACCTTACGTTGAACACCATCTGTTTCTTCAAGCTTTCGGCGACGATCAACCGCGCGTTGAGCCTGGAATTCACAATAGCGAGCTTCACTCATCATTATGCTTCTCCTGGGCGCACACTTCCCCCGCAGGGGCATGTTGAGCCCCTGTATGGGTTGGGTTTGGTTAGATCAAATCGATTAGGGTTAAGCCCGCAGCTTTTCCCGAGAGTTGAAGTCCTTCGAGGCTGCCCATAAGGCAAGGCCCCACAAAATCACATCGGCCGTTGTTGCTTTCGCATGGGCTGTCGTAAGCCATATGCGGGGCGCGAAAAAACTCACCAATCCGCAAACGATTTGCTACTACCTTGGCGAACTCAACTGCTTCTTCGATATCGCTCTGCTCGCGGTTGGTCCAGTGAACTGGAAGCCATACTGCGCGCTTGAGTGATTCCGAATCTTCCTTTGTGATGTTGGGTTTCAGACCCGCCGCGTATCCACACAGCCTTGGTGGCTTGATCCCCAGCTTTCCACAAGCAAGCGTCACCGCCAGCCAGTAGTAAGTCAGTTGATAGCCGGTCCGTGCGAACAGGGCTCCCTCGGGCGTAGAGGCCGTTTTCCAATCGAGGATTACGGTATCTCCAACGTCCGCAAGTTTGTTCCCCTGGGCATCGAAGATCGGCCTTGTGCAAATACCCACAAAGTCGATCACCAGGTTGATGATCACACCGTTCCCGATGTCGATCTTAAATGCGCCTTCGATAACCACTGGTTTCAGCCCAAAATTGGCGTAGAACGCCGGGAACTGATCACAGAGGTTCTTCCCGATTGCTTCAAATACAGCGCTGGTTTTGGTCTTGCTCATGGCCACAAGCTTTCCAAGCCGAAGCTCGTTGAACTTGCGGAGGAACTGGTCGCCCAATTCATCATCCCTGAACAAACCGCGTACATAGCCCTCGATGACCCAGTGCAGGCATACGCCGAACATAAGGTTCACAGAGGTAGCTAGAGGCTTCACACGCGCACGGTAGTACGCGAGCTTTCTCATGCAAATCTGTGCCATTGCAATTTGCGACGGCGACAGCTCGATGATGCCCGTTGTTGGAGAGAAGATTGAGGTCATTGCGTTTGCTCTCACCTAACTGGCAAACGCTACCCAAGGGCATGTTTGCCCTTGAGGGAATTTGGAGCGCTAGAAGGGGGCTTCTGGCAGTTCCGATAGTTCGTCTTCGAGTTGAATACCGAGGTAGGCAGCACGTTGACGTTTTATGTCTTCTTCGCTGAGTTCAACGAGTGGATCAGGCGAAGAAAGAAGTTGAATGTCGTCAGACATTTTGACCTCCATACCCATAGCTGCACCTATGGGTAAATTGATTACCCAGAGCAGGGGGATGGAAGCTGGACTCGTGAGTGCACGTGTCCGGGTGAAGAGTCTCCTGGCCACATCTACCAAAAGGGATGTGGGTGACTCTTCGATGCGGCGCTGATATGGAAATCTGCGCCAAGTGGTTCCAAATATGTCTGTGCTCAGATCACCAGAAGTTCTGGATCAAATAACACCCTGTAGAACACCTCTGAAATGCAGGGGCGTAACAAACAGGTATGCGTTCACAAGTGAGCGCAAATAGGACATACCATTTGTAGCGATAATGGGATTTGGCGTCAAGCGACTGGGGGGTTATTTCTGAGATGTTTTCGCATGCGAAAACCAAGGCTGGGTAATGACCACCCTCCCCCATGCAAGCATGGGGGAAGAGGTCTAGTGCTTTTACGCGGCAACGCTTAGAGCGAAGCCGTGGAACACACCACCACGAACAGCGTATTGCGTGAGCGAGTTAAACCTGTGCTTCTGAGCCAGATCAAGAATCAGCTCACCGACGATAACGTCCTCCCAGTCGCGCCCCTCGGCTTGACCTTCTGGAAGAGGTTTCTGCGGCAGCATGAACCCGACTTCAAAGCCTTCATCACGCAGACGCTGAAACAGCATGCCTGCGAAATATTGGCCGTCACCATAATCACGATTTCGGCCCGGAATTGCTGGGTCGTTATCAGACCAGATGACCACTCGATCGTACTGTTCTTTGTCCACAACAAGGCTTTTCAAAGCACCGCAAGAATACGCGGCTTTCACAGACTCACCTGTTGCCAGGTGGATAGCCCATGCCTTCTCTACTCCCTCAGTTACGTGCAGAGTCCTGCAACCTGGAACAGTAGCGACAGCAATGGACGATCCTTTGAAGCCTGGTAGTGGGGATGTGATCTTTTTGACCTCATCCACACCGCCCAGCTTGTCGCCGTTTGCCGTGATGTAAATCCTGTGGAAATTAACCACACGACCATTGACGCCACGAAACGCACTGACGATTGCTGGGTGAAAACCCTTAGACACCTTGACCTTGTTTCTGCCTTTCCCCTGCTCTTCGAAATACTCAAGGCTGGGGTGAAACTTAACATCGGCAAGGTAGGGGCCCAGTGGTATCCCGCGCTTACGGAAATACTCACGACCAGGAAGAGCTGCTACATCGGATAGAGAAATCAGACCCTTGGCTATGATCGTCAAATTCTCCTTCCTAAGAAGCATCTTTTCCCTTGTCATTGGAGCTGGGCGTCGAATTACCGGGGTGGTTTCACGACGCTTGTACTCCTGAGCATTAGCACCGGCATAAGCCTTTTTGATTTCATGCATGACGCCGACAAAAGAGCCGCCGCCAACACCGTCCATCATCAGCAGGTCAACTGGGGAAACCCCTTTGTCCTGCATGCAGCTACAAATGGCACGACCTTCAAAGCGAGAATCCTCTGAAAACCGAAAACCCAACAGTCCGCCACCATTACGATGTCGAGCTGCAAAAGGGCAATCCACGTTAGTGCCGATGCGATCGAGTGCAGAATCGAATGTGTTGGTTAAACGCGCAATGACGTTGAACCAACCACCAGCATCCTTCACCAGATCGTTTACTTCTTCGACCAGTTTCTTTTTCTTGGACATGGTTGTCTCCAGTTAACCGAAGGCAACCAAAACCCATAGGGTTTTAGAGCCCTATAGGGTGGTATGTGTTCAAGCAAGTTTTAAAAGAGCCCAGACCAAGAATTTCGAGGACTGGTATCTCTGGAACCTTTTGCAAGCAAAGTATGCGTGCGCAGGAGCCGGAAGATCACCTGCAACCTATCCGGTCCAGCCAGACCAAATCAAGGCCTGCATGTCCACAATTCCTTAGAAAGAAACCACCTTTTCCGAGGCGCAAAAAAACCCGCCTTCTGAGGGGCGGGTTCTTGTGGCCTTTGGGTACACCTATGACGCCTGGCTAGGCGTCATAGGTGTACCCAAAGACAAATGTCATGGGTACGTGCTGCGTTAGCAATCGAGGTTCGCGGCGGCAAAAGCTGCACAACGATCATCTTTTTGCTTTGTCGCGAAGGTCTGCGCATCATCAGCCAGGTAGATGTTGGCGCTGATGGAAAATTGACCCACCCTGCCGATTGAAATTTGACCCAGGGCGGATTGCTGATTTCTGCATCAGCAACTGTGGATAAGTCTATCAGCGCAGCTGCTCTTAATCCCCCCTCCGTCGATAGCCCAGTTCAGTTGTTTAAGACCTGCCACATGCAGTCATGCAGCAGGTCACCCTCTCGACATGCTCAGAACGGCTCGTCGTCCTCCGGCCGCTGGTCGCCCTTAGGTTTTCGTTCGCGTGCTTTGATCTTCGCCTGGGCCGCCAAGCTGCTGTGTTGCAAGCGGTAGGACTCGTTGCCCGTTTCGACGATGTGGCAGTGGTGGGTCAGCCGATCCAGCAGGGCTGTGGTCATCTTGGCGTCGCCGAACACACTCGACCATTCGGCGAAGCTCAGGTTGGTGGTGATCACCACGCTGGTGTGTTCGTACAGCTTGGACAGCAGGTGAAACAGCAGAGCACCACCGGCCTGGCTGAAGGGCAGATACCCTAGCTCGTCGAGGATGATCAGATCCATGCGCAGCAGTGCCTGGGCGATGCGCCCGGCCTTGCCGTCGTGCTTCTCGCGCTCCAGCAGATTGACTAGGTCAACCGTGGAGTAGAAGCGCACGCGCTTGCCGTGCAGGGTGATGCCGGACACGGCCAGCGCGGTGGCCAGGTGGGTCTTGCCGGTGCCCGGTCCGCCGATCAGCACCAGGTTCTGGGCGGTGTCGGTAAAGGCCAGGCTGGCCAGCTCTTTGATCAGGCGTGCGTCGGCGCTGGAGGAGCTGAAGTCGAAGCCGGCCAGATCGCGGTGCATCGGCAGCTTGGCCATGTTCATCTGGTGGCTCACCGAGCGCATGGCGCGATCTGTGTGCTCCTGTTGCAGCAGGTGTTCGAGCAACCATCTGGAGGACGCCGTTGCCGACTCGCCCTGGGCGATCAACTCCGCCCAGGCAGTGGCCATGCCGTGCAGGCGCAGTTCCTTGAGTTCAGCCATAAGATCACGCATGACCGATTTCCTCGGCATGGCTACGCAGGAGGTCGTAGCGCGCCGTGTTGGCGACGGGGGCTTCCTTGAGCGGCAAGTGGGTTTCGACGGTGGGCGGCGGTTCGCTCGATGTCAGCCGCGCCACGACATTGAGGATGTGTTCGGCGCTCAGGCTGCCGCTCTCAAGCACCAGCTCAACAGCCACCAGCACCGCATCGAGCCCGGCGACCGGTACGGCGGCCAGGACTTGCGCCATGATCCGGTCACCGCCGGCATGCCGCCCCAGGCCGTGCCTGAGCCGACGCAGCGGCGCTGGCAGATCGGCAAAGGGCGCGCCGTTGCGCAGCGCGCCGGGCTTGCGCTCAATCAGCGGGATGTAGTGCTGCCAGTCATAGCTGACCTGGTCGCGATCCAGTAAACGCGCATGGCTGGCAATCAACAGGTCATCGGCCACCACCTCAATCCGGGTCGGATACAGGCGGCTGCTGACCCACCGGCCGGCGCGCTCACAGGGCACCGAGTAGCGGTTGCGCCCCACGCTGACCAGGCAGGTACTGGAAACCCGCGCCGCACGCTCGACGTAACCGTCGAAGGCCGTGGGCATGGGCATCATTTCGGCCCGCTCCAACTCCAGCACCTCGGCCACACTGAGCCCGCCGTACTGCGGGTGCGCCAGCTCGCTCCAGAGTGCGCGGCAGCGCTGGCCGAGCCAGGCATTGAGTTCTTCGAAGGAGTGAAATTGGCCGTCCTGGGCGTCGAGCCAGATGCGTCGCCGGCTGTCTTGTTGCCGCTGACCGAAAACTGACCCAGTAGAGGCTGTTCTGCCGACTGAAAACTGACCCAGGTGTTCAACTGCTTCTGCTCAATTTCTGAGCAGGAGAACACAGGGTGATCAGTATGGAAATGATGGGCAAAATTCGCCGGATGTATTTTCGCGACAAGCTGTCGCTGCATGAGATAACCAAGCGCACCGGGTTGGCGCGCAACACCATTCGCAAATGGGTCAGAGCACCCGAGGCGAAGCAGCCGGCGTACCAGCGCCGGGCGGTATTCAACAAGCTCAGTGCTTTTCACGCCACGCTGGAGCAGGCGCTGAAGGCCGACTCGCTGCGTTCCAAGCAACAGCGGCGCAGTGCCAAGGCGCTGTTGGCGCAAATCAAGGCCGAGGGGTACGACGGTGGCTACAGCCAGCTCACCGCGTTTATCCGTGCCTGGCGCGGGGAGCAGGGCAAGGCGTTGCACGCCTTTGTGCCGCTGACCTTTGCGCTGGGCGAGGCGTTTCAGTTCGACTGGAGCGAAGAGGGTTTGCTGATCGGCGGCATTTACCGGCGTATGCAGGTGGCGCACCTGAAGCTCTGCGCCAGCCGTGCATTCTGGCTGGTGGCTTATCCGAGCCAAGGCCACGAGATGTTGTTCGACGCGCATACGCGCTCGTTCAGCGCCTTGGGCGGCGTGCCGCGCCGGGGTATTTACGACAACATGAAGACGGCCGTCGACAAGGTCAATAAGGGCAAAGGCCGCACGGTGAATGCGCGTTTCGCGGTGATGTGTGCGCACTACCTGTTCGACCCGGACTTCTGCAACGTCGCCTCGGGCTGGGAAAAGGGCATCGTCGAGAAGAACGTGCAAGACAGCCGGCGACGCATCTGGCTCGACGCCCAGGACGGCCAATTTCACTCCTTCGAAGAACTCAATGCCTGGCTCGGCCAGCGCTGCCGCGCACTCTGGAGCGAGCTGGCGCACCCGCAGTACGGCGGGCTCAGTGTGGCCGAGGTGCTGGAGTTGGAGCGGGCCGAAATGATGCCCATGCCCACGGCCTTCGACGGTTACGTCGAGCGTGCGGCGCGGGTTTCCAGTACCTGCCTGGTCAGCGTGGGGCGCAACCGCTACTCGGTGCCCTGTGAGCGCGCCGGCCGGTGGGTCAGCAGCCGCCTGTATCCGACCCGGATTGAGGTGGTGGCCGATGACCTGTTGATTGCCAGCCATGCGCGTTTACTGGATCGCGACCAGGTCAGCTATGACTGGCAGCACTACATCCCGCTGATTGAGCGCAAGCCCGGCGCGCTGCGCAACGGCGCGCCCTTTGCCGATCTGCCAGCGCCGCTGCGTCGGCTCAGGCACGGCCTGGGCGGCATGCCGGCGGTGACCGGATCATGGCGCAAGTCCTGGCCGCCGTACCGGTCGCCGGGCTCGATGCGGTGCTGGTGGCTGTTGAGCTGGTGCTTGAGAGCGGCAGCCTGAGCGCCGAACACATCCTCAATGTCGTGGCGCGGCTGACATCGAGCGAACCGCCGCCCACCGTCGAAACCCACTTGCCGCTCAAGGAAGCCCCCGTCGCCAACACGGCGCGCTACGACCTCCTGCGTAGCCATGCCGAGGAAATCGGTCATGCGTGATCTTATGGCTGAACTCAAGGAACTGCGCCTGCACGGCATGGCCACTGCCTGGGCGGAGTTGATCGCCCAGGGCGAGTCGGCAACGGCGTCCTCCAGATGGTTGCTCGAACACCTGCTGCAACAGGAGCACACAGATCGCGCCATGCGCTCGGTGAGCCACCAGATGAACATGGCCAAGCTGCCGATGCACCGCGATCTGGCCGGCTTCGACTTCAGCTCCTCCAGCGCCGACGCACGCCTGATCAAAGAGCTGGCCAGCCTGGCCTTTACCGACACCGCCCAGAACCTGGTGCTGATCGGCGGACCGGGCACCGGCAAGACCCACCTGGCCACCGCGCTGGCCGTGTCCGGCATCACCCTGCACGGCAAGCGCGTGCGCTTCTACTCCACGGTTGACCTAGTCAATCTGCTGGAGCGCGAGAAGCACGACGGCAAGGCCGGGCGCATCGCCCAGGCACTGCTGCGCATGGATCTGATCATCCTCGACGAGCTAGGGTATCTGCCCTTCAGCCAGGCCGGTGGTGCTCTGCTGTTTCACCTGCTGTCCAAGCTGTACGAACACACCAGCGTGGTGATCACCACCAACCTGAGCTTCGCCGAATGGTCGAGTGTGTTCGGCGACGCCAAGATGACCACAGCCCTGCTGGATCGGCTGACCCACCACTGCCACATCGTCGAAACGGGCAACGAGTCCTACCGCTTGCAACACAGCAGCTTGGCGGCCCAGGCGAAGATCAAAGCACGCGAACGAAAACCTAAGGGCGACCAGCGGCCGGAGGACGACGAGCCGTTCTGAGCATGTCGAGAGGGTGACCTGCTGCATGACTGCATGTGGCAGGTCTTAAACAACTGAACTGGGCTATCGACGGAGGGGGGATTAAGAGCAGCTGCGCTGATAGACTTATCCACAGTTGCTGATGCAGAAATCAGCAATCCGCCCTGGGTCAAATTTCAATCGGCAGGGTGGGTCAATTTTCCATCAGCGCCAACACTGTCTTGCACGTTCTTCTCGACGATGCCCTTTTCCCAGCCCGAGGCGACGTTGCAGAAGTCCGGGTCGAACAGGTAGTGCGCACACATCACCGCGAAACGCGCATTCACCGTGCGGCCTTTGCCCTTATTGACCTTGTCGACGGCCGTCTTCATGTTGTCGTAAATACCCCGGCGCGGCACGCCGCCCAAGGCGCTGAACGAGCGCGTATGCGCGTCGAACAACATCTCGTGGCCTTGGCTCGGATAAGCCACCAGCCAGAATGCACGGCTGGCGCAGAGCTTCAGGTGCGCCACCTGCATACGCCGGTAAATGCCGCCGATCAGCAAACCCTCTTCGCTCCAGTCGAACTGAAACGCCTCGCCCAGCGCAAAGGTCAGCGGCACAAAGGCGTGCAACGCCTTGCCCTGCTCCCCGCGCCAGGCACGGATAAACGCGGTGAGCTGGCTGTAGCCACCGTCGTACCCCTCGGCCTTGATTTGCGCCAACAGCGCCTTGGCACTGCGCCGCTGTTGCTTGGAACGCAGCGAGTCGGCCTTCAGCGCCTGCTCCAGCGTGGCGTGAAAAGCACTGAGCTTGTTGAATACCGCCCGGCGCTGGTACGCCGGCTGCTTCGCCTCGGGTGCTCTGACCCATTTGCGAATGGTGTTGCGCGCCAACCCGGTGCGCTTGGTTATCTCATGCAGCGACAGCTTGTCGCGAAAATACATCCGGCGAATTTTGCCCATCATTTCCATACTGATCACCCTGTGTTCTCCTGCTCAGAAATTGAGCAGAAGCAGTTGAACACCTGGGTCAGTTTTCAGTCGGCAGAACAGCCTCTACTGGGTCAGTTTTCGGTCAGCGGCAACAAGGTAGAGGCCAAGAGCTGCAAAAAACACAACGAGAACAAGGTAATTACGCATTTAAGTCACTCCAGACATGAGAATGAAGCGACACATTACCCATCCCAGCGGGCGGCAATAAATGTCGCCCAGAAGGGTCAGGAAACGCTTTGAACAGCAATCCACAAGACAACAACGACATAGCCGAGGGGCAGCACACATTTAACAAGCAAATCACCGAAGTGAATTACAGGCAAAACGCGAAGGGTCGCGGTCGTCAAGAAAGACGGCAGAGCAAAGAGTCCCAGGTTGTAAAAGAGCTGCATTGCAATAAAGCTTTTCGTCAAAAATGCGGTGGCATTCAGGACGGGGTATTGCGGTCAATCGAAAGCGGTCAGTCAAAGAGCAAGGCTCAGAAGCATCGGCAGTCGAAAGACGAAAAAACGTCAGACGAAAGCAATAGAGCAAGCAATCGCAGGACGGTAAAACAATCGCTGGATCGGAAATGAGGCAAGCCGGCAAGTCCAAAACAACGAATGTTGAGTTGGAAATGGCGAAGTACGTCATTCCAAAACAACGGTAAAACGAAGCTGAAAGAGAAGTTGAAGTTCAACAGCTCTAACAACACCCAAAACAAACTGCAAATTAGCAATCTGGAAAGGGGCGTGATCAGTCAGGGAAAAGATATCCAGGACAGGCGATCACATTGAAACGCCCCCAAATTGCCCTTTCCTCTCCCCAAAAACAAGACCACGATGTCCCCAAAACAATAAAAAAAGGGGAGCTTTTTAGGGCTCCCCTTTTGCAACCAAAATGCATTTAAGATCGTTTGCTGATCGACACAATTTGAACCTGGTCAGCCTGTACCAGTTTCGGGCTCTGGTTACCATTCCCGTCAACTAGGTTTACCCACAGTTTGCTGGCATCTGGGCAAACCCGATCGATCATCAAAAGCCCGCTTCGAACGTCTTGATCGAATGCCACTTCAACAAAGATCATCAAGTCAGCTGGAGAAACCAGTGTTGTCTTTTTCTGAGCGCCCTTATCAAGAAGGTCACTGGCTGGAGCCGCGCCTTCATTTGAAGGTGGTTGAGCGTCATTGCCTGGCTTCTGAGTTGAGGTTTCAGCATGCGAAAACTCTGCGCCCCCTTTTTCAAGTTGGCTTTCTTCGCTGCCTGCCCCAGTGCTGTTTCCTGCCACAGCTGTCTGGCTTACTGCGACTGGCTGGGCCTGGGCTGATGAACTCTCAGGCGCCCCTGAGCTAGCCCCGGCTTGTTGCCCCGCCGCACCGGATGCCTGTTGGTTCTTAGACGGATCGCCCGGTGCATCCTGGTCGTTCCGGTTCTTTGTGGCCCGTACTGCTTCACGAACAGCCTTACGATCCAGTGAGCCAGCCTCTTTAGCTTCGGCCACCAAGATGTCGTAAAGCTGAATATTAGTGCTGTGCAAGATGCGCATTGAGTTCAGCAGGTCAGCATCGCGCGTAATATCGGTTTCGATGAGCTCTACAAGCGAATCAGGAATTGCCGCAATAGCAATGTGCATCGAAATGAAGGCGTCAGACTTACCCGTATATTGGGCAATCTCTCGATTCGTTAGAGTCTTGCCCTCTGCCTTTGCTGCCTCCTTTGCATCCAGATAAGCCCGACCCTTCTCGTGCGGTAGAAGATCATCATGCTGCTCATTCTCGATTACCTGGGAGAGAATGGCTTTGTCTGCCGGCTTCGCGTCTGGATCGATCAGCGCTTTCAGCAAAATTTTAGGCTCAAGCGACGCCGCCTTGTGCCGGCGCCCCCCCTTGTAAAGAGGGTATTTGCCGCGCGAGTTTTTGGGGCCAACTGTTACTGGCGAATCCTGGCCATCAGAATCAATGGTTGCGCGAAGGGCCTCGATGTTACGGAAGACAGTTCGAACCTGTTTAGGGGTTTCGATTTCATCAGGGTGAAGCAGCAGCACCTGCCCTTCTAAGGCTTTTGCTTCCATTCCGGTCAATGTTCTGTTTGCCAGCTGCGACAGGTCCAGCGGTGGGCGTTTCTTAACTGCCATGACGTGTCCCCTTTTTTGCCTCAAATGATTTGATGGCTGTCTTAGGCACGCCGATCCGCAGAGAAAGCTCGGTCATCAGCTCCAGCATCATCTTGGCGGATTCACGTTGGTGCCCAGTCTTCTTTCGGCGCCAGGCTGGCGTCCGGTTGAGGATGGCTGCGTCAATCGGGGCGGCGTCCCGCAGCACAGTCTTGAGCACAATCTTTCCTGCCTGGCTGCGAATGATTTCCAGAGCATTGACGTGTTCAGAGTTGCGCATGTCGAACTTGTTGCAGATCAAGCCATCAAGGGTGATATCTGTCCCTACCACCTTGCTGATCGTCTGCAAGCAACGATCGAGCGCTTTTACGCCGTCAACAGCAAAGCCGGCCAGTTCCACAGGTGCAAAAATGCAGTTTGCCGAAATACATGCAGCCATCATCTTCACGCCATACGTTGGCGGCGTGTCACAGATGATGAAGTCGTATTCCTCACTCAAGGCACTGATGTGTTGGTAGAACGGCTGAACCTGATTGATACCCTCTGGCTTCATTTCGATTTCATAGACAGCCATGTCCCCGCCTTCATCGCAATAAGCGAGATCAACCCCGAACTCAGAGGAAAGTGGTTTGGGAAGGGTGGCCATATGTTCGAAAAGCATTGGTGTGTGCAGGCCTTCACCGCGATCAGGACACAGCAGGCCTGAAATATTTCCCTGGCCGTCAAGATCAATGACCAAGGTTTTGTAGCCCAGCTCAGCAAGGAAAACGCTGAGGTGGAAGGTGATAGTGGTTTTACCGACGCCCCCCTTCTGGTTGGTGATGGTTACCACGGTGCAGTCACGTTTCTTTTTGCTTGGTGCGGAAATGGTCATGGGCAAGCTCCTTTGAAGACCTACCCCACTTTAACCGCATTGCGGGGCATTTCAAGAAACTTTACCCGCAATGCGGAAATAAGATCACCTAGTGGAGCCACATGTACGTTTTAAGCATCAAAAAAAAGCGCCCCCAAAGGCGCCAAGTTGTGTCGAGCCGTTTTGCATACGCCGCCAAATGTTTTCGCATGCGAAAAGATTCCAGGCCAGGCTGTACTACAGACGAACCTCCTGCGGAATTACCTTAGCGTGGGTTGTACGGGTTGTTTTGTTCAGATAAGAGACGCGAGTAGCTGCTTTCGCCTTGTCGTAATACTTGCCTGCATAAATGTGGTATTCGCCATTCTTTTCGACGTGAATTGCAGAAAAGTCGTTGATGCCATAGGCCTTGAGGTAGTTCTGGAATTGGTCGAAGCTTGCCTTGTCCTTGTAGACATAAACGACGTTGAAGACAGTGCGGGTTTGCGGGGCTACCACAATTGGCTGTAACCCACCGGCTGATTGCGCCGAGGTCGATATGACAACGCTGCCAATTTCGCCTGGGGAACCGGAATTGGGAGCTGGCAACTTCGGCTTAAAGGTCGAAACTATCTGGAGTGGTGCGGCGACACCTTCGCTTTGAACCTTGGGATCAACTGCCTTGACCCTCTGCTCTGGCTTCGCTGCAACCAGCACCTGGGGCTTATCAGTAGGCCGCACCTGTTTTGCATATGGCGTTGGGTTCTTTCCAAAGGTGCCTGCGTAGACTTCCCTGCCAGTCACGACTGGGCCGACCACCGCAGCTTTTGTTATCTCTGCTTTGGCGGATACTTCTGCTAAATCGGTTCTCGCCTTCGCAACGATGTGCGTCTTTTGTGCATCGAGTTCGGCCTTAATGCTCGCCTGATCCCTGTTTTTCGAAATTTCTGTTGCGGCTGCAAGCTTCGGGTCTATTACTGGTGAGTGGCTAGCTATTGCTGCTTGCTCTAAAGCCCCAAGTTGGGTTCTGGCGGATGATCGAATTGCGGCAAGCTCCGTTGCAAGCTGGCTCTTGATGCCCGCAATCTGTTGTTCCTTGCGAACAGCTACATTGGCGCGAGAAATTGTGAGTTGGGATTCCTGCTGAGCAATGAATTGCAGTGCATCTGAGGAAGGTCCGGAATGCTGAACGGATAGCACGGGCGTCAATGAGGTTGACTTTAGCTTTTGGGTTACATCTGCAAGGCGAATGGCGTTCGCATTGAGCTGTTCAAGTTTAGCTAGCTGCGGGGCGAGAAGCGCTTCTCGCTCGATTGATGCAGTTGTAGCTTTAGCCTGAAACACCATGATCTGACGATTAAGTTCAGAAATCTGTTGCTGCCTCGCTTCAATCTCGCCATCGAAAGCCGCGAGTATCGTGCCTGTTTCCGCTCTAAACGACTCTATTTTGGATTGTTGCTCGGCAATGTCATCAGCGTTTCTGCGCTCGGCATCAGCGCTTGCCAACGCAACCGTCATGCGCTGCTCATCCAGTATGCGGGACTCTTCTGAGCGGACACGTGACGCCTCAGTAGCTTGAAATTCCTGACTGAGGGCGTCTGAGGACTTTTTTGCAGCAATAGCCTGCTGAGCACTACTTTCAACCTGGCCGAGTTCGATTGCGGCCGCACCATTTACATCTGCAATTCTCAGTGCTGCTTTAGCTTCTGCCTCAGCTATTCGGCGGTCCTGTTCGTTTTCAATCTCAACGGCACGTTTAACCCGCTCCCGCTCCGCTTCCGCAGCTGCACGATCTTGTGCACTTTTGGCTTCGGCCTCCTGTTTGATGTAGGCCTGCTCAGCCAAAGACAATCTGTCCGCAGCCTTCCTTTCTGCTTGCAGCAAGGCCATGTCCCGTTGATTCTCAATCAATGACCTTCTGGCTTCTGCCTGGGCAGCTTCCTCTGCGACGCGGGCCTGGGAGGCCAAGGTTGCGGCTTGAAACGCTTCAATTCGGCCAGCCTCGTCACCCGATTGCCCCCCGATACCCTGTTCGTGAGCATTGGCTGATAGTGAGGCTTCTAGCGCCCGGCGTTGTTCTTCCAGGTCCTGAACGCGTTCCTCGAACTCGTTCAGCTGCCGTTTGTAAATGATTTGAGATTCTGAGTAACGCTGTGAACCCAGTGAATCGAGCATACGATCATCGTATTGGCTCTGGCTGGGCAGCAGCGGTACATCTGGTGTGGATGACGCACACCCGGAAAGCGCTATCGCGATTGCCAGCAAGCTAGGGATAAATGGGTTACGCATACGAAGTATTCCAGTGGTGCCCAAGGCCGATTCTCAAGGCATCTAGTGCGGTTATGCCTAAATAGTGTGCAGGGCACCCTCAAAATCAGCCCTTTAGTCGATACCCTCGTTAACTTTCACACCAAGACGGGCAAGCATCCCTTCAAATTCGTCAGCATTGGACATTGCAAAGCCCATTTGCCAGGAGCCATTAGGCTTCCGCTGGATTACACATGGATAGCCCGTAGTCGTTGAGATGAGATCACTCAACCGGCGAACGTCTGCATCGTCTTTGGGGATGGAAACTGTCGGGACTGTCTTCTTCGTGCGCTTAGCAACCTCGGCGGCTATCACACGAACGCTCCAGTTCTTTTTAACTGCCTCGCTGCCGATTTTGAGTTGTGTCGCAGTGCAGGTAAGAGAGCAAAGTGGCCGGGCTTGAGTGCCGGATAGTTTCCCATTGGCGATAAGTTCGCGGACTGCAAAGCCAAGTGAAAGTAGCCGAATTGTATTGCTGATGTGCCCACGTGATTTCGAAAATTGGTCGGCAATTTGGTCGTGAGTCAGCCCAGTCTCTTGCAATTTCAAAGTAAGAGTTCG
Organism: Pseudomonas sp. C7.1; assembly: GCF_056312395.1. Taxonomy (NCBI): domain Bacteria; kingdom Pseudomonadati; phylum Pseudomonadota; class Gammaproteobacteria; order Pseudomonadales; family Pseudomonadaceae; genus Pseudomonas; species Pseudomonas sp. C7.1. Next base: position 18,615 of record NZ_JBWDTL010000001.1, on the reverse strand, counting down.
CCTCTTCTATGGGATTCAACCCCTCACGTTGGAGGTTTTCGGCCGCAGCAATAAAACGTGCTTGCTCAGGTGTGTAGTCACCAACGATGCAGCGCAGCTGGTGAATACCTGCCTTCTGGGCCGCTCGCCATCGCCGCTCTCCAGCGATGATCATGTAGCCAGTACCATCACGTTTAGCGACAACGACAAGCGGGATCGCATTGATCCTTGACTTGCGCATGCTCGCGCCAAGTTGGTCCATGCCCCTTTTATTGAACAGTTTGCGGTGCTGCCAAATGCCTGGCTCAAGCTGGTCAACGCCCAGAGTACGAAGCTCGGTTTTAACCTCGTCAATGCTAAAGACCGTCCAAGGGAGCGGTGCATTCTCTGGGGTAAAGGTCATTGATGTCATAGAAGGTCGGCTCCCCGAAACGGATACACGTGAATCATTACCCGAGGTGTGTATCGGATACACGACACCTTAACGGAATAAGCAGTCAGTTCAAGTAGATGCGCTACGCAATTGAAGCCCGAGCGTTGTAGCTGACTCCAATGCCTCCTTAGAGATCAGCCCGTGTTCTTTGCAGGGAACGAACCTGAGGATCAAGCCCCCCTCCTTTCCACGGACAGTAAATGGCACCGGGTGAGCTAAGTGTGATGGATCATCGTCCGGTAAAAAACCCGACCTGACACAAGCGTCGATAATCGGTTTGCACGCTGCCGCGACGCTTTCGTTATCTAAAAGAAGGTTTTCAGTGGTCACGTAGACCTCTTCAACATAAACCGGCCACGTTGTGGCTCCCTTCCACGCTGCAAAGGTACTGCGATTCTCCAATCGAAGAGCTTCAATCCGCTTTTGCCAGGTCTTCTTCAAACCAGTTGTCTTCGCGTCAAAGACTCTCAGCATTACATTCAGACCCAGCAATGATGCTCCTGTCAGTACAACAGTTAGCGCTCCGGTCTTCTCATCGTAGCTAAGGGAGTCGGAGCGACTTTCCATGTTCCTCGCCTGGACCTTCTTGAGTCGGGTCATAGCCTTGGATGGTTGCTTCGGTTGAGGTTTTGCCAGTTCTGGGCTTGGAAGCTTCAACTTGTTCCGGCCAGCTTCGTCAGGCTGCTGGGCCTCGATACGAGCCATGAATCGTGGATCGCTCGAAAATGCAGAACGATGGTTTGACCTACTCATGCAGCAGCTCCTGTTTTCGCATGCTGAAAGAGATAACGATCCAAATAAAAATTTCTCCCCTCTCGAAATAGTGCCGAAAACACCGCCCCGGCTCTCACTATTAGGTTATTCAAGAGGAATCCCTATGTACCGAATCCAGAGCGTCTGCCTTGTAGACGACGCCAAGGGCATGCAGAAACTCGGCAAGACACTGCTCGAAGCGCTCGGCTTGACAGTCCACGTTGCGAGCAATGGATACGAAGCGCTTCGTGTAATCCAGACCAATCAGCCTGATGCGTGCTTCATTGACATCGAAATGCCTGAGCTGGACGGCCTAAAGTTGGTCAGCATTTTGCGGGCTAACTCCAAGTTCAAAACCATGCCCATAGCTGTACTTAGTAGTGCGAGCTCACCCTTTGACCGCGAGAAAGGATTGCTTGCCGGCGCCAATCTTTACCTGACGAAACCCTTCAAGCAAAACATCCTGGCCGAGGCCATCTCCGAGCTGGAGGAATTGCATGCAGAATAATGCCAGCTTGGGAAACAACTGGTTTGTTGGCTACAGGGTCGGCGCCACCTATTGCCTAAGCCCCTCTTCATCGCTCCAGGCGGTTGTTGAGCTTCCCACCAACCTTGTTCAACTCCCAGGAACCAAGGCTTGGGTCATGGGTGTTGCAAAGCTGGGCAAGGAACTCACCCCGTATATCAACCTCCCCCATTTCTTGAATCTTCCGAATCTTGCTACTCAAAGCCAGAACAAGAAACAGGCTCCAGTCCTTATTCTGCGGGAGGTGCCGGAGGTTGGCAGCATCGCGTTGATGGTCGATGAGATCGTCAAGTTTGTTGCTACCAGCGACATCAGTGATGTGGAAGACCCCGAGTTTTCAGTTCCCCTTGGATTTGGCTCTTGTCTATGCGGGACAGTTCGAGCCCTTGATCGAGTTTGGGCACTGATTGACCTGTACACCCTTACAAACGACCAAAACCTTCACAAAATCGACCTGACCTGATCGGACTGACAATGAGCAACCAAAATACATTTGTTTCCATCACGGCCATTCTTCTTGCGGTTTGCGCGGCAGGTTCCGGTTGGGCCGGTTACAGCTACTACAAGGGTGAGAAAGCCGACCGTTTCTACCTGGCCGAAGCAGCCGCCCTGAACTCAGCCGCTATACAAGCCGTTTATGTATCAGAGCGTGCGGCTACAGATTCTTCGTACACACGGGAAATGGTGGGATTTGAAGATGAAGTAGAAAAACGCCTGGCTTTGTTGAGGTCTGGGGATAGCGTCAAAGGCATCCCTGGCCTGCCTGAGACCGCTCAGGGCGCTTTGCGCACGTTCCAGGAGTCATGGGACAGTGTTACTCCCAACATTGCCAAAATCGCCGGTAGCAAAAGCAACACAGAGGTTTTCACCAGGAACGTACAAGAGACCGTGCGTCAGGCTGCCACTGCAATGGCTAACGGTACTGACGCCCAACGCCTGGTGCAGATGCACTCTGGCGTTAGCAAATCTGCCAAGGAACAACTCAGCGAGGCATATTCTGATTTGTCTGAGGCAGTTGATCTGATAAGCCGAAATGGACCTGTTAACGCAGACAGCCTTCGTACCGCTGAAACTGCAATAGGCCAATACCTCGGCACCATGACGGCCGTTGGCAATAGCCTGCCTCGTGACAACTCAATTCTAGAGCCCCTACTGAAAAGCTATAGGGCTGCCCAGGCAACACAACGTGCGCTGGCGAAGACCCTGGAGTCGTCAACGAACACTGTCGAAAACCTCCCTCATGCACGTGAAATTTGGAAGATGCGGGATCGCATCACCGCAGCATCAACTGCACTACAAGTTTCGGTGACCGCACTGTCGGAGTCTCGACCAATTTCTGTTCTGGTTGTTGCCGGTGCCGGCTTGCTCACCATCATTGTTGCGCTAATGAGCTTTGTGGTTGTGATCCGTGCGACTGATTCACGGGCAAAAAACATCGACAGCCAGGGAAATTCGATTCAGGCAAGTCAGCGTGATCGAACCCATGCCCTACAAACACTGGTTACCGAAATCCGTCACGTGGCTAAAGGTGACCTCACCACAGTGCTTACGGATGACCGGGAGTCCACCAAAGAAATTGCTTCTGAATTGAACACGGCTTTCGGCCGGATTCGCGAAATTCTTTATGAAGCAAACAGCACAATCGTTGGTTTGGCCGCTGCTGCTGAGCAGACCCTAATGACCGCCCAGGATGTTGGCCGTGGCAGGGCGGAACAGTTTCAGGCGATCGAGCACGTAGTTGATCTGCTCACGAAACTTGGCCAATTCACCTCTGATGTTGAAACCCTAATCAGCAAGACCAAAGGTGTTTCTCTAGAGGTGGCCCACAAGGTCCAGTCCGGCACCGAATCGGTAAGCCAGGTGCACGAAGGCATCATCTTGCTCAACCAGCATAACTCGGGCATTCAACACCAGAGTAAGGCCCTCATTGAAAGCTTCCAGGCCCTTGAGGGAATTGCCAAAGTAGTTTCCTCGGTGGCCGAGAAGTCGGGATTGGTTTCTTACAATGCCTACTTGGTTGCCGAGCAGATCGACAATCCAGAGGTCTCTCGACGTATCACACGATCTGCCGAGGCCATGAGCAGCCTTGCGAACGAAAGTAAGGTCGCCGTTAACGACATCGCACTGCTTCTACGCACGATGAATGACGCCGCCCGCGATACTCAACATGCTGTTGATAATTCGCAGCGAGAGATCGAAAGCCTTCTCAATCGCTCGAACACAGCACAAGAATCCCTGGGCAGTATCAATCTGATAACCCAGACCCTGAACAACAGTGTTGAAGAGGTAAGTAATCACACCCAAGACCTGCGCCAGCAGTCTCAAGAGGTGAACAACACGATGAATACGATTCAGCGGTATGCCGTCGAAAACTCAGCTGCCAGCGAACAAACAGCAGCGGCAATTCAGGGTGTTAACAAAACCGCACAAGACCTCTCGCGCGTCATTGCACAGTGGAAGTTGCATAACTAATGGCGTTGGTAGCTGAACTTGAACGTCGAGCTGGTTGGGCCGGCATTATGGCTGCCCGCTACCTCATAGAAATCGACGCAAGTCGTGTCGATGCTTTTGAGATGGCGGTTGGCAGTTTTGCCAAGTCAATAGGCGAGACTAGCGAATCGTTGATGGCGCTTGCGGTTCGCCAGCAGCTTCCAGCGGCGTCCTGGGGGCGGCTTCTGCATCTGGCAACGAATCATGAAACCAAGTTCTTCCGCTACATTCCCGCCATTAACCTGATTGTCAGCCTGGCCGCCGTGCTGCCTGAACCTCGTATTGTCTCAGTCGGTTGCTCTACCGGCGAAGAGCCATACAGCATTGCAACATCGCTTAAACGAGCTGGGATTGACCGGTTTGCTGTTCACGGCACCGATATCTCAGAGACCTGCATTCAGCACGGGAAGGCCGGTATTTATTCCCCACATCCTGAGATTGGCAGTGACGTAGCTGTCTGCATAGGCGGCGGTAAAGTGAAATTCCGAGACGACATTCTCCAGAAGGTTTCATTTGAGCAGCACAATGTCGTTGGTGAGGCCCCGTTCGATTTTACGCGGCCAGACATTATCGTTACTCAGAACATGCTCATTTACTACCAGGTTCCAACCAGGCACCTGATCCTCTTTCGACTCGCGAGCATGCTGCCGGTTGGTGGCTTCCTGATCACTGGCCCTGTAGAGGACGCCGGCTGGAAGGCCCACGGTATCAACCGCGTTCCTAATCCCTACGCTTCGCTTTTCCAGAAGGTTTGAAATGGCCCAGCAACGAATTGCCCACATATCCTGGATTCGGCCTCCAATCGCCAAATCCGTTGACCAAGCAAAGCTGGCCATGGAGACATATGTAACCAAACGGCATGAGCACGCCAATCCTCCGGCCGGGGCTGAAATATCGTGGGTTGTAAATCGGAAGCATGATGCTGTCGAAGCTTTCGAAGCAATGGCCGGCATCATCGACCAAATCCACTGTGCGCTATCAACCGTAGAGTCGCCTGGTGGCTCTGCTCTTTCCTTGGAACTGCAAATTGTCTGTTCAAACATGCGCCAAGGGATTATTGGTCCGGAAGTTGAGGATCAAGCTCTAATCGCGGTTCAAAGCGGCTTGATGATGTTGCCTGGGTATCTAGGCATGGTGATTGGGGGCGCCCCAGATAGCCCAGGTATCCTTGCGAAATACATCAACGAAATCCGCGAGCTGCGCAAAGTACCCTTGCTTGCGGGGGAAGACCTTCTGCCTGCAAGCGTCGCGTTCGCATACGTCACGCCGCCCCATCAACTTCGCGATGTCTCCGACCTCGATGTAAGCGGAATTACTGCGAACGCCTCTACCGAATTCCAACAAGGGTTTGCCGAATACCTCAGTAGCCAAAGCCCAGATGCACTTTCGCGAATGCGCAAAGCCCTCCGCTCCCTCCAAGAGGTCACTCGTGACATCGAGGTCGGCTGCGCGTGGTGGGTCGGTGAGTGCCTACTTGAAGTGATAGGCATGGGCGGGATCAGAAGTAGCGGCACTACGCTGTCCAACATCCGAATGCTGTCTGTTGCTATTCAAAAGCAAGCTACGGCCGGCGAGAAGGCTGCTCATGACGCGCTTGGCGTAGAACGCTTCCGTACCATTCTCTACGCCCTAAGTATCACTACGCAGTCCTCTGCGGCGGTTACAGCGGCACTTAAAGTCTTTGGCGTTGGGAGGAACGTGGATTCAGACGCCTTGAAAGCTCTTCAAGAGCGCCTGGATGCGACACATGCTGCAAACCTGGGTGATGTGATACCGGAGCTTAAACCGCAGCTTGATACCGCAATGATCAGCTTCGGTCGAGCCTTGAGCGCTAAGACCCCAGCCGGTTTCGACACTCAAGTTACGGCCTGTCGAACTGCCTTGAGGGTCATTGGCAATGTCTTCTCAATGGTTCAAGAAGACGAACTCGCTGCCGCCGCAAACCTTACGCTGTCTCTACTCAAATCTGTGGATTCGTCTAATGACATCACCACTGATCTGACGGAGAAAGTGAAGAACCAAATCCTTTTTCTTGATCAGCGCCTGGATTCGTTGGAGGCAAATGACGCTGCGCGCGTTTTGTCTATCCAGGGTGTGTCAGCCGATGTGATCACGGCGGTTGTTAAGGAATCACTGAAAGAACTGATCGGTGTTCGCAAGCAGATTGCAATTCACGTTGGTAGCGGCTCAAACGATTTACAGTTGAAAACCAGTATTGAAGCCCTGAGCGCTACAGCCTCCGCCTTCGATTTCGCGGGAAACAAGTACATCGCGAATCTCATTTCTGGTGTGGCATACGGGCTTGTTGGCCTGGTCGATAATGGTCGGCTTGCAGAGACCGACCAATTGCAACTTGCGGCTCGTGCGCTTGTAACCATTGAAATGTACTTTGACGCTCTGGATCAGAAAACTGACGCCTGATGCCGGCTTACTAGAAAGGGCTGAGGCCGCTTTACACGATATGGGCGTCACTGTTGAACGTGTACAGCAGGTAAGCACTCATGAGCTGCTGGCGAAATTCAACCAGGCCCAGGAACAAAAGACAGAGGACATTCGCGAACCTCTTCTGATTGAGATTTTTGAGCTCCGGCCTAGTTTTGATGCAGTGCTGAGCAATCTTGACCTGCATAACCGCCCTCGCTATGAGGCCCTACATACAGCTTCAACCCGTCTTGCCATGGCCGCAGAACTGGTTGGCTTCCAAAATTTCGTAAAGCTATGCCTAGCCTTGGCTGCCTACGCCAAAGTCGCCCCAAACAACGTCAACGACCCGTCCTTCAACCAACACGAATCCCAAGAGCTTATTCGTGAAGCGTGCCAGATGGTTTTGCGCTGCATGGACGAATATGCCTCGCGAGGCGACATCACACTGTTCACTAAGACGGTCACTGATGAATTGCTTAAAGTCTGTGGCCCCTTGGTTTCGACCCAACGTGATGATCCGGTTGAAGCATCTGTCCTGATCGAGGAACCAGCGGTTCGAGAATATCCAGAAGGTTGCGATCCTGTGCTAATGAACATAGCCCGAATGGACTATGACGAGCACTTCGCAACGCTGATCAACTTCTGCGTGGGCACAGATCATTGCGTGACAGAGCCCCTATGCATTGCAGTCCATACGCTCACCGGGGTTTCAGGCTATACGAAGTGCTCAGTTCTTCACCGCGTCTTTGGTGCACTTGAGCAGAACCTTTTCGCCCACAAGGCGAACGAAAGTCACCTTAGCTCAGCCGATGTAGCCCTGCTCCACGAACTACTTTTGGAGACTAAGGCCTACCAGGAGGAATTCCCTTGGGTTACCGAAACAGAGCTTGGGGATGCGTGGGTTCAGATAGCCTCAACAATAGGCGTTAGCAAGACACCGGCGATGCTCCAGCAAGGTATCAGCCTGGATGCAAACGTGGCGTCTTTCAGCACTGATGTGGACGTTGAAGATGTACCCCCAATGGAAGCAGCTCAGTTTTCGCATGCGAAAACAATTTCTGAGCCCGATCTTGGTTATGCCAACACTCAGGTGCCTTCTCAGCAGCTTGTCAGCACACCTAAACCGACACACATGGCGGTAGCACCTGAGCCAGAAATTGAATACGACTTGGAGATGGCTACCTACTATCTCGATGACGCAAGTGAGGTGTTGCCTGTCCTCTCCACAAACGCGGCATCATTCCTTGATAACTTGGATGACTCCGAGTTACTGGCAAGCATCAAGCGCTCCATGCATACCCTCAAAGGGGCCGCGAGCATCGCAGAAGCACATGCCATTCGTGATCTGACACACCACATGGAATCGTTGTTTGACGCGGTAATGGCGGGCTTGATTGAGGCCGGCCCTGATTGCGCAACCCTGCTTGGTGTGGTCCTGAGTGCGATTGAGCACATGACCGCAGATATCCGTATTAATCGGGGCTACAACAGGCCTGCGGTATTGATTGATTTCGTCGAAGAATGTTGCGAGTTGAATCGGATTGATCTGACCGACCTTCACGCTCGCCATTCCAAGGAAGACGAAGTAATCGCTATGCCTACCGCCCCATCTGCATCTGAGCCAGATGTTGAGTTTGATGCGGCGAACTCAGCCGCACCTGGTGCGCGGGTCGTAGAAACGGTGCAGAAGGCACTGCCAGAGAATCCGCAGCCTGACGGTACTGAGAGCACTGGTTCAGGTGTTCGTAGAGGTTCGCGAGGTGGCCGCCGTAAGGCCCTGCGCAAAGCGCATCAAGCAGCCCTTGGAGCGGCACAAGCTGACGGCGAATCAGTTGAAACTACTGATGAAATTAGCCAAACCTTGGATGTAGTGGCATTGCCGGAAAATGCAGCGGTTGCAAAACCTCACATCGAAACGATGGCCATTGAACCCGAGGCAACTGTACCAGTCACTCCAGAACCTGTAGCTGTAAGCACGAAGGCAATCGATCTGCCAAAAGTCCAGGTTGTTGAGTTACGTCAGCGCCAAGAGCCAGAGGCAAAGCCGGGGCTCAATGCAGAGAATATAACCCTGGCAGAGCAGTTGAACCGAGAAAGTTCGGTAGAGCGTCGAGACATCACCAGTTCGTCTGTTCTCTCGATGCTTGCCCGCATAGAGGCAAATGCAACGCAGGAAAGCAGCTCACAACGCCGGCGAGTAACAACTGAGAAAATCAAAGTTGACCAACGCCTTCTTGAAAACTCCATTGAGATGGCAAGCGAGTTAAGTGCGACTCGACATCGGCAACAGGCACAGCACGAAGAGTTGATGCTTTCACTATGGGCGATTCGTGAGCGCCTATCGCTGCACCACCTGAGCCAGAAGAAGTTCACCTCTTCCCTGCGTGGCTACATCAACCGCCCCACTGTTAGCCAGGAAAACGATGGCGAGGAATTGCAGCTTGAGCGCTTCAACCACCTCAGTGCCATGAACGTGCAGAACGGGGTTCAAATCGAAACCATTCTTCAAGAAGTCGAAGAGGTTATCGAACAAGGGCAAACAATCCTTGCTTCCTTCAAGCACCAGGCTCAGCTGGTTGGTAACTTGCAGCGCGATCTTATGGACTCACGCCTCGTACCATTCAAGAACATCCGGCAGGCATTACAGAAGGTGGTTGACACCACGTCCCAAGCCCTCCGTAAGCCATTGCAGATTGAGTTCCACGGCTCAGACACCATCATGGACAAGGTGCTGTTGGAGCGCGTAAGTGACCCGCTTACCCATGTGCTCAAGAACGCTATCGACCATGGGTTTGAAACTCAAAGTGAACGCCTGGCTGCTGGTAAACCAGCCCAAGGTTGTTTGGAAGTGTCGGTTCTGCGCCGCGCCAAGACTGTGAGCATTACAGTTACTGATGACGGGCGTGGTATTGATCCTCAGAAAATCCGAGCGAAGGCACTTGAGAAAGGTCTGATTAGCCCCGACGACAAGTACACCGATCGTGAGCTGGTTCATATGATCACTTTGAGTGGCTTCACTACCACTACGATAGTTTCTCAGATCAGTGGCCGTGGTGTGGGCATGGATATCGTCAAAGCCGCAGTGGAACAAGTAGGCGGCCAACTTCGAATCGAATCCGTGGTCGGTAAGGGCAGTACATTTACAATGGAACTGCCATTCACCATTGGGGCGAACCGCGCGATGGTCTGCAAGGCAGGCACACAGTGGTTTGCAATCCCTTGCTACACCATTACTCAAATCATCAGTTCGGATCGCTCCGCGCTTGACGCACAGCGTCGCCAAAAAGGGCATGCCATCATTGATTACGACGGTGAAGGCTACAATGTAGTGAGTCTGGCTGATTTGATCGCTATGCCCGATCTCAAACTACAGTCCGTGCCATCAGGTTCTACGACTTTGCTGCTTTGTTCACATGGTGATACCCGGATCGCGATCGAAGTTGATAAAGACTGCTCGATGCCAGAGATTCATGTGAAGAAGCTCGGCGGTATCCTTTCGCGCCTGAAAGGTGTTATCGGCGAGACTGAAATCCATGACGGCTCGCCAGTGCTGGTCCTTGATGTCATGGAGATGGCCCGCTACAACCTCACGATGACTGACAAGGGATACGAAGTCCGCTTGAACAGGATCAGGAGCCAGCGTCGTGAACAGAAGCCCCTGGCGTTCATTGTTGATGATGCGAGCAGCTACCGCACATTGCTTTCTCAGCATTTTGAGGCCCGTGGATTCAACGTGGCACTTGCGCGAGATGGTCAGAATGCCCTCGATATGCTGCCCCTGGAGCGCATGCCGGACGTGGTAATCGTCGATCTCGAAATGCCCCGCTTAGATGGGTTTGGCCTTACAACAGCCCTTCGAGCACGCCGTGAATTCGACATCGTACCCATCATCATGCTCACGACGAGAACCGGGTTGGAAGAACGTGCCTACAACGCTGGAGTCAGTTATTTCTTGAATAAGCCCTACAACTCTAAGGCCTTGGATGAAGCAGTATCAAAAGCATTGCCCGGCCGCATCCTGGATGCAGCAGTATGAAGGTCCGCGTTGGGGTGATCAGCACAAATAGCGGTCAGCGAGACCTTATGGTTGCGTTGCTTGAACCTGTTTTCGGGGACGTTCTTGCATACGATGAGAGCCATATTGAGAGTGGCGAGCTCAGTAAAACAAGGGTTCACATTCTCATTGTGGATTTTTGCGATCCAGCTGTATTGGAGTCCGATGAAGTCACTGAGGTCATCGGCCAGGAAGAGCCAGTATGCATATTCAATGACAAACTGCTTCAACCAATGTGCGAAGGGTCTAGACGTGGTTGGCGTAGGAAAATTGTCGAAGAAATACGCAAAGCCGTTCCAGACTTCGCTGAGAAGATTGCTTCGCCTGATGATGACAACTCTAAAGCTGGAAAGAATGACATCTGGGTTGTCGGTGCGAGCTCAGGTGGTCCAAAGGCTGTGCGCGAACTGTTGGAGCATTTACCGTCATTGCCAATAACCATCATCCTCGTCCAGCACATGGCCTTAGCTGCCTTTCCTTCTCTGGTTGCCAGAACGAGTGAAGCTACCTCTGTTTGGACGGTGGTGCCAGCGGAGGAAGGCATTGCGGTCAACCTGAGAAACATCATTGTTGTACCCCAAGACATGCAGGTCGGCGTTGTAGGCGGACGGTTAGTCACCATGCCCAATTCGAGTCAACAAAGCGTCAATCCCTCGATAAATGCAACGATCCGCACCTTGTACAAAACTACCAAATCTAAGATTGGCGTCATGATCCTCACAGGTATGGGAGATGACGGAGCTGCTGCTGTTAAGGAGCTCCAGAGCAAGCTTACCTTTGTGATGGCGCAAGATGCAGAAACATCGGCTGTACCATCAATGCCTAACGCAGCTCGGGCGACCGGTTGCGTTAATCTGTCAGGCAGCCCTGTTGCACTGGCAGCTGAGCTAGCCAGAATGTATGGTCATGGCAGTAAGTAACAGACCGGGTAGGGCCGCGCCCTGCCCTACTCTGCTATAGCCTTGGCCACCGCAACAGCCTGATCTATAAAGCATTTGTCAGCGCTATCCCTGAGAACTCCGTAGGCCCCAGGGCAATTGCGATCCATCAGGTCTCGTAAGAATCTTGCTTGCGCCACCTCGTCTCTGGGGAACTCAACCTCATGAAATGAGGCCCGCCCAACTGTTGAAGGCCCGAGCTTGGTGGTTACTTCTATCAAGCCATTGCCAAGTGTTGTTGCGAACTGACGAATTAGATTTGTCGTTGAGACTTGGACGCTGCTCATGGTTCACCCTCTTGAAGACCAGTTAAATCATATTGCTGATTGACTGGTGTCAGAGGCCTAAAAAGTTTTCGCATGCGAAAACCCATGCAAAGAAAAAGGGCGCATTGCGCCCTTTCTTCGTTTGGGGAATCATCAAGAGCAAGGCATGCTCGGCTCACACATACCCATGATTTCGTCATAGGTCTTGCAGCAAACGACAGGAACCCACCAGACGTAGGTGTAGATTTCCTCCAATGACATGTTTCCCATGCGAACACCGCTGTTGAGCATTGCGCTCCCTGCGCCAAAACCAACTGTGACGTGAGGTGATGTCTGCTGCAACTTGCCAATTGAAATTGACGCATCGAATGGCAGGCTTCCAACTGCGAAGCGGGAGACATGGAGAGCCCGGTAGGCTGCTACCCCGGCCGCGATTGCTGCGTTGTCGTTGTGGTGTGCCATCTGGCGCGGATACAACGGCCCCCACTCTGTGCCCACACACGTCTCGCTTCCGTCCATTTGAAACATAGAGGCAAAGGAACTGCATTGGACCGCTGATAGCTGGGACGCTCTTGTGATATCGCGACAGCCCGTGCTCCATGTGGGATCAGTTTCTGTTGTGTACAACAGCTTGGGGAAACAGTCCGGAAGATTCTCGTTAAGCTGGTCCGTGGCCTTCTGCATCATCTGGTCTGTCGCTTGGCCGCAGACGCCCTTGCTATCCATACTCGGATTCGCTTCTTGGCGCGCAGCATCAACACCGCACATTTTGCAGCCCTGATACATCATTGCCATATCCACGGCCCAGTCAGGTATCTCCCAAAGCCTGACCTGCATCGATGTGTAGTCGTTGTTGTCCGTGCCTGTAGAAAGAATGCTGCCCGTGTCGCTGCCCATCGCCGCATCACCTCCGCCCTTAATGACCTCGCACAGGACCACCGGCTGATAGTGGGAAACAATGTAATAGTCGGTGCAGTAGTAGCAACAGGAGCTGAATACTTTGTATTCGAGTGTTGCAGGATCAATCGACAAGAGGGTCGCGATACTGGCGTCAAAGGCTCTTGCCTTCTCACTTTTGACGCCGAGGCCTGCCCCGCTGGCAATAGCAGCTGCCGTGGATAGCTTCATGAAGCCACGGCGAGTCAAGTTGAGTTGCATGTGGTGATTCCTAAAGGCCTGATACTCCTAATAGTGCTGCGCAAGGCATCAAAACTAGCGTTAGTTCAGCGAAATGCACATATTGGGGTAAGCGATACTGATAGCCGGCTCCATCGCATCGGCCAGCCCCTCATGGGTTGTAGGGTCCATCACGTGGCAAGCAAGGTCTCCATCAGAAATGTTCACCATGCAAACAACCCGCTCACTCTCGTTGATCGGTGATCTTGCAGTGATGTAGGCGCCATCTGGGCTTACGTATGCCGTAAGCCGGCAGCGCTTACTGGCGTGCTCGATGTCGGAAACTGGAGGGGCAATTGCTACCGATGCCCCTGAAATGCTCTCGTAATGGTTGTGCTGAACCTCGATACGAAGATCACCTACATTTGCCGCGCCTTGGTCCTGCCAGAGTTCGCCCTGAAACTGGAACCTGGCCTCGCTGGAATCCGAGATCAGATGCCCAGTGCTCAACACCATTTCGAACGCTCGCATTACGAGGCTCTGAGCATCTGCTACCGATAAGCCTGGAATATGTTCAAATTGAAGAACACCATTGAGATTTATGGGCACACTAAAAGTGCCACTCGTTTGAGCGTTAGCCATCTGCAAACTCCTTTAAGATGGTCATAAGATAATTTCTCGGTGTCTGTGTCAGAGCACCGATTCTCTTTTCCGGAGTGATCAAGTGAGTTCTGTAACGATGGGCCTGCTGGGTGCCGTTATCATCATTGGGGCAGTTTTTCTTCTCTGGTTTGGCCGGCTTCAAGAGCGAGCGAATATTGCGGTCCATCATGAGGGGGCAAACGAACCGGATGCCGGCCAAAATGAAGGTCTTGCCTTCAATCCCTATAACTTGAAGCTTGGGGCCCCCGACTCAGCTATTCGGCGGGTTCAAGAACCAATCGAAGATTTACAAGACGAAATTGAGTCCTCTTCTGCCAGTGCCGAAACACCTGCCACTCTGGAGGCGCCATTGGAAGATTGTCCAATGGCGGGAGTGAATCTCTCTATTGCACAAGACCTGGCAATGGTCGGTGATTTCGAGGGTGTTACGGAGGTGGCTGCTCTTGTGCTCGAATCCCCTCTGGCGTCTTTGAGGCAAAAGATCAAAGCTAAAGAGCTGGTTCGACAGACAACAGCTGCGTAATCAGAACTCATGCTATCCCTCAGAGTACATTCAACCAGGTGGCAGACCACTCAGCTTGTGTAAGCAGTTACCACAGGTCCGCTAATGCGTCGGCCAGATCGCTCTCCCGTAGTTTCTGGATGGCTTTCAACTCGATCTGGCGGACCCGCTCAATACTGACGCTGAACTGTTCTGACAGCTCCACGAGCGTCTTCTGCTCAGCACCACCAATACCGTAGCGATGCAGCAACACCGTTTTCTCGCGATCGTTCAGCACCTTACCAATGGCATCGCTCACAAACGCAGCCGTATCTTCAACAATCAGGTCTTCTACAAAATCCCCATTCTCGTCCGCGACATGATCATGGATACCTTCGGCTTCGCCTGATTCCGAAGTGAACGCACTGTCCATCGACACAGCATTTCGATAATTCACGAAGTACACCAGGTTCGCGACATCTTCCAAGCCGAGCCCGGTGGCAGCTGAAAGGGTTTCATGCGACGCGTTAGGTGTTTCTCGCAGCAAGCTCCTGATCGCCGCCAACTGGGAATGCGACCCCTCAGGTAGGCGAATTAGGTCTTGTTTCGCCAGATCACGCAAAATGCTTTGGCGAATCCAGGTCGTGGAGAAGGTTGAGAATCGCAATCCCATGTCGGGCGCAAATCGCTGTATTGCCCTCATCAACCCGAATTGCCCAGCAGATCGCACTGCGGACATATCATCAGCAAAACGATAGTCACGAGCGATAGTCTCAACCATCCGGACGTTCGCGGCGGCAAAGGACGCAACACTGGCATCCAGGTCACGATTCGTCAGCCAGAAATCATCCCAAGACTGGAGCATTTGAGTCACTGGCACATCAGCATTGCTGGCTAGCTCAATGAGTCCCTTCTGGTGGTCAATAAGCGCTTCGCGGAAGGCCTTGCGAGCTTTTGCGGGGAACAGGCTAGCCTCATAGCCACCAGCGTGCAGGCAGGCCGCATAGAGGGTAGGGGAGACCCAGTTCCAACATACCACTCGATGTGCAGCACGAGGCTTGATTCGTAGTTCTGAGGCAACGAATCGCACCAAATCTCGGCAACGCTTGTTCATCTCTTCGCAACGGGCCTTGAACTCCGAGGATGCTTGGTTCAACAGGTAGTCGTAAGGCAAAATTTCGCATAGTGCTGAACGCAGCGCCTCTATAGCGCATGTATTAAACAGATCGGTTTCTGCGTTGCACGAGGCATTTGCTCGAACGTCAGCCAGGCAAGCAAGGATGTTATTCACCTTGTCGCGAATGCCGGCTGCGAACTCATGATTCGGAACGGTTCCGATCCGAATCCAGCGGCCGTTCATGTTAATCATCTGGGCCGATCGTTCCGCATTATCGGAAGAGGTGATCGCCGCCAGAATGTTATGAGCCAGTCGCTCTACAACGCCGCAATCCGCTGCCATTGCACCAAGTAGGCGTAGGCTGAGCATCTTGATCCGGAATCCAAGCGCAATCTCTTGTTCATGGTTCAAGAGCGGCCGAGCTGGGTCCAGGACTGGCAGCCCAGGGATGCTGCCTGGCATTTCAAAACCAACAGGCTTGAGGTTGGCTGCTGCATCAGTCTGATGCTGAAAAGCTTGTGCTTGAGTGCTCATCTGGAAACCCTCTGACAATCCGGGAATGAATTCGATGGGCCTATCTTCATTCCCTTTAGGCGGTGTCAGATGCCTCGCTTCGCAGAAATCTGTAGCTTTTCCGGGCCGAGCAAACCCAGGTTTTGTTTTCGCATGCGAAAACAAAACCTGGTTAAAGAATGATCATTTCAGTTGAGGCTAGATGGGGGGCAGTGGGTGGGAACCTACGCACAGAGTTATCCACAAATGGTGTGCATAATGTTGGCGCTGATGGAAAATTGACCCACCCTGCCGATTGAAATTTGACCCAGGGCGGATTGCTGATTTCTGCATCAGCAACTGTGGATAAGTCTATCAGCGCAGCTGCTCTTAATCCCCCCTCCGTCGATAGCCCAGTTCAGTTGTTTAAGACCTGCCACATGCAGTCATGCAGCAGGTCACCCTCTCGACATGCTCAGAACGGCTCGTCGTCCTCCGGCCGCTGGTCGCCCTTAGGTTTTCGTTCGCGTGCTTTGATCTTCGCCTGGGCCGCCAAGCTGCTGTGTTGCAAGCGGTAGGACTCGTTGCCCGTTTCGACGATGTGGCAGTGGTGGGTCAGCCGATCCAGCAGGGCTGTGGTCATCTTGGCGTCGCCGAACACACTCGACCATTCGGCGAAGCTCAGGTTGGTGGTGATCACCACGCTGGTGTGTTCGTACAGCTTGGACAGCAGGTGAAACAGCAGAGCACCACCGGCCTGGCTGAAGGGCAGATACCCTAGCTCGTCGAGGATGATCAGATCCATGCGCAGCAGTGCCTGGGCGATGCGCCCGGCCTTGCCGTCGTGCTTCTCGCGCTCCAGCAGATTGACTAGGTCAACCGTGGAGTAGAAGCGCACGCGCTTGCCGTGCAGGGTGATGCCGGACACGGCCAGCGCGGTGGCCAGGTGGGTCTTGCCGGTGCCCGGTCCGCCGATCAGCACCAGGTTCTGGGCGGTGTCGGTAAAGGCCAGGCTGGCCAGCTCTTTGATCAGGCGTGCGTCGGCGCTGGAGGAGCTGAAGTCGAAGCCGGCCAGATCGCGGTGCATCGGCAGCTTGGCCATGTTCATCTGGTGGCTCACCGAGCGCATGGCGCGATCTGTGTGCTCCTGTTGCAGCAGGTGTTCGAGCAACCATCTGGAGGACGCCGTTGCCGACTCGCCCTGGGCGATCAACTCCGCCCAGGCAGTGGCCATGCCGTGCAGGCGCAGTTCCTTGAGTTCAGCCATAAGATCACGCATGACCGATTTCCTCGGCATGGCTACGCAGGAGGTCGTAGCGCGCCGTGTTGGCGACGGGGGCTTCCTTGAGCGGCAAGTGGGTTTCGACGGTGGGCGGCGGTTCGCTCGATGTCAGCCGCGCCACGACATTGAGGATGTGTTCGGCGCTCAGGCTGCCGCTCTCAAGCACCAGCTCAACAGCCACCAGCACCGCATCGAGCCCGGCGACCGGTACGGCGGCCAGGACTTGCGCCATGATCCGGTCACCGCCGGCATGCCGCCCCAGGCCGTGCCTGAGCCGACGCAGCGGCGCTGGCAGATCGGCAAAGGGCGCGCCGTTGCGCAGCGCGCCGGGCTTGCGCTCAATCAGCGGGATGTAGTGCTGCCAGTCATAGCTGACCTGGTCGCGATCCAGTAAACGCGCATGGCTGGCAATCAACAGGTCATCGGCCACCACCTCAATCCGGGTCGGATACAGGCGGCTGCTGACCCACCGGCCGGCGCGCTCACAGGGCACCGAGTAGCGGTTGCGCCCCACGCTGACCAGGCAGGTACTGGAAACCCGCGCCGCACGCTCGACGTAACCGTCGAAGGCCGTGGGCATGGGCATCATTTCGGCCCGCTCCAACTCCAGCACCTCGGCCACACTGAGCCCGCCGTACTGCGGGTGCGCCAGCTCGCTCCAGAGTGCGCGGCAGCGCTGGCCGAGCCAGGCATTGAGTTCTTCGAAGGAGTGAAATTGGCCGTCCTGGGCGTCGAGCCAGATGCGTCGCCGGCTGTCTTGCACGTTCTTCTCGACGATGCCCTTTTCCCAGCCCGAGGCGACGTTGCAGAAGTCCGGGTCGAACAGGTAGTGCGCACACATCACCGCGAAACGCGCATTCACCGTGCGGCCTTTGCCCTTATTGACCTTGTCGACGGCCGTCTTCATGTTGTCGTAAATACCCCGGCGCGGCACGCCGCCCAAGGCGCTGAACGAGCGCGTATGCGCGTCGAACAACATCTCGTGGCCTTGGCTCGGATAAGCCACCAGCCAGAATGCACGGCTGGCGCAGAGCTTCAGGTGCGCCACCTGCATACGCCGGTAAATGCCGCCGATCAGCAAACCCTCTTCGCTCCAGTCGAACTGAAACGCCTCGCCCAGCGCAAAGGTCAGCGGCACAAAGGCGTGCAACGCCTTGCCCTGCTCCCCGCGCCAGGCACGGATAAACGCGGTGAGCTGGCTGTAGCCACCGTCGTACCCCTCGGCCTTGATTTGCGCCAACAGCGCCTTGGCACTGCGCCGCTGTTGCTTGGAACGCAGCGAGTCGGCCTTCAGCGCCTGCTCCAGCGTGGCGTGAAAAGCACTGAGCTTGTTGAATACCGCCCGGCGCTGGTACGCCGGCTGCTTCGCCTCGGGTGCTCTGACCCATTTGCGAATGGTGTTGCGCGCCAACCCGGTGCGCTTGGTTATCTCATGCAGCGACAGCTTGTCGCGAAAATACATCCGGCGAATTTTGCCCATCATTTCCATACTGATCACCCTGTGTTCTCCTGCTCAGAAATTGAGCAGAAGCAGTTGAACACCTGGGTCAGTTTTCAGTCGGCAGAACAGCCTCTACTGGGTCAGTTTTCGGTCAGCGGCA